>NZ_VCYH01000030.1 GCF_030464345.1 Methanoculleus frigidifontis | reverse complement strand
CCTCCCCATTCTCTTTCCTTTCCCCGTTTTATCCCAGCGCATACCTCGGATTTCTGATGTAGGTTTTTATCGCCTCTCGATGGATCTGTGCTTTCGCTTCAAACCATGACACTCCGGTTTTGATCCTGTTGATCTCCAGCCTGACAAAGGCTCTTACCGCCATGAGAACATGGGTTCGTTGTGATTGCGCCTTTCTCGCCTGACATTTTTCGACGCCGCAGAACTGCTTGACCCCACGATGGAAGATCTCAATTTTCCACGCACTCTTCGCCAGTTCTTCTCGCCTCGCTTCTTTCAGGCCGAGGATATCCGTTGCCCAGAAGTCTTCGTTCCCCTCCGGGTCCTCTTTCCGAAAGACCTTCACAAACCCGTAGGCTTTCAGATGAACGATCAGACCCTCGGGAGGTATCTCGATGGTGTGGACCTGAACATTCCCGGTCTTGTCGGGATTGACCAGCCGATTCTTCTTCAGCCGGGTGAGCCAGTGCCACTCATGCCTTCGGATCGCTTTGAGGTTCTCGATACTGCTGTACCAGGAGTCGAACAGGACATACTCTGGCTGAAACCCTCGTTCCTTTGCGATCTGCAGCATGTCGAGAAAGTGATCGTTCTTGGTCTTGCCGTCCCGGTCAGGGTCGTAGATCCGGAAATCCACCGGGATGAGTGTCCCGCCGTCCGTCCAGAGAAGCGTGACCAACGTGATCCCGGGAACCGCCCGATGGTGCTTGCCGCTCCAGTGGTAATAGACGAGATCCATCTTCTTCGCATACGGTTTGTCGAGCGTCGTATCGTCGACCACCAGATACCCGGAATCACGGCAAACACAATCCGTGACCTCGTTCCACAGTGCCTCCGTGTCGGAAGGCTGTCTCTGTAGGAGACGGGTGAAGGCATCGTGCGCCGGAGAAGAACTATCGGCAGGCTGGCACCGTTCCGCTTCGGTACAGGTGAAGTAGTTCGAAGAAGCAGTCAGAAAGTTGATGTAATCAAGATCAGTGCACTTTGC
>NZ_VCYH01000029.1 GCF_030464345.1 Methanoculleus frigidifontis | reverse complement strand
GAGAATTGCGATTAACCCTCTCTTCCATCAAGGATTTGCTCTTTCGTTCCGCCACTGCTGAGCCGCTTTCTTCCTGAACTCTTGCCTTTAGGGGTTCTTTTGGATTTTCTCGAGAGCTACCGCTCGGCAGCTTGCGCTTTGAGGGTAAGAAGTTGGCGGAGATTGAAATCCATGCAGGAGAAAGTGTTCTTGACGCGGACCCGGGCAACCGTCGTGACCATGAGATGCCCTGCCTTAAGCACCCGTTTCATCACGGCGAACGGCCGTTCCACTAGTGATCGGGTTCTGCTGATGGCTTTGTTTCGCCGGTTCTCCTTGATCGACAATGGATGACCGCGGGTCGCCCGATGCATGGTCTTGTCCATGGACGCCTTCGGTTTCACCCCGAAGTAGCCCTTATCGCGATAGACCGTTTCGCCTTTCCGGGAGAGATCGATCCGGCTGTCATGGAGCGACGCGGTGGTGGTCTCGATCCGGCGGATGAGCTGGTGATCTTTGTCCATGAGGATATGGAGTTTGTAGCCGAACTGGGATTTCGAGCCCTTCTTTGCCCAGGTGCCGTCGCGGCTGCGCCGCGTCCGTGCCTGCTCGCCCCGGGGTGTGTCGGCAGGAGCATGTCCGGGATCGGCGGTGATGAACGAGGCGTCCTGCATGACGCCGCGCTTGATCGTGAGACCCTGCTCCTCGAGTTGCCGCTGGAACTCATCCCAGATCAAAGTCTCCTTCCCGGTTTTGGCCAGGCGTTCCCGGAACAGCCAGACCGTCGACCGGTCGGGGATGGTCTCCGGGTATCCCAGGAAATGGCGGAACGAGATCCTGTCGGTCGCCTGACGCTCCAGTTCGGGATCCGAGAGGCCATACCACTGCTGGAGCACCAGCAGTTTGATCATGAGAACGACGTCACAGTTCGGACGACCGCCTCGACCCTCTGCATTTGTGTACAGGTCGGCAAGCAGAGGACGGAAGGCATCCCAGTCGATCAGACCGCTAACCTCACCCAGCCGATCACCCAGGGCGGCAAGAGAGGCATATTCGTGCCGAATTATGAAGTTGGTAAACGTGCTCATGGAGATCAGGTCGATCCGGGACTATAAAGTACTTTTGAGAAGAGGGCGGTTTTTCGAAATCCTC
>NZ_VCYH01000028.1 GCF_030464345.1 Methanoculleus frigidifontis | reverse complement strand
CACATCGATCGGATCGGGCTGAAGCGCCCACCCGTCGCCCCGCAGCCGGATGGTGGTATCGATCGTCCCGTTCACCGCGACCGTCTCGGGACTGACCGAGGTCTCCACCGAGAGATACGGATAGTTCTTCCAGGTCAGGACGATGGTACGCGTCACGTTTCCCCAGGCCGCCTCCACCGTGCAGGTCCCCGTCGCCGTCGGGTCATAGCCGGCCATCCCCCGCGTTACAAACGCACCGGGGGTGAGCGGGACGGTAGCGTAGCCGTCGCCGTCCGTGACTGCCGTCACCGGCACCCCCACATCCTGCCCACCGAGCTGCGGTGCCTGGGTCTGGATGTACGTGCCGTTGTCGACGCTCAGCAGGGTGAAGGTCACCGTCTCGTTCTCGACCGGATTGCCCTTGATATCCATCACTTTTGCGCGGACGAGAGCGACCGAATCGGGTTTGACGTCACGGCTCGGCATCGTCTGCGGGCTTGCGGTCAGCAGCATGTTCACCGGATCAGTGCTGGTGAACTCCACCTCCCGGGACTCGGTTACGCTCGCATTCGCCGCAGCCGTCGCGGTGATCGTCACTCGTCCGGTCGTCTCCTTCGGGCCGTAGGTGATCGAGACCTGCCCGGACGAACTCGTCGTCAGCAGTTCGTCTTCGCCGCCGATAGTGGTATTGACCCAGAGGTCTTGTCCCTGTACCGGATTCCCGTAGCGGTCGAAGAGCGTGTAGGTGAACGAAAACGTGCTCGTTCCATCGGCGGGCACGTAGGGTGGTGAGCCCGTCGACGGCGACACGACAGAGGCGATGCTCGCGGGCGCTGCGTTCGCCACCCCGAGAATGGAGAAAAAGGTATCAGGAATCGATCCTGGCGAATCGATCACGATGATGTTCTCACCCGCACGCTGATCAATCCGCAGGGTGCCGGTTGCATCGCCCGCAGTGTCCACCGCAACGGCGATGCGAGTTTCACAGTCACCGCCGTTTACGAAACCGGCCGTTCCCCCGGACGAACTGACGGCGAAGATGACCGACTCGGCCGTGTTCCGGCTATCGATCGGGTTGCCGTAGCGGTCGGCCAGCCGGACGACGATATCCGTCTCCTCCCCGACCGTTGCCTCGGCCGCGTACGCAAGCCCGGCGAGGGCATAGGGTTCGGCGTGGTCGATCTGCTGCAGGCAATCCTGGATAATCTCCCCGTCGGGGTAGGTGACCCGGACGGTGATCGGGGCGTCCCCGCTCAGCGTCCCGGGCGTGAACGTCGCCGTCGCCCGGCCGTTCGCGTCGGTGACGCC
>NZ_VCYH01000027.1 GCF_030464345.1 Methanoculleus frigidifontis | reverse complement strand
GACGGGTGAAGGCATCGTGCGCCGGAGAAGAACTATCGGCAGGCTGGCACCGTTCCGCTTCGGTACAGGTGAAGTAGTTCGAAGAAGCAGTCAGAAAGTTGATGTAATCAAGATCAGTGCACTTTGCGCGGTTCATCAGGGAGACCTCCTCAGCGAAGGGTGGCTGAGGGGCAGAGATCCGTCTGAGATGATCGACTTTGCGGTCGACTGCGTAAGTCCTAACCATGATTCTCAAAGAGCGTGTCGAAGGCCTGCAATGTGAGCTCATACATTGCCTCGTAGTGTTCTTCGGGTATCTCGGGATTATTCCTCGAATCCCTCCATCGCGATAGGGGAACGCCATTTTTACAGAAAATAACACTCCTCACCTCATCGCGGATTGCAGAAAAGAGCTCGTTGGTCGCGAGAGCGGAAACGCAGAATTCGTCGGTCAGACCATGATCACGCTGCGCGACAATTTCTTCAAGGAATGCAATAGAGGTGTGATATCGTAGACGGTATATATTCAGAAAGTCCTGATGAAGCGAAAATTCGTGGCACAGGTTTTGCAGCGCCCCACCTTTGCCAATCCTGGAATCGTACAGGACCGAGTACAGTGCGGTCAACCTGACGGCAGACGCCGGCGTCGACCCGGAGCGCTGGAACCGGATGCCGGATGCCAAAACGATCGGAAAGACGGCTGCGGCCGTCTCATCGCGGAACGTTCGGGTGATCCATGCAGGGACAGGCAGTGAAGCCCTCGCCACTATCCGCGACCTGCTGCCGGAAAGCGCCGATGTGATGAACGGCTACTCGACGACACTGCTTGAAGTCGGCTACGACCGGCTGCTCGCAGAGAACCCGAAGAACTGGCGGAACTGCCACGCAGCCATCACCGCCGAGGACGACACCGAAAAGCGGCACGCACTCCGCCGCAGAAGCGTGACGGCCGACTACTTCCTCTCCGGGGTTCAGGCGATAGCCGAGTCAGGCAAGCTCGTCGGATGCGACAAGAGCGGGAGCCGGGTCGGGGCGTGGCCGCATGGGGCGGGGCGTCTCATCTTCGTCTCCGGCGTAAACAAAATCGTGCCAACGCTCGACGCTGCGCTCGCCCGCTGCCGGGAGCACGCCCTGCCACTCGAGAACCAGCAGACGCTGCGTGCCTACGGCGTCCCGAGTGCGATCGGCAAGATGATGATCCTTGAAGAGGAGAGAATAGACGGACGGACAACCCTGATCACCGACCGGCGCGGATACTGAACCGCGCGACGCGGATGAATAAGTTTATCAGAATTCGAATGCGTCACCGGGTGCGTGAACCCCTGGGCATCCTGGTGTGATGCCGTGACGTGCGCGAAGCGCTGTCGCTCGCGGGGAAGGATGTGGTCAGAAGAAGTGTTGGCGTTCAATGCGTTAAAGGAAGGTA
>NZ_VCYH01000026.1 GCF_030464345.1 Methanoculleus frigidifontis | reverse complement strand
CCCAGGGCGGCAAGAGAGGCATATTCGTGCCGAATTATGAAGTTGGTAAACGTGCTCATGGAGATCAGGTCGATCCGGGACTATAAAGTACTTTTGAGAAGAGGGCGGTTTTTCGAAATCCTCATACGTATGAAATTTTTCGTACAGTTTTTCCCATAATGTCTGAATGTCTCCATACGTATGACCCCATTTACGATATGCCTCGATTAATTCCCAGTCTTCACACTGAATGTCGTGCTGACCGTTCATACAGGTTGGGCAATCATCAGAGCATTTGAAGCGGTATGCAAGCGTGTGCGGAATTTTTTGAATTACAGGAGTTTTAGATCCATCAATATTCTGCTGATATTGCTGTGGCCCCGCGTAGATCTCCAATTTCTTGCGACTGTAAAAGTCCAGAATTTGTTTGGGTTTTATCAAGCCAAGAGAGGTCTTATCTTTCCGATATTTATGATTCAGATTATCCAGAGAGGGATCAATCTTATCGAGAATCAGTTTGTTGCGTTCTTTCCAAATTTTACTTGTAGGATTACCACTCAAGCTGCGGCTTACGATCTTTATCTCCGAGCCTTCTTTTACCTTGTAACTTTCTTTTCTCGCGAGTTTTTCGGTCGTGGCTTTCTGACAGACTATCTCAACAAGATCAAACTTTTTGATCTTTGTCTCCCCTATATAGTGTCTCGTGGGAACGGGGTATAGCCGAATCCAATCTCCATCTTCAGTAATCCCTGCTGTACAGGCGACCCAATCTCGATACTTCCTGCTATATTCTGGATATGCCTTTACAATAATCCAGACTCGCTTTTTTTCCCAACTCACAAGTCAGCAATCTCCCACCCCTCCTTGCGTAGTCTGTCTGCGATAACTCCTCTATGGCAACGGTCGGCATCTTTTTCAAAGCACATCAGGGCAATTTTCTCTTCACGCCCTAAGACCTTTATTTTTTCGATCAAGTCGTCTTTGTAATCCAATTCTGAAGAGTATTGCTTAAATAACTCCTGATAATCATTTGGATTGAGATCCTTTCTTCGATTTGATTCTATTCCAAGTTCGGGAATGTGGATGTACCCGATGCCGATATTCTGTACATTCTTTGACAACGCCCCCTTGGAATAGCCATACTTTCTGCTGAATGCGTTCTTTCTAACATCCACAAGAAGAGTGACATGATTGTCAATCAGTGTCTGGAAGAATTGGTCGACATCTTTACCCTCATATCCTATTGTGGTGATTCCTCGCTGTTCGGATATCTGATCCCTCTTCGGCCTCAATCTGCTGAATATTGTATATTCGGGGAAATTCTTATAGACGTAATCGACAACGGCCATGTCTGGGTAATCCTGAAATTTATGGGCATATGTGGAGATAATTTCCTGGAGAAAAAAGTCCGGTTTTGGAAATACAGCGTCGGTGATATGGATGAATTCATCTTTTATTGAGATATTCGCCGATCTTTCGAGATGAGACAGATCTCTATATAATTGAAATGAGAAAGGGCCATACTTGTACGGGACAAAGTTGTATAGGCTTCGCTCTTGCGAAATTAAAAACATCAGTTTGACCAGTTTCATTTTTGAGATTTTACCATAATGAGCAATCAGAAAAAGAACTGCTCGTTCATTTTTATTTATCATGGCTAATAGTCACCTAACAGCATATCTCACATTAAAGGTTGAGGTAGGCAGGTTGAAAGTGTTTACTGTGCCTCTCTTCAAATGTATCCCTTTTAGGACTTACGCAGTCGACCGCAAAGTCGATCATCTCAGACGGATCTCTGCCCCTCAGCCACCCTTCGCTGAGGAGGTCTCCCTGATGAACCGTGCAAAGTGCACTGATCTTGATTACATCAACTTTCTGACTGCTTCTTCGAACTACTTCACCTGTACCGAAGCGGAACGGTGCCAGCCTGCCGATAGTTCTTCTCCGGCGCACGATGCCTTCACCCGTC
>NZ_VCYH01000025.1 GCF_030464345.1 Methanoculleus frigidifontis | reverse complement strand
GAACTATCCGTATCTCTCGGTGGAGACCTCGGTCAGTCCCGAGACGGTCGCGGTGAACGGGACGATCGATACCACCATCCGGCTGCGGGGCGACGGGTGGGCGCTTCAGCCCGATCCGATCGATGTGATGCTGGTGATCGACCGGTCGGGGAGTATGTCAGGCGATTCGCCAACACGAATCTCCTGCGCGAAAGCTGCTGCAAAAACCTTCGTTGCCCGGATGGATCCGGCGAAGGATCAGATAGGCGTTGTGTCGTACAGCTCGGGCTCAACGCTTGATCTCTCCCTGACCTACGACCATTCAATGGTGAACGGCATCATAGACGGACTCAATGCCAACGGCTATACTGCCACGCGAAAAGCGCTGTACACCTCTATTCAGGAGATGATTGCGAACCCAAACCCTGACCCCGACGCGGTGCAGGCAATCATTCTGATGACCGACGGTGAGTTCAATTACTATGGTGACCCTCTGGCACGGGGGCGGGGACATGATTCGAATCACCGTGATTTTGACGACAGATGGTATAAGGATCAAAAGTGGAATAGTGTTAGGACTGATCGGTACACCTTTTTCTCCGGACTTGGAGGGACATACGACCAGGACGGTGGCCTGTTCACCGAGCAGAACATGTCAATTTACGCAAGCAACAACAATATCAGGCTATACACAATCTCTTTCTCCGATAATATCTCCGACGGGAGCACAACCTGGAATACGCTGGAAACCCTTGCAGAGGCGACCGGAGGCAAACACTACCACGCAGAAGGCGGCGAGGAACTCACGCAGGTCTACACCGAAATCGCCGGCGAACTGAAGGTCGAGGCCGGCGTGAACACGACGATGCACGTCTGTTTCCAGAGCGTGGAGGTGAACGGCACTTCTGTCTCCGGGGACGACGTCTTCGACTACGTCTATGTGCCCGAGATTTCGACCCGCATCTACAGCAGTTACAACGGCACGGATATCATGGGTTACCACGATGACACCCCGAACTGGACCGCGAGCAGGACGCTGCACTTCGACATCGGCACGGTGCGGTTGAACCAGGTATGGGAGACGACGTTCCGGCTGCAGGTGCTCGCGGATGGAAACATCAACGTCTTCGGTTCCGGTTCGACCATAACCTTCAACGACGGTGCCGACGCCCTCAATCTGCCCGACCTCTTCGTCACGGCCATTCCCGGCCTGACCAACACCGGCGTGGAGACGGGCACGCTCGATGTCGCGAACCTCCGCTGCACCGGGAGCGGGCCGTACCTGGACTTCCTGCCGCTCGCCTGGGATCTGACGTATACCGGGGCGGACGAGGTTACCGAGGATATCTACTGTCAGAACGACGGCGTTTCCTGGATCTACGTCGCTTCAAAGACGCCTGAGATGGCAGGCGGCACGGCGGTCACCGAGAACTGCCTGCTCGACGTGCGGCACCTCCCGCCCGGCACCTATACCATCCGGGTGAGGGCGACGGCGCCCGATGCCCCGGCAGATCAGGAGACCCTGGATGTTGCGGACTGGGTCGGCCGGGGGGAGCGCCCGTATATCCGGATCCAATAACTCTGTTTTTGCACCTCCCGCTCTGGCAATCCGGCTGCAAAAGCCTGACGGTGCAGGAAAGATCTGTTCCAGTCGGGCAATGCTTCCGGGCACCTGGCCGCTCTGGTCTGAAATGACATTCTTCATTCTCTGTGTGCATCAGAATGTATCTTTAACTCTAGTAAAATAGCTAAATCAAAAAAAAGGTGTTTCAAACCAAAACCTATGCTAAAATCTATATATACTAGCATATGGAATTAGTTCTAGGATGGGGCACTCGTGTCTGGGAGGCATATGATTATGAAGTACTGGATCTTCGGGTGCCTGCTGCTCAGTGTCATCATGGTGACACCTCCGGCAGGGGCTCAGATCCCTGATCAGGTCGACATAACCGGAAGTACGCCCTGGCTGGTCGCCGGCGGGGGGGAGCGTGCAACCATCTCTGTTGAGGTACTTGACGGCACCACCCCCCTTGCGGGGCTGGACGTCGCCTTCTCGGTCGACGCCGCGTAC
>NZ_VCYH01000024.1 GCF_030464345.1 Methanoculleus frigidifontis | reverse complement strand
GGTGTAAACGGCGGTGTAAAATTCCCCACTATCGGCGGGATACATTTCCCCACCCGACAACCTTCATGCACGTGCTTGAGGGTTGTGGCAATGCTAACGATGGAGGAATTCTTAATGATCCGCGATCTCTACAATCAAGGACTGAATATCAGTCAGATCGCCCAGATAACTGGGTTTGATCGCAAAACCGTACGCAAATACCTCTCTGCCCGGACACCGCCCTCACCGCAACCGCGAACCGGCACATCGAGCAAACTCGATCCGTTCAAGGAGTACATTCAGCAGCGCATCAGCGACCATCCTTTGAGTGCCGCCCGGATCTATCGGGAGATCCGGGAACAGGGTTTCACAGGGAAGTATACGATCGTCAAAGACTATATCCGCACGATCCGACCCTCCAAGAGTGTGCCGGCGGTCTTCCGGTATGAGACCGAACCCGGCGTTCAGGCACAGGTAGACTGGGCTGAATGCGGACATCTGGATGTGGATGGACAGCGGAGGAAACTGTATTGTTTCAGCATGATCCTCGGGCACTCCCGGATGCGGTACATGGTCTTCACCCTCTCCACGAATGTCTATACGCTCATCCAGTGTCATATCGATGCCTTCGAGTACTTTGGTGGATACACCGAGGAGATCCTCTACGACAACATCAAAACGGTGATCCTCAAACGGGCGATCCGCGCCGGCGACCACCAGTGGAACCCGAAGTTCGGGGACTTCTTCCAGCACCACGGGTTCATTCCCCGGCTCTGCAGACCCTACTGCCCGCAGACCAAAGGAAAGATCGAGAACTCGATCGGGTATATGAAACGTGATTTCCTCCTCGGAGGAACCTTTTCATCCCTCGACGATATGAACCGGCAGCTCCTGCAGTGGTGTAACCGGGTGAATGCCGAACCCCACGGCACCACCCACGAGATCCCGTTCGATCGGTTGCAGCGGGAGAACCTGAAGTCCATGGCAGGGATCCCGGCCTACCGGCTGCGGAGAGAAGAACGCCGGAAGATCTCGCGGGAAGCGTATATCTCCTACCTTGGGAACCGCTACTCGGTGCCCTACCGATACGCCGGGCGAGAGGCCATTCTGGAACTTCACGACGACCGGATGATCGTCCGGGTCGGCACCGAGATCATCTGCTCGCACACCGTCGTTCCCGGGCATGCCCGGATCGTCCGGGAGAAGGAGCACTTCTCCGGCCTTCTCGCAGAGGCCATGCGATGCAACGCTCAGTCTGGAGCGGCCTCGCGGCCGCTCTTCCGGATGATCGAGCCTGAAGTTGAACACCGGCCGCTCTCGGTCTACGAGGGTCTTTCCGGCGAGGTGCGGCAATGAGTTCTCTGGTCTACGAACGGGTGCATGACAATCTGAACCGTCTCAAACTGACGACGATCGAGTCACTCCTGGACAACTACCTTGAGATCGCTGCGAAGGAGGAGCGATCGACGCTGGAAGTCCTCGACTACCTTCTGAGCCAGGAGGTGAAGAGCAAGGATGATCGTGCCCTTGAGTTCCGGATGCGGTTGGCCGGGTTTCCGATGGAGAAGCGGCTGGATGATTTTGATGTCAGCTTCCAGCCATCCCTCGATCCGGCGGTGATCCGGGATCTGGCGTCTCTGCGGTTTGTCCATCATGCGGAGAATGTTGTCTTCTTAGGGCCTCCCGGGGTCGGGAAGACGCATCTGGCTCTTGCTCTCGGCCACGAGGCAGTGAAGCAGGGGTTCCGGGTCTACTATGCGAATGCATCCAGCCTCATTGAACGGCTCATGAAAGCGAACCGGGAGAATAAACTCGAAGAACGGATCAAGGCGCTCACGAAGTTCCATCTCCTGATCGTCGATGAGATGGGCTATCTGCCGTTCGACAGCGAAGGTGCACACTGTTTCTTCAGCCTGATCTCACGGCGGTATGAGAAGTCGTCGACGATCTTTACCTCGAACAAGTCGTACGGCGAGTGGGGAGAGATCTTCGGCGACCACGTGATCGCCGCTGCAGTTCTGGACAGGATTTTGCATCACTGCACCACGATCAACATTAAAGGCGATAGCTATCGCCTGAAAGAACGGCGGAAACAGGGGCTCTTCTCTCACACCCTGCCGGGATGATATGGATAGAATTATGAAGACAGGTGGGGAAAATTATTCCGCCACTTCTGGGGAAAAGTATCCCGCCGTTTACAC
>NZ_VCYH01000023.1 GCF_030464345.1 Methanoculleus frigidifontis | reverse complement strand
CGGCCTCGGCATCCATGACCGCGCCCTCTCCACGATGACGCAGAACAACGTCTCCGGAAGCGCTCTGGCCTCCGGCTTCGGCTACATCGAGGGCTACCGCCCTGAAGGGCTCGGCATTGGGTTCTCTGAGGGGCTCGGCATCAGGACGAAGGGCGGAACCGTTGCCTACAACAACATCGCGGGCGGCCTGCTGGGCGACTACAAAGGCGACACCCCGACCACCGCGGCCTACAACTGGTGGGGCGATGCGAGCGGTCCGTCCGGCTACGGCCCCGGCACCGGGAGCCCGATCTTTGGCGTCATCTACTACGACGACCCCATGACCTGGGAGCCCTGGCTGACCCGGCCGTGCGAGACCGTTCTCGGTGACGACACGGCGTATCTCGGCGTCGAACTCCGGCCCGACACGGGTCTTTCGAAGGGCTGGAACACCCTCTCGACACCGATAGCCCTTGAGGACAGCACCTGGCGCGCCATCAGCACAATGGGTGAGGGGCTGAACTACAGCGCCGCCTACACCTGGGACGCCGCCGGTCAGCGGTGGGTGCAGGTGCTTGCCGGCACCCGGATAAGCCCGCTCGACGCTGTCTACGTCAAGATGAACGAGGAAGGTCGCCTGCCGGTCGCCATCAGCCCGGAGATCACACGCCCGCCGGTGAAGTATCTCAAATCCGGCTGGAACCTCATCGGCCCTGCGTATGCCTTCGATGTGGCGAATCTCACATGGGACACCATGAAGGTCGACAAGGCACTCATCTCGATCGCAGAGACACCGGCAGGCCTGACCGGCTACACCATCGTCCTCTCGCCGCCGATCAACGACGAGGCCTGGACGTATACCGCCGGTGCGGCAAAGAAACCGACGATGAGCACCGGCTACGGCTACTGGGTCCAGATGGAGAACCCCGATGAACTTGCGGGCTTCAGCTCGACGCCCCTCAAACTCCCACCGATCGATCCCGGGTGGTTCTAAGACCACCCTGCATCCTCCCGAACCTCACGAGGATCCAATCATGCAGAGAACTACACCCACACTCGCGCTCCTGCTGGCACTTGCCATCCTGACCGTGCCGGCAGCCGCAGAAGACACAATCGGGCTGCTGCCGCACGCCTTCTTCGGCACCCTGCTGGATGCCGACGGGACGGCGCCGCCGGTCGGGACCATCGTCGTCGCCTCGGTCAGGGGAACCAATGCCGGAAGCGTCACGACGGCAACCGCCGGACAGTATGGCGACCCCGCCTGGGATGTTGCGGATCAGCTCATTCTGCAGGGACCGAGCCTGGTCACCGGCGATCCGGTCACGTTCTACATCGACGGTGTCCGTGCCACAGAGACCGCTTCCTTCGAAGCGGGCGGCGTGACACGCCTCAACCTCACCGCTACCGCTTTGCTGCCGAAGGAGCGGCCGAAGGAAAGCACCACCGAGCCGGTCTCCCCGAAGGCAGGACAGAACACGACCGTGACCGGTACCGCGACCGGGACGTCGGTCACGCTCACGACGACCGTCGACCTGACGGACGAGACCGTCTCCTTCACGGCATTCGAGGTCCCGCCGGACGACCAGCAGATCCCGTCGAGCCTTGCTCCCGTCGGGCGGTACGCGGAGATCACGAGCACCATCACCAACGATCAGATCGAGAGCGTCACGATCCGGATCTACTACACCGACGCAGAGGTCGCCGCCGCCGGAATCGATGAAGCCCAGATCCGGGTCTACTGGTGGAATCCGGCCGCCGGCGTCTGGGAGCAGCTCCCCGGCGGCGTCGATACCGTCCAGAACGTCGCCTGGGGCGAGACCGACCACTTCTCGACCTTCGCCCTCCTCTCGGTAACGGCGACGCCGGTCACCCCGACGCCGGGCGGCGGCGGTGGCAGTAGCAAAGGAGGCGGCGGAGCCGGGCCTATCGGAACCCCCACCCAAGCGCCCGTCCCGTATGAGCGGGAAGGTGTCGTGCCCACCGACAGCACCGGCGCCCTGACTGAGTCGATCGCAATCACCGCCGCCGACGGCATCGCCATGATCACCGTCCCGATGGGTGTCGTGGCACTCGACAGCAACGGAGACCCGCTTACGACGATCAGCATCGATCCCCTTCCGATCGGCGAGATACCGGCGGCACCGGCCGGTGCAACGTTCGCGTTCATGGAGACCGCCTACGACTGCCGGCCCGACGGCGCAACCTTCAGCACGGCCATTCCCCTGAGGTTCACCATCGCCGAAGAGGACTGGACCGCGATGGTCGCCGCAGATCTGACACCGATCGTCCGGTGGTGGAACAGAGAGACCGGTGCCTGGGAGGAAGTCCCGGCCACGGTCAATCAGGGGACGAGAACCGTGACCGCCCGGATCACGCACTTCAGCGTCTACGCCCTCCTCTTCACCGAAGCGGCCGGGGCTGTTCCCACCACAGCAGCGACCGGCGTCCCGACCACCGCCCCGGCAGAAACGGGCGCAGAA
>NZ_VCYH01000022.1 GCF_030464345.1 Methanoculleus frigidifontis | reverse complement strand
GATAATCTCGCGTGGCTCTCGCCGGGGGAGACCGTTCTCTTAAAGCCCGCTCTCAATTCAGGCGACCCGTATCCGTCGACGACACATCCGCTCGCCGTCCATGCGGTTGCCGATCTCCTCGCAGAACGCGGCGCTGCGGTCATCGTCGGCGACCAGGCAGGCGTCGAGGCCGTGGTGCAGGACCCGTCCGGCGTCGTGAAGGGCTCGACGGCGGCGCTCTACCGCGAGACCGGGATGAGCAGGGGCGGGATGCTCCGGTTCGTCGGCTTCGAGCAAGAAGGGTGGGACACGGGGTATACGCACTTCCCGGCAGAGCGGGCGCCCTCCTGGCCGGACGGGTTTTACTACTCATCGTGGATAGACCGGGTCGACCACGTCGTCGCCCTGCCGCGGCTCTCCACCCATTCCCAGGCCGGGGTCACCCTCGGGTTCAAGAACTGGGTCGGCATCCTCCGCGACGACTCCCGGGTGGAGTTCCATGCCGAAGGGCCGTTCTGCTCGTTCATCGAGAACGCGGTGAAGGACGCGGATCTTACGACCGACTACCCGAATCGTGATGCATTCTTCAGGCGGATGACCGAGATTGCCCTTGCGGTGGCGGGCAAACTCCGCGTGACACTCTTCGTCGGCACGCAGGCGCAAGTGACCTTCGGGCCGAACGCCTACGCCGTAGAGAACAGCTACGGCGGCCTCGGGGAAGCGTATACGGTCACCCCCGATCCCGGCCTCGTCTTCGCGAGCAGCGATCCGGTCGCGGCGGAGATCACGGCGATTGCATTCCTCACGCACCTCTCCGAAGAGGTGCCCTTCCACAAAAAGCTCTCCTGGAAGGCGGCGCTCTTTGCGAACGGCCAGGCGCAGGAACTCGGTGAGCAACCGGTGCGGGAGAACCCCTTCGTCGCGCACGCCCTCGCCCTCGGGCTTGGAGAGCAGGAGGTCGAGCCGGTATACCACGATGTATCGTCGCCGTTGCGGAAGCGGCTTGACGCCCTCATCGGAGGCGCCCGGCCGGTGGTCAGTAGCGGGTGAGCGCCTCGAGCTCCTCCTGGATGGTGGTCCGGATCATCCGCTCGATCTTCTCGTACTCGGTCCGCGCCTTCTCGGTCCGCCTGATGATCTCCTCCATCTTCTTCACCCCGGCGGAGAGCGAGTCCCCGTAGCCGAGGGCGATCGCAAGCGCTTCTTCATCGATCCGGACGACTCTGGACATTGTTACAGAAATGTAACTCCCGGAGATAAGAATGTTACAGTTTTGTTACAGCAATCGGGATGAGCGTTACAGATCTGTAACAATAGCGGATCTGTGGCGATACCGTGCGGCGTTCCGGAAAAAGGGTAGTGCACCAGGAGACAACTGGGAACCTCGTGCAGGTGACTGATAGATTCCGGGTAGTGCCCTACGAAACAACTGCTACTCCCTTTGTTGAGATCGTATCCGGGTGTTCCCGATCGGTTGCAACCCGGGGCACGGCTTTCCATTGGGTATCGCCATGACTGCCCCCGCCCCTGGGGGCGGGGGAGGAGGCCGGAGGCCGGGTGGGGTGGGGTTGATGATGTCTGTGGATCTTCACGGGAGACAGGGGAGGGGAAAACCCTCCCCGTCGGCCCCACCCCCCGTGAAGATACCTGCAGCAGTCCACTTCATCGCAAAGGAGTAACCGTAAAACGAATGAGCGGAGCGCACAGCGGGTATGGTTCCCGATGCATTCCAAAAAAGTGGGTTTGTTATGCCGCTCCTTCGAAGAAGAGGGTCGCATTCCCGCCGGCGTCAACAAGCGTCAGCTGCCCACCCTCGATCTGGCATCCTGCTACCCTGCCGAGCAGGTCGAGGTAACGGTCTTCCTGCTCCATGACCCCGGCAGGCTCGAGGCAGTACATCTCCGTCCGGAAGATCTCCCCGACGGTGAGCGCCGACCCGTCGACCGTATACGCTCCGCCGTAGCTGTTGCAGCCTGCCGAGCCCCCGACCGACCCGTTCCCGAAGGTCGCCGTGACGGTGGTGCCGGAGATGACCGGAACCATCGAGGCGTTGCAGCTGTACGAGAGGAGCTCCCACGTCGGCCCTTCGAGCGTCGTCTCCGGGGCGGCGGCCCGCTCGTACGTCAGCACCGGCGTTCCGTTCGCGTCGAGGAGGACCAGCCGGTCGCCCTCAAGCTGGAAAGCCGCCACGGAGCCGAGCAGGTCAAGGTAGCGAGCCTCCTGATCCATGATCCCGGGCGGCTCCGTGCAGGCCATCAGCGTCGAGGCGATCGAGGTGATCGCCAGTCGATCGCCGTCGAAGACGTAGTTTCCGCCGTAGCCGTTGCACCCGGCAGAGCCGGTGACACGGCCATCTTCGGTGAAGTTTGCGGTGATCGCCGTTCCCTGCAGCACGGGAACGGCCGTCCCATTCCCGGCCGCGTACGAAAGGAGTGTCCAGGCCGAACCTGCCAGTGACTCCCCGCCGCTCTCCGCCCCGGTGCTCCCCATGCACCCGGCAGAGACGAGGCATGCGGCGATGATGACGAGCAGCCCCGCCGCTGCCGCCGTATGCTGCCAGGTGCACGTGTTCTTCTGTGCCATGGTCAGGTATCGGCGAAAGAGAAGAAAAAGAGATTGTTGGCTTCGAAATTCTTCGGATCTATCGATCTCGGCGGACATTCCGCCGGAAAGAACAGATATCCCCCGGTGGTACGCACATTTATCGCAGAATATGCGCAAACATCCTGGAATCCATGTATGAGGATTTCGAAAAACCGCCCTCTTCTCAAAAGTACTTTATAGTCCCGGATCGACCTGATCTCCATGAGCACGTTTACCAACTTCATAATTCGGCACGAATATGCCTCTCTTGCCGCCCTGGGTGA
>NZ_VCYH01000021.1 GCF_030464345.1 Methanoculleus frigidifontis | reverse complement strand
TGCGTCACCGGGTGCGTGAACCCCTGGGCATCCTGGTGTGATGCCGTGACGTGCGCGAAGCGCTGTCGCTCGCGGGGAAGGATGTGGTCAGAAGAAGTGTTGGCGTTCAATGCGTTAAAGGAAGGTAATAGCAGCGAATCCCGGTTCCCGAGGACTCGCGTACCTCAGTACCGCGGGATACGTGGGAGGGCTTAACTGCTGGGTTCGAGATGGGTCCAGGTGTGTCCCCTCTGCTATGGCCGCTATTACCAAAGCCAAGGCCCGGATTTGAACCGGGGTGTAGTTGATCTGCAGTCAACCGCGTGGCCGCTCCGCCACCTTGGCAGGCCGTGTATGTAGGTCAGGCGTTCATCGGGTATAAACCCTTTGCTCGCGCAACCGGCAGGTGTACACTCTGGATTTCGTCTGAGTTCGGCGGACGGCATCGGACGTTAGTACTTGCGGACTGAACACGTCGTTACCTTCGTGCGTACATCCCAAGCCTATCAAACGGATCTTGTATCCGTGTCCTCAAAGGAGTCTCTTTTCAGGCCGGGTTTCAAGCTTAGATGCTTTCAGCTTTTACCCCTTATCGCGTAGCTGCTCGGCATTGCCCTGTCGGACAACCGATCGACCAGAGGCGACGACGGAAAGTTCCTCTCGTACTATTTCCATCTTACCCTCAGACTCCGGACACCCCAAATAGATAGTAACCGACCTGTCTCACGACGGTCTAAACCCAGCTCACGATCCCCTTTAATAGGCGAACAACCTCACCCTTGGCTGCTGCTGCACAGCCAGGATGGAAAGAACCGACATCGAGGTAGCAAGCCGCCGGGTCGATATGTGCTCTTGCCGGCGACGACTCTGTTATCCCCGGGGTAGCTTTTCTGTCGTCAATAGCCCTCACCAATAAGGCATATTGGTTCGTTAGACCCGAGTTTCCTCTCGCGATCACTTGCTGTGCGTGATCGCGTCAAGCCAACTTTTGCTCTTGACACTCTCCTGTGAGTTTCTGACTCACATGAGTTGACCTTAGGGCACCCTTGATATTTTTTCGAGGGTGTGGCGCCCCACCCAAACTGCCTACCTATCGTTGTCCTCGCACTTGAGTGAGTGTTACAGTAAACCTAGGATGGTGTCTCAACGGCGACTCCCCATCCCCCGGAAGGGATGGTTCGACGTCTCCCATCTACGCTGCGCAAGGAATACCGTAACACAGCAACAGGCTGCAGTAAAGCTCCACGGGGTCTTCACTTCCCATTTGGGGTCACTAGTCTCTGCACTAGTATAAAATGTTCAACGGTTTCGTGTTAGGGACAGTAGGACTCTTGTTAATCCATTCATGCAAGTCGCCAATTAAGCGACAAGGTACTACGCTACCTTAAGAGGGTCATAGTTACCCCCGCCGTTTACGAGTCCTTCGTCCGGTTGAACCCGGTATTCAGATACTCGCACTGGGCAGGAATCAGTGACTATACTAGTCGTTTCCGAGTTGCAGTCACCTATGTTGTTATTAGACAGTCAGAGTCCCCTGGTCACTGCGACCTGCCTGATCGCCAGGCAGGCACCCCTTCTCCCAAAGTTACGGGGCCATTTTGCCGAGTTCCCTTAACACGATTAAACCGACACGCCTTAGCCTTTTCAGCTAGGGGCACCTGTGTCAGATCTTGGTACGGACACTCATCTCCCTTTTCACGGACTCCAGGAATTTGCTGAATTGCTCCATCACGCTTTCGCCCGCTTCTCACCATTGCGGTACTCCACGGGGTTGGACGCTTAGACGGGGCGACGACCCCGCTCAGCATATCCCGAAGTGTCAGGGTTCCGAAGAACTGCAGATGAATGGTACAGGAATATTAACCTGTTTCCCTTTTGATGTACTCGAGTTACGGTACACCTTAGGACCGACTAACCCTCGGCTGACGAACATTGCCGAGGAAACCTAGCCCCTCCGGCGGTTGGGATTCTCACCCAACTCTGCTTCTACTGATGCCAGAATTCTCAATTCTACCCGGTCCACAGGACCTTACGCCCCTGCTTCTACCCAGGCAGAACGCCTCTCTACGCCATCACCTTGCGGTGGGCCGTGGTCTCTGTAGTAGGCTTTAGCCCCGTCCATTTTCAGTGCCCCAAACCTCGACTGGTAAGCTGTTACGCACTTTTTAAAGGATAGCTGCTTCTGAGCTCACCTTCCAGTTGTCTTTGGCCTGGGACGCCTTTCAGTGTTGACACTTAGCCTACATTGAGGGACATTAACCACGGTCTGGGTTGTCTCCCTTACGGACTACAAGCTTACCCCGTAGTCCGGACTACCAGCCATCTTCGACGTCGGGGAATTTGGAGTTTGACAGGAGGGTGAGGGATTTCTCCCCCAACTCCCCCAATCAGTGCTCTACCTCACCGACTATCTCCGGCCAGGTCATGCTGCGGCATGTTTCGAGAGGAACCAGCTGATGCCCAGCTCGATTAATCTTTCACTCCTATACGCAGGTCACGCGAATGATTTGCATATCAAAACCGCTTGCGGTCCTCCACGCAGCTTTCGCCACGCTTCAACCTGCCCACGCATAGATCGCTGGGCTTCGGGTCTTATCCTACAGACTCCACGCACTTTTAATACGCCGTCCCATGCACAGAAGTGCTACGGACCTGTTGGTTTCCCTTCGGCTCCCCTTTTGGGTTAACCTTCGCCTATAGAATAAACTCTCTGGCCCGTTCTTCAAAACGTACGATATGACATCGGCAACGCCGCCCGTACTACCGCCTCGCGACGGGTTCCTTCGCGACGAAGATCCTTGCACGCCATATCCCACTATCACCAGTCAATTTCAGGCGCTTTTCACCACCTTTCCAGGGTTACTTTTCAGCCTTCGCTCACGCTACTAGTACGCTATCGGTTTCGAGTTGTATTTAGTTTTGGAGGTTGATGACCCCCAGATTCCCGCGAGAATTCCAACCCACGGTACTCAAGACACTGCCTGGACACCGCCGCATACACGTACGGGACTATCACCCTCTTTGGTGCAACGTTCCAGAAAACTTCCGTTTCGCATTGGTGCCCGAACGGCAGGCTTACGACACCACATCTCCCTTGCGGGATTCGGTTTAAACTCTGTCGGTTTCGATCGCCTCTACTCACGACATCTCGGTTGATTTCTTTTCCTCCCCCTACTAAGATGTTTCAATTCGGGGGGTTCCCGATCCTCAACGGATCAACACCGAAGTGCTGGGATGTCCCATTCGGGGATCTCCGGATCATAGATTCCTTGCGTCTTCCCGGAGCTTATCGCAGCTTGGCACGCCCTTCTTCGGCACTCGAACCGAGCCATCCACTGACTGGCAGAAAGCCGTTCCGCTGAACTCATTTAACGTCCAGAGTGCACACCTGTACACGGCGTCGTCAGGTCAAAGACCTTCAGCCCTTCCCCGGTGACTCGCATCTCCGGGTGCATTGAAAGTGGACTCAGGGGGATTTGAACCCCCGGCCTCCGCCTCGCAAAGGCGGCGCTCTTCCAACTGAGCTATGAGCCCTGGTCGACTGTTGACATCGGCAATTTTACAGTCTGTTTAATAACCGCATACGAACCCAAGCATATTTCTTTAGGAGGTGATCCAGCCGCAGATTCCCCTACGGCTACCTTGTTACGACTTAACCCCCCTTGCGGAACCTAGATTCGACTACGGCAACGACCGCAGCCTCATCCAAACCCCACTCGGGTGGTTTGACGGGCGGTGTGTGCAAGGAGCAGGGACATATTCACCGCGCTATTTTGAAACGCGATTACTACAGATTCCAGCTTCATGTGGGCGAGTTACAGCCCACAATCCGAACTACGAGCAGGTTTAGGAGATTGCCTTCACCTTTCGGTGTCGATACCCATTGTCCTGCCCATTGTAGCCCGCGTGTAGCCCGGATAATTCGGGGCATGCTGACCTACCGTTGCCCATTCCTTCCTCCTCTTTAGCAGAGGCGGTCCCAACAGTGTCCCCATCATCCCGGGGGATATGCTGGCAACTGTTGGCGTGGGTCTCGCTCGTTGCCTGACTTAACAGGATGCTTCACAGTACGAACTGACGACGGCCATGCACCTCCTCTCAGCTAGTCATGCAGAGTCTTCAGCCCGGCAATCATTCCGCTGTCCTATCCGGTGAGATTCCCGGCGTTGAGTCCAATTAAACCGCAGGCTCCACCTGTTGTGGTGCTCCCCCGCCAATTCCTTTAAGTTTCAGCCTTGCGACCGTACTTCCCAGGCGGCACGTTTCACGGTTTCCCTTCGGCACCTCGACAACTCGTGGTCGTCGATACACCTAACGCGCATCGTTTACGGCTGGGACTACCCGGGTATCTAATCCGGTTTGCTCCCCCAGCTTTCGTCCCTCACTGTCGAAGCCGTTCTGGTGAGGCGCCTTCGCCACAGGTGGTCCCTCGAGGATTACAGGATTTCACTCCTACCCCCGAAGTACCCCTCACCTCTCCCGGTTCCTAGAGTGCCAGTATCTCTTAGACGCCTGACAGTTAAGCTGCCAGATTTCCCAAGAGACTTAACAACCCAGCTACGAACGCTTTAAGCCCAATAATAGCGGCCACCACTCGAGCCGCCGGTATTACCGCGGCGGCTGGCACCGGTCTTGCCCGGCCCTTTCTTCAGGTGCGTTTTAAACACCTGAACAGCCCGCGTTTACGGGCACTCGAGGTTCCCTTATCACGGTTTCCCGCATTGTAAAGTTTTCGCGCCTGCTGCGCCCCGTAGGGCCTGGACTCGTGTCTCAGAGTCCATCTCCGGGCTCTTGCTCCCACAACCCGTACCGATTACAGGCTTGGTGGGCCTCTACCCCAACAACAACCTAATCGGCCGCAGATCCATCCTACGGCGCCGGAACTTTCGGTTACAGAGCATTCCAGCTTCCGTAACCTATGGGGTATTGTCTCCAGTTTCCCGGAGGTATCCCCCACCGTAGGGCAGGTTATCCACGTGTTACTGAGCAGTCCGCCGAGGGTCTGAACCCTCTCGACTCGCATGGCTTAATCGAACCCCGATAGCAGTGACCTCTGGCAGGATCAACCAGAATTTGGAAGTAATGCACACTTGCTTAAACTTGGGTGGAATTAGCGGTTACTAAACAGATTTCCGCATTGCCAATGCCAACGTCAGAACCAACCCGCATAAACCGCGGTCA
>NZ_VCYH01000020.1 GCF_030464345.1 Methanoculleus frigidifontis | reverse complement strand
ATCACCCAGGGCGGCAAGAGAGGCATATTCGTGCCGAATTATGAAGTTGGTAAACGTGCTCATGGAGATCAGGTCGATCCGGGACTATAAAGTACTTTTGAGAAGAGGGCGGTTTTTCGAAATCCTCAGATAAATAAAGCTCTCTCAAAATTTCAAACCCACCTTTCGCACTAACTTGTGCCCTTGGTAGAATTATCAAACCGCAAGATCCTTGTACTTTCCGGAAAAACCTCTGCTGTGCCCACTTCTGCAGAGTTCATCGAAGGTTCCGACGTCTCGATCGGCCATCTCGGGATCGTCGCTGGTGCGTTTGATTCCCTCGGGATCGCCGGGGTCGTCGACCGTGCCATTCCGAAAAAACGGCAGCACCACCTCACCCACGGCGAAATCGTCAAGGCCATGGTGCTCAACGGCCTCGGGTTCGTGGAACGGCGGCTCTACCTCTATCCGGACTTCTTCTCAGACATTGCCGTCGACCGGCTCCTCGGCGACGGCATCACCATCGAGCATCTCAACGACGACGTCCTGGGCAGGACGCTGGATGCCATCGCTGAGTATGGCCCGACCGAGCTCTTCAACGCGATCGTCGCCGAGTGTCTGCTCGCCAGCGACTACGGCACGCACTGCCTCCACGTCGACACCACCGCCTTCAGCGTCAGCGGGGAGTATGACGCCGACTTCGACTCCCGCGACATGACCATCACCTACGGCCATCCCAAAGACGGGCGGTGGGATCTCAAGCAGTTCGTTCTCGGGATGGCGACCGACCAGCACGGCATCCCGCTCTTTCTGCAGACCTTCTCCGGGAACGAGTCCGATAAGAAGACTCTGCTGACGATCATCACCCAGCTCACCGAAAACCTGCAGCACCCGGGCAAGGTCTACCATATCGCCGATGCCGCATTTTATACGGCCGAGAACCTCGCGACGCTCGGCACCCGCACCTTCTGGATCAGCCGGGTGCCGGCGACCCTGAACGAGGTGAAAGCGCTTGTCGCTGCCGATCTCACCCTGCAGCCGTGCGCCGACGACCGCTACCGGTATGCAGAGCATGTGTCTGAGTATGCCGGCATCCCGCAGAAGTGGGTCGTCTACCACTCGGCCCCGATGCAGGAACGGCAGGAGAAGACGTTCGCACAACGGCTGGAGAAAGACAAGACAAAGGCAGAAACGTCGCTCCGGAAGCTCGGGGCACGGGAGTTCGCCTGCGAACCGGATGCCCGGATCGCTGCCGAAAAGTGGTTGCAGGAGCACGGCTTGTTCTGTTTCACCTCACTCGATATCAGGAGTGTCACCCGGAAGACGACGAAGAAACGCGGCCGGCCGAAGGCGGATGAGCCGGTGGAGACCGTTTACCGGATCTCAGCCGAGATTGAACACGACCCAGATGCCGTCGCGGATCGGCGGCAGAAACTCGGCCGGTTCGTTCTGGCAACGAACGATCTCGACCTTTCCCCGGACGATCTGCTGATGAACTACAAAGAACAGGGCACGGTGGAGCGCGGGTTCCGGTTCCCCAAAGACCCGTCGTTCCGGGTGGCGGAGATCTATCTCAAGAAACCATCCCGGATCCAGGCGCTGGCGATGATCATGGTGCTCTGCCTCTTCATCTATGCGATGACCGAGTTCCGGCTCCGCCGGAAACTGCAGGAGACTGGGGAAACGGTGACCGGCCAGACGAAGAAGCAGACACAGAAACCGACCCTGAAGTGGCTCTTCTTCCGCTTCCGGCGCGTCCGGGAACTCCGGTTCCGGGCGGAAGAGGAGGTGACGGTGCTGGTTACGAACATGACCCCGGAGTTCTGGAAGATTCTCCGGCTGCTCGGGGAGGAGTATGTAAATTACTATTTGTGATCAAAGACCTGCGGAAAGTGGGTTCAAATGAAATTCAGCCATTTTAATTTCATCTCGTCATGTATTCACGGGAATGTAGGGCGAATGACCCTGGCTCATCTCCCCCCTCCTCTCGCCTCCTGCGCTCACCGGTGAGCCTTCCCCTTCCTGAACGCCTGGATATCCAGGATTCTTGTGAGTTTTCTCGAGAGCTACCGCTCGGCAGCTTGCGCCTGAAGAGTGAGAAGTTGCCTGAAGTTGAAATTCATACAGGAGAAGACATTTTTGACCCGTACTCTGGCAACGGTCGTGACCATGAGGTGGCCTGCATGGAACACCCGCTTGATCACGGCAAACGGCCGTTCCACCAGCGATCGTGTTCTGCTGATGGCCTTGTTTCTCCGGTTCTCTTTGATCGAGAGGGGATGGTTGCGAACGGCCCGGTGCACGGTCTTGTCCATAGATGCCTGCGGTTTCACGCCGAAATAGCCTTTGTCACGATAGACCGTTTCGCCTATGCGGGAGAGATCGATCCTGCTGTCATGGAGTGACGCGGTGGTGGTCTCGATCCGGCGGATCAGCTGACTGTCCTTGTCGAGCAGGATGTAAAGTTTGTAGCCGAACTGGGATTTCGAGCCCTTCTTGGCCCAGGTGCCGTCGCGGCTGCGCCGCGTCCGTGCCTGCTCGCCCCGGGGTGTGTCGGCAGAGGCGTGTCCGGGGTCGGCGGTGATGAACGAGGCATCCTGCATGACACCCCGCTTGATCGTGAGACCCTGCTCCTCGAGTTGCCGCTGGAACTCATCCCAGATCGCAGTCTCCTTCCCAGTTTTAGCCAGGCGTTCCCGGAACAGCCAGACCGTCGACCGATCCGGAATGGATTCCGGGTATCCCAGGAAATGGCGGAATGAGATCCGGTCGGTCGCCTGACGCTCCAGTTCGGGATCCGAGAGACCATACCACTGCTGGAGCACCAGCAGCCGGATCATGAGAACAACGTCATAGTTCGGACGACCGCCTCTCCCCTCGGCATTGGTGTAGAGGTCGGCAAGGAGAGGGCGGAAGGCATCCCAGTCGATCAGACCGCTGATCTCACCCAGCCGATCACCCAGAGCTGCAAGGGAGGCATATTCATGTCGAATTAAAAAATTGGTGAACGTGCTCATGGGGAAAAGGTCGATCCGTGGCTATAAAGTACTTTGGAGGAGGAGAGGTTGTTCGAAGTTCTCACCAGAAGTATTTCCTCATCAGGACGACGCCCAAACGGTGGACACGTGTAACAGTCAGGGAAGAGGTTGTCAGCAAAGCCAGGCGCGATTATGGATTCTTTGCCCTGATCACCAATGAGACGATGGATACAGTGACGGCTCTTGAACTCTACCGCAACAAAGATGTTGTCGAGAAGGCCTTCGGCAACCTCAAGGAACGGTTGAGCATGCGGTGGGCTCTGGTTTCGTCTGAGCAGAATCTTGACGGGAAGCTCTTCGTCCAGTTTGTGGCACTGATCTACCTCTCCTCCTACATTAAAAACAGATGCAGGTGAAAGGGCTGCTCAAAGACTACACGCTGCCGGGCGTACTGGACAAACTGGATCTCATCGAATGTTTCGAACAGCCGGGGAAAGCACTGCGGGGGGGCGAGATGCTGGATGCGCAACAGCAACTGTATCAGGATCTGGGGGTCACCCCGCCGACCTCGCATGAGTGGCCGGGAATATAGGATAATCATTGATCGTGGCTCGAAAACTGGCATCACAAAACCATTATGCAATGACGATAGAATGTACGCAACGTATGTCTCATCTCACCGTTGATATCGGCGGCCGCCCCGGGCTCGACTGCAGGGGCTTCTGCAATTATTGTTATTTTAAACATGTGTCCGATACACGGCCGCTTGGATGCCGCTACTGCCTCCCGTTCTCTGTTGGATGCGACTACTGCACCCGGGGCGTCCGGGAGGGATACCAGGGCTTCAAAGACCTGCGGACGGTTGCAGATGAGACACTGGCCAACATCAGCGTCAGCAGCGACGACATCACCCGCGTCACCATCAGCGGTGGCGGCGACCCGAGCTGCTACCCGGCGTTTGCCGACCTCGTCGACCTCCTCGCCTCCCTGGAGGCGCCGCTCCACATCGGCTACACCAGCGGGAAGGGGTTCGATGACCCGGCCATCGCCGATCACCTCATCGACTGCGGCCTTACCGAGGTCTCCTACACGGTCTTCGCATCGGACCCTGCGCTCCGGAAGCGCTGGATGCGCGATCCGACGCCGGAGGCCTCGCTTCGGGTACTGGAACGGCTCGCAGAGGAGATTGACGTCTACGCCGCAGCCGTGATCCTCCCGGGCGTGAACGACGGCGCCGTGCTCGAAGAGACCTGTGCATGGCTGGAGGAGCGGGGCGTGCGCGGCCTCATCCTGATGCGGTTTGCAAACACGCTCGAGCAGGGGCTGATCCTCGGCAACGCTCCGATCATCAAAGGGCAGCGTGTCCAGACGGTGAAAGAGTTTGCGGAGACGGTTGACGCCATGAACGGCCGCTTCTCCATGAAGGTCAGCGGCACTCCCCTCGGCGACCCCGAGATCGGCTCTCCCTTCGCCATCCTGCACGAACCCGATCTCGTAAAGAAACTCCCCCGTGTCAGGAAGCGTGCGTCGGTTGTCACCGGGAGTATTGCCGCGCCGTTCATCCAGCGGGTTCTGCAGATCCGGGGGTATCAGCCCCGGGTTGTCAAGGTAAAGAAGGATATCGCCTGCCTGATCACCCTCGACGATCTCCGGGAGATCGACCCGGCAAAGCTCGAGGAGGTCGTCATCATCCCGGGCAGGGCGTTCGTGCACGACGGCGAGGCGCAGAAGGTTCTCTCCGCAGACGGCGTCTACCGGGAGGTCGTCCGTGGACCTGAGACCCTGACCGCGGACGCCGAGACCAGCATGGGCATGACGAAGAACGCCGTGCTGCAGATGGAACTCGACGGATTCGCCGCCCTGATCAACACCATCAATCTTCACGGGAAGTAGGGTTGGTCTCTTCTCCTGGAATGCCAGCAGCCGGATCATTAGAACAACGTCATAGTTTGGATTATCGCCTCGACTCTCGGCATTCATGCATAGATCGGCAAGCAGCGGGTGAAACGGATCCCAGTCGATCAGACCGCTGATCTCCCCCAGCCGGTCGCCCAAGGCAGCAAGAGAGGCAGATTCGCACCGAATTGCAAAATTGGTACGCATGCTCATGGGAAAAGGTCGATCGGGAACTATAACCCACCTTTCGCACTAACTTGAGCCCTCGGTAGAATTATCAAACCGCAAAATCCTTGTACTTTCAGTAAATAACCCCTAATGTGCCCACTTCTGCTGACTTCATCCCGCCTTTCGCAGTAAATTTCACCCCAGATTGCTGGTATGAAAACCACTCTATGGGTATGCAGAGCCTCCGCTAGAACTGCCTCATCCTCTTCGATTTCGGTTATCACTCGGTGTTCAGTTTCCGGACGATGTATCCTGCCTGAGTAAGGATTTGAATCATCTCGCCATGATCCATTTCTGCGTCCGGCCTGATCTTGGGCAGTTTCACTTCCTTCACCGTCCCCGGCGATTCGACATACATTTCGTGGTTTGCGAGGAGATGATGAATAATTGATACTACCTTCCGCGCCAATGCCACAATCGCTTTTTTATATCCTTTGCGTGCCCGGATCCGTGCGAAGACGGTTCGTGACGGTCATCCCGGTGCTGTCGACGGCGATGATCACGTCCTCGGCAAGGAACTCGGGAGTGACCTTCAGGGAGAGATCCAGCTGCTCTATCCGCCGGAAGAGCGTGGTGTAGTCCGCCGCCGTGAGACGGGGGATGAACTCCGCGAGCTTCCGGACAAACCCCTCCATTTGGCGGTAGGGCATCAGGAGAAAGATGTGGATGCAGGCCATCCATGCGATGAACGGCTCCGGATACTTATACGGACGATCACACTTCCCGGCATTCATCTCCGCAAGCAGGTCGTCCCAGCGATTGAGGAAATCAAGTGCGATGTAGAGTTCACCCCGCCGAACCAGCCGTTCATTATAGATACTGCAGTCGCGAGTATCAGGGTACGGTCGTCCCCAGCGTTCTTTCTTAGCCATGGAGGGGCGGCAGGGGCGGCCGTCACCTTCACTTTTGTGGTCGGGTGACCGGAGTTAGTCAACACGGCAATAACGCTGAAAATGATCGACTTTGTGATCAACTGCGTAAGTCCTGGGTACTTCAGATGAGTGGTTGTTCAAATTCTCCTGTGATCTTCCATAACAGAAATTCGAAAGGTTTAATATCTGTTATTTGGAACTAGCGTAATATATATTGAGAGGTTTAAATATGGAAACAGGTACTCCTTCTCTTTTTCAGTTGGTCATCTCGATTACCGAGCGCTGTAATTTAAGTTGTCCCAATTGCTATGGTAAAAAAGAGGAACCAAAATCACTCTCATTGCATGATATCAATAATTTGCTTGAGAATACAAAAGATATGGGCATAATCGATGTTTCGTTAACAGGTGGTGAACCCTTATTACATGAGCAGATTACAGAAATAATCAGTTTAATTGGAAGTTATGGATATAATGTTCATCTTGCAACAAACGGTACGATAACTCCTCCTCAATCACTAATTGATAAAATACTTAAGGATCGTATAAAAATATCAGTCCAAGTAGCTGTTTATGGCCATCGGGACATTCATGATGCTTGGGTTGGTTTGGACGGTTCATATGATACAGTACTGGAAAACATTTCTCTTCTGAAAAACGTCAACATCCCGCTGAGTATAACATTTGTCGCGACAAAGGAAAATTTCCATTACATCAAGTCATTGAGCGATCCCTTTAATGACCTTCCTATAAACATTAACCGCCATATCTGCAATGATAAGAATTTGGAGTTAACCAAAGAAGAACTTAGAGAAATCTGTGATTTTGTTCAGGAAAATAGCGGCATACGCATGTTTTGTGAGCCCTTATTTAACACCCTTTTGATTGATAAAGCGTCAGAAAAACTTTCAGGATATGATATTCGTGGTGGTTGCATTGCAGGCGTCGCATCAGCGACACTTGATCCTAATAAGGAAGTGTATCCTTGTCCAAAATTGAGAATTTCATGTGGTAACATTAGTGAGACACCTTTTTTGGAGATATGGCAAAATTCTAGAATTCTAAACATGTTACGAGATAGAAAAAACATTAAGGTCTGTTCTGACTGTTTGTATCGTAACGTTTGTGGAGGGTGTAGAGCGAGTGCATATCTGAAAACTGGGGATTACTTAGCTCAAGACCCGCAATGTTGGCTAAAATAAATTTTAGGGGATGCATACATGGATTTTCATATAACGAACGCCTGTAATTTGAGATGTATTCACTGTTATGCCAAAGCTGGAAAAGAAGTTGATGAACCCTTGAAAAACGATGAAATTTTCCGAATTTTGTCGGAAGCAAAAGATTTTGGTATAAGCGAAGTTCATTTAGAGGGAGGAGAACCGTTACTGAGAAATGATTTAAAAGAAATTTGCTTATATGCAAAAAAAATTGGGCTGGTTACAACGGTTTGTACAAATGGAACACTATTGGATAGAAATTTATTAGATTTTTTTAAGAGAGTGCAATTGGACGGACTATTTTTCACAGTATTCAGTCTTGACAATAAAATCCATGATGGGATCACCCAAATTCGAGGTTCGCATGAAAAAACAATCCGAGCTTTGAAACTGTCTATTGGACAGGGGATACGCATTGGCGTATTCACGCCAGTTTGTAGAAAAAATCTCGACGGTATCAGATGCCTAACAGAACATCTTAGTTCGTTGGGTGTACATTTTCATGCATATATTCATATGTCGCCAGTTGGAAGGGGTAGCGATATAGAGGACCTGATACTAAATGCCCAGGAATGGATTGATTTTACTGATCTAATTATGGAAAGTTCCGGAAAATATAATCTTGAAATGAAGCTTGAATCTTTTGCGGTAAGAAGAGCAGATTTCAAAAACGCAAAAAATAAGCGCTCAAAATGCAAGGCAAATGATGTTTGCTTCCTACATGTTCTGGCTTCGGGTGAAGTCTATCCCTGCCCATTATTAATTGGAAACAATGAGTATTTGCTGGGTAATTTACGGATATCATCATTTTCTTCGATTTTAGAAAAATTAAAAGGAATTAATGTATCTTCAGAATATTGTACTCGATGTGATATTTTTGATGCATGCGGGGGGGGATGCATTGCGTACAGAGAAATATCAAAATTAAGTTTTGATCCACGCTGTAAAAACGGAGAATACATCCTTTCATGCCCAACATATATTTCATCATTCAATAATGCTGGAGAATAACTTATGAGTCCTATCATTCCAGTGTTAATTACATCCGGTTCTTCCCAAATGGCTGTTTCAGCAATAAAGTGTCTTAATTTATCTAAACTTGTTCAGGTCTATGTGGTGGATGGCGATATCTCATGTCCAGGTATTCATTTGGCTGATAATTATCGAATAGTAAAAAGCTTTGAGCAAGAGCATAGAATTGTTGAAGAAACAATAAAAATTTGCCAGGAAGAGAATATCCCGGTGGTTATTCCAGGATTGCATCCGCACATCGAGATATTTTCGAGAAACCTTGAAATATTTGAAAAACTTGGGATCCAAGTTATTGTCAGTACGTATGATGCAATAATGTGCACTATCGACAAGTTAGTTGCACACAGAAAATTAAAGGATTCCATCCCTTTTGCAAAAACATATACATATAACCAAGTTTGTGAATGCAGCAGTTCAATTAAATATCCCATAATTATGAAACCAAGGAACGGTTGTGGATCCGTTAACATTTTATACATTAATTCATCTAGGGATTTTGAATACTATACCTCAAAATTTACTGGAAAACTCGACAAATACATATTCCAAGAATACATTGAAGGGCGAGAGTTTACAGTGGACATCCTATGTGATAAGAATGGCAATTGCATTAGCACAGTTCCTAGAGTAAGGACGCAGATTCAAAACGGAGTAACTTATCGGGGCAAAACAATAGATCATCAGATATTGAAAGAAATTGGGCATAAATTAGCAAAATCAATACAGTTTTTCGGACCTATAAATTATCAGGCAATTGAAGAAAGCCATTCAAAAGAAGTGAAAATAATTGAAATAAATCCCAGAATAAGTGGGACGATTATTTTGACCGCAGAAGCAGGAGTGAATATGCCATTGTTGGCAATAAAGATCGCCCTTGGCCTAGAAATTGATACAGATGAATTGAAATTCCAACCGGAAACACAGATAATTAGATACTGGGAAGAACGATTTTTGTTTCCATCCTAGATCCCCGATGACACACGCCGAGATTCAGTAATCCCTCTAATTATTGCCTCTAAAATTTCAAATGGCTCTCCTGTATCAGTAATTCGCTAACTGTTTCCTCCCTCTCGTTTTATTCAACCCCGCCTTTCGCAGTAAATTCCGCCCCAGGTAGAATAATCAAACCGCAAGATCCTTGTACTTTCAGTAAATAACCCCTAATGTGCCCACTTCTGCAGAGTTTGTTTTGGCTCATTCAAAAGTGATCCACTTGGCTCATCTAAAACTGATCCACCTGAGCTATCACTTTCGCCTTCTCCCTGATGAATCCTTGGGTTCCTCGCTGACGGAAACTGGTTCCTGCCATATTCATCCTGGATTCCCGCTGACACATAACGATGCCGAATAATCCCCCTTATCAGTGCCTTTAAAATATCAAACAACCCTTCTGTATGACTTAAATCGATAGATTTATCCATCGTTATGGGTTATAGATACATAACGAGGCAGCAACCCACATGGCGGCAATAGTCTACCAAACGGACAAACGATCGGGGATCACCTACGCCTATCACTCCGTCTCATACTGGGACAGCGAAAAGAAACAGTCACGGGCTCGCCGCACCCTGATCGGGCGGGTGGACAGTGCAACCGGCGAGATCGTTCCTACTGACGGAAGAAACCGCAAAAAGCACGATGCTACGGTACCCGTGAACGATGGACCCGATGCACCTGCGCAGGTTCATCGATCCTTTTACGGCGCCACATACCTGCTCGATGCCATCGGCGAGAAGCTGGGGATCACGCAGGACGTACGCCAGTGTTTCCCCGACACCTACCAGCAGATCCTGTCCATCGCCTACTATCTTGTCCTTGAAGACAGCACGCCCCTGTACCGCTTTGAGAAATGGAGCACTCTCCACAGGCATCCGTACGGCAAACCCATCACCTCCCAGCGCAGCAGTGAGGTCTTCGCCGGCATCACCGAGGAGGCCAAACGCCGATTCTTCACCCTCCAGGGGAAACGAAGGCTGGAACAGGAGTTCTGGGCTTATGACACGACCTCTCTCTCCAGTTACTCGGAGACACTCCGCCAGGTACAGTATGGCCACAACAAAGAGCACGACCGCCTGCCCCAACTGAAACTAGCTCTGGTCTTCGGGCAGAAGTCCAACCTCCCGTTCTACTACCGGAAACTCGCGGGCAATATCCTTGATTCCAAGACCATCCGGCATCTGCTCACCGACCTGGAACTTCTCGGCTGTTCGAAGGTAAAACTGGTCATGGATCGCGGGTGTTACAGTGAAGCCAATATCAACTGCCTCTACCGTGACCACGTGAAGTTCCTCATGTCGGTGAAGATGTCCCTGGTGTTTGTCCGAACCGAGCTGGACGCGATCTACGACACGTTCCGAAGTTTCGAGCAGTACAACGAGGATTACGAGCTCTACTGCCGAACCGTCCGAACCACCTGGAAGTACACCCAGAAACGTCCATACAAGGGAGACACGCTCCAGGAACCGCGTCGCCTGTATATCCATTACTATTACAATATCGCCAAGGCGGCTGAGGACGAGCAAGCCTTTGACCGCCGGTTGCTCGCACTGAAGCAGGAACTGGAAACCGGCAAGCGTGTTCCGGAACACGAAAAACTCTACCAGAAGTATTTCCTCATCAGGACGACGCCCAAACGGGGAACGCGTGTAACAGTCAGGGAAGAGGTTGTCAGCAAAGTCAAACGCTATTATGGATTCTTTGCCCTGATCACCAATGAGACGATGGATGCAGTGACGGCTCTTGAACTCTACCGCAACAAAGACGTTGTCGAGAAGGCATTCGGCAACCTCAAGGAACGGTTGAGCATGCGGCGGGTTCTGGTGTCGTCTGAGCAGAGTCTTGACGGAAAGCTCTTCGTCCAGTTTGTGGCACTGATCTACCTCTCCTACATCAAAAAACAGATGCAGGTGAAAGGGCTGCTCAAAGACTACACGCTGTCGGGCGTACTGGACAAACTGGATCTCATCGAATGTTTCGAACAGCCGGGAAAAGCACTGCGGGTGGGCGAGATGCTGGATGCGCAACGGCAACTGTATCAGGATCTGGGGGTAACCCCGCCAACCTCGTTATGAGTGCCCGGGAATATAGGAGGTATGCTTCCGAGACGATGGCTTGGTTAGTTTATTCCACGGGATCGGATCCCAAAGATTCCTCAGCCTTCACTACCCCGGACAAATGGCCACCCTTATATTTTAATAAGGTATGCTTGTGGCCACGCGGGCATCATGTGGTTTATTCCGACGTTGACACGGGTCGGCAAGTTCTGTGACGCCGACGGTGATCTGTTTCTTATCCGGCCGGTGATCCCGGCTGTAGCCATACTTTCCGAGCTTCGCCGCAGTGCCGTGGAGGACGATGCTGGTCCAGTCCATGTTG
>NZ_VCYH01000019.1 GCF_030464345.1 Methanoculleus frigidifontis | reverse complement strand
TGATCACCGGGATACCGGGCGGGTAGGGGACGACCATCTTCGCGACAGCCCTGCCCTCGATCGCGCGGACCGGCACCTCCGCAACAGTGCCCCGGACGAGATGGCGGTAGGCCTCGGCCGGCGTCATGGCCGGCTCGGGGAGGTCTGCGTAGACGTTCCTGACGATCCCGGCGATGTCGCTTTCCCGCAGGTAGTCGTGCATCTCCCGGCAGAGGTCGCGCAGCCCGAGACCGGCGTAGCGGAACGGGTAGTCCCGGACGAGCTCCGGGAAGACCTCCTCGAGCGGGTGGTTGTCGTCGTGAACCGCCTTGAACCGGAAGAGCTCGGCGAGGAGGCTGCCCGACTTGCCTTTGGTGATCCCGAGCGTGAAGAGCACCAGGAACGAGTAGTAGCCCGTCTTCTCCACGACAATCCCGTGGTTTCTGAGGTACTTCGTCACGATGGCGGCGGGAATTCCCCATTCCCCCATGCCCCCGCCGACCCGGACGCCGGGGGCGAGGATGGTGACCTTGATCGGGTCGAGCATGACGTACCCGTCGTCGAGCCCGTCGAAGGCGTGCCACGCTTCGTCCGGCCGGAGCGTCCAGCACCCGGAGGCGCCGATGAGGTCTGCGCCGTCTGCCTCCTCCCCCGTGACGCAGCCCGGCTGCCAGACCGTGAACCACCAGTGCTTCTCCACCGGCCGGCCGCTTGCCGCAATCTCCTCCCCGACCGATACCATCTTCCTGCGGAAGACTATCGCCTCGTCGATCGCCTCCTCGACGAGGAACCTGCCCTGGTGGCCGGCCATCATCTTGGTGGCGACGTCGAGCGACGCGATGATCATGTACTGCGGGGAGGTTGAGGTGAACATCATGAACGCCTCGTTGAACCGCTGGGGACTGACCGGTGCGGCCCCCTCTTTGATATGCACCATCGACCCCTGCGAGAAGGCCGCGAGAACCTTGTGAGTCGACTGTGTCGCAAAGACCGTCGGCCCCGTCCCGTCCGTCGGGTGCATGCCGTACCGGCCCGCGTACAGCGGGTGGAACCGGGCGTACCCGAACCACGCCTCGTCGTAGTGGATGAACGAGACGGTATCCTTCAGGTGCTCATGGATCGTCTCCACACTGTAGCAGAGGCCGTCGTAGGTGGAGTTCGTGATCGCCGCGAGCCGGACCGGGTGCGCCGCGGGGTCGTCCACCAGCGGGCATGACCGGATCTTTTCTGCGATCGTCTCCGGCAGGAGTTCCCTGCTGCAGATCGGGCCGATGATCCCGTATTCGTTCCGCGCCGGCACCAGGTAGACCGGGATCGCGCCGGTCATGATGATCGCGTGCATGATCGATTTGTGGCAGTTCCGGTCGACGAGGACGATATCCCCCGGCGTCACCGAGCCGAGCCAGACGATCTTGTTTGCCCCGCTCGTCCCGTTCGTCACGAAGTAGGTGCGGTCAGACCCGAAGACGCCCGCCGCCTGGCGTTCGGCCTCGCCGACGACGCCCGAATGCTCCTGGATCGAACCGAGTTCCGCCACCGATACCGAGAGATCGGCACGCAGGGTGTTCTCGCCGAAGAAGTTGAAGAAGATCCGGCCGGCCGCGGTCTTGAGAAAGGCCACCCCGCCCATATGCCCGGGCGTATGCCAGGAGTAGCGGTACTCGTCGACGTAGTCCACGAGAGCCTTGAAGAACGGGGGGAGGACGTCGGAGAGGTAGGTTCTGGCCGCCCGCTTGATGTGGCCGGCGATGAAGTCGGGCGTGTCTTCGAGTTTCCAGATGTAGCCCTCGATCGAGGAGATGACGTCGAGAGGGATCGCACTGATGGCGAGCCGTTCGGTGTAGAGGAAGACCGGGATCTTCCGGTTCCGCTCCTTGATGAGGGTGATGACGTCGGCGGCGGTGCGGTTGCCGTCCGCCGGTTCAGGTGTCAGGTCCCAGTCGATGATGATGCAGCTCGCGTGCGGGTGCGAGAGGAATGCGTGGATCCCGTCGCGGGCGTTGAGCGCTTCGATGACGGTGAAATCTTCTTTGCGCAGTTCTTCGACGATCTCTCGCGACGCCCGGCCGCCGGCGGTCTCGGCATGCAGGTCGTCGTCGATGATCAGGACCGGAAACTCCTCGATATACTCCATGACGCCTCTCTCCAAAGAGGGGGGTAGCCGGATCGGTGGCATAAGCGTTGCGATCGGTGCGCTCTCCGGGCGCGGGGGCATGGAGCTTCTCCCACTGCCGCCCGACTGGAACCTTTATTGCACTGCGGTGATATCTGCAGGGAGCACCTATGTCGCATCTGATACGGGCCGTGCCGCAGGGAGGGAAGGCGGCGTGATACCGACGCGGGGGAGCGGACTCCTCCTGCACATCACGTCGCTCCCGTCGCCGTACGGGACCGGGGATCTTGGACCTGCCGCCTACCGGTTCGCGGACCTCCTCGCCGCCGCCGGACAGCGCTACTGGCAGACGCTGCCGATCACTCCCACGACACCGGATTACGGCCATTCTCCCTACTCGAGCCCCTCGGCGTTCGCGCTCAATACCCTGCTCATCAGCCCTGAGCGGATGGTCACGGACGATCTCCTCGACCCCGCGGATCTCGACCCGGTGCCCGCCTTCCCTGCCGGTCGTGCGGACTTCGCTGCCGCGGCGGCGTACCGGACCCGGATCTTCGACCGGGCGCACCGGCGGTTCCGGGAGGCGGGCGGCGACCCGCGCTACGAGATCTTCGTCGCGGAGAATGCCGGGTGGCTCGACGACTACGCCCTCTTCGTCGCGATCCGGGAGCAGACCGGTGGACAGCGGTGGAGCGAGTGGCCGATCCCGCTCCGGCGGCGGCATCCGGCGGCGCTCGGGCAGATGCGCCGAAAGCTCTCGGATCGGATCGAGCGCGAATATCTTCTCCAGTACGTGGCGGGTCGGCAGTGGCAGGCACTCCGCCGCTACTGCAGCGACCGGAAGATCCACCTCGTCGGCGACGTCCCCATCTACGTCGGCTACGACAGCGCCGACGTCTGGGCGAACCCGGAGCTCTTCCGGCTCGACGCCGCTCTGCGGCCGACGTTTGTCTCGGGCGTGCCGCCGGACTGCTTCAGCAGGACCGGCCAGCTCTGGGGCACCCCGCTCTTCGACTGGGACGCCCAGAAGCGGCGGGGGTATGCCTGGTGGATCCGGCGGGTCGCCCGGCTGCTCGACCTCTTCACGATCATCCGGATCGACCACTTCCGCGGGTTCATCGACTACTGGGAGGTGCCTGCCGGCGATCCGACTGCCGAGTTCGGGCGGTGGGTCGACGGCCCGGGGATGGACTTCTTCGAGCGCCTTGCCGACCGCTTCCCCTCCCTGCCGCTCATCGCCGAGGATCTCGGGGAGAACACCCCGGCGATCCAGGCCGTCCTCGACCGGTTCGACTATCCCGGGATGCGGGTGCTGCTCTACGCCTTCGCCGGCGACCCGGCGAAGAGCCCCCATGCCCCGCACAACCATATCCCAAGCTGCATCCTCTACACCGGAACGCACGACAACAACACCGTCAAGGGCTGGTACGACGAGGCACCGGAACGGGAGCGGCAGACCCTCTTCGAGTACTTCGGCCGCGTGATCCCTGCCGGCGCCGTCCACCGCGAGCTCGTCCGGGCGGCGATGCTCTCGGTTGCCCGGACGGCGATAGTCCCGGTGCAGGACGTCCTCGGCATGGGCGGCGCTGCACGGATGAACCTGCCGGGAACGACGGACGGCAACTGGGAGTGGCGACTGACCGCAGACGACCTCGACCGGTTCCCTGACGACTGGCTCCGTGCGGTTGCGAGGATCGCCGGACGGGTTGAGGCGCCGAACCTCACATCCGGTCTGCCGCCGGAAAGCATTTCTGATCCGCCCGATGCCGCTACCGGGCGATCCGACCGCCCGGATATATCTTTTCTATGAGTACCCGGAGGATGCACATATATACCGGATGCCACAACACTACCTCTGATGACAGACGGCGGGAGACGCGGTATGCGCATCTGTTTTGGCTTCGGCGTCCACCATCCCTATCTCTTAAACCGTGCGTTCCACCCTGACGACGCAAGGGGCAGAAAGCACCTTACGGAGGCCTACTTCAGCAGCAGAACGCGTGATGCGTTCCTCCGGGCGGTGAACGACGCCTACCTCCCGACCCTTGCGGCGCTCGACGGCTGGCGTGAGCGGGGGGTGGCCTGCACCTTCAGCATCTCAGGCCCGGCGGTCGAGCACCTCGAACGCTGGGCACCGGACGCGCTCGACCTCCTCCGCCGGGTGGTCTCGGCTCCGGGGACCGAACTGCTTGCCCAGACCTACTACCACGGCATCGCCGAGCGTCTCGGTGACGCGTGCGAGGTCGAAGAGCAGGTTGTTCAGCATCGCCGGCTCATGGAGGAGACCTTCGGGAAGCGTCCGGCGATCTACGACGCTACCGACTTCGCCTTCAGCCGGGACGTTGCCGAGACCGTCCGCAGGGCGGGTCTTGCAGGGATCTACATCGAGGGCAACGAGAGGGTGCTCGCCGGGAGGAACCCGAACTGCATCTACCGCTCCGAGGGTCTGCCCGTCCTGGTTCGGCACTGCCCGCTCTCCGACGACGTCGCCCGGCGGTTCTTCATGCAGCACTGGGATCAGTACCCGCTCACGCCCGGGAAGTACGCCGGCTGGATAGCCGCATCCCCCGGCGACTGCGTCCACGCCTCCATCGACCTTGGGGTGCTGCGGCAGGGCGACGGCACAGGGCCTGATATCCTCGGATTCATCCGCGACCTGCCGGACGCTCTCGAGCAGGCCGGGGTCGCGGCGACGGTGCCCTCGGAGATCATCGCTGCGGCTTCTGAAGGCGATGCGATCTGGGACGGCAAAGAGGACGCCCGGCACCTGAACATGATGCAGCAGTCTGCGGTCGACGCACTGCAAAGCGGCGGGCGGTGGCTCCCGGAGAAACAGATATGGCGGCTCCTCCAGGAGGTCGATCACTTCCACGCAATGGCGATGAAGTCGGGTTCCTGCGGAGAGGCTTTCCACCAGGCGAGCCAGGAGGAGGCCTTTTCGGCCTTTGATACCTACATGCGGATCCTCTCCGACTACGAAGAGCGGTCTGCGGCGATGGTGCGATCGAAGCGTGCGGCGCTTTCGCTCCGCTGCGTCCCGCCGGAGAAGGCGTTTCATTTCTCCTCTCCGGACCGGACGGCAGGGTTTGCCGCCCACAGCCTCGAGGAACTCGCCGATATGCTCGAGTACGCCTCCGATGAGGTGATCGCCTACCACCGGGAACGCGGCGACTTCACCCGGTGGATAACCGAGGTGATCGGCGATACGGTCATCGGACGGACGGTTCAGGAATGCGAGAGCCGCGACGAACTCAGGGCGGCATTACAGGCCAGGATACATGCACTATGGAATCGCTTAAGATAGCCTTCTTCAGCTGGGAATCGCTCCACTCAGTGAAGGTCGGCGGGCTTGCCCCCGCCACCACGCACCTTGCAGAGGTTCTGGCGCAGAACCACGAGGTTCACTTCTTCACCCGGGGCGACGGGGACGGCCGGGAGATCAACAACGTCCACTACCACTACTCCCAGCCCTCCGGGGAGAACATCGTCGACTACTGCAGGGATATGAGCAACCAGTGTGTCGAGAACTTCCGGAAGCACGACCGCCCGCCGTTCGACATCCTCCACTTCCATGACTGGCACTTCGTGGAGGCGATGCACCTCCTCAAGGAGAGGAATACGGTCTTTTCATTCCACTCGACCGAGTACGGACGGAACGGCTCGAATTTCGGCGGCTGGTGGGAGTTTGGCGAGATCTCCGGAAAGGAGTGGTACGGCGCCTACATCGCAAAGACGATCACCACGGTATCTCACCATACCAAGACTGAGCTGATGTGGCTCTACAACGTCCCCGACGGGAAGGTCACGGTCGTTCCGAACGGGATCTATCCGGGCCGCTACCGGACGGAGGTCGACGCCGGCGCGGTGAAGAAGCAGTACGGGATCCACCCGCTCGCGCCGCTTGTCCTCTTCATCGGCCGCCTCACCTACCAGAAGGGGCCCGATCTCCTCCTCGAGGCGATCCCGGCGGTTCTCTCCCGCCGGTGGGACGTCCAGTTCATGGTCGCCGGCACCGGCCAGATGCACGAGCACCTCATCGGGATGGCACACGGCCTGCCGGTGCGATTTTTAGGCTACGTCCCGGACGGCGAACACCTGCGGCTCCTGAACGCCGCCGACGTCATCGTCATCCCGAGCCGAAACGAGCCCTTCGGCCTCGTCCTCCTCGAAGCCTGGAGCGCAGGACGGTGCGTCGTCGCTACCGACGTCGGCGGTCTCGCCGAGAACATCGAGAACCTCGTCGACGGCGTGAAAGTTCCCGTCCGCCCGGACTCGATCGCCTGGGGGATCGACTACGCCATCCAGGACCCGGTGACGGTGCAGTCGCTCGGCCGAGCCGGGAAAGCAAAGGTCGAATCGCAGTTCGACTGGAAGATCGTCGCCGCACAGATGGAGGATGTCTACAAAAACATCCTGGACGGCACAGCGGTATGATCAGCAGTTACGACGTCTACCTCTTCCGGCAGGGGCGCCACAACAGGATCTCCGACAAGCTCGGCGCCCACCCTTCATCGGCCGGCGGAGAGGCCGGGACGGTATTTGCCGTCTGGGCGCCGAACGCCACCGCCGTCTCGGTGATCGGCGACTTCAACCGGTGGGACGCCGCCGCCGATCCCCTCGCCCTGCGGCCGGACGGTTCCGGGATCTGGGAGGGGTTCGTTCCCGGCGTCGGGAAGGGTGCACTCTACAAGTACCACGTCGCATCGCCCGGGTACCGCGCCGAGAAAGGCGACCCGTATGCCCTCTTCTGGGAGATCCCGCCGCGGACGGCATCGATCGTCTGGGACACCGCCTACGACTGGAAGGACGACACCTGGATGAGGACACGGGGGGAGCGGCATGCTCCCGCCGAGCCCCTCTCGATCTACGAGGTTCATCTCGGCTCCTGGCGGCGTGAGACGACCGAGCCGTACCTCTCGCTCTCGTACCGGGAACTCGCAGAACCCCTCGCCGACTACGCCGTCGATATGGGGTTTACGCATGTCGAGTTCATGCCGGTGATGGAGCATCCCTTCTACGCCTCGTGGGGCTACCAGACCGTGGGCTACTACGCCCCCACCAGCAGGTACGGCACCCCGCAGGAGTTCATGCACCTCATCGATCACCTCCACCGGCGCGGTATCGGCGTTATCCTGGACTGGGTGCCCTCCCACTTCCCGCTCGACGACTACGGACTCGCCTTCTTCGACGGGACCCACCTCTACGAGCATGCCCACCAGATCCGCGGGCTGCACCCTGAGTGGACCTGCAACACCTTCAACCACGGCAGGCACGAGGTGCGTTCCTTCCTGATCAGCAACGCGCTCTTCTGGCTCGAGAAGTACCATGCCGACGGCCTGCGGGTGGACGCGGTCTCCTCGATGCTCTACCTGGACTACGCACGCCCGGCCGGAACGTGGCTGCCGAACGAGCAGGGCGGACGGGAGAATCTCGAGTCGATCGCGTTTCTCCGGAGGCTCACCGAGACCGTCCGCGAGCACCATCCGGACACCCTCGTCATCGCCGAGGAGGCGACCGCCTGGCCGCACGTCACCGGATCGGTCGGGTCGGGCGGGCTCGGGTTCTCTGCGAAGTGGAACATGGGGTGGATGCACGACACGCTGCAGTACCTCGCGCTCGACCCGGTCCACCGGCAGCGCCACCACAACCTCCTGACCTTCAGCATCTGGTACGCCTTCTCAGAGAGGTTCATCCTCCCGCTCTCCCACGACGAGGTGGTGCACGGCAAGAGCTCCCTGATCGGCAAGATGCACGGCGACCGCTGGCAGCGGTTCGCGAACCTCCGGCTTCTCTTCGGCTACATGTTCACCCACCCCGGCAAGAAACTGCTCTTCATGGGAGGCGAGATCGGGCAGTGGAGCGAGTGGAGCCACGATACCGGGATCGAGTGGCACCTCCTCGACTACGCGCCGCACCAGGGAATCCGCCGCTACGTGCAGGACGTAAACCGCCTCTACCGCTCTGAACCTGCCCTGCACGAGCGGGACTTCTCTCCGGAGGGGTTCGCCTGGGTCGACTGCTGCGACACCGAACGAAGCGTCATCGCCTACCTGCGGAAAGGAGAGGATCCTGAAGAGACCCTGCTCGTTGTCTGTAACTTCACCCCGGTACCCCGCTATGCCTACCGGGTCGGCGTCCCGGCGCCGGGAGCGTGGCGGGAGGTGCTCAACAGTGATGCGACGGAGTACGGCGGGAGCGGCGTCGGCAACCTGGGCTGCGTCGAGACCGACCCGGTGCCGTTCCACGGCTACCCCGACTCCCTCCCCCTTACCCTGCCGCCACTCGCAACACTGATATTCAAGCATGCATGAGGGAAGGGCATGAACCGCTACGTCTGTATTCACGGCCACTTCTACCAGCCTCCACGAGAGAACCCCTGGCTCGAAACCGTGGAGGTGCAGGAGTCTGCCTACCCCTACCACGACTGGAACGAGCGGGTCGCCGCCGAGTGCTACGCTCCGAACACAGCGGCGCGGATCCTCGATGCGGACGGGTTCATCACCCGGATACTGAGCACCTACGAGCGGATCAGTTTCAGCGCCGGTCCGACGCTGCTTTCGTGGCTGGAGCAGCACCGGCCGGCCGTCTACGCAGCCATCCTCGCGGCAGACCGGGCGGGGAGGGAGCGCTACGGCGGGCACGGCCCGGCGATTGCGCAGGGCTACAATCACCTCATCCTCCCGCTCGCGACGAGTAGGGATAAGCGGACGCAGATCGTCTGGGGGATCCGGGATTTTGTATCCCGGTTCGGCAGAAAGCCGGAGGGGATGTGGCTTCCGGAGACGGCGGTCGACCTCGAGACGCTGGATATCATGGCGGAGGAAGGGATCCGTTTCACGATCCTGGCGCCGCACCAGGCGGATAGCCCCCGGCCGATCGACACCAGGCAGCCCTACCGCTGTCCCCTTCCGTCGGGGCGGTCGATCGCCCTCTTCTTCTACGACGGCGCCATCGCACAGAAGGTGGCCTTCGGCGACCTCCTCATGGACGGCAGGCGGCTTGCAGAGCGGCTCCTCGCCGCGTTCGCTCCGGACGACCGGCCGCAGCTCGTCCACGTCGCGACCGACGGGGAGACCTACGGCCACCACCGGACGTTCGGCGAGATGGCGCTCGCCTCCTGCCTCGCTGCGATCGAGGCGCGGGAGGATGCCCGGCTGACCGTCTACGGCGAGTACCTGGAGACGCACCCGCCGACAGAAGAGGTGACGATCCGGGAGAACACCTCATGGAGCTGCGAACACGGCGTCGAGCGGTGGCGGAGCGGCTGCTCCTGCGGCACGGGGGATTACCCCGGCGGGACGCACGCGTGGCGGACTGCTCTTCGGGAGGCGACCGACCGGCTCGGCGGCTGGCTCACGGAGGTCTTCGAGACGCATGCTACGCCGCTCGTCCGCGACCCCTGGGCGGCGCGGGACGACTACATCGACTGCATCCGTGACCGGTCGGAGCGGAACGTCGACCGGTTTCTGGCACGCCACGCCGCACGCGATCTCTCGCCTGCCGAGACCGGCACCCTCCTTGCACTTCTTGAGATGAAGCGGCAGGCGATGCTGATGGCCACGAGCTGCGGGTGGTTCTTTGACGACATCGCCGGGCCGGGGTCGGTGCAGGTGATGCGGCATGCGGCGCGGGCGGCGCAGCTCGCCCACGGGATCACCGGCGTCGACCTCGCAAGCCTCTACACCGATCCGCTCCGGCATGCGCCCGGGAACACCGAGCGGTTCCCGGACGGGTATACGGTCTACGCAGCCTGCGTGCGGCCGTTCGTGATGGATCTTTCGCGGATCGCTCTCCACGCCGGCCTGCTCGCGCTCTGCGGCGACAGTGGGGCGCCGGTCCTGCCGGACGGGTACCGGGTGGAGTGCACGCCCCGCGACCGGCTCCGCATCGACGGCCGGCAGCTCCGCACGGCGACCGTCACCCTCCGCTCCGCAATCACGCGGGAGGAGATCCGGCTGGACTGCGGCCTCCTCCTCTCCGAAGCCGGGAATTTCATTGTCTGCGGGGGGCGCCCCTCCCGGGACGAGGCAGCGGCGAAAGGCCTTGCAGCCGGGCTTTCGGACGCGCTCCGGAAGAAGAGTGCAGCGGAAAAGGCCTTTGTCGGGATATTCGGGGAGATGACCTACCCGCTTGCAGCACTCACGCCGGAGGAGCAGAACGCCGTCATGCAACGCCTCCTTGCCGCACGGGTGCGGGATGCGGACGCCTTCTTCCGGGAGACCGTCATCGACCACGGCCCCGTCCTGCCGCTGACCGACGGGATGCAGAAGACGCTGGCAGAGCCCCCGGCAATCGCTGCGGAGCACGTGCTGCAGTCAGAGCTTCGGATGCTGCTCGGCATGCACCCGATCGACGCCGGCATGCTGGAGTCGGTGCGCAGTGCGATGGCGGCGTGGTCGGTTCCCACGGACAGCCCCGCACCGAACCGTGCGGCGACCGCGAGGCTGACGGACTGCATGCGGCGGCTCGCTGAGGCGCCGGACGATGCCACCCTGCTCGGGGACGCGGTCCGGCTCGTCACCCTCTTCGAAGGCCTTCCGGTGCGCCCCGACCTCTGGGAGAGCCAGAACATCCTCTCCGCCGTCGCCGGCGAGCACCTTGCCGGGATGCAGGAGACGGCGGCGGCCGGGGATCCGACTGCAATGGAATGGGTTAAGAACATGCAGCGACTCGGAGTATACCTGAAGGTGGCGTTACCATGACCGATCCGCAGAGACCAGACTCTCCCGTCCTGCCGGCGGTGGTGTGATGACCGTCAGGAAGAGCGGCGTCCTCCTGCCGGTCTCGTCCCTCCCGTCACCGTACGGGATCGGGGATCTCGGGCCGCAGGCATACCGGTTCGTCGACTTCCTCGCCCGTGCCGGACAGACGCTCTGGCAGGTGCTGCCGCTGAACCCCATCCTGTCGGTCAACGGCAACTCGCCCTACCAGAGCGTCTCGGCGTTCGGGCTCGAACCCCTCTTCATCAGTCCGGAGCGGATGGTCGACGACGGTCTCCTTGAGCAGGAGGAGATAGAGCCGTGGCCAGAGTTCCCCGACGAGCGGGTGGACTACCGCGGGACATCCGGGTACAAGCGGCGCCTCTTTGACAGCGCCTATGCCCGGTTCCGGGAGAGGAGGGAAAACAACTGCGGGTTCCGGCTTTTTCTTGAGAAGAACCCCTTCTGGCTCGACGACTATACCCTCTTCGTCGCACTCCACGACCGATACCAGCGGCGGCCCTGGAACGAGTGGCCTGCGGAGCTGCGCGACCGGGACGCCGCGGCGCTCGCCCACGCCCGGGACGAGGAGCAGGACCGCATCGGGCGCGAGCAGTTCCTGCAGTACGTGGCGTTTCGCCAGTGGTCGGCGCTGCGGGAGTACTGCCGGCAGCGGCGGGTCCAGATCATCGGGGACGTCCCCATCTACGTCACCTACGACAGCGCCGATGTCTGGGCTGACCCGGGCATCTTCAAGCTGGACGAGGCGCGGAGCCCGTCCGTCGTCGCGGGCGTCCCCCCCGACTACTTCAATCCGGACGGCCAGCTCTGGGGCAACCCGGTCTACCGGTGGGACGAACTCCGGCGGCGGGATTACGACTGGTGGGTGCGGCGGATCGAACATACCCTGACCCTCGTCGACCTGGTGCGTATCGACCACTTCCGGGGATTCGCCGGCTACTGGGAGGTGCCGGCAGGCTCACCGACCGCGGCGAACGGCCGGTGGGCGGAGGGGCCTGGCGCCGACTTTTTCAACCGCCTGGCGCGGGCGCTCCCCTGCCTGCCGTTCATCGCCGAGGATCTCGGGTACATCACCGCCGACGTCCGGGAACTGATACACACCTTCTCGTTCCCCGGCATCCGGCTGCTCCTCTTCGGGTTCGCCGGCGATGCGGCGTCAAGCCCGTTCAGCCCGCACAACCTGGCGCCCCGCTGCGTTGCCTACACCGGGACGCACGATTCCAACACCGCCCGGGGCTGGTTTGAGGAGGAGACCGATCAGCACCTCCGGGAGCAGCTCTTCCGCTACATCGGGCGGGAGGTCTCCGCCGACGCTGTGGCATGGGAACTCGTCAGGCTCGCGCTCCTCTCGGTCGCGGAGACGGCGGTCATCCCCATGCAGGACCTCCTCGGGCTCGGTGCCGGAGCCAGAATGAACCGTCCCGGCGTTCCGGACGGCAACTGGGAGTGGCGGGCGACGGCGGAGCAGGTCTCGGACGGTCTTGCGGACGCCCTGCGGGAACTTACGGCTCTCTCCGGAAGGCTCTGAAAACCGAAAATTTTCTAAAATCTGGTTTTCCAGGCAAAATATTTCGACAAATATAATTATATAGATCAGCATACAGCTACAGAGCATTTTGAGGATAACCATTCATGGATACCATACCGAGAGATCACTTCTCCCACGTTCCTGAGCGGATCTGCGGCCTGGTCGACCTGGCCTATAACCTCTGGTGGAGCTGGAACCCGGAGGCGCGGGTTCTCTTCAAGCAGCTCAACCAGGAGGCGTGGAAGAAGAGCGTTCACAATCCGGTCAGGATGCTCCGGGAGATCCCGACAGAGTTCCTCGACCAGGCGGCCGCGAACCCCGAATACCTCCACCGCTACGATATCATCATGCACCGGTTCCGGCGCTCGATGGATACCACGTCCGGGTGGTTCTCCGAGGCATACGGGAGCATCAGCACCCCGACGATCGCCTACTTCTCGGCGGAGTACGGCCTGCACCATTCCCTCCCGTTCTACGCGGGCGGGCTCGGGTTTCTGGCGGGCGACCACCTGAAGGAGTGCAGCGACCTCGGCATTCCGGTCGTCGGCGTCGGGTTCATGTACTCGAAGGGCTACCTCCACCAGCATATCCGCCCGGACGGCTGGCAGGACGGCATCAGCGAACCCCTCGACCGTGACGCCGCTCCGATCACCCGGGTGCTCGATGCGAACGGCGAGCACCTTGTCGTGCAGGTGCCCCATATCGACCCGCCGATCTACGTCGCGGTCTGGCAGGTGCAGGTGGGGAGAGTCCCGATCTACCTCCTCGACACCGACATCGGCCTGAACGATCCCGTCAACCGGACAATCTCCTCGCAGCTCTACACCGGCGACCTCGAGCAGAGGCTCCGCCAGGAGATTGTCCTCGGGATCGGCGGGCGGAAGGTACTGCACGTCCTCGGGATCGAGTACGCGGCGGTGCACCTGAACGAAGGCCACCCGGCATTCGCACTGCTCGAGCGGATCCGGGAGCGTGTCGCGTCCGGGATGACGTTTGAGCAGGCGCTCGACCTGGTGCGGGGCACCTCCATCTTCACGACGCATACCCCGGTCCCGGCAGGACACGACGTCTTCCCCTTCGACCTGATCGACCGCTACTTCGGGAGTTACTACCCGTCGCTCGGCATTGACCGGAATACGTTCCTGCAGCTCGGCCTCCACCCCGAGAACCCTGACGGCGGGTTCAATATGACGGCGCTTGCCCTGCGGGCGAGCGCCCACCACAACGGGGTCTCGCGGACGAACGGGGCGGTCGCCCGGCAGATGTGGCGGTGCCTCTGGCCGGGCGAACCCGAGAAGGATGTCCCGATCGACCATGTGACGAACGGCGTGCATGTGCCGACCTGGATGAACGAGCGGGTCAGGGAACTCTTCGACCGGCGTATCGGGCCGGTCTGCCCGGACTGGATGGCAGTCCACGAAGATCCGGCGATCTGGGAACTTGTGGAGGAGATCCCGGATAAAGACCTCTGGCAGCTCCATACCTGGCTGAAGGCGAAGCTCTTTGTCCGGATGCGGGAGCGCAAACGGGTGAAGTGGTCGGAGGGGCAGGAAGAACCGATAAATCTCGTCGCCGAGGGCAGTTTCTTAAACCCCTCCGTCCTCACCATCGGGTTCGCCCGCCGGTTCTCGACCTACAAGCGGGCATACCTCATTTTCGAGGACCCGGAACGGCTCAAACGGATCCTCACCAATCCCTGGCGGCCGGTGCAGATCATCTTCGCCGGCAAGGCGCACCCCGCCGACGACGACGGCAAACGCGTCCTCCAGGAGATCTACCGCTACGCCCAGCGTCCCGAGTTCGCCGGCCGGATCGCGTTTGTCGAGGACTACAACGAGCAGATGGCACAGTACCTGGTGCACGGCGTGGACGTCTGGCTCAACAATCCCCTGCCCCCGCTCGAGGCGAGCGGGACGAGCGGGATGAAGGCGGCCTTGAACGGCGTGCTGAACCTCTCCATCCTGGACGGGTGGTGGGTCGAGGGCTACAACGGCAGGAACGGATGGGCCTTCGGCGGCGAGGCGGTCTCCTGCAACCGGGACGAGGTGGACGCCGGCGCGATCTACCGCCTCCTGGAGGAAGAGGTCGTCCCCCGCTACTATTCACGCTCGATCGACGGCATCCCTCACGACTGGGTGCGGATGATGAAGGAGTCGATCAAGAGCAACGGCCCGCAGTTCTCGGCACGCCGCATGGTCAAGGAGTACGTGCGGAAGTACTACCCGGCGCTGCAGACCGCCGCCGAGGCGGATCTCCGGGCATGCCGCGTTGCCGAAGCGAAGAGAGCGCGGGAGAGCGGGCCGGAGAGCGGCGGAGGGAGCGGGACGATCGGGTTTCCGGGCGGGGATTCGGTGTGAGAGAGCCGGTTCTGATCCGCTGCTTCTTTTGAGCGACGCTTCTATCCAAAACAGGCAAGAGCGTATCCTCTCCCTTTTTTTCAGCCCTCTCCACAATAGCCATCACATTCCACGTTTGAGGGGCTTACCAGAGGACAGGAATGGCAATTGCCTCGCACCGCCCCTCGACTCCCGCCGCTCTCCGGCACCCGACAAACTCAAGTAGCGGGGACGACGCATACCCGACCGAACCCTCCGGAGATGGTGATGTTGTCCAGGGTATACATTCACGCCGTGCGGGCGGACGGGCCGGAACACGAACTCGCCGCCGCCATTCGGGATATGATGTTGCAGGCCTCCGATAATCTCGCGTGGCTCTCGCCGGGGGAGACCGTTCTCTTAAAGCCCGCTCTCAATTCAGGCGACCCGTATCCGTCGACGACACATCCGCTCGCCGTCCATGCGGTTGCCGATCTCCTCGCAGAAC
>NZ_VCYH01000018.1 GCF_030464345.1 Methanoculleus frigidifontis | reverse complement strand
AGAGAACCCAATGCCGAGCCCTTCAGGGCGGTAGCCCTCGATGTAGCCGAAGCCGGAGGCCAGAGCGCTTCCGGAGACGTTGTTCTGCGTCATCGTGGAGAGGGCGCGGTCATGGATGCCGAGGCCGATGCCGCCGACAAAGATGTCGCCGCGGGCGTTCTCGAGGAGTTCCTCGGTCACGGCGACGACCGTCCCGCTGGCGATGCCCTCCGCGGCAACGGCGTTATCCGTAACGGTGGCCTTCCTGGTGACGATGCCCCGGGCGATTGCCAGTGCATAGGTCTCGCTTCTCACTTCCAGGGCAGATAGCTCCTCCGCTACTGCAGTGGCGTTCTCCACACGGGAGAGAACGTCAACGGTGTTACCGGAGATCTCCGCCCGGGGAGCGCGGATACCGACGCCGGCGGCCCTGCCCTCGATGAGTGCCCCGACTCTCCCGGCAGTACCCTCCGCGACTGCGGTCGGCGCGAGAAGGGAGAGAATCTCCACGGTGTTGCCGGAGACTTCGTTCACCGAGTCCTGGTCTACATCGCGGATCGTGATCCCGACCGCACGGGTGGTCAACCGGGAGCGGGCAATGTCCATCCCGTCCTGCCCCCCCTTACGGGCGGCAACGGTTTCGCCCTCACCCAGAGCGGCGACGGTTACGACGTTATCGCTGATCTCGTTCCCGGGCGCGAGTCCGATGATACCGTGTGCGGTGGTGCGCATCTGCGACTGGCTCCGCACGTCGGCCGCCACGGCCGGCGTGATCTCTCCCTCTGCGGATCCGGCGCCGATACTGCTGGCTGCAGCCACGGTCACGTTGTTCCCGCTGATCCATGCTTCGCTGCCGGAGGGGCCGATGATCCCGAACCCTGCTGCGGTATCGCGGACATCCGTCAGGGCATCTTCAGCGACGACTTCATGGACCGCGATGTCCGTGACGCTCGATGCGATCCCCACGTCAACGATATTGTCGAAGATCCCGGTATCGGCATCCGTGCCGGCGTAGATGCCGGCCGAGAGTGCGGTCGTGCGCGTACGGGCGAGCGCGGTCTCGTTCAGGCTATCCCAGAGTTCCTCTGCGTATGTGCCCTCCTCATCGAGCGACGCCGCAAAAGCGTTCATCTCCGTCTCGTCCTCGGCCGTCTCGTCGTCGAGAACCCCCATCAGGCCGCCGCTCTCCGCACTGACTGCCTGAGAGACGGCCAGGGAGGCTTGCGTGCTCTCGATTGCAATGGCGTTATCGGAGACCTCCGCATCCTCTGCGTCGCTGAGCAGCACACCGAAGACCTGGCTGACGAGGTTCGTGCAGGCGACGCTGCTGTTGCCACCGATGGCGACACTCCCGCCTCCTGTCCTGAATTCGGCCTCGATCGTGTTGCCGGACGCGACGGCGTCCGCGGCATTCCGGATCAGCAGGCCGGCCGCCATGACCCCGCCGTTGACCTCGCTCACGTTTCTGGCGACGTTCAGCGAGAGGAATTGAGCTTTGGTCTCAATCTCGTTATCAGTAACCCACGCTTCGTTGCTTCCATCGACGTGGAGAGCGATTGCTCCCGTCCAGCCTTCGACGCTCTGGCCGGTGAGATCGGCATGCACCGCTGCAGCGGTCGAGGCGAGTCTGGAGTCTTCCGAACCGAGGATGAGCGGGTTCATCCCGGCCAGCAGGGTTATGTCGACGCAGACCTCGTTTCCGGCGACCTCCGACTGATAGCAGGTATCGACGAAGATGCCCTCGATACCGGCCTCAAGGCTGCCGGCATCCCCGCCGCCGATGTATGCGGTATAGTCGACGATGTTCTCCAGCACCTGCGCTTTTTCGGAATAGTGCACACCGATGCCGCAGGTAGTGGCGTGGACCTGACCGACAGTGTTGGCGCGGACGAGGATGATGATCTCGTTTCCAATGACCCGGCCTTTCGGGACACTGTACAGCCCGATACCCCACGGATTCGCAGCAAGTCCGGTGGCCTCCAGAATGATGCAGTTGCCTTCGATGAGCGACAGCTCACCCATCGCCATAATTCCCTCGCCGAGGGCGTCGTCGGTGGCGTTGCTCGTGATTTCAATGATGTTCTCCGTTATCTCAATGGATTCGCCGTCAGACTGGATTCCGCGAGGGAATGCCTGGCAGAAGATCTGCTCGTCGGACCCGCCAAGGCACGTCGCAGCGACCCCGATCGAGTTCCCATCGACTATCAGGCCGGTCCCCGTCGCGACAATGCCGTAGGGCTCGCAGTATACGGCATCCGTCGAAAGAGCGGGCACGGTCTCATGCCCGGCGGCCTGGTCCCACGGGGCGGCCGCGGGATCGTGCAGTGCCGTAATATCCGAAGGCGCATCCGCGTTCCTCGCGGCGTCGACGCTGACCGTGTTATTCGAGACTTCGGAGCTTTCCACATACGAGGCGATGATGCCTGCCGCTTTGGGCAGATCGGACGTTACTGTGACGTTGTTGTCGGCGACGAGATGGCCTGTACCTTCTTTCAGGTAGATCCCGGCAGGAATCTCGGGTGTAGTCTCGTCGGAGACGACCGTGACGGTGGTATTCCGGATCGTCAGGTTGTTGACCCGGTCACCGGCGATCCCATAGGTGGTGGCGTTGGTCACGGTGAAACTGGCGATGAAGACGCCGTCCGCCTCAATGAGAATGCCGATACCCCGGCCCATTGCGTCGATGACGGCGCCTCTGTCGGTTCCGAGGAAAACGGTCTGATGTACCGTCAGGTTCTCTGTGTACGTCCCTGCGTCGACGGCGACGATGCCGCCGGCGGCAACGGTGTCGACTGCTTTCTGAATACTGGAGAAGTTCAGGACGCCGTAGTCGGGCGTCGTTTCGTCATACGTTGCATTCACTCTGACCGCGGTGGGCGCCGCCTCTTCCGCCGCCGCCGGCACGGCCAGCAGTCCGACGAAGATCAGAATGATCATTGACCGGAAGAGAATGTTTGTGGGGATTTTTCCCCGGTTCTGCATGCTATCCATAGCAATCACAAAAGGTGTCGTATAGACGAGATATGCACGAAGATCAGATTTAAGCCGATCGAAACGAATCCGCGATTGAAAACGGAGTATCGGAAAAATAAGTGACAATACATGGAGATATCGGAAAAATTCGTGTTTTTGTGGTTTTTCCACAGCGGCTGAGTGGCCGGTTCCCGCGGTGCACCCTGTTCCGGCTCTGAGCGGGGGAGAAGTGGCGGGACGGCGGGACTTTGCCGCTGACCTGCACGGCGTATGGGAGCTCGTCGCTCCCGGCGGTGGATGTGCGAACCTGAACTACTCATCCCGGCTTTCTCTGAATTCGTGATACCAGAGAGGCACATCCGAGTCGAAACCGTCGTGGTCACGCCAGATCGTTTGGACTGTCTTCTGCGATCGTTCGACCTCGCCCGCGGCCCCGGTGCGGATCGCGTAGCGGTGCGACCAGACGGTGTCCGCAACGACGCCCATCGCGACGTATAACGAATATTTCTTCCAGAAATCGTTCGGGACATTTCCCCCGGTATACCCGTCGATCTGCCCGACAGAGAACGGGATACTGACGTTCCGCGAAAAGAACGCTGTCTTGTAAAAGTCGTGGATCGGGTCGCCCCAGTCGTAGCGGTTGAAATCGATCACGCCGCTAAGCGATCCGTCACGGACAATGATGTTGCCGGGATGATAATCGTCGTGTTGAAACGCTGCTTCGACGTTTTTCATGAGATCCATGCCCGATTCGACGTACGTTTGGATTGCATCCAGGTCAACGCCTTCCGGTTTCGCGCCGCATTCCGCAAGCGACCGGAGATAGTACGCGTGTTTCTGCGTTTTCGTCTCGTACCACCCCGGATACCATGCAGGCGCCTTCATGGCATGCATCTTCTTCAGTTCTTCTCCGGCGGCGACGCCGATCGCATACTGGACGTCGCCGGGAAGGTCCGGCAGACATTTTTCCGCAGCCGTGCCCTCGATGAAGCGCAAGATCATGAAACAGAGGCGATTCTCTTTCGAAACGCCGAAGTACTCTGCCTCCGGGATTTTGTCCGAATAGTGCCCGAGGTCCCGGATGACGTCGAACTCGGCCTGTTTTCTCCGGACGATCGCTTCATCGGCCGGCTTGGTGATCCGCAGAAGGAGTCTTTCCCCGCCCTGCAGGCCGAGGACGTACTTTCGCTCGTCGGAGTAACCTTCCCGGATCTCCTCCGCGTGCAGAAATCCGGTGATCTCATGCACTTCTTTCCGTATTCTTTCGAATGGTTCCATGGCTTTCTCCGTCGTCGGGTATCGGGGCAGTCTGCAGTAGCATAGTCCGCGGCGGTGCATAAAGGAGTGAGCCCTTCGGAGGCAGCGCTTCGGGTTTCACTCTTCGCCGGGGGGGAGAGCGGCGGTTTGAAGCAATGCGGAACCGATCGGGTGCACGCTCCGATGTGTCCTGGAAGCAAATGGGATCGAAACGGCTCGACGCGGAGACGATTCCCACAGAAATCGTTTATAGCAGAACGGCGAGATCTCCTGCGTGGAGTATCGGTTCGGACATTTCATAGGGTGCGTCTGCTCATCCGGCGTTCACACCCGGATGCCACGCTCTGCATGTCCGGAGGGGTCATGAAGCGCAAAGCCGCTCCGCCGTGCTTCCGTGAACCCTGACAAGAGAGGGGAGAACGTGAAGGCAAACGGATTGAGGCGAGTATCACGTATGCTTCTGCTGATGTTCCTGCTGTGCGGTATTCTGGTGTCGCCGGTGAACGCTGCCGAAGTGAACGGATCGCAGGGGCCGGATTACAAAGATAATTCAGAAAGACCTGTCGCAGAGACCGGCAGGGTAGCGGAGCTCGACTGGCCCGCAACAGGAGATACGGTGACGTATTCCGGGCCAAAGTCCGCGTTCAGCGTGGCCTATAAACCCGTTCTTCTGTGGTACGCGTTTTGGGCTTTAGTCGTGCTCTCGGTGGGGTACTACGTCGTTCGAAAGTATCGCAGGAAGGGTGAACCGTAATGCACGGGAAGCGGTTTGCAGGAGCGAATAATGAAGGAACCGATGGCAGGCCTATGAAAGAGGGGTTCATAAAAAAATGACCCGAAACAGAACCTCGTTCGCACTTGCCCTCATCACGGCGTAATTCATCGCCCTGCCCGTGATCAGCGAATACGTCCGGCTTGCCCACGGAGGCCAGTTCGTATACAGGATCGGCGACTATGTACCGGTGCTGATCCTCTTCTGCATCGTCTCCCTTGCAGGAACGGTGCTCTTTGCCCGGGCCATGCAGCAGGACGACGGCAGGTGGTGGACGGCGGCGCCCCTCGCAGCCTTGCTGCTGCTGCTCGCCGTCTTCGGGCCGCTGCACCAATCTTCCGACGTCAGCCTGGTTGCGACGATCCTCCTCGCTCCCGCCGTGCTCCTCCTGCTCGCGGCGTTTCCGCTCCGGCAGAGATCGCTCGAATGGTTCGGGGCCATCGAGGCCGGGTCCATCAGTTTCCTCGGCCTTCTCTGGGCATACGGGCTCCTCTTCGCACAGCCTCTCCCGGAGACCGTCAGGGTACACTCGCCGTCGCTCTCCGAGTTCGCCGGCACGGTCTACGTCTACGCCGGGCTTCCCATGCTCGGTGTCCTGCTCCTCGTGCTCGCCCTCCGGTACCGACAACATTCCGTAAACGTCGCCCGGACACCTGTCGAAGAGGGGTCGGCGTGAGCCTTCGGGGGTCAGGGTATCGCCCGGCAGTGCTGCTCCTGCTCGTTCTGGCCTTCGCCGGTGCGGCTTCCGCAGCTCCGACCGGTTCGGATACGCCCGGGATCGAAAGACCCCCCATCGAGGAGATCTCAAAAGCCGATATCCTGGCCGGTATCGCGTACATGAACGCACACGATCTCGTCCTCCGGAGGTACGGCACAGCGCCTCCCTTTGAAGATCGGGTGCAGTGGCGCGCCTGGGACGACCGCCTCGCCGAAGTCGTAGCCGCCGCCCGGTGCGATATCGAGCCCTATTTCTACCCGGAAGGGCCGGTTCACAGTTTCGGGCACGGTGCCGACGGCTACGTGCGTATCGCCTTCATCGACAACCGGACACCCGACGCCGCGACGATGGACGAGATCTACGGGCTGCTTGAGAGCCGGGGAGAAGAGATCGGTATCGATGACCTTCCGGTGAAGTTCGTCTCCTCACCGCTCTTCGAGCTCGGTATCCTGAACACGTCACCTTCATCTGAGGCCGCTCGTCGTCTGGCAAATGCGGGGTTCGGCGGCATCGCCGGCCCCGACCCGTTTGCACGGGCGGCGACGGTGCGCACGATCCTGGCATCGTACGGTCTTCTGTCATTGCCTGAGGCGATATCCGCCGGTATCGGGGTGCGGTACTATGGATAGGCGGCTTGTTCTGATCCTGGCCATCGCCCTGGTGCTCTGCCCGTCGATCGGGTGGTACCTCGCCAACGACTCTTTTCACCGGGATACGATATTCCCCGTCGCAAACTCCGCTCCGCCGCCCCGGCCGCTCTTCACCGGAACGGAGGCCGACATCTTTGCCGCGGAGATACAGAAGACGGAGCCCGTCATCATCACCCTCGGCGGGCTCCCTCTCTCGCAGCTCCCCTACTCTCAGGGAGGACGCGGTCCGGGCTACTCCGACCTCGATGCCTTCATCGCTGCCAACACTGGTCCGATGCGAGACCTCTATTTCTATCCCGAAGGGCCGATCATCGGCCTCGGGTACGACAGCGAGATGTACCTCGACGTCAGGCTCCTGATATGCCCGCTGCCCCGGAACCCCGACACCGTGGACGAACTCTATGCGATGCTCGACGAGCGGGCGCAGAGCATGGGGATTGAGAATATTCCCGTCAGGATGAGGGTCCACACCTCTCCGCCGGTGCTGGTACTGCATGGCCAATAGACCATCGGTGATTCCTGCGATGTACTGAAGAAATGAATCAGGTGTACAAAGGTGAACATGATGATGAAGAAAAAGAAAAATATGCTGCGGAGAACCGCCCCCCTCCTTGCAGTCGCGCTCGTGCTCGCGGCAGGGCTGCTCGCGGGCGGCTGTACCGATACGGAACATACCGTCGAGGGCGTCGGAACGGTTGTACGCACCGACGACGGGACGTACGTCATCCGGGCGGAGAACGGCACATGCTATGCTCCCTTCAGCCTGAACGATGAGTGTCGGGTCGACGGTACGGTGGTATACTTCCGCGGAGTTCTTCCGGATGGTGGCAGAGCGCCGGGATCGTCGTGTATTCCTATCGAGATCCGCGATATTGGGACCTATGTGCCGCCCGGAGAAAATGCCACGATCACGCTCGAGAAAGTATGGCCGTGAGACGATCTCTGATGCGGATCCGGTAGACCGGTCTGGTCCTCACCGTTTTCCTCCTTGCTTTCGACATCTGCTGCTACCTTTGGTCCGTGGACTATCCTGCGAGCAGGATCGTTCGGTATGCGGTTCCCGGACAGATTCTGCTGTCTGCCGTTTCGTTATACGCGATCAAGCGCACGACGTGCAGAGAACAAGCGGCGGAGCATCCGGACGCGGACTGCTTCCTCCGGTTGCGGCTCGTTCGGGAGAAAAACGGATCGGAACGGTTCGACGCGGAGACGATTCCCACAGAAATCGTTTATAACAGGACGGCGAGATCTTCTCCGTGGAGTATCGGTTCGGATAGCCCCGAAGCGGACATCCGCGGGCGAACGACGCTTCTCTCAGGAGAGACATAGTATGGCATGGAACCCTCGAAATAATCGCATTCTGCTCGTTATCCTGGCTGTTGCCATCTTCGTGTACGGCCTGATCACCTTTCAGTGGATGCTCATGATCATCGCCATCGTGCTCATCGCACTGGCCTTCGTCGTTCTTGACAGGCTCCGGTGACGTGAAGGCCGGACAGAGCAGCTCGTCGCCGGGCTGGCCGCTCTGAAGGATCAGGTCGCGGCCGCCGGGCGGGATATCCGTGCGATCCGGGAGCACCTCGAGGAGCGGAAACTTCCGTAAGGGTTTTTCCCGGGACGGCGAGCCCGGCAGGCAGCGGGGGAACAATGTCGGTGAACGTGAGAGGAAAGAGTATGAACCACACCCGATCCTGCACCGTCCTCTCAAAAGAAGGGGGCAATCGTGCCGCTCACAGATCGTGTGCAGGCACGCACCGGTTCTTTGCGTAGGTCACGACGGTCCCGGGGAGATCGATGCCGAGCGCCTCTTTTAAGACCTCCTCAACCGTCTCGACCGGCACGAAGGTAAGGTCGCACCGGACGTCCTCAGGCACGTCCGTAAGATCGCGCTCGTTCTCCTTCGGCAGGATGACCTTCCGGATGCCGGCCCGGTGGGCGGCGAGGATCTTTTCCTTGATCCCGCCGACCGGCAGCACGGCGCCGGAGAGCGTCACCTCGCCGGTCATCGCGAGCTTCGGGTCGACCGCCTTGCCGGTGATGAGGGACGCCAGCGCCGTAAAGAGGGTCACGCCCGCAGACGGCCCGTCCTTCGGCGTCGCCCCCGCCGGCACGTGGATGTGGATGTCGCTTGCGATGAAGTCGAACGGCTCTGCGGTCTGTGCGAGGCGAGACCGGATGAGGCTGAGCGATATCTGCGCAGACTCCTTCATCACGTCGCCGAGCTGGCCGGTCAGGGTGAGCTTCCCACGCCCGGGCATGAACGTCCCCTCGATGAAGAGGATGTCTCCGCCGACCGGCGTCCAGGCAAGCCCCGTGACGACGCCGGGAACGTTCTCCCTCCGGGCGACCTCCTGACGGTTCGTCTCGCGTCCGAGGATCTCAGGCAGCATCTCCGCCGTCACCACGTAGGGCAGATCAACCTTCCCGGAGACGACTTTTGCCGAGACGAAGCGTGCGATCCGGGCAATCTGCTTCGTGAGCGCCCTGACGCCCGCCTCGCGGGTGTAGCGCTCGACGATCGTCATCAGCGCCTCGTCCTCGACCGCGAGTTTCTCCGCGTCGAGGCCGTGCTCCTTCAGGACTTTTGGGATCAGGTGGTCCTGCGCGATCGCGAACTTCTCGTTCTGGGTGTAGCCCGAGATCTCGATCAGCTCCAGCCGGTCGAGGAGCGGGGCTGGGATCGTCGCGAGGGAGTTTGCCGTCGCGATGAAGAGCACGTCCGAGAGATCGTAGGGCACCTCCAGGTAGTGGTCGGTAAAGGTGTTGTTCTGCTCCGGGTCGAGGACCTCGAGGAGGGCGCTCGCCGGGTCTCCCGAGTAGGAGACGGCGAGCTTGTCGATCTCGTCGAGGATGAAGACCGGGTTTTTGGCCCCGGCCCGCTTCATGCCCTGGACGATCCTGCCGGGCAGCGCCCCGACGTAGGTCCGCCGGTGCCCCCGGATCTCCGCCTCGTCCCGGACGCCGCCGAGGCTGATCCTGACGTACTCGCGGCCGAGAGCATCTGCGATGCTCTTCCCGAGGCTCGTCTTGCCGGTGCCGGGCGGGCCTGCGAAGAGGAGGATCGAACCCTGCTTCTCCTCTTTGAGCTTCATCACCGCCAGGTGCTGGACGATCCGCTCCTTCACCTTCTCAAGGCCGTTGTGGTTGCTCTCCAGCACCCGCCGGGCCTCCTCAATATCGATGCTCTTCGTCTCCCCGACCGTCCAGGGCAGGTCGAGCAGGAGGTCGAGGTAGTTCCGGATCCCCTGGCTCTCGTGGTGCTGGCTGCCGCCGGTCTCGAGTTTTTTGAGCTCCGAGAGTGCCTTCTTCCGCACCTCGTCCGGCATCGTCGAGCGCTCGATCCGCTCCCGGTAGCCCTCCTCGCCGTCCGAGCCGTCGGCGCCGTTGAGTTCCTCCTGGATCACCTTCAGCTGCTCGCGCAGCATCGCCTCCCGGTTCGCCTTGCTGACCTTGTCCGAGACCTTCCGCGCCACCTCGACCCTGACTTCGAGGCCCTCCTTCAGCGCCGTCAGGATCTCGAGGAACGCGACGTAGCGGTTCCGGACGGAGGCGATCTCGAGGAGCCCCTGCTTCTCTGCAACGCCTATCGGCATGAACGGCATCACGAACCCCATGATCTGGTCGACGGAGCCCATCTTCTCGATCGGCCGGGTGAACTGCTCGGAGCCCTGGAAGTTGCCGCTGATCTCGCGGACGACCTCTTTGACGTCCGCAAGAATCGCGGTGTGGGTCTCTGCGTCGAGATCCCCGACGTCGGGGACCGGCTCGCAGACGGCGTAGATGAGCCCTTCCTTCTCGGTGAGCGTCGCTGCCCTGACCCGGGTCTCGGCCTCGGCAAAGACCAGGTAACCGTCGTCCGTGGGCTGCACCCGCGCAATCTTGAGCAGGTTTCCGCATCGATACAGTGTGTCGACGGAGATCTCCGACGGGTCTATGTCGCTCTGCACGGTCAGCCCGATCGCATCCGCGGATCCGGCAGTGCGCATCTCGGCGAGCAGGCGCTCCCCGACGGTGTCGTCGACCCGGAACTTGGCCCGGCTCTTCGGGTAGATAACGGTCTCGAAGAGCGGCACGACGATCGTTTCCGTGATAGTGTCAGTGTGTGGTGACTGCATGGTGTCCTCAATTATTTCGTTCGAATTTACCTAACTTTCAGGGCGGCCAAAAAAATTATCCGACCTTCTTCAGGATCTCAACAAGGAGATCGACCTCGCTTTCGTCCAGCGAACGTACCATCCGTTCGATGACCCGGTCGAGCGCGTTTCTCTCCGCCTGTGCGATCATCCGCCCTTTCTCGGTCAGGCGGATGTATGCGACTCGTCCGTCGTCGGGGGATCGCTGCCTGTACGCGCACTCCATCCGGACGAACCGGTTGATCATCTCCGTGACGGTGGGCTTTGAGGTCCTGGTAATCTCGGCAAGCCTGCTGAAGGTGACGTCCCCGTGCTCGTCGATGACTTTCAGATAGGCGATCTGCTTCACCGTCATATCCGCGAGCCCGCATTCGGAGAAGATCTCGCAGGAACATTCGTTTTTGACGGCGATCAGGCGATCAAGTACCTCCAGCAGATGCTCTCGCTTCGCCGTCATAGGTGATTCCTGGTTAGTTAGGTTTTACCTAATCATAAAGATTCTGGTCAACCGGGGCACTCCAGCCAGGCTTCGTACGCGTCGGCAGCAGCACCACGATGCTCACATCATCCAAACGATGGATATACTGTCTTGGGTGAGGGGTCGTTCCGCCCTGAAAAAGAGTTACTGGATGGGTGTCAGCTTCACCGCGGTTCCGTAGGCGAGCATCTCTGCCGCACCCGGCATCGTCTCGGACGTCGCGAACCGGACGTTGACGATCGCATCCGCTCCCATCTTCGTCGCGGCGTTCTGCATGCGGTTCATCGCCTCCAGGCGGGACTCGGTGAGCATCTCCGTGTACGCCTGGAGTTCCCCGCCGACGAGGCCCTTGAGGCCGGACATGATGTCCTTTCCGATGTGCTTTGCGCGGACGGTGTTGCCATAGACGACGCCGATGACCGTCGTCGTGTACCCGGGTACGTTCTCTGTCGTTGTAAGAAGCATCGTATCTACTCCTCTGCCTGTTCGATTCGATCCTCCCGCGACCGGAAGACGATCAGCGCCGCTCCGATGCAGACGAGGGGGACAGCGTAGAACAGAAGAAACGGGAAGGCGATCGGGGATATGATCACGCCGAGGATGATCATGCCCGCCCCCCACTTCACCTGGCTCTTCACGCTACCAGTATTGGCGGCGCGGGATAATAATCCCCCAGTATCAGGTTCCCCTCGCCGGCCGTGTCGGCAGGGTGATCAATGCAGTAAAGAGGCAGGACGCACAATAGATACCACACGTTTCATGAGTGAATAAGGAGTGACGCGGTTGTATACGATCAATACGGCGACGGAGATCGCCGACAAAATATTCGAATTCTGGATAGACGCCCCACAGGTGGCGCGCAACGCACGCGCGGGACAGTTCCTGATCCTGCGTATTGATGAAAAGGGCGAGCGGGTTCCGCTCACGATCTCCGCCGTGGACGGCGACGCCGTGCGGGTCGTCTTCATGGCGGTCGGGAAGACGACAGAGCACCTGGCGACGCTTCAGGCCGGCGACACCCTTGCCGACGTCGTCGGGCCGCTCGGCAAGCCGAGCGAGATCCGGGAGTACGGCACCTGCTGTCTCGTCGGCGGCGGTGCCGGGATCGCCTGCACCCCGATCATCGCCCGCGAACTGAAAGCGGCGGGCAATCACGTCATCGGGATCATCGGCTCCCGGAACGCCGACCTCCTCATCCTCGAAGACGAGATGCGGGAGGTCTGCGACGAGCTCTTCATAACCACGGACGACGGCAGCAAGGGGTTCCACGGCTACGCCGCCGACGTCCTCAAGCGCGAGCTCGACCACCGGACGATCGATGCGGTCTGGATCATCGGCCCGGCGATCATGATGAAGGTCACCTCCGCCGCGACCCTGCCCTACGGCGTGAAGACCTTCGTCAGTTTGAACCCGATCATGGTCGACGGCACCGGGATGTGCGGGTCGTGCCGGGTGACCGTCGGCGGGGAGACGAAGTTCGCCTGCGTCGACGGCCCCGAGTTCGATGCACACCAAGTGGACTTTGCCGAGCTGATGCAGCGGCAGCGGATCTACACCGACCAGGAGAAACTGGCGGCCGAGAAGTTTGCCGAGCACGTCTGCCGGTGCGGCGAAGGGGGGCACTGCCATGAGTGACCGCCCTGCCGCGACCCGCGTCCACGACTTCGCCGAGGTCGACCAGGGGCTCACCGCCGAGGAGGCAATCGCCGAGGCGGCACGCTGCCTGCAGTGCAAAAAGCCGCTCTGTGTCGGCGGCTGCCCGGTCTGCATCGACATCCCGGCGTTCATCGCCGAGGTCGCGGAAGGAAACTTCGCGGAGGCCGCCCGGCTCGTCAAGGAGCAGAACATGCTCCCCGCCATCTGCGGCCGGGTCTGTCCGCAGGAGACCCAGTGCGAGGGCGTCTGTATCCTCGGCAAGAAGGAGACGCCGATCCGGATCGGCGCCCTCGAACGGTTCGTCGCCGATTGGGAGCGGGAAAGCGGCGCCACCCTCCCGGAGGTCGCCGCACCGACCGGCAGAAGGGTCGCGGTCGTCGGGTCCGGGCCTGCCGGCATCACCGCCGCCGCGGACCTCGCCCGGGCCGGCCACGCGGTCACCGTCTACGAGTCGCTCCACGAGGCCGGCGGCGTTCTCACCTACGGCATCCCGTCGTTCCGGATGCCGAAAGACGTCGTGAAGGCCGAGATCGAGCAGGTCGTCCGGATGGGCGCCGAGATCAAAAAGAACTACCTGGTTGGCAGAAGCCTCCCCGCCGAGGAACTTCTTGCCTACGACGCGGTCTTCCTGGCGACCGGGGCGGGCCTCCCCTCGTTCATGGGGATCCCGGGCGAAAACCTCCCCGGCGTCTACTCGGCGAACGAGTTCCTGACCCGGGTCAACCTGATGCACGCCGAGAAGTTCCCGGCATTCGACACTCCCGTGAAGCACGCCGCACGCGTGGCGGTTATCGGAGGCGGCAACGTCGCGATGGACGCTGCCCGGGTCGCCCGGAGGCTCGGGGCGAAGGTCTTCCTGATCTACCGCCGCCGCGAGGAGGATATGCCCGCACGGCTGGCGGAAGTCCACCACGCGAAGGAAGAGGGGATCGAGTTCCTCACCTGCACAAATCCGGTCGGGATCATCGGCGACGCTGCCGTCACCGGGCTTGAGTGCGTGAAGATGTCGATGTGCAGCCTCGATGCCAGCGGCCGGCCGTCGCCGGAGCCTGAGACGGGGAGCGAGTTTACCCTCGACGTCGACATGGTGATCCAGGCCATCGGCACGAGCCCGAATCCGCTTCTCGTCTCCCTGATTCCAGGGCTTGAGCGCGGCCGGAAGGGCAACGTCGTCGTCGACGAGGACGGCAGAACGTCCATCCCCCACGTCTTTGCCGGCGGCGACATCGCCACCGGGGCCGCGACGGTGATCGAGGCGATGGGCTCGGCGAAGAAGGCCGCCGCCGGGATCAACCGGATGCTCCGGGAAGCATAGAGCGGCAAAAATCGTTTCTTTTTTCGCAGGGGGCGGCTCTCTGCCCTATAGCTCGCCAGCAATCTCACCGAGCGCCCTGGCGAGGAGGGCGGGATGGGTGACCATCGCGTCGTGGGAGGCGGGGATCGCCCGGCACGGCCAGCCCGCTGCCGTTGCCTCATCGCAGAACTGCCCGAACTTTGGGGCAAGGGGCGACTGCGTGCAGTGGATATACCCTTTCGGGATCTTCTCGTATCCGCCGGAGGTCAGGGAGAGGGCGTCGTGCTGGCACCGGAACGGGAAGTCGGTGAGGTGGGACTGCACCCAGGCGCGGTCGTCGGGGTCGGCGATGCCGAGCGCCGCAACGAATGCGTCGGTGGGGGGGAGGCGCCAGCCGTCGCCACCCTCCTCCGCCGCCTTCGTGTATGCGGCGCGGGTCTTGTCGGGCTGGAAGTCCCACATCGCCGCTCCGTCGCGGCCGATGAAGGCGTCGAGGAAGATGAGCCCGGAGATCCGGTCATATGCCCGGTCGGCAAGCTGCGAGATGACCAGCCCGGAATACGAGTGGCCGACGGCGACGACGCCCGAGAGGTCTTCGCAGAAGATGACGCCCAGGAGGTCGAGGACGTGGGTGGAAAGGCCGGTCTCGCGGGTGAGGAGGTGGGAGCGCTCGCCCATTCCGGTCAGGGTAGGGGCAACGGCCCGGTGCCCCGCAGCTTCGAGGAGAGGCAGAACCCCCCTCCAGCACCAGCCGCCGTGCATCGCCCCGTGGACGAGAAGAAATGTCGCCATGCCGCTTTCTCTCCTCAACTCCCGGAGCCGGCCTCCTTCAGATAAAACCGCCACTTGCAGAAGGTATCTTCAGGATGCGGGTCCGGGGGAGCGAAGAGGCACTCGACAGAGATCCGCTCGTCGATCTGCCGCGCGAAATTCGTGAACTCCGCCCGGTGCATCTCGCGGCAGACGTACTCGCCGAGGCCGCGCCGCAGCCGTGCTTCCTGGCTCGGGCACGAGGGGACGGTGATGATGACCTCGTCGTCCTTCTCTTCGATATCGTAGTCGACGATGATCGCCCAGGGGAAGAGTTTCAGCGCCTTCACGAACCCTTTCAGCCCTTTCTCCCTGATAGCAAACCTCTCGACGAGGTCTTTCGCAGCCATCGGGGCAACCCGGCCCCAGACACGTTCGTTGACCGCTTCCGCGGTCGGCTGGCCGAACTCCTCGGCGATGGAGATGAACCAGAACGCGTCCACCACCCGGTAGTGCCAGAGGAGGAATGCGAGGTACTCTTTCATCTCCTCCGGGGTCATTCTGTCGAATATCTCACTGGTCATGGGGTCACCGTTGCTGCTCGACCGGTTCAGTCGCGCCGGGGCGTCTTGCGGTAGACCATCCCCTGGAAGATGGCGATCTTCTCCGCGGCGTCGTTCGTTATCCTGACGGTGTAGGAGGCCAGTTTCGGGTTTACGGCGTACTCCTCCGCCTCGGCGTAGAGGGGGCCCGTCCGTGCTGCCGTGAGGTAGGAGATCTCGGCGTTGATCGCCGCCGCCGGAATTCCGTGGGAGTTTGAGGCAAGGGCGAAGGCCGTATCCGCGAGGGTGAAGAGCGCCCCGCCGTGAACCGTGCCGTGGCTGTTCAAGTGGTAATCGCGGACCTCCATCTTCACCACCGCCCGGCCGGGTCCGACTTCAACGCACTTCATTCCGTTGTGCCGCGCAAAGGCATCGGCGGCGAAGAACGTAGCCGAATCTTCAGGTGTGACCATAGAGATACTCTCGCGGGCGGCCGTAATAAGCCTGTCAGTCCGTGCCGGTGCGAGTGATGGGAAACCCACCCTCTTCCCGCCCCGAACAACGGGCAGATCGGCGTTCTTTTTCAAATTTTGTGCCTTCATCGAAGGGCGGGTCGGGACGATCGGCATTAACCGGCGTATACCGCCCCGATTCTCAAAAAACGCCAGGATCGGAGACTCACATCGGCGATATGCTGCAGAGTAATTTCCGGGAGGATGCGGAGTATGGCTCTCCCCGGGATCGATCAAGCGAGGGCTTCTGTGAGGGTCGAAATTTTGACATATAGGCCGCGGATTGCTAGTACTTAAACGTTGCTTGACGGCTGCCGTGTTCCACATCCGATATTCCTGCTGTGCATCTGCCCGGATGCCGCCGCGTTCAGGAAAAAAGGGACCGGATCTCCCGCCAATCAGTTCTTAAAGCTGTGAATCGGCGCGGGAATCCGCCCGCCGCGGTTGATGAAGTCCGCGCAGCCGAACCGGTTCACCTGCTGGACCGGTGCACGGCCCAGGAGGCCGCCGAACTCGACCGTGTCGCCGACGTCCTTTCCGATCACCGGGATCAGCCGGACGGCGGTCGTCTTCTGGTTGATCATCCCGATGGCCGCCTCGTCCGCGATGATGCCGGATATCGTCGACGCGGGGGTGTCGCCGGGGATCGCGATCATGTCGAGGCCGACCGAGCAGACGCAGGTCATCGCCTCGAGCTTCTCGAGCGTCAGGGCGCCGCGGTTCACTGCATCGATCATCCCCTGGTCCTCGCTGACCGGGATGAACGCACCCGAAAGCCCGCCGACAAACGAGCTCGCCATAACCCCGCCCTTCTTCACCTGGTCGTTCAGGAGAGCAAGCGCGGCCGTCGTCCCCGGCGCACCGACCGACTCGAGCCCCATCTCCTCGAGGATCGCGGCGACGCTGTCCCCGACGGAGGGCGTCGGGGCAAGCGAGAGATCGACGATACCGAACGGAATCCCGAGCCTCTCCGACGCCTCCTGGGCGACGAGCTGCCCTGCACGGGTGACCTTGAAGGCCGTCTTCTTGACCGCCTCACAGAGGACCTCGAAGTTCTCTCCCCGGACACTCTCGAGGGCGTGCTTGACGACCCCCGGGCCGCTGACGCCCACGTTGATGACCGCATCCGCCTCGGAGACGCCGTGAAACGCCCCGGCCATGAACGGGTTGTCGTCCGGGGCGTTGCAGAGGACGACCAGTTTCGCGCAGCCAAGGGAATTATTCTCCTTCGTCGCCTCGGCCGTCTCCCTGACGATCTCTCCCATCAGTTTCACGGCGTCCATATTGATCCCGGTCTTCGTCGAGCCGATATTCACCGAGCTGCAGACCCGCTCGGTTGCGGAGAGCGCCGCCGGGATCGAGCGGATGAGAGCCTCGTCGGTCGGAGTCATCCCCTTCGAGACGATGGCCGAGTATCCGCCGAGGAAGTTGACCCCCGCATCCCGTGCGGCCTTATCCAGCGTCTTTGCGACCTCTGCGAAATCTTCAGGCGTTCTGCAGGCCTGCCCGCCGACAAGTGCGATGGGGGTTACGGATATTCTCGTGTTGACGATCGGAATCCCATACTCGCGCTCGATCTCTCTTCCGGTCGAGACGAGGTTCTTCGCGAGCCCGGTGATCTTCTCGTAGATATTCCGGGTGAGGGCATCGAGATCGGCGTCGCAGCAGTCGAGAAGGCTGATGCCGAGCGTGATGGTTCTCACGTCGAGCTTCTCCTGCTCGATCATCTTGTTCGTCTCATTGACCTCAAGGATGTTAATCATAAAGCCCCTCAGATCCGGTGCATTTTTGTAAAAATATCCTCGCGCTGGCACCGGATCTTAACGCCGATCGCATCGCCGAGGCTTTCGAGCTCGGTCACCATCTCGACATACGGCTTTGCAGATCCGCTGGTATCGACGATCATCATCATATTGAAGTACCCCTGCACGATCGTCTGCGAAATATCCTCGACGTTGACCTGGTTGCCGGCAAGATACGTGCAGACCCTCGCGATAATGCCCACTGTATCCTTGCCGACGACGGTAATGATTGTCTTGCTCATGCTCTCTGCTATCCCCGTATATTACTGGTTTTCTTCCGGTATTAATCCGATGAAACCGATATCGGGAGTATAAAGGTACCCTTCCCCACCCAAAATGAAGGAGGCGTGGCAGGTTTTCCAGCCGGCTGCTATTCTCTGCAATGCGCTTGCAGAAATCCGACGATCCGTTCCTGCACGTCGTGCGCATGCGGCGAGATCCACGCACAGAAGTGCGAGCCTTCAGGCACCCAGATACTCTCTGCATCCGGGATCGTGTCGCGTGCGTGGACGGCCTGGCAGAAGAGGAGGTTGTCGTGCGTCCCGTGGACGATCAGCGACGGGCACCGGATCGTTTCGATCGGCATATCGGAGAGGTGGGTGAACTGTTCTATATCGTTCTCCACACCCTCCTTCCGCCTCCCATAATCGGACATCAAGCGTATGATCCGGAGGAGCATGCCCATCTGGGCGGGGTCCTGCAACGCCGCTTCGACCTGCTCATCGATCTCTTCGGCCGTAAGCAGGGAGTTTGATCTGATGAGTTCATGCATCGTCTTTTTCGGGAAGTGCTTCGAGAAGAAACTGAACAGCGACTGCCCGGGGGAACTGAAATACAGGGCTTCGCTTACCGCGTTGAAATCGGCCGGCATCCGGCATCTGGAGACGATAGAGTCGATGGCGACCAGTGCGGATATCCGTTCCGGGTGCCGGATGGCGAACTCGTATCCGGGCGGCCCCCCGCCTGACATGGTCACGACAGCAACCGTATCGATATCCAGCGTATCAAGGAGAGCAGCAAACGCGTCTGCCATTTCAGGATAGGTCTTCCCGGTCGAAAGCGGGGTGCCGAGATAGCCCGGGCGGCTCGGGGCGAGCAGCGAAAAGCCGGCACCGGCAATCCAGTCATATCCGAAGAGCGCCTGATCGTACCCGCCGGGCATCCCGTGAAGTCCCAGAACGACCGGCCCGTCCCCGAGGAGGGCGTATTCCATGGTGCCCTTCGCGGTCTCTGCAGTCCGGTTCATCGCGGCCAGTTCGTCCTGCCGGGCGATCTCTTCCTGCAGCCATTGTTTATAGCCGGCACCATAGGCATCGCCGGTGGTATCCTGCGGCATAAAAAAGCATTGCAGCCGGGATGGTTGGCATTTGCTTTTTTCATGCTCTGCCGGGGAAATGGCGCATCCCGTATCGGGATCCCGGCACTCCGGGAAAAATAGGATTGTACCCGGCGATCACTTCGGCATATGCCTCTTCAAAAACTCGAGGGCATACAGCTGCGCCTCTTTTGACTTCGGGTTTATCCAGAAGCAGAGATGGGAGCCTTCCTCGATCCAGATACGTTCCGCATTCTCGATATGCTCGTATGCATAGACGCCGTCGTAGAGCTTCACATCCGCATCGTGCGTGCCGTGGATCACGAGCGTCGGGCACGTGATCTCTTCCACCGGCAGGTGAGAGAGCGTGCGGGTGATCGCCACATCGTTCTCGGTTCCCGCCTTTCGGGGTTTGTAGGGGTACATCGTGTTCATAAAGGCCGTGGCAAACCCGTAGGCGTACGGATCGTTCATCACGAAGTCGAGGTGCTTTTTCATCTGCTCTTTCGTGTAATACGCCTCGCTCCTGAAGATCTCCTTGATGAATGCATCGGGCCTTGCCTTCGTCATCTTCTGCAGGAGTCTCTGCCCGGTATCGGAGAGGAAGATCATCTGCGTCAGCGGCCCGGCGGTCTCAGGGAGGTCGTAATATCCGCTCACCGAATCGGCCGTGATAAGCGCCCAGATACGGTCCGGGTGGCGTATGGCGAAGGTGTACGCAAACGGCCCGCCTGCGGAGATCGAGAAGACCGCGACTCTATCGATGCCGAGTTCGTCGAGGACGGCGGCGAAAAGGTCTGCCTGTTCGTCAAGCGTCTTCCCGCTCTCAAGGGGGGTATTCAGGTATCCCGGGCGGGAGAGCGACAGCAGCCTGAAATCCTTTCCGGCAAAATCGATTGCTGCGCGGCACTGGTCGATGCCGCCGAGGCCGCCGTGGCTTCCCAGCAGGACGGGGCCGTCACCCTCCGTGATATCGATCTCGACCGTTCCTAGCCGGGTCTCGATGATCCTCGGGGAGATGAATACGTCCTTCAGTACTTCGATTCTGCTCTCCCCGGTGTCTTTGCCAGTCTTTTTCACCTTTTGCGCCATTGTGCGTCCCCTCTTTTCCGATACGTTTATTGTTGGCGGGCAGCCGTTTATGTATTTCTGCCTGCGGGCCTCCGGTGCACCGGCGCAGGATGACAGGGGCCGTCTCCTCTCTCCGATCCGGTTTGGGAGCGGCCGTGCACACCGGAACCCTTTTTCCCGTCGCTGCCTGATACTCGTAGAGAAACCGTAAGGATTGCCCCCATGCCCCCGAGTAACGCCGTCCGCAAAGAAACCGTCCTCTTCATCGCCACCCTCGCGGCGTTCCTCACCCCGTTCATGGGCTCCGCCGTGAACATCGCCCTTCCCACCATTGCGGCGGAGTTCTCCATGGATGCCGTCTCCTTGAGCTGGGTCGCCTCCTCCTATCTCCTCGCAACGGCAATGTTCCTGGTGCCCTTCGGCCGCCTCGCCGATATCTACGGGAGGAAGAAGATCTTCACTCTGGGCATCGCCGTCTTTACGGTCTCGGCGCTCCTCTCCGCCCTCGCCGCGTCGGGGACGGAGCTGATCCTCTTCCGGTTCATCGAGGGTATCGGCAGCGCCATGATCTACGGCACCGGCGTCGCCATGATCACCTCCGTCTTTCCGCCCGGCGAACGTGGAAGAGCGCTCGGGATCAACGTCACCGCCGTCTACCTCGGCCTCTCTATCGGCCCGTTCATCGGCGGCTATCTCACCGAGCTCTTCACCTGGCGGAGCATCTTCCTCACCAACATCCCGCTCGGCATCCTCATCGTCGCCCTGGTCTTCCGCGACCTGAAGGCCGAGTGGGCCGACGCCCGGGGCGAGCGGTTCGACCTCGCCGGCTCCGTCTTCTACAGTCTCATGCTGCTTCTGGTGATGTACGGGTTTTCGCGCCTTCCCGGCACCGTGGGAATAGTCGCCGTCCTCGCCGGGGCAGGGGTCTTCGCAGGCTTTCTCCTCCACGAGCGGCGGACGGCGAGCCCGGTGCTCGACATTGCCCTCTTTTCGGCGAACCGCGCCTTCGCCTTCTCGAACCTCGCCGCGCTGATCAACTACGCCGCGACCTTTGCCGTCGGGTTCCTCCTCTCCCTCTACCTGCAGGTGGTCCGGGGGCTCGACCCGGGAACCGCCGGGCTCATCCTGATCACCCAGCCGGTCGTCCAGACGATCTTCGCAACCCCGGCGGGCAGGCTCTCGGACCGGATCGAACCCCGCTACGTCGCTTCGGCAGGGATGGCGCTGACCGTCGTCGGGCTCGCTCTCCTCTCGCGTCTCGACGCGGCGACCGATATCGCGTATATCATCGGCAGCCTCGTGCTGCTCGGGTTCGGGTTCGCGCTCTTTTCGTCGCCGAACACCAACGCGATCATGAGCTCGGTAGAGCGGTCGTGCTACGGCGTCGCCTCCGGCATGCTCGCTACGATGCGGACGACCGGGATGATGTTCAGCCTCGGCGTCGCGACCGTGACCTTTGCGGTCTTCATCGGCAGCACCGCAATCACGCCGGCGGTCGCGCCCCTCTTCCTTGCGAGCCAGCAGGCGGCGTTCGCTGCATTCACCCTCCTCTGCATCGTCGGCGTCTTCGCTTCGCTCGCCCGGGGCAGCGTCCGCGCAGAGCCCCCGGCGCCCTGCCCGGTCAGCGACTGACGTCTTCTTCCTCAATGCAGAAGACCGAGTAGCGGCGCCGTCCGTCCTCCTCCCGGACGACGACCCCGTGCATCTCGTTCTCAAAGCCCGGATACCGGTTGTCGAAATCCTCAGAGAAGGCGAGGTAGTCGGCGATCCGCCGGGCCGCTGCAGTGCACCGCTCCCCCGGCATGATCACCGGGATACCGGGCGGGTAGGGGACGACCATCTTCGCGACAGCCCTGCCCTCGATCGCGCGGACCGGCACCTCCGCAACAGTGCCCCGGACGAGATGGCGGTAGGCCTCGGCCGGCGTCAT
>NZ_VCYH01000017.1 GCF_030464345.1 Methanoculleus frigidifontis | reverse complement strand
ATCGTGTCGGCGGAGGGGTACCAGGGGAGGGGGCATGCCCCCTCCCCTGCCCCTACGAAGGTATCCCTCACCACGCACTTCACCCGGAAGCGTCGGTAGTGCGCAAGATGGAGCTAGTTTCTGCGAAAGAGTTTCACCTCTCATCCGTCGCGGGATCCGGACCGATCTCCGGGCATGTTTGGGAGTGTCCCTAAAAAAGAAATGATGGCTATTCTCTGAGCGCTAAAACGATATCGTCCCGACAAATACCGTCTCGGCAGGCCCTTCCATCGTCGTCGTCTCGCCGAGGCGGATGACGAGCGGCCCGCCGTTCGTCTCGACCTCGACGGTGCTGCCGGCGAATCCCCGGTGGTTGGCGACCGCCGCCGCCGCCGTTGCCCCCGTGCCGCAGCTGAAGGTCTCTGCCTCGACGCCCCGCTCGAAGGTCCGGATCCGGAGGGTTCCGTCCCCGCCGATCTCGACGAAGTTGACGTTCGCCCCCTGCGGGAACGTCGCGTGGTTGCGGACGGCAGGCCCGATCCGGTCGATATCGACCGCCCCGAGCTCGCGGATGAAGACCACCGCGTGCGGGACGCCGGTGTTGACGGCGTACACCGTGTGGCCGGCGATCGTCTCCTCGTACTCGCCCTCGCCGGTCGCGGGAACGCTGCTGCGGTCAAACACCGGATTCGTCATGGTGATGGTTGCGGTAAACCCGTTCCCTTCCTCGTCATAGCCCATGGTGACCGGCATGATGCCCGCCATCGTCTCGACGGTGCAGGACTCCTTCACGTATCCGGCATCGTGGGCGTACTTCGCCAGGCACCGGATGCCGTTCCCGCACATCTCGGCCTCGCTCTCGTCGGGCTGGAAGAGGCGCATCTTCACGTCGGCACGCTCCGACGGCTGCAGGAACAGGACGCCGTCGGCCCCGATCCCGAACCTCCGGTCGCAGTAGAGCGCTGCGAACTGCGGTTTCATCTCGTCCGGAATGATCTCGCCGTCATGCTCGTCTATCAGGATAAAATCGTTCCCGTTTCCCTGGAGTTTGGCAAAGGTAATCTCCATCGCAATCATCCTCCGTAGGTATAGGGAGCGGCAGGTGATAAACCGTTACGCCCCGCATCCGGGGTTTTAGTCCTGGTTGCGGTGATCCAGAACCAGTTGTCTCTGAAAGTCTTCGATATTCCAGCCGAGATACTCCCGGATGATCGTGTAGGCGAGCTCAGGGGGAATCGCTCCTTTCTCGGTCACGATGAGATCGACGTACTCCGCAGGGGTGACATCGAAGGCCGGGTTTCTGACGGTGACGTGTTTGAGCGTGCGGGCAATCTCCTCAGGGAGGACTTCGGCGGGCGATCGCTCCTCGATCTCGATCAGCTCGCCGAGAACTGTCCGGGGGGCGAACTTGTAGGTCTCGGCCGCGACGACGACGTTCGTCCGGGCCTCGTGCGCGGCGAGGGCGATCTGCGCCGTCCCGATCTTGTTCACCACCGCACCGTTGACCGTGATGGCGTCTGCGCCGACGACGACGAGGGTGATCCGGTTCATGATCGAGCGGACCGCGGAGTCGATGATGAAGCTTGTCCGGATCCCCGCATCGTCGAGCGCCCGGATGGTGAGGTGGCCCTGGTTCCGCGGCCGGACCTCGGTTGCGTAGACCGTAAGGTCTTTCCCCTGCCGGTGGGCTTCGAGAATACAGGCGAGCGCCGCTTCCGAGTTGCAGTGCGTCAGAACGGTATCGCCGTCGGAGATATGGCGTGCACCGATATCCGCAATCCGCTCAACGGCGTGGAGCGACGAGGTGACGAACGCGTCCGCCCGCCGCCGGACCGCGTCCCGGGCCTCGGGCAGGCTGTCTGCTGCCGAGAGCGGCGCCATCACGGCGTGCACCGCGTTCGGCAGTGAAACGGCGGTCGGCCGTGTGGCAAGGAGGGTTTCGGCGGCCTCCTGCATCCCGGAGCGGAACGCAGCAAGGTCGGTGGCGTCGAGCGTATCGGCATACCCGGCAAGGGCTTCCACAGCAGCCCGGGCGATCCGTCCCGCCCCCCGGATCTCCATCGTCCGGATACGCTCCGCCGTTTCATTCAGCAGCATACATCTTCAAGGAAGAGACGATACAATACTACATAGAACTGTTGGCGTGAAAGCTGTATGTCGGTTGCCGTTGTCTTTGATAGTGCAGGAACACTCCTGAAAACCTTCCGCGTAGCGCGAAACGTGCAGAGCGCCGAGATGCTCATCGACATGGAGACGACCACCCTCACCTTCGCCTGCGAAAGCAGGGCTCTTGTGGTGCTCCACCTCCACTCGCGCGATGTCGTTGACGCACCGCCGGATACCCCGCTCGCGGCGTTTCTCGTGGAGAACGGGATCGGATTCGGCGTCGCATGCGCCTCCCGCGTGGTCCCGGCCGAGAAGGTTGCCGATGCGCTCTACACCGACACCGGTGCCCGCGTCGGTGACCTTCAGGAGTGCATCCGCCAGGTCTGGAAGAGCTGCAGGCAGGAATCGATCGTGACGCTCAACTCGGGGGTGATCCTGAACATGGACCTGCCCGGCATCGAGTTTACGGTCACCACGGGCGGCAAACCCTTCGACGGTGCGAAAGAGACGATCAGCGAGCTGCACCGGATGGGTATCCCGGCATACATCGCCTCCGGCGACCGGGTGGTAAAGCTCGAGAAGATGGCTGATTATCTCGGGATACCGCGGGAACGCGTGTACGGCATTGCTACGCCGTCGATGAAAGCACAGATCGTCGAAGACCTGCGAAAGGAGTACGACGTCGTGGTCATGGTCGGTGACGCGATCAACGACCTCCATGCCTTCAAAAAAGCCGATGTGGCCATCCTTTCGGCGGAGCAGTCGGATACGAAGCCTGAAGTGCTGTACCGCAGCACCGACTACGTCATCAGAAATGTCACCGAAGTACCGGGTATCATCAAAACCCTTCTCGGCGATGGTTCGGCGCCGGATACTGGTACGATATAAAACATAATATGATACGACCACAACAATAGTGTAACGAGGAGCTTGCGATGAACCCATTAATAACGGTCAAAAACCTCTGTATGGATTTCAATGGCAATAGTGCATTGAAAAATATAAGCTTTGAGATTGCAGAGGGAGAGATTGTAGGGATTATCGGCAGGAGCGGATCCGGAAAGACCGTTTTGATGCACCTGATGCGTGGAGTCGACCAACCCCCGACGGGCGGGCAGATTATATACCATATCGCCGCCTGCGAGGGATGCGACTATCTCACCGTGCAGAGTGCCGCCGGCAAGCCCTGCCCGAGATGCGGCGGAGAACTGAAGGCACAGGATGTTGATTTCTGGGCGGAGGAGAATGCGCCCCTGAAACGGCGGATCATGCGCCGCACAGCCATCATGTTCCAGAGGACGTTTGCGCTGTACGGCGATGACCGGGTCATCGAGAACGTCCTGCATGCTCTGGACGATATCGGCTATCCGTCCGAGAAAGCGGTCGGCCGGGCCGCCGATCTCATCGACGAGGTCAGGCTCTCGCACCGGATGATGCACATCGCCCGCGACCTCTCGGGCGGTGAGAAGCAGCGGGTCGTGCTCGCCCGCCAGCTTGCAAAGGAACCGGTCCTGCTCTTCGCCGACGAACCGACCGGCACCCTCGATCCCGAGACGGCGGTGCTGGTGCACAAAATGCTGATCGAGAGCGCCCGTACAAACGAGATGGGCATGGTCGTCACCTCGCACTTCTCGCAGGTGATCGAGGACGTCGCCGACCGGGCTCTCCTCCTGGAGGAAGGCGAGATCATCAAGATCGGGCAGCCGAAAGAGGTCATTCACCGGTTCATGGAGGACTACAGCGACCTCGAACAGCACACGGTCGCCGAGGTCGGTGAGAAGGTGATGGTCGCCCGCGATGTCATCAAGCGGTACCTCTCGGTCGACCGCGGTGTGGTGAAGGCGGTGAACGGCGTCTCGTTTGAGGTGGCCGAGAAGGAGATCTTCGGCATCATCGGCAAGAGCGGTGCCGGGAAGACCACCCTCTCGCGCCTGATCTCCGGTATCCTGGAACCGACCAGCGGTGAGCTGAACGTCCGGATCGGGGAAGACTGGGTCGATATGACCAAACCGGGGATCGAAAAGCGGGGTCGTGCCAAGGCATATATCGGACTGCTCCACCAGGAGTACGACCTCTACCCGCACCGGACGGTGCTCGATAACCTCACCGATGCCATCGGCCTCGAGTTCCCGAAGGAGCTTGCGATGCGCAAGGCGATCATTACGCTCGGTATGGCCGGGTTCCCGGAGAAGAAGGCCCTGGAGATCCTGGCGCGCCACCCCGGCCAGCTCTCGGAGGGCGAGAAGCACCGTGTGGCGCTGGCACAAGTCCTGATCCGGGAGCCGCGGATCGTCATCCTCGACGAGCCGACGGGAACGATGGACCCGATCACCAAGATCGATGTGAAGCACTCGATCATGCATGCCCGCGAGGAGACGGACGAGACCTTTATTGTCGTCTCCCACGATATGGACTTTGTGAAGGATATCTGCGATCGCGTTGCACTGATGCGGGGCGGGAAGATCATTAAGATGGGGCCGACGGCCGAGGTTCTCGCAGAGCTCACGGAGGACGAGAGAGAAGTTATGGGAGGCGCCGCCTCCTGAAGGCAGGTGACGAATGGAGATCTACCTTGATGAGGAACAGATTACCGTCCCGGAGGGCACCCTTCTCGGAGATCTCCTTCCCAAAAGAGATACTGCGTGCATTGTTGCGATAGTGCGGCCGGCGGAAGAAGTAGCAACAGAGACCGAGACGATCCGGATCGTCTCGACAGCGGGGGACGTCATCGTAGAGCAGACCGGTTCCGGTATGTATCGGCTGCCGCTTGACGATCCTGACTTTTCCCGGCACCTTGTCCTCCGCTGGGCCGACCGGTATGCGGCCGCGTTCGGGCCGTTTCGATCGGACGTGTCCCCTGCACGCCTTCCCTACCGGTACGAGCGGGGTGAGGTCGTCCTCGGGTGCGGCGGATACGACCCGGGCAGGTCGTACCTTATCTTCTCCCGAATGAGCCATACCGCCGATCACGGCGCTTCGACCGGCGGGGGCATCGTCGGCCGGGTTGTCAGCGGGAAGAGCGTCATCGACCGCTGGACCGAAGGCGATACGATCCTCGGGTTCGAGCGGCTGCGGGGTCAGGCCGACCGGTCGCGGGCATTTACCACGACCGATCCTGTGCTCCCGCTTGAAGAGGGGATGCGTATCGTCACCCACGTGAAGGCCGTGGTTGAGGGGCTCGCCGCCGGCGGTGTCGATACCCGGACGGCACAGAGCGCCGAACATTTTCTCCTGGCTATGCAGCGGGGCCGGTTCTCGGTCGGCCGTTCGAGCAGCACACATATCCGGGACGAGCACCTCGTGCGGACGAGGGTCCCGGCGGAGATGACCGAACCGCGTCTGGCGGGCGCCGTCACCGTGCGGACGAGCGGCCGGTCGGAAGGAGCGGTCTATATCTATACTGCGGACGTTCCTGCAAGCCCCAGCCATACGGTCGTCGGCCGGGTGACGCACGGTCTCGAACTCGCAGTTCTCGCGAATGAGGGAGACACCTTCTGCATCCGGGCGACGCCCGAAAAGTTCGACCTCGTCGGCCTTTCTCTCGGCGAGGCGCGGAACATCGCTGCAGAGCGGGGCATCCGGATCACCTCCGACGACTCTGACGACGACCGGGTCGTGGTCGACCAGGATCCCCCGACGACCCTTGAGGTTCTGGGAGCGGGCGAGGTTGCGGTTGCGACCCTGCCGCCCGACCGGGTGATCGGCATCCGTCTGCATGACGAGGACGCACCGCTGTCGTGCGCCATCCTCCGGGAGGTTACGGGGCTCAAGACCCATTCCGTCGGGAAAATCCCGTTTTATTTCAAGTTCGAGGATGTCTACCTTTTCAAGCCGTCCATCGCACGGGGTATCGGTATCATCCCGGAGAATACCCCGGTAGACGTCGTGCCTGCAGACACCCTCGCCATGACCAACGACTCCCGGAAAGGTGCCGGCCTCGTCGGGGTGCGGACGACGGAGAGCCGCGAATTCGGGCCGACGTCGGAGCCGTTCTCCGGTACAAATATCATCGGTGCCGTCCTCGACATCGAAAAACTGGAAGGCCTGAAGGAAGGTACGATGGTGTACATCAGGGAGGTGACGTAAGTGGCCGACTACACGCCCCGTTTTGTGGGTACCGTTACAAAATACGTCTTCGTCGAGTCGCCGACGATGACGCCCTCCGCGCTGGCGCTCCGTGCGTATGAGGTCTCCGAAGGGGTGATGATCAAGGAGACCTGCTTCGGGCTGCAGGTCACCGGGAAGCCCGAAGAGGTCGACCGCCTCATCCGGAGAATACGGGAGTTTGACCCTGCCCATATCTTCGTCAAGGACCGGGGATTTCCGCCCGGCGACCCCAGGCGCTGCCGGGCGAACCTCGGCGGGGCACGCCCCGGCTACCTGGGCCACGAAGCCGAGTTCCCGCTGCTCCGCTACGTCTCCCACGGCCTTGAGGCGCTCGGGAAAGGCGGCGGCGCTGCACCGGAACAGCCGGCCGAAAGACGGGAAAAACATCCGCTCCTGGATATTCGCAAACTCAAAGATCTGATCGAAGAAGCTGAGGAGTCCTGAAGATATGGCAAAGGTCTTTATTTATCCTGCAACGAGTCTGATACTCTCCGATCTGGTGGCACGGTTCGGGCATCAGCCGCTCGGCGCCGCTCTCTCCATCCGGGAGCGGATTCAGACGGCCGGCGTCGAATCGCCGCCGCTGCAGATCACCCCGGAGGAGCCGAAGAAAGGACTCAAGTATGCGGCCGTAGAGGTCCCGTCCGGTGTCCGCGGCCGGATGTCGGTGTACGGGCCGCTGATCGAGGCTGCGGAGGCTGCTGTCATCGTGACCGATGCGGACCTTGCGTTCGGGTGCATGGGCTGCGCCCGGACAGACGAGCTGATCCTTTTTTCGCTCAGGAGCAAGGACATTCCGATTCTTGAAGTGGAGTATCCCCGGAGCGAAGAGGAAGGTGTCCGGTTTGTCGCCGCCATCAGGGATTTCCTCGCGAACCTGAAGACGGAGGAGACTGCATGACGCAGAAGGTCAGGATCGCCCAGCTCTCCTGCGGCCCCGAGTACAGCGGGGTGCAGGGGGAGATCTACGAGGCGGCGGGCGCGGTCGACGCCGAGATCTTCTTCCCGGACGTAGCGCTCGCAGACGTTATGTCGGCGGTGCAGGAGTTCGGGCTCGATGTCAGGAGCGCAGACCTCAAACTCGCCATTGCGCGTGCGAAAGCACTCGTCGAGGGGAAGGTGGACGCGGACGCCGTCTTCATCGCCACCTGTTTCCGGTGCGCCGAGGCGGCGATCGTCAGGAACGAGCTGCGCCGGTACATCCACGAGCGCTCCACCCTCCCCGTCGTCAGCTACTCCTTCACCGAACGGACGACCGCCGGGACGCTGCTCACGCGGATGGAGGCGCTGACCACCATCGCCCGGCGGCGTGCGCTCCTTGCCCGGGAGGAGCAGACCGGTATCACGCTCGGGGTGGACAGCGGGTCGAGCACCACGAAGGCGGTCGTGATGCGGGACAACAAGGTCGTCGGAACCGGGTGGCGCCCGACCATCGAGGTGCTCAAGAGTGCGGACGAGGTGGTCGCCCTCGCCCTCGCCGAGGCCGGCCTTTCGCGCGATGACATCCAGGCGATCGGCACCACCGGATACGGCCGGTTCCTGATCGGCAAACATCTCGGCGCCGACCTGATCCAGGAAGAACTCACCGTCAACTCGAAGGGTGCCGTCTATCTCGCCGATCATCAGCGGGGTGCGTCGACGGTCATCGATATCGGCGGTATGGACAACAAGGCGATCAGTGTCATCGACGGCATCCCCGGGACGTTCACGATGGGCGGCATCTGCGCCGGTGCGAGCGGGCGGTTCCTGGAGATGACCGCAAAGCGGCTCGGCGTCGACATCACGGAGCTCGGGCCGCTTGCCCTGAAGGGATTCGGCAAGAACGTCCCGATGAACAGCTATTGTATCGTCTTCGGGACGCAGAGCCTGGTGAACGCGCTGGCAGCAGGCAGCTCGCCGGAAGACGTCGCCGCCGCCGCCTGCCACAGCGTCGCCGAACAGGTCTTCGAGCAGCAGCTCCAGGAGGTCGACATCAAAGAGCCGGTGATCATGGTGGGCGGAACGTCGCTGATCGAGGGGCTGGTTCACGCGATGGGCGAGCTTCTGCAGACCGATATCGTCGTCCCGCCGCACTCGCAGTACATCGGGGCGGTCGGTTCTGCCCTGCTCGCCTCCGGCTATATCAAAGGGGACTAACGATGCCGCCGCTGAAGTACTTCGAGGTCGAGTGCAGCGATCCGGTGGGCGGCGAGGCCTACAAACGGATCGCCGCCGACGTCCTGCAGGACCTCGATCTTCTGAAGGTGTTTGAGAAACTCCACATCTTCGTCGACCCGAAGGTTCCGATCTTCGTTGCCGCCGGGGTGATCCGGCACCTGCCGCGTCGGGTGCGGGTGCGGGACTTTGCCGGCATCAACGTTCAGGAAGGAAAAGCCGTCCTCGATATCGGCGACGAGACGTATCTTGCGCCGCTGCTGACCAGTCTCTGGGCGAAGTTCGGCAAAGAGAACGTCGATCAGCCCGACCGGTTCACGGTCGTCCTCCCGGAAGAGCTGTTTGCACAGGGAGAGATCGAGGATATGGTGGTGGCCGATCCCAGTGTATCCATCTACCAGGACGTGATCTATGCGATGCAGTACATCGCTCCGGAGGGGTTCAAGGTGCGGCGCCAGCACGTCGGGGGCACAAAATTTTACTATGTTGCCAGTGAGGACACCCTGCCCGAAGACGTCGTGGAGACGCTGGTGGCCGATACGTTTGCCCGCATGGGGGAGAGCCTGTGACGACGCTGGTTCCGATCACGTATAAAGGCGGGGTCTACCGCCACGACGAGATCGTCGATCTCATCGACGATCTCGGAGGGTATATCGTGCAGAAGCACGTGATGGCGCAGGAAGTGGTGCTCCAGTCCTTTGTCCCGCGGGACGACGTCGGCCTCATCCGGCGGATCGCCAAACCCCTGGCCGGCGAGGTGATCGAAGCGCCGCTCGTCGGTACCGAGATCGCCGTCGTCAGCCCGAGCCTCGAGATCCACCATCTCCCGCATACCTCCTGCGACATCGCGGAGTATCTCCGGCGGGCGGGTGCCAAGACCAATATGGTCGGCCTTGCCCGGGGATTCGGCAAACGGATCGCCAACCTGAGCGCCGAGGAGCGGGACGTCATCAACGAACACGATCTCGCCGTCTACGTTCTCGGCAGCTTCGAGGAGTGCCTTCGGCAGAAGTTCCCGGTGCTGCGACGCGGCGTCGACGTGCCGATCGTGCTCACCGGCGCTCCCGACCGCGAGACGCTGACCCGGATAACCGATCCTCCCGTCGAGGGATATGTCGGTGATGTCGGCAGGATCATGCACCGGTTCAAGCGGCCGGAGGAGATACGGAAACTCGACGAACTGGTGGACGAGGTTTCGCGTGCCCTCGACGCCAGGCGGGACGAGATTGCCAAAGATCCGCTCTCGATCTTTCCGGCGCGGCTGATGGACATCCTTGAAGAGAAGGTGCAGGAAGTGAGTCTGCTGACGCACCCGACCCCGGTGACCGCCCAGCTCGCCGGTCTGCGGGTCAAGCTGCCGTACGAGGAGTACGCAGACGCCCTCCGCGCGCTCGAGATCGCCGACGGGGTGACGGTAGGGGACATTGCCGAGGTTCTCCCTTCCAAAATGCGCAATTACATATTAATCCGGATCAAACCGTACTCGGAAACCCGGATCATGGTGTAGCGATGGATTTCGAACGAATACTCGCGACCGTCTCGGAGCGCGGCACCGGGGCAATCGCAGAAGAGTGGCTCCACGATATCGAGAAGGAGTACGGAAGAGTTCCGCTGATCTTTGAGCGGATGAGCGAGCGGCCCGAGATCCTCATCTCCCATCTCCTCTATAAGAGTGCGGTCGTGGAGACCAGCCAGCTCGAGCCGAAGATGATCGAGCTGATCAGCCTCGCCGTGGGAGCGGCGCTGAAGTGCAGCCACTGCGTGGAGTACCACATGGCGGCGGCAAAGGCAAAAGGCGCAACCCGGGCGGAGATCCTTGAGGTGATCCTCATCGCCGGCCTGCTCGCCAACTCGGCGGTTCTCGCGGACGCCTACCGTGTGGTCAACGGAAAGCCGGAAGTCTGCCCGTCCTGCGACATCAACGGAACCGGCCTGAAGAAGACCTGCTCGGAGTGATCGTCTCCTCTTTTCTGCGGTCACGGACCGGCAGGACGCGACCAGAGCGTTCATGAGCGTTCACCGATAACTGATATCCAATGTGCGGGATAGCCGGCCAGTTCATGCTCTCGTCGCTGCCGCCCGATGCGGGCATCCTTGCTGCCATGTCCGCGAGCCTTGCCCATCGGGGGCCCGACGGCGAAGGCCTCCGTATCGACGGCCGGGCCGGGCTTGCCCACCGCCGCCTCTCGATCATCGATCTTACGGAGGAAGGGGCGCAGCCGATGAGAAGCGAGGACGAATCCCTCTGGCTGGTCTTCAACGGCGAGATCTACAACTACGTCGAACTCCGGGACGAGCTCGCCGCGCTCGGGCACCGGTTCCGTTCAGGCACCGATACCGAGGTGATCCTCCACGCCTACGAGGAGTGGGGGAGGGACTGCCTGCAGCGGTTCAACGGGATGTGGGCGTTTGCGCTCTGGGATGCCGGGAACGAAGAGCTCTTCTGCGCCCGCGACCGTCTGGGCGTCAAGCCGTTCTACTATGCCGTCGCCGACGGATCGTTCCTCTTTGCCTCCGAGATAAAAGCGCTGCTCGTCCACCCGGACGTCGGGCGCCGGCCGAACGACCGGGCGCTGATGACGTTCCTCGCCTGGGGGGTTGCCGACCACACCGCCGAGACGATGTTCTCCGGCGTCCTGCAGCTCCCGCCGGCGCACGCACTGGTCGTCAGGCCGGACGGGGCCGGAGAACCGTTCCGCTACTGGGACGTGGCGATGAACGGCGAGGCGGCATCGGCTCCGGGAACCGATGAGGCGGCGCGGGAAGGTCTGCGAAATCTCCTGACCGATGCGGTGCGGCTCCGGCTGCGGGCGGACGTCCCGGTCGGCACCTGCCTCTCGGGCGGGATCGATTCGTCGACCCTGACGGTGCTGATCAACGATCTCCTCCGCACCGAGGCGCCTGCAAGTGTCGGGAGCCGGCAGAACACTTTCTCTGTCTGTTTCGACGATCCCCGGTTCTCGGAGAGCCGGTTTATGGACGTGGTCGTGGACGCGACCGGGGTGTCGAGCCACCGGACGAGCCCGGACCCCGCCCGCCTCTGGGAGGATATCGGCGACCTGCTGTATGCACAGGACGAACCGTTTGCGTCGCTCTCCATCTATGCCCAGTACTGCGTGATGCGGCTTGCCCGTGATTCGGTGAAGGTGGTGCTGGACGGCCAGGGCGCCGACGAGCAGCTCGGCGGCTACATCGCCTACCAGACGTCGTATATCCGCGGCCTCCTCCAGGAAGGGCGCCTGCGGCAGGCAGCGCTCGAGCTGGCGGGGAGCATGCGGCATCACCGCGGGTTCTTCTCCTGGGCGCTCCGGCAGGCGGTGGTGCGGAAGGGCAGGCGCGACCTTTTGCGCGGCGAGCCTCCCGAGGTGCTCCGCTACCAGGGATCGCTTGCCGAGGTGCTCAAACGGGAGATCGTTGCGACGAACCTTCCGCTCCTGCTCCACTGGGAAGATCGGAACTCCATGGCATTCTCCATCGAGTCGCGTGTCCCGTTCCTGGACTACCGGCTTGTGGAGTACCTGGCGGCACTGCCGCTCGACCAGAAGATCCGCCGCGGCGTCACGAAGTACGTGCTCCGGAGCGCGATACGCGGTCTTGTGCCCGACGCGATACGCTGCCGGATGGACAAGATGGGGTTCGTGACGCCGGAGGAGATCTGGATGAAGGACGAACTGCGGCCCCGGGTCCTCGATCTCTTCGCATCGCAGGCGTTCCGGACGCGCCCTTACTGGGACGCGGATGCCGTGGCCGCGAACTATCGGGACTTCCTGGACGGAAAGGCGCCATACTCGACCGAGATCTGGCGGATCGTCTGTGCGGAACTCTGGCTGCAGAAGTTCTTTGACCGGGGGGATGAGGCGGGCAGGTCTGACCAGATGTGCGCGAACAGTGTATCGTGAGGGATATCGCCATGGGGGTGGGGCCGAGGTGATGCCTCCTGTATACGCTACCGTAGCCTATGGGTGCACTGAATTCCTGTTGCTATCGGCGAGGTCCAGGCACTTGATGCGGTCCCATCTATTGCTCCGGATGACTGCAATCCGGGGTATTCGGGGGCATGGGCTTTCGCCTGGGTATCGCCATGACTGCCCCCGCCCCCAGGGGAGGAGGCCGGAGGCCGGGCGAGGTGGGGGGTGAGGTGTGCGGATCTTCGTGGGAGACAGGGGAGGGGAAAACCCCTCCCCGTCGGCCCCACCCCGGGGGGCGATTAGCCGCCACGGTCCACGGCATGGGGAGACGCCCGGGAAAAAGGTCGTCCCCGGGACAAGCCTCATCAGGGGAAGAACGCGGGATACGCTTGAATCGCCGTATCGAAGGGTAGCGCTCATGGGGCATCCCCCTTCCCCGACGCGATTGCCCCTGCAGTCCCCGGAACGGGCGGTGCAGGCTGATGGACGCACACGACGTATCAGCCAAATCGCAGCACGCCCCCGGGCGGATCACCCGGATTCTGTTTCGCTGTCCTGCGGGCAGGCGATCTTCATCTTCCGGATCCTCCTGCCGAAGTACGCGGCGAGCGCGACGGCGAGGATGCCGGTGATGAAGATGCCGTCGAATATGCCCGCCCCGCCGATGGAGAGCGTTGTCCCGGCGACGGCGGTCAGCGATGCGAGGACGGCGGGATTTGCCAGGTTGAAGATGTCGGCTCCCATGAGTGTTCCCACCGTGCCGCCCGCGTAGGCGAGCATCGGCGCGGTGCCGCAGCCGCGTGCGAGAAGGAGCCCTGCTCCCGCCCCTGCGAGCGGAGCGATGTAAAACGGCATGGTGATGCCGACACCCGGGACGGGCGTTGCGAAGGCGAAGGTGATGAGCGATACCGCTGCAATCGCGGCCAGCGCATGGTAGCGGTTTACCCGGCGCCTGACAGCCAGTTCGAGGGTGATGAAGAGCGGGATGATGCAGCCGCCGACGTTGACCGCAATGACGGCGCCGTCGAGCGGAATGAGGGGGATGTTGATGAAACTCCCGACGAGCGCACCGACGGTCATCAGGACTGCCTGGTGAAATCGAAACCCGATCGCCTCGAAGGCCTCCTCGCTGATCAGCAGGAAGCTGAAGATGAGCAGCAGCGGCACGATGACGATGAGTGCCAGAATAATCTGTTCCTGGCTGGCCGGAAACGGCAAAATCGCTACTGTGGATAGGGAATTTTCCATGTCTGTCGTAGTCTCATGCTCTGTATCATTTAAAAAGGATGGGGTGCGGTGCGGATCGTTCCCGGCCGCCGGTGTCTGGAAATCACGGTCGGCAGGAACGCTCCGGGCGGCGCAGGGAGGCGTTCCGGTTTGTTCCGGGCTCATGTGGGGAATGCACGGTTGCTCCGTCCCGTTCCGGCGCATGGAACCGTCTTCCGTTGATCGATCCTGTACGGGATTGCCTCCCGGTGGCCATTCTTATAGGTACATATCCTGTGATTCTATCTCAAACAGATGATTTAAATCGAATCTTATATCCGGAAATGCCAGATCTATTCTCTTTGCAAATTCGGTAATACTATATATTGGTAATTTAAATAGAATGGTAGTCAGCCGTACGCGGCGTAGAACGTTCTGTGGCCGGTAGGTACGCCGCTTCTCTCCGTTTATCCGAAAGGAGCGCACCCGAAGCCTTCGTCAGGGAAGAGATGAGCGTTCCGAACGAGACAGGACACATACCGAGATATCCCGTGAGTGCCATGACAGCAGTTACCGTCGAAGAGTTGATCCGGCGTCTGGACAGCATGCAGGCTCGCGGCCCTATCCCGTTTGATGTTCGAAAAGGTGAGATTTTTGGCCTTCTCTGTCCGAATGGCTCCGGGAAAAGCACGCTCGTTGCTCTTCTCACAACGCTCCTGATCCCGATGCCGGAGTATGCCGAGCGGTCCGCGTTCGCGATCCTCGGGAACCTCGGTGATGTGCGGCGGAGTCTTGCAATCGTTTTCCAGGAGCAGATCCTCGATCCGCAGATGACCGGGCGGGAGAACCTTGACTTCCATGCACGGCTTCACGGCATCGGGGAGGATATCCGGAACCGCCGCATCCGGAGCATCCTCGAGCGCATGGCGCTTACGGATCTGGCGGATCTTCCGGTGAAGACCTACGCTCCCGGCCAGGTGAAGCGGTTTGAGATTGCCCGGAGCCTGGTGCACAATCCAACGCTTCTCCTGATGGCGGAACCCACGGGGGGCCTGGACAGCGGATCCAGAAAAGATATCTGGGATGCGCTCTGCGCCCTGAACCGGGAGCTTGGTGTTACCATCATCTTCACGTCGCATCATATCGAGGAGATCGACCACCTCTGCAATCGCGTGGCGATCGTCGACGGCGGAGAGATCGTCGCCCTTGATACGCCCGAAACGTTTCGCACGCTGCTTGGCGGCGATGCTGCCGCATTCGAACTCGGGGACACGGTATAACCCTGCTCATCCCGTCTCCTGCCAGAGGTCCCGTCCGCGATCGGATCGCACCTCCTCGACGTCCAGCAGCGCATCGGGGTAGGGCGCAAAGATGCTCTGCTGCTGGTAGAAGGGATCGTCGAACCGCACGACCCACGTTTTGAGAATGTTGATCGCCGGGCAGCGTGAGGTGAACCCGTCCTGGTACTTGCCGATGGCATCGCGGAAGAGTCCCCGCTCCTGCGGCGAAAGCCGGTCTGCGAGCGCCTGCACAACGCCGGTCATGACCCGGATATACGCCTCCGCGTCCGGGGGGCGGGAGAGGGCGTGGCTGAGGTGCCGGGCGTATGCTTCCGAAGCAGTATCGGGCGGGATGCTCCGGTCTCCTGCAATCCGCGCCATTTCTGCTGCTTCATGCCGGTTATACGCCTGCAGAAGAAGGGTGTGTTCTGTATGGAATGCTGCGAGCCTCTCCGGTGATGCCGCCTCGCTGACGCCCCGAAATTCGGCAAGGGTGAAGAGTTTCGTCAGGAAATGTTCGCGTATCCGGTGGTTTCGGAGCCGTCCCTCGTCTTCGACGGCAAGGTGCGCGAACCGCCGCTGCACCTCGCGGGCGAAGAGACCGCTCTTCCGGTCGACAACCGCAGATCTCCCGGTTCCGGCGTAGACGTGCACGTCACGGGTTCCACAGGAGGGAGAACGGGATTTTAGAATGAATCCGTCGATCTCCCGGAGTGAATCAAGAAACGTGTCGGTGAACGTTTCCATCCGTTCGGTGAGGTCGCGACCGGTCGCCGGTTGCACCAGCCGCACGTTCCCCTCCGGGGCAACGAGCCTGATCGGTTCACGCGGAACCCCGAGCCCGATCGCCACCTCCGGACAGACCGGGAGAAACCTGACATACTCTTTCAGCTGCCGTACGATCGGGCTCGCAATAACGTCGCCGTTGTACCTGCACCGGTCGAACTCAATGCACCTGCTCACCACGACGTTCGGCGTCGCAAATCTTCGCATGGCCTTTCCAGGCGACGGTTGTTTCTGCTGCTATATAGTGTGTCCGGTGCGACCAAAACCTACTTATGATCTCTCGCGATCGTCCTCACGGCGATGAAGATGACGGCCGGCATGCGTCTGCTGACCGTTCTCCTCCTGGTCACCCTGCTGGTGCTCGCCGGCGGGTGCACAGAGCTCAGCCCCGGCGGCATTGGGGGCGGGGAGGGCGGTGAAGAGGAAGGGTCCTCCGAAGGAGAAGAGGAAGGTGGCCTCCCGGTCGGGGGAGAGGGAAGTGATTCCCTCTCGATCTCTCCCGGTGAAGCGTACTCGTTTCTTGAAGTGAACTCGGGGAACGCCTCGGTGGTCCTCATCGATGTCCGCACCCCGGGCGAGTACTCCGCCGGACATCTCGACGGGGCAGTGAACATCGACTCCGTCTCGTTCGCCGATCGGATGGGGGACCTTGACACGAACGCGACCTATCTCCTGTACTGCCAGGGCGGTGTCCGCAGTGCGGACGTGCGGTCGCAGATGACGGAAGCGGGGTATCCTGCGGTCTACGATATCGAGGGCGGCATCGCCGCATGGGAGGCGGAGGACCTCCCGGTCGTGCAGGAGTAATCCCCCAAACCCTCTTACTCATCCTGTTTTACGTATTCGATCCCCTCGGGCGGCGCGTATTCGGTCTCGATGACGATCGTATTCGAGAGCCGGTTGAAGAGCCGGAGCTTCGATCCCGGCATGGCAATCCAGCCGATCAGGCAGTCGAGAACGAGGAGGAACGCCTTGCCGAAACTTTCCACGGCGGCGGCACCGTAGCCGATATCTTCGCCTGCCCTGCCGGTCGTCCTGATGTTCATCACCATCTTCCCGATGGACTGACCGCGCCAGCCTTCCAGCACCGTCCAGTACGCAAAGAGCAGCAGGCTTGAGAGGCTGATCGTCTCAAGCCAGGGTGCGAACGGGGCGAACTGCCAGGCGGTGCCGGCAAGCCCGGACACGGCGGAGCCGGCGACCCCGACAAGGATGACGTCGATGAGCCACGCCCAGAACCGGGTCGACCATCTGGCGAGAACCAGGGTTACCATAGCTCTATCATTGAACGCCGCACCCCTTTTACGATTTTGATCTCTGCGGGTCAGCGCGCCGCCGGGTCGCTCTCCCAGAGGCCGAACCGGTTCTTCTCCGTGTCTTCGCAGATGATATAGTAACCCCTGCCTGCGACGGCGGTCTTCTCGCCAACGACCGTTCCGCCGAGCTGTGCCGCCCGCTGTGCGTACTCCTCGGCATTGGGGACGTCGATGAAGATCGCCATATGCTGCTCCGCCGACTCGCGCCGGTAGAGGTCGCCTCCGATGGCGTCCCTGCCCGTCGATACCATCCAGAAATCTTCCCTGGAGACGCCGGGAAAGGGTTCGATCTCCCATGAGAAGAGTTTTTCATAGAACGCCCGTGCCCGTCCGGTATCGTCGGCGGGAATGTCAAACCAGGTGATCGCCGGCATCGTCTTCACCGGTCTCCGGCATGGGCCTCTCCCCTGATAATGGTTTTGTGTCGATCCCGTCCGTGATGGCCGGCGGCCGAGGTTTTATAAGCAGGCACCGACAGGGGGGTGGGGCTTTGCTATGGCAGCACTGGTGACGCGGACATTCGGGAAGACCGGGCGGAAGGTGACCGCCGTCGGGCTCGGCGGAGAGGGGGTTCTCCGCACCTACAACCGGGAGAAAGAGGCGGGAGCGGTCATCCGCGAGGCGCTCTCGGCAGGGATCACCTACTTCGACTCGGCGGCTGCGTATGCGGGCAGCGAGGACTACTACGGGGCGTTCTGGTCGCATCATCCCGGCATGCGCCCGGTGATTCTTCAGACCAGCAAATCGGCGAACCGGGATAAGGCGGCGGCAGAGCTCGGCCTGCAGCAGACGCTGACCCGGATGAACCTCGAGTACCTCGACCTCTGGCAGATCCACGACCTGCGCACCTTTCACGAGCTCCGGGAACTCGAGGGATCAGACGGCGCTCTCGGTGCGTTTGTGGAAGCGCGGGACGCGGGGCTTGTCCGGCATATCGGGGTCACCGGGCACCACGACCCCGCGGTCCTGACCTACGCCGTCGAGAACTGGCCGGTGGACGCGGTCATGCTGCCGGTCAACCCGGTGGAAGGGGCGCTCGGCGGGTTCCTCGACGCCACGCTCCCGGCAGCACGCGACCGGGGCGTCGCGGTCGTCGGCATGAAGGTGCTCGGGGCATCGCACTATATCAGCCCCGAGGGGGGGATACCGGCGGAGATCCTGATCCGCTACGCGCTCTCCCAGGATATTGCGGTGGCGATCGTCGGCTGCTCGAGTCCGGAGGAGGTGCGCACCCTCGCCGAAGTCGGCAGGAGCGGCGAGGTGCTCTCCGAAGACGAACAGCAGGCGCTCGTCGACGCGTTCAGGCCGTATGCGCGGGAGCTCGCCTACTATCGCGGCACGCTGTAACCGTTATCCGGCATGGGCGCCAACCTGTTCTGCGGATACGAGCGGAGCAGATGGATACTATGACGGATTCTCAGGCGAGCGCAGCACCCGTTTCCCGCACCGGCATTCTGCTGCTGGTGGCCGGTGTTATCTTCATCGATATGGCGGTCTACAGCCTCGTCATTCCTGTCCTGCCGTCGTATATCCGGCTTCTCGGCGTGGACGCCGGCATGCTCGGCGTTATCTTCGGCATGTATCCGGCAATGCTGTTCCTCTTCAGCATTCCGATGGGGCTCTTATCCGACCGGGTGGGAAGGCGTCCGGTTCTCATCGTCGGTATGGTGCTCCTTGCGGCATCGACTGCGTTATTCGGCCTTGCAGCGACCGTTCCCGCCCTGATCCTGGCGCGGAGCATCCAGGGGATATCGGCGGCGGCCACCTGGTCGGCAGGGCTCGCCCTGCTTGCCGATACCTATGGGCAGGGTGAACTCGGGGAGAAGATGGGGGTGACCATGGCCGCGATGAGTGTCGGCATGGTGATCGGCCCCGTCGCCGGCGGATACCTCTACGAGTACGTCGGCTACACCGCGACGTTCATCATCCCGTCCGCAGGAGCGGCACTGATGGCGCTCGGACTTTTTCTCCTTCCGCTGCCCCGTCGCCTCCAGCCTGCTCACCGGCGCCGCCCCGCCCTCCTGCCGGCGTCCGGCATCTCCCTCCTCGCCGTCTATGCCGCCGCCGTCATCGGTGTCGCCGCAACGTACGGCATTCTCGAACCGTTCCTTCCCGTGTATCTTGCAGATACATTCGCTGCTTCACCGGCGGTCGTCGGAGTGGTGCTCGGACTGCTGGCATTCGCCGCCATCGTCGGGCAGCCGATCGCTGGAAGGCTCGCCGACCGCCATGCGACAGGGCGGATGCTGATCGTCGCTGGTATCCTCGTCGCCGGTCTTGCCCTCGCCGCCGCAATGCGGGCACCCGATCTGCGCATCGTCGCCGGAGCGGTCCTGCTGCTCGGCTTCGCGCTCAGCATTGCTCTCATCCCGACGCTGCCGCTCATGGCGGACCTCTACCGGGACGAGGATGCGCAGGGGGTTGCCTATGGTGTGTACAACTCCTTTTTCTCGGTCGGTCTCGCGCTCGGGCCCTTTGCCGGCGCACTGCTCGCAGGCCCGCTTGCGGTGGAGAGCATCCTCATCCTCTCTGCGGTCCTCCTCACCGTAGCGGGCATCGTCGGGCTGCTGGCCGTTCTGGCAGTGCGCCTCCGGCATCGCGGATAGATGCCTGCGCGCCTCTCCGTATCGGAGAGATCTCGGGGAAATTGCCGCGAGCGGCGAAAGACTTCGTAAAAAAGTACTGAAACGCTGAGGGGGAGATTTGAACTCCCGAGGGGCTCAACGCCCCACGGGCTTTCCAGGCCCGCGCCCTACCGGTCTAGACTACCTCAGCACAGTGTGCACCATAGATTTGCTGCGTATTTTATTAAGGGTATCCTTTCGGTCCCGGTGTTCGGTCACGACTGCCGTGCTGCCTTCTTCCAGCCACGCGGATAGGTGCCGGCCTTCATCAGGACGGTCTTCGGTGCGACGATGAGTCCCGGCTGCCCTGGTTTGAACGCCGACGAGCCGACCAGCGCCTCACCGAGGGCGACGAGTTCGCCCTTCTGTGTCATGACGGCGACGGTCTCGCCCTTCCCGAACCCGGTGTGCGATGCCACCCCGACGCCTGCAAGCACCGCTCCCCTGCAGACGGCATCGACGGCGGTGTCGCGCACCACGACCTGCGGCATCCCGGCAACCGCCTCCTCGACCGGCAGGATCATCTGCCGGAGCGGTTCTGCATCCCCTTCCCGGGCACGCATGCAGGCGTCCTGCAGGTCGTGCAGCGTGTGGGCCTGCTCTTCGGCGAAGTGCCCGGAGCGTGTCCTCCGCAGTTCCTCCATATGCGCGCAGACGCCGAGAGCGAGCCCCATGTGCGTGCAGAGGGTGCGGATGTAGGTCCCCGCGTCGCAGCGGACACGGAAGAGGACGAGCCGCCCGTCCACGTCGAGGATCTCAAGCTCGTGGATCTTGCGGATCCGCAGGTTTCGCTTGACGGCGCTTCTCCGGGGAGGACGCTGGTAGATCCGGCCGGAAAACTCCTTCGCCACCGCCTCGATCTCGTCCCGGGGCGCATCGCCGTGCAGCCGCATCAGGCAGACGTACTCTTTGCCGTGCTGCAGGAGCAGCCGGGCAACCCGCACGGCGTCCCCGACCATGACTGCAAGGACGCCGGAGACCTGGGGGTCGAGCGTCCCGGAGTGGCCGACCTTCGCGCCCAGGATCTCCCCCACCCAGGCGGTGACCTGGTGGCTGGTCGGCCCCCGCGGTTTGTCGATGACGAAGATCCCTGTCCTGCACGCCTCCGGGAGCAGGGTGATGCACCCTGCTCCGGCCCTGCTCTCTTCCCGGCCCGTCATGTCTGTGGTGATACGCACTGTTTGTTCAGTATCTCGAGTGTTCCGGAGAGCGACCCGTCACCGACGACGGCGGGCGGATCTCCCCCTTCCCGCATAGCGTCCGCGGTAATCTCCCCGATCGCCATAAGGAGAAGCCCGGGCTCTGGCTGCCAGTTCGCCTCGCGGTACGACATGGCGCTCGTGAAGAGGATCGCGTCGGCATCGTCGAGGGCGAGCCTGCTGCCGGTCGGTTCGAGCGCGTACACCCGCACCTCGCAGGGCGTGCCCCCTGCCGCCCGGATTCCTTCCATCAGCGCATCGTTCGGCACGTCCGCCCGCGGTATCCCGACGGTGCGTCCGGCGAGCCACGCGCCGAGGTACGGGACAAAATCGCGGGAGTAGTACGAGGGGAGCGTCTCCGCCTCGATACCATGCTGCTGCAGCGTCTCGGCCGTCTTCGGGCCGATGGCTATCGATCGCGGATGCCGCTTGAGTTTCGGCGCAATGATCGCGGCGGGGAGTGCGCTCGTGAAGAAGAGGCAGTCGAACGCATCGCGGTTGACCGCGTCGACGAATGCGGCGATCCGGTCTTCATTCAGCCGTGACCGCAGCGGGGAGACCGTATAGCAGTCGTGTCCGTACCGGGCACAGAGCGCACGGTCGCCTGCCGCTTTGTTCTCGAGCCGTGTGATCGCAATCCTCATCCCCCAGAACTACGCTCGGGAGGGATATGACTGTATTGATCGCTGATGCAGAGCTTGCGTTCCGGTTGATTTATGCCGGGATATCGAGCACTACAGAATAGTGCTGATCGGTATTCTCGTCGGGACGGGTATCGGCGTTCTCCTCGGAACGGTGAGCGGCCTTGTCCCCGGCATCCATGCAAATACGATGGCGGGCGTCCTGCTCTCGCTTCAGGCGGCGCTCCTCGCCTACCTCGACCCGGCTGTACTGGCGACGGCAATGTTCGCCGCCCTCGTCACCCACACCTTTCTCGATATCGTCCCGAGCACCTTCCTCGGCATCCCCGACGCCGATACCGCGCTTGCGGTTCTCCCCGCCCACGCCCTCTGCCTGGAGGGGCGGGGCGAGGAGGCGGTCAGGATATCGGCGCTCGGCAGCGCTCTCGGGGTGGTGCTCGCCCTTCCGCTGCTGGTCCTCTTCTTCTCGCTCCTCCCGTCGCTCCAGCCCGCCATCGACTGGGGGATCGGCCTGCTCATCCTTGCGGTCGCAGGATTTCTGATCGTCATCTCCGAGTCGCCCGGGTGGGCGGCCGCAATCTTCGGCGTCTCGGGACTGCTCGGCCTCTTTACCTTCCGCTACTCCTACCTTGCGTGGCACACCGTCGGCGACTCGGCGGTGCTCATGCCGCTCCTCGCCGGCCTCTTCGGGATATCGGTTCTCCTCACGGCGTCACGCGGCGCCATGCCGCCGCAGGAGCCGGGCGGGCCGTCGGGGGAGGAGTGTGCGGTCGTGAAAGGCTCGGTGCTCGGCGCCGCCGCCGGTGCGCTGGTCGGGTGGCTGCCGGGGCTCTCGAACGCGACGGCAAACGCCCTGCTGACGGGCGCGATCGGCTACGACTCCCGGCCCCGGGACTATATCCTGGCGACGGGGGCGGCCAACACGGTGAATGCGTTTCTCGCGCTCGCCGCCTTTTACGCCCTCGGCAGAACCCGGAACGGTGTCATGGTGGCGCTCTCGGCCGGGGATGTCCCGCCCCTGACCGGCCTGCTGCTCGGCGGCGTGCTGGCAGCCCTCGCCGCCTACCTGCTGACCGTCCGGACGGCCGCGTTCGCCTCCCTGCTCGGCAGCGTCGACGCCGCACGCCTCAATTACGGGGTCATCGTGTTTGTGGTGCTCCTCTCCCTCCTCCTCTCCGGCCCGTTCGGCGGCCTCGTCCTCCTGCTGGCGGTAGCGGTCGGCCTGGTGCCGCAGATGGTCAATGTGCGGAGGGTCTACTGCATGGGCGCCATCATGCTCCCGGTGATGCTCTCCTCGTTCGGGATTCTGCTGCTGTGATTGTCAGAACGAACGGTAGAGGAGAGCGATGTATCCGGCATACGCCGCGAGCATGAGTACGCCCCAGCAGCGCCTGACCCTGCTGCTCCCCGCAAAAAACGGCAGAATCGCGACGGTAAAGAGAACCATGCCGAGGATGTCGGCGTACGACCCGATCGGAATAGGATGGATGAGAGCGACTGCTCCGGTAACAAAGAGGAGGTTGAAGATGTTGCTGCCGATGATGTTCCCCACCGATATGCCGCCCTCACCCCGCACCACCGCCACCAGCGACGTGGCGAGCTCGGGGAGCGATGTGCCGACTGCGACCATGGAAACACCGATGACGAACGGGCTGATGCCGAAGACGAGTGCGATATCGGTCGCCGTCGTCACCAGGAGGTCAGCCCCTATGATGACGGCGGCAAGACCGGCGCCGGTGAGCAGGTAGTCGCGCGGGCCGTGCGTCTCAAGATGCGTCTCAGGAACTACGCCCAGTGATATGAGCCTCCACATGATCAGGGCGAACGCGGTGAGCATGAGAGCAGCGGCGATCGGATCGAAGATCATTCTGAGAGCGAGGATGGCGAAGAGCAGGGTCGCCCCGAGCATGAGCGCGACCTCGCTGATCCCCTGTACGCCAGGCTCTTTGCTGATGACGTCCGGGTTGACGATGGCGCAGACTGCGAGGACGAGGGCGATGTTGGCGACGGTGCTCCCGATCACGTTGCCGAGGGCAAGGCCCGGGTTGTCCACAAGCGCCGCCTCAATACCCACGATGAGCTCGGGAAACGACGTGCCGAAGGCGGCGACAGTGATCCCGGCCAGTGTCGAGGAGATCCGGAGCCGGGCGGCAAGCCCGCCCGCCCCGCCGACGAAGACGTCCGCTCCCTTGACGAGAAGGACAATCCCGACAACGAATCCGATGGCCGATACAAGCATTGCCGGATCCATTGCACACATCCCGAAACGGTCGCCCGGGGTTACCGGCGGCTGCCGCCCGCCGGCCCGGGAGCTTTCAAACTTATATGTAGGTTCCCGTCATTAGTGTACCATACAATGCAGCACTACTGGTTTGGTGATGTGGATGTGGAGGGCTGTCGGATCGCGAGCAGAAACCCTGAAGATCTGGCCCGGCGGGTGGCGTCGCTCCACACCGATATGGACTCGTTTGAGCCGATCGACTGGAGGACGGCGCAGGCGTGCGGGCTTGTCGGCGACCGGGGCGAGTACCTCCGGATGCTCCGCGAGGTCTGCACCATCTCTGCCCGGCAGAAGATCGCCGCATCCTACCAGGGCAAAGACGTCGAGCTGCTGCAGATGGTCCGGATGCTCGACGAACTCGACGATGTCATCAACCTCCTGCACGAACGGGCGGTGGAGTGGTATCAGGTCTCCACGCCGTCGTTTTCGCGGAAGTACCGCTCGCTCCCCGCCCGGAAGATGATCGGGGTGATCCGGAAGAACTCGGGCGGGGGGCTTCGCCGGGTGGCCGACGAGATCGACCGGCTCGCGGGCCTTCGGAGCGGACTGATGCGCGAGGTCTCGGACCGGGCCGACGAGGTGCTCCCGAACTGCAGCGCCCTCATCGGGGGACTGGTGGCGGCACGCCTGGCCTCGCGTGCGGGCGGCCTTGAAGCGCTTGCGAAGATGCCGGGGAGCACCATCCAGGTGCTCGGGTCGGAGCGTGCCCTCTTTTCGCACCTCCGCTCCGGGTCGCCGTCGCCGAAGCACGGGATCATCTTCCAGCACCGGCGGGTTCACAACGCGCCGAAGGAGGTCCGGGGCAGGGTTGCCCGGGTGCTTGCCGGAAAACTCGGGATCGCTGCGCGGATCGACTATTACCGGGGCGCTGCCGACCCTGAGTTCATCGCCGGGGCGCAGGCACGCATCGATGAAGCGGGGATGATGGAATGATCCGGATTCACAACGTGCTGGTCTCTCCCGGTGAAGGCGGTGTCTACGGTGAGCGAATGCTGGACGGCTACCGCGTCTGGGATCCCTACCGGAGCAAACTCGCCGCCCTCTACACGGTCGGCACCGGTATTGAGCTCGCCCCTGCGATGCGGGTGCTCTACCTCGGGGCTGCGAACGGCACCACCGTCTCCCATGTCGCCGACTATGTCGATACCGTCTACGCGGTTGAGTTTGCTCCCCGGCCGATGCAGGACCTCCTGGAAGTGGCGCGCCGCCGCAGGAACATCGTCCCGATCATGGCCGATGCCGGAAAGCCGGAGGAGTATGCCCATTTCATGGAGCCGGTCGACCTGGTCTACCAGGACGTCGCCCAGCCGGACCAGGTGAGCATCGCCGAGCGGAACCTGCCGTTCCTGCTGCCCGGCGGGTGGCTGGTCCTGATGCTCAAGACACGGAGCGTCGATGTCAGGCGTGACCCGGAGGATGTCCTCGCGGAAGCCAGGGACGCGCTCGCCCGCCGCCTCGAGGTCGTCGAGGTCTGCTGGCTCGACCCCTACCACCTCGACCACGCGGCGATCGTCTGCCGTGACCGGCGATGCGCAGAAGTGAAATAGGAGTGCATCCATTCCTCCTTCATGGATCGCGTCGTCTTCAACCCCTTCTCACCCCTGATGCTGCTTTTTTTGATCGGGCTTATCCTCCTCTTCGGGTTTCTGATCCTCCTGCTGCCCGTTCTCTTCCTGACGGTCATCGGGTCCACCTTTGCAAAACTCGGCTTTTCCTGGCGCGAGGCAATTCTGATCCTTATTCTCACGCTCGCCGGGAGCTTTGTCAACATCCCGGTGAAGACCGTTGAAAACCAGGCGGCACCGGTGAGAATGGAACCGGTGCGGGGATACGGCCGGTTTTACCGGATCCCTGCGATCTCGCCGACGACGACCATCGCCATCAATGTGGGGGGCGCCCTGATACCGCTCATCATCTCGCTGTACCTGCTCTACGACTCGGTCGTGATCACCGGCGGGTTCGGCCTCGCCTTCCTGGCGCTTGTCGGGGTGCTCGTCGTGACCGCCATCACGAAGATCGTCGCCCGTCCGGTTCCCGGGCTCGGCATCGCCACACCGTTCTTTATCCCGCCGCTGGCGGCCCTCTTCTCGGCGCTCATCCTCTCGGCGCTGGCAGGAGGCGTCGAGACGGCGGCGGTGATCATCGCCTACGTCAGCGGTACGCTGGGCACCCTGATCGGGGCGGACCTCCTCAACCTGAAAAGGATCGGAGAACTCGGCGCTCCGATGGCCAGTATCGGCGGTGCAGGGACGTTCGACGGCATCTTCTTAAGCGGTGTCATCGCCGCCTTCCTTGCCTGAGAGACGCCTCCCGGGGCGTGTTTTCTGCCGGTCGCTATGGCCGGGCGCAAAGACTATATGGTATATGGTTGCTTAGGTGCCGCTTCCCGCAGGCTGCTGCCGATCCCGGGCGTGCTCCCCCAGAGCCTATTTCCCGTAGCGGCGGTAGAGGCCGTCGAAGACCGCGAGTTGCCGGGGGTATATCCCGTAGCTGTCGCGCTTGTACTCGAGGGTGGTCTCGACCGACGGGTGTGCGGCGATCCGTCCGAAGACTGCAGCGAAGTCGAGGCCGCCCTCCGGGTGGTCGAGCTCGAGGTGCTGGTCGGTGACGGAGCCGCGGATGGAGTTGGAGATATGCTGGTGGCGGACGTTCAGGTCTTCGAACCGGCGGAGTTCATCCGTGTACGTGAGGTGCCGGTAGTTCACGGTGCAGTAGAGGTGCGCAAAGTCGAGGCAGTAGCCGCCGATCCGGCCGTCCCCGAGGGCTGCAAGTTCGTCAGCCGTACTGCCGAGGAACGGGTACCCGGCGTGGACGGCAGGGAGGTTCTCGAGCGTCAGCCGGGGATCGTGATACCGGTCGAGGAACCCGGCGAACGCCTCTGCGGCATCCTGCCGTTCTTCTTCGTCTGTAAACCGCCCCGCATGCAGGACGATGATCGCCGAATCGAGGGTATCTGCCGCCTCCGTCGTCTGGTGCATTGCCTGCTCGACGTGCGATGCGATCTCCTCCGGGGCGAAGCCGTCGCAGAGGGCCGGGGCGCAGGGATTCACCCCGTGGGCGTGATGGGGGGCGTGGATCACGATCGGTGCTGCGGCGGCGGCGAGGGAATCCAGCCTTCTCTGGAAGACCGGTTCCGGCTCCGGGATGATCTGCACCTGGACATGGTCGATCCTGCCGTCTGCATGCAGCCCGTCCAGGGCACAAAACGTGTCTTCGTCGTCCGAGCGGACGGCGCAGCCGATACGGTACTGCCGTATCATAGGGTACAGGATGGTTCGCCGGGGCTCTTGATGCTGTTGATCGGGACAGGGACACAAGATCCACGGACAAAAGGAAAGTAGCCCGGAGCAGATTCGAACTGCTGTCGCGAGATCCAGAGTCTCACATGATTGACCGCTACACTACCGGGCTATTGTGCTCTATTACGTTGTTTCCAAACCCTAATTAAGGTGACGGAACGGGCTCACCGGAGTGATGCCCGGCTGCATTCTCCGCAGAGCGAGCATACCTCGGGAACCGGCTGCATTGCGGCGCCTTTTTTGCAGAATGGCACGATATCGTTGAGATCCCGCTTATAGTATACGTGCGGCACCAGCGCGATGTGGGTGTAGCGCCCGTATGCTGCACCGATTTCGTCTGCGATCCGTTTCTGAAGGTGCACCAGCGCATACATATTGGCGCCGGCGGCACTGAGCATGTCGTTGCTCCTGAAGACCACTTTCATCTGGAGTTTGCCGTCACGGAGGATGCACTGGACGAGCTGGAGGCAGGGGCAGTCGTCCAGGCTCTCATCGACGGCCGGGTTCCAGGTGACGGCGACGCCGCGGCGGGTCGCGGGAGACTCTTTCAGTTTCCTGACGATGTAGGCGATCTGGTCGACATGGACGTCCGCACCATCCTGCGTGAGCGTCTCTCCCCAGTCAAAGAGCCGTCTGTGGTAGTCGTACTCGAACGCCGCTTCGGAGCCGTTGAGGAGATTATCGGCGTACTGCTCGAGAAACCGCTGCTGAAACCGTGAGCAGGGGCTTGCCATCGGTTCGCTGAAGGGGTTTTCGATGTCGAGGGCAATCTCCTCGTATTCGATCGTCGCTTCTTCATCTTCGGTGTTCAGCACCCATCCCTTTTCCAGCACTGCCTTCACCGCCAGCTCGTGGGCACGGGCGAGCGTGGGTGCCCGAATGATCTTCATAGCTCATAGTTCTGGTCGGATAGCGTAAATATACATGGTTCGTGCGTCGGATCCGGTGGGGCACGGGTGCCCCGGGTTATCAGGTCATCGGTGGAACTCCCGTCTCTGCGGTTCCCGGTCGCGTGGTATACCGGACAATTCGATCCTTCATACGATTGCTCCGATCTGGCCGGAAACATAAAAATGATGGCGCAGCGGTCATCAGACTGCGTATAATTTTTATTATTGTCATAGTATTGTTCATGGTCTTTGCAAAATGAAGCATATATCGGGCTTATTTGTATCAGTTCTCTGCATCGTGCTGGCCTTCACGGGTGCCCGATTCCCGATCAACCACAAAGGATATATTAAGTGTTCCACAAATATTGTGACATATTCCGTTATTCGGAGTATAGAGCGTGGTGAACCCGTATTCGACGCATGTCGAGTACCTCGCGTTCACATTCCCTCATATAAACATAATGGAGGTACAGTATGAAGAGTATCACTAAAACGATGGTCGTCGCCTTCGTTGTCCTCATGGCAGTGTCCCTGCTGGTCGCACCGGCAGCCGCACGGACGGTAACGCCCGGCAGCACTATCTATGTAGGCGAAGAAGGCCTCGATCTGACCGGTGTTAACGCCGGTATCACTCGCCTGGTCCACTACAGCGACTTCACGGCGGGTGCAGCCGACAACATCATCGACATCCCGACCCCGAACGACTATGAGCTGACCGCAACCGACGTTGGCGGTATCACCGGCACCTACTATGCATGGAACGCCGCCGGCATTATCGTCCCCAACGTCTTCGTTGTCGTCAAGGAGGCGGACGTGACCCTCGATGTCGTTCTGAACAACTCCAGGACCGACTCCGTGGCCGGCAAGTCCGTTTCCCGTGACACCGTCCTCGCCTTTAAGATTCAGAACAACGTTGGCGGTCTGTACACTGTCGTACCCAACGCCACCATGAACATCGACATCACGACGCCCGGCGGCGGTACGCTGCGCCAGTTCGGCGGTGTCAGCACTGCAGCCGTTCCGATCAACGCATCCACGATCTACGTCGCTGGCATTGATCTCTCCGGTGTCGAAGCCGGTACCTACACTGCCCAGGCAAAGTGGACGAGCGGCAACTTCAGTGAACTGCCCGACTCCGGCACCGTCAGCTTCGAAGTGACCACCAAGGCTCTCGCTATCGAGTCCAACAAGGACAGCGTCATCCGCGGCAACAACTTCGTCGTGACCATCACCGGTGAGTCCAACAAGATGTACTACGTCTACATCAAGGACGCCAGCCTGAACGGCAACGAGTACCCCCAGATTGCACCCGGACAGCCCTCCGTTGTGCCCGGCACCACTGTCCCGGTCGCTGAGGCTGCAAACTTCACGTTCACCAAGGCAAACGTGACCACCAACGCAGCGGGTACCCGCACGGTGCAGTTCAACACCAACTCCACCACCGACGACCAGAGCTTCACGCTCAAGGTTCTCGACCCCACCGACGCATCCAAGTCCGATGACGTCAAGGTGAGAGTCGAGAAGGGCTCTGTAACCCTGGCCGCATCCGGCACCGGTGTCTACTACATCGGCGAGGAGATCACGCTCTCCGGTACCAACACCGACAACGTGACCACCTACCTGTTCCTGACCGGCCCGAACCTCGGTGTCAACGGTGTCCAGGTTGACAACGTCGGCACTGCAGTTACTGACGGGGTAGCCAACACGTTCACCTCGACCAGCGTCGAGACCGACGACACCTGGGAGTACAAGTGGGATACCTCCACACTCGGTGAAGTCGTAGACTCCGGTACCTACACCATCTACGCTGTCGCCGACCCCAGGAACAAGGCAAACCTCGCCAACGTGCAGTACGCCACCCAGTCCGTCGTCCTGAAGACCCCCTTCATCACGGCAACCGCGAGTGCAAGCTCCGTCGCCAAGGGTGACGAGCTGACGGTCTCCGGAACCGCAGAAGGCAACCCGAACAACGTCTTTGTCTGGGTCTTCGGCAAGAACTTCCGCTCGCTCTCCAACTCCGCAAGCGTTGAGTCCGACGGCTCCTTCGAGTACGACCTCGACTCCGGCATCACCAGCACCCTCGCATCCGGCCAGTACTTCGTCGTGGTCCAGCACCCGATGATGGACGGCACGCAGGATGTCGCAGTTGTTGCAGGAACGGCCGCAGACATAGACGCACCCGGTATGACCGCTGTCAACCTGTCTAACCTGCAGGCATCCGATGCGGCAACCGCTCTCGTGGACGCCCTGAACTCGCCGAACGTGGACGACACCTACACCAAGCTGACCTTCCTCGTGGAGGAGCCCTGGATCAGGATCGACACCATCGGTGACCAGAGCGTCGGCAGCACCTTCACGCTCACCGGTACCACCAACCTGGCAACCGGCGACGAGCTGCTCATCGACGTCACGAGCGCATCCTTCCAGCCCACCGAGAAGACCCAGGCTGCTGAGTTCAGCGGTGCCTCCGGCACGGTGAGCATCCAGCAGGGCGAGCCCTACAACACCTGGTCCTTCGAGGTCGACGCCTCCTCGTTCCAGCCTGACGAGTACATCGTCAACGTTGAGAGCGTTGAGACCGGCACCACCCAGACCACGACCTTCAACGTGGTTACCGGGCCTGTGACCACCCCGACCGTCACCCCGACCGGTGGAGAAACCACTGCTCCGACCACCGCGGCAACCACCGCCCCGACCACCGCTCCGACCACCACCACCCCTGGATTCGGCGCGATCATTGCACTGATTGGTCTCGGCGCTGTTGCTGTCCTGGTTCTGCGCAGGAACTAAACCCAACACTTTTTTATTGCCCGCTTTCGCTCTCATTCTCCTGCTGTTCTTCCGTCTGTGCACCTTCGCCCCGCTGCGTTCCGGCACGTCTTCCTTTCCTCTCCGCCTGCCCGCCGTATTCGATGAAAACCGGATAGTGCTCCAGCTTACAACTGAAAATACATTTCAGGGAATCTGACTGCATTACATTGAGCAATGACCTACGTTCATGCCAAAAACTCAAACAGGGAGCGCGTTTCCATTATCAGTTGTTTCTTAGAGCACGACCGCCCGGTCCCGGGGACGACCTTTTTCCCGGGCGTCTCCCCATGCCGTGGACCGTGGCGGCTAATCGCCCCCCGGGGTGGGGCCGACGGGGAGGGGTTTTCCCCTCCCCTGTCTCCTGCGAAGATCCACAGACATCGTCAACCCCACCCCACCCGGCCTCCGGCCTCCTCCCCCGCCCCTCAAGGGGACGGGGGCAGTCATGGCGATATCCAGGGGAAAGCCGTGCCCCGGGTTGCAATCGATCGGGGATGCGATCTCAACAAAGGTATCATCAGTTGTTTCGTAGGGCACTACTGAAAACCGGCGAGTTTTATGTAGATAGAGGCCGTACCCTCCATCACGGGAAAGGGATGGCCTGACATGAAGTTCTCAGTGAAGATGATCGATATTGCAAACAAAGGAGCGCTGCTGCACACTGCCGATGCCCGGAAGATCCGGGTCAGGGACGGTGACCGTGTACAGATTATCAACGAGGAGGCCGGGAAGAATGCCCAGGCTCACGTCGATACCACGGGTTCGCTCATCGAGCAGGGAACGATCGGCATCTACCGGCCCTTAAACCCCTTTCTTGGAGTCAATGAGGGAGAGGAAGTCGAAGTCCGGTGTGCGGACCGGCCGCGCTCGCTGACGCATATCCGGAAAAAGATGGATGGAGGGCGGCTTGCGAAGGATGAGATGCTGCAGGTTACCCGGGACATCGTGGATGAGACGCTCGCTCCGGGCGAAGTGACCGCTTTTATCACGGCATCGTACATCAACGGCCTCGATATGGACGAGACCGAGTACCTGACCCGCGCCATGGTGGAGACCGGGGATTCTCTCCAGTTCGGCACCCGCCCGATCGTCGACAAGCATTCCATCGGCGGAGTGCCGGGCAATAAGATCTCGCTTCTTATCGTCCCGATCATCGCGGCGAGCGGCCTGAAGATCCCGAAGACCAGCTCCCGGGCGATCACCGGAGCCGGCGGCACCGCCGATCTGATGGAAGTGGTCGCGCCGGTCGCCTTCCCGGCGAGCGAGGTCCAGCGGATGACGGAGAAAGTCGGCGGCGTCATCGTCTGGGGCGGTGCGACGAACATTGCTCCTGCGGACGACCGGATCATCACCTACGAGTATCCGCTCAAGATCGATGCCCGCGGCCAGATGCTGGCCAGTGTTATGGCCAAGAAGATGGCGGTCGGTGCGAACCTGGTGGTCATCGACATTCCCGTCGGCCGGTATACCAAGGTGGCGGATGTCCAGGAAGGCCGGAAGATGGCGCGTGAATTTATGGAACTCGGCGAACGCCTGAACATGCGTGTCGAGTGCGCCCTCAGCTATGGCGAATCCCTCGTCGGCCATACCATCGGCCCGATCCTTGAGGTCCAGGAGGCGCTTGCCGTGCTCGAGGGCAAACGGGAGCCGCACTCACTCATTCAGAAAAGCCTCTCGCTTGCAGGGATTGCGCTCGAGATGGCCGGCAAAGCCGGCCCCGGGCAGGGTTTTGCGGTGGCCGAAGATCTTCTCCGGAGCGGCAAAGCGCTCGAAAAGTTCCGGCAGATCATCGAGATCCAGGGGGGCGATCCCGGTGTTACCGCTGATAGCCTGACGCCGGGCGAGCACCAGTTCGTTGTCAGGGCGCCGCAGGACGGCTACGTCATCGAGCTGCATAACCGCTCGCTGATCACGATCGCCCGCACGCTCGGCTCGCCCCAGGATGCGGGCGCCGGCGTTGTCGTGCACTCAAAGAAGGGAAGCCGTGTCCGGCAGGGGGATCCGATCCTCACGTTCTACGCGGACAGGGCATGGCGGCTTCAGAGCGCCATTGAGGCGGCGCGGACACTGATGCCCGTCGTGGTCGAGGGGATGATCCTGGAACGGCTACCCTCCGAGCGCTGGATCTAAACCGATGCACTCAAATTTTTCCAGGAAGAATAGTCATCCATGCATCTACGCCGCCTCCTTGTTGCTGCTCTGATAGGAGTGCTTCTCGTCTGCTGCGGTGCCCAGGCAGCAGTACTGCAGATAACGGTCATTGATGAAGCGACGTCCGCCACGCTCGGCGACGTATCGATCTACATTGACGGGGATTTCATCGGCACAACCGGCGCTGGCGGCGTCTATACCTACACGCACACAGGGGACGCCAGTTTCTCCCTCAAGGCGATGAAGTCCGGGTACGCCTCCTGGGTGGGGCTGATCGACCCGGCGACCGCATCCGTTCTCGTGGAGATGTCCCGCAAGAGCGAGGTGCTTGCGATCGACCTCTACGACGCCGAGACCCTGCAACCGGTGTCGAATGCCGTGGTGCAGGTGCACGGAGACGGGGTCGACGGGTCGGAGAGCACGGATGCGAATGGAAGGGCTGATTTCCTGGTGAAGGCAGGCAGCCTCTATAATGTCGAGATCCGGGCACAGAGTTACTATCCGCTCTCAAAGACCGTCCAGATGGCTAGCAGTGAACGTGTTGTCCAGTACTGGCTGTATCGAAGCGATAAATTTGCTGTTCTGGTTCAGGATTCACAGACCCGGCAGCCCCTCGCGGGCGCTGCCGTCGCCATCGATTCCGTGCCCGCAGGCACGACCGGTGCAGACGGGCTGCTCCCGCTTCACCTGCAGCGGGAACAGCGGTACTCGATCCAGGTCGAAAAACCGGATTACCAGACCTACCGGGCTGATCGGTTGATTGCAGCGGACGACGTGCTGCTCACGGTGCCGCTCGCCAGGTCGACCTATCCGGTCTCTATTATGGCCTTTGACGAGACGAAGCGGCCGGTGGAGAACGCCGAGGTCGTGATCAACGGGACCTGGCAGGGGAGAACCGACAGCTACGGCCGCTACGGGCTGCAGAGTGTCGAAGCAGGCTCCTATCTGATCGAGGTTTCGGCATCCGGGTTTCAGACCTGGACCGAGATCTGCCGGATCGACCGGAGCGGCGAGGAGATCATTGCTGACCTCGCGTGCGATCAGGCGGATGTGACGGTCGTGACGGCCGACAGCGGCGACCGGGTGCTTGCCGGTGCGGTCGTCCTGGTCGACGGGCAGCAGGTCGGGACGACCGATGAGCAGGGTACGATCCGGACATCGCTGAAGGCGTCGGAGACCTATAACGTCTCGGCATCCCTCGACGGATATCGATTCACGGCTGTGGAGGTGACGATCCCGATCGGCACGTCGACAAAGGAGGTGACGCTTCACCTTGAGTCTGAACTGGGTCTTTTCCCCATCCTCGGCATCATCGGCCTTCTCGCCGGTGGTGTCGTGATCGCGGTGTGGGGGGCGCGGCGGAGATCGGGCAGACGGCTCCGCAAACCGAAGCAGCGGAGCTTATAGGCCTTCCGGCGGCTATTGGGCGCATATATTTTTTTGGATCTGTACGTCGAATATTTTTTCCTGATTCTCAATAATATCTGGTGATTCTTCCTGTTTCTGCGCCGTCTTCCCGAAATCTGCCGCTGATCGTGTACACCTATTTGGGGAGGGGAAACAATCTCAAATTCCCCGGGACTCTGTGAAAATAAATGAAATTAACCCGAGGTTTTATATACTGGAACTCCGTATGGGGTTCGATATTATGCGATTCCGGATCGTCGGGCTGCTCCTCTTCTCGCTCCTTCTGCTGGCAGTTCCTGCTGCAGCACTGGAGCCTGACGTTACGGTGAACAGCAGCGCTGAATGGCTGGTCGCCGGCGGGAGCGGGAGTGCAGCGATCACCGTCGCGGTGCAGAACGGCACCGCCCCCCTTGCGGGGCTGGACGTCGCCTTCTCGGTCGACGCCGCGTACGGCAGCATCACGCCGGCGAGTGGCGTCACCGACGCGAACGGCCGGGCGACGGCGACGTTCACGCCCGGGACGCTGAGCGGGGACGCCCCGATCACCGTCCGGGTCACCTACCCCGACGGGGAGATTATCCAGGATTGCCTGCAGCAGA
>NZ_VCYH01000016.1 GCF_030464345.1 Methanoculleus frigidifontis | reverse complement strand
CTTTGTGGTGCTTGATCCGTTTCTTCAAAACAGAAAAGGGAACGTGTTTCACGATCGCGATCTGCTCCTGCCCGGTCATGAAGGCTCAGGTACTTCAAGGTTCAAAAGGGTAGCGCCAAGAACTATATTCTTCCGGGAAAATGCACCTGCCGCGTCCGGCGCCCGACGGATATGTTCCGGGACAGCGACCCCGGCCTGAAGCACCGCTCTTAACGATTCCTGCCTCCGCAGCACTTCTTGTACTTCAGCCCGCTCCCGCAGGGACAGGGATCGTTTCGCCCCACTCTTGCCGCCGGCTTCTCCTCCGCGGCGAGCATCGGCATCACCTCATCCGCGTACCGTCCCTGCCGGAGCAGCCCGGCCATCATCCGCATCGGGCGGTCGGCGTGGGAGAAGAACGCCTTATACCCTTCGCAGAGGTAGTTCAAGCCTCCTTCGCCGTCCGGCGTCTCGACGAACCGGTTCTTCGGGCACTCGCCGTTGCAGACGGCGAGGAACGCACACTCCCGGCAGCAGCGGGGGAGCGTGTCGCGCTTGGCCGCCCCAAACCGCCGCTGCTTCTCCGAGCCCACGAGCTTTGCGAGCGGTGTTTCGAGGATGTTGCCGAGTAAATAGTCGGGTTCGACGAAGTGGTCGCAGGAGTAGAGGTCGCCGTTGTGCTCAAGCGCCACGCCAAGGCCGCAGGTCGGGGCAAAGACGCAGACCGTCCCGGCCATGCCGAGCCAGCCAGCAAGCGCTCCGTCGAAGTTCAGGACGAACATCCGGCCGACGTCTCGCCGGACCCACGCATCGAAGATTGCGATCAGGAACCGGCCCCATTGATCCGGCCGGACGGACCGGTCGGTGACCGTGTTCCCTTCCTGAAATCCGGTCTTGTTCTCCCGCTCCACGATGGGGATGAACTGAATGTACGGCGCCGAGAGTTCGTCGCGGAAGAACCGGTAGACCTCCAGGGGATAATCGGCGTTCGTGCTGTTGACTGCGCAGAGGATATTGAACGCGACCCGGTGCTTCTGGAGCAGGCGGGCGGCCGCAAACACCCGGTCAAAGGTGCCGCGGCCTCGCCTGTCTCTCCGGTAGGTATCGTGAAGCTCCGCAGGCCCGTCCATGGAGAGGCCGACGAGGAAATTGTTGTCGTGGAAGAACCGGCACCACTCGTCGTCGAGGAGGACGCCGTTTGTCTGGAAGGTGTTCTCGATACGGGTGCCGGGCCGTGCATACTTCTTCTGCACCGCCACGGCCCGCCGGAAGAAGTCCGGCCCCATCAGGGTCGGCTCTCCCCCCTGCCAGGCGATCGTCACCCCGGGCACGCGGTGCCCTTCGATCGTCTGGCGGATGAACTGCTCCATCACCTCGTCGGTCATCCGGAAGGTGCCGTCCGGGTACAGCCCTTCCTTCTCCAGGTAAAAGCAGTAGGCACAGGCAAGGTTGCACCGTGCGCCGGTCGGTTTTGCCATGACGTGGAAGGCGGGGGGTGCCCTGCTATCAGATGTGCTCATCGGCCCTCCGGCCCCGGTGCATCGACCGATCTCATGCCCGTCTGCTTCACTCCCCGATACATAAAGGTACGGGGTCTCTCCAACCCGATGAACCGCGGGCACTCCCGGTATGATGAGAATAATCCCACCGCGATGGACGAGGAGATGCGTGGCGGAGCGTACTCGTGAGCACCTCTCCCGGGGAGGGGCTGGATCCCAAAAGCAGCAGGATCTCACTGCGCTTGCTTTTTCAGAGAACGCACGATGATTCGCCTGAAGAACAGGGGCTGGAGAATAAAGCAGATCGCAACGGTAGTATACATCGCGATTGCCGGCAGAGGCAGGAACGGCGCGAGCAGCACCCTGATTCCATTGGAGACAACGCCGTATCGCCGTCGCCGTACCATGTCCCGGAGGTCGTCATCCGCAAAGCCGTCAACGAGGAGCTCCGGACGCCGGGCAAGGTAGCGCATGATCGTGCTCAGCAGATACGATGCGAAGAACAGATCCTGCCCGTAGAGGAGAACCGACAGCCGTGAACCCGCCCCGGCGAGGTGGGTGGTCATCGGGCTCGTGAAGAACGGGAGGCAGGGAAACGAAGAAGAGCATCACGAGCGTCATCCGGAACGTGATGTGGTCTTCCTGTTCCGTCAACCGGGTGATGGACGAGTGCGTGATCCAGACCCCGCCGATAAATACGGTTGTGCCCCAGAATATAACTGAAAATCTCTTTCAGAGAATCCGACTGCATTATGTTGAGCAATATCCCGCGTTCATACCAGAAACTCACACCGTGAGAGCTTTTCTATTATCAGTTGTTTTTTTGGGCACTACCAAACAGGACGAACGCAATCAGACGTAGCCGGGCGGTTGCCGGTGACGGTCCGGCCATGGGAGTGCAGGTCGACGACCCCCTGGCGCTACGATGAGGCCCGGGACATCAAGGACATTTTGCCCTGAAGCGGTTGACCGGATACGGCTGCAATCCGGTCACCGTTGATGCCGACGTTGAACTATCACTCTCCCGGAGCCGCTGCTGGAAGAAGGTCGGAACCATGCCGGGGGATGAGGGGCGAGTGGAGCCTTTCGCCTCCAATGCAGGTGCTAAAGTGGCTCCCCATCCCCCGGCAGTGCAGAAAAAGATGGCTCGTATTTCTTCGCCCCTCAGATCTGCGATTCCTTGTTGGGCCGTTTTTCTTATGGGAGATCGCTTCCGGGCTCCTCCACGCGCTCGATCGACGGCATGTGCCACTGCCCTTCCTCGAATACTCCCGAATCCGGCATGTACATGCGGAGGATGGGGCGGAACTGCCCGGCCGGTGCAGGCAGCCAGTTCGACTCCCTGTCGGGCCCCGGGGAGTCATGCTGGATGAAGATGTCCAGTGAGCCGTCGTCATTGTACTGTACGCCGGGCGTCCGATCTCCGATCGAATATCGGTTGAGCGGGTTGTCGACCAGATAGTACCGGGGGACATCGTACATGGTGACCGACCAGAAGGCCTCGACTGGAGGTGTCTGGTTGAAGTGCAGGATGTACGTATATTCCCCGGAGAGAGACTGTCCCTCGTTGTCATTATAGGTTGCCGGATAATAGGCCTCGTAGGCGTGGTTGCCCCAGAGCCCGATGAGGGCGGCAATTCCGCGCATCACGTAGCGAGTCTGCGGGTCGGCGATCTTCCATTCAGGGGAGTCGATTGTACCGATCTCGAAGAAATGCACGTTGTAGTTGAAGAGATCCCGGGTATCGCCCCACTGTTCGTTCAGCGGCAGTATGGTTGGTATCTCCTCGTTGAGCATGGCAAGCCCCTCCTGCTGTGCGTCGCGAAGTACGGCCGCCAGGGACGGATCGGCGTTCACGTACGGGCTCTTCTCCTCACAGAGCCCGAGTGGAGCAAACTGCCCGAGGTATCCGGCTTCCGACGGATCCGGCGGGAAGGTCTGGGACCAGACCCGGAATTTCTCCCAGAAGAGGAGGTCGTCGGGCACCGCCGGATCGGGTCCCGGCAGCGGCCAGTCCCCGATTGTACGGTTGGATGTATCCGGTTTTCCCGGGTACCGGGAGAGGGGCGTCAGCCACACCTGATCCTGCAGCGCCTCAACGTTCGGCACATCCTCCTCGCCCGCTACCGCGAATCGGCCGTTGATGGTGAAGACCCGTGTCGGAGCATGGATGACGGGCATGCCGGCGGGAACCTCCCCCTGCCATCCGGGGGCGACGAGCAGAAACTCGCCTTCAGCGGTGCCGGTTGCACGCTTGCCGACGTATGCAAAGTTGTTCGACCAGGCATCCACGAACTGCATGACATAGTAGCGGTCTCCCGTGGCAGGCACGTGGAGGACGAGCGGCTCTTTCCCGGCATCCACCTGTGCCAGCTGGTAGAGCGTGTCGTCGTTGGGCGACACGATTCCCAGGCGCGGGCATGCCTCTGCATCGATAAACAGACTTGTACGACCGAAGGTGTTGACCGGTGCACCCAGCGGCACGTCCGGAGAGGTGCCCATCTCGTACGTCTTGCCCATGCTCTCTACGAGCGGGAAACCGTACACAAATGCCTTTAGGGCGAGGTTTTGAATGTCCTGTTCGGACATCTGCGAGGACGTGGCGTTCCAGAGTTGTCCTGCCGTGGTCTCCGCGGGTGCGGGGGTCCCGGAAGGGGTCGCAGTCGGAACGGCTGTCTCACCCGGTTGGGAGGTGCAACCGACTGCCAGAATGCACGCTGCGACAAATAGAGTAATTATGATACCGTAGATTCTCTTCTTCTGCACCATATGAGAGAATTGCCAGCAGAAAGGAATAAAGTCTTCTTCCGCCCCTCCGGAAATTTCACCGTTGAGATCGCAAAGAGCGCAGCGAGCAACACGAGATGTGAGAGATTCGTCGGCCGGCATTGAGAGAACTTCACAGAAAATCGAATACACCGTTCATTCGGAATAGAATAGATCACGTTTGGCGTTCTATCGACGAGCGGGTCGGGTTTGAGCTCCCCTTTGCCAACGCGATCACGTACGGCGGTGACAATTGCCACTGTTTACGTGCTCGCCATTGATCGTGACGGGGGTTCCCGACACCGAATATCCCGGGGAGCGATGCCACTGCGGCCGGCGAGACCCTGCGGGGCTCGTTCGAGTTTGTCCGGCACGGGCTTGGATCGAACAGGCCCGTCTCTCCTGATAGGCGAAAAGCTCCGGCTGCTCTTCGTCGGGCAGCCCTCGAACGGCCGGAGTTCCGTATCGCATGCCGCGGCCGGCGCATCAGGAGGGAAGGCGGTTGAAGGATGGTCTTGCCGCTTCACCGCCCCGTCAGCCCCCCTGGATAGCCGACGACGCCGAGGAAGCGGAGGAGGACGAGATCGCCCGGAGCGATCCCGGATACCCGGCACCGTGAGGTATGCCGCAGGGACACGGGCGTCCAGAAGGCCGGGGGGAGACCCCTGCAATCTCACCGGTCTGCTTCCCTCCACCGCCGACGAACGCACCGCCGATCTCCTTTCGCCACGTATCATACCGGCTTTCTGCGCGAATCCGACAGGGTGCCGCTACGGGAACCGAAACGTGCATAGCCACACCGGGATAGAAGCCTGCGGCCAATACCCTGTACATCCGGCGGTAGGGGAATCAGTGCCCCTCGACCGTGGCACTGGTTCCTTCCGCTACCCGCCGGCCCGTTCCCGCCACGCTCACTGCGTTGTGCAGTTCAGCTCCGCAGTGAGGTTCTGCCGTGCATCCCGGACAGCCCGCACCTCCGGGCGGATGGTCTGGATGGCCTCAGGGACAGTCGCATCGTCGGGAAGGCTCTGCACGGTCTGATCGAGGTCACTATACGCCTGGTTGAGCTCGTCGACCCGGACGTCACCGAGCTGGGCGGCAGAGTTCCTGACGTTCTCCATAGCAGACTGCACATCATCCCGTGCATCCCGGATATCTCCCACAGACGAGCTTGCGTTGAGAGCTGCCATATTCTGGAGCGCTAAGCCGAGCGCTTCAAGGTCCTGGCAGAGCTGCGCCCGCGCCTCTTCCTCGGTCGGCTGGACGCACCCGGCGGCGGCACAGGCCAGGAGAAGAATTCCGGCGACCAAAAAAATCCATTTTTTCATACCTCTCTCCCGAGCAGACTGGCAACTGCTGCTCGTGGCGAATTATGGGAGGTGATATATAAAAATAATGGAATGGCGGAGGGCGATGCTCCCCTCACCCCGGCATCCGGGACGCCAGGACGATCGCCGCGATGCCGCCGATGATGGCGAGCACTGCCAGGAGCAGCACCAGGCCGGCGGCGGCGAGCGGGTGCTCGTTCGCTCACGCCGCTGCAATCCCGGTACATACCCTGCCAGAACCCTTCGAAAAGCAGCGGGTTAAAGTAACTGATCTGGTTTTCGGTTCGAGGGGGTCATCAAATGTCCGGGTGTGTGAAAAGATTTTGCGATGCAGCGATGGACGCGAGACCTGGTCCGACGTCTCGGACGTTGCCCGGAAATTGGAGTGCTCTGCGCCGGTTCATTCCGGGGCTGAATTCCACCATCAAGGCCATGGAGTACAATTGGAAAAAAATGCGAGATCAACCCTTTGTTCAGGGCGGTAAAGAGAGGGGTATCCCTCACCCGAGCACCGGAACGGTGGTGTGGATGGTGTCGCTCTGGCAGCTCGTAATCCGGATTGCGTCACGGCTGAACGTGAGGGAGTAGATCTCGCCGGACGGCCGTACCCGCCATCGCGGCCTCGAGCGCGGCGTTCCCCGTCAGTTCGGCGATGGTGGTGGTGCGGCAGGGTCAGATGAAGCGCCGCCGGTTTACCGGGGCAGGGGTGTCCTTGTTCGCCCACGCGGTGCCGGTCCCGCCCGGCGTCCGCATTTCGGCGACATACTCCCGGATTAGCGCGGCATCGTCTTCGTTCAGCCGGTTCTCGTCGATGGCACGCCTGATCGATGACTCGGCGTATTCCGGTTTGACGAGATGAAACGACTGCGTTGCTTGGGTAGGTGCTGTGAATGCTTCTCCCATGGAAGCCAGGTCAGAAAGAGACTATTTAACGATTTGGTAAGGGAATCGGAATTGAATTCCGAAGGCCAGGGCCGAGATTCGAACCCGGGTCGAGGGATCCACAGTCCCTTAGGATAACCAACTACCCCACCCTGGCAGGTACCCTCTTTCATTTGTACGGAGGTTTCATTAATCTATCTCTTCGTGTTTCTCCTCACCCGGCGGATGTGCCGGGCACCGTGCCGCGGTGGTGCGGCAGAACGCACGCACGCTGCCGGCATGCTCGCCGCCCCGGCCGGGACGCGGAGGTGAATTATTAATAGAGTCCGTGTTCTATTACGTACCAGCGCATGCAGCGCCGGGCAATACGGTGAAGGAGATCCGGCGCTCAATACCGGAAAACTTCCGGAAAATCATTGTTTCCGGCGACAGGCAGTTCTTCTCCGATTCGTACCGGATGGTGAAACCCATGGCGAAACAGTCCAAGACATCTCAGATCAGAACCCCGATCGTCTGTGTGCTGGGGCACGTCGATCACGGAAAAACCTCGCTCCTGGATACGATCCGCGGCTCTTCCGTCGTCGACACCGAGGCAGGTGCCATTACGCAGCATATCGGAGCCACAATCGTCCCTATCGAGGCGATCGCCCGGGGCAACAGTTCTCTTGCCAAAATGCAGTTCAACATTCCGGGGCTGCTCTTCATCGATACGCCGGGGCACCACGCCTTCACGACCCTGCGGGCGCGCGGTGGGTCGCTCGCCGACCTTGCGATCGTCGTGGTGGACATCAACGAGGGATTCAAGCCCCAGACGATCGAAGCGCTCCAGATCCTGCGGAACTACAAGACGCCATTCGTCATCGCGGCGAACAAAGTCGACCGCATCCACGGCTGGCGCGTTCACGAGAACGAATCCTTCGCCACGACGTTCGCAAAACAGAACGAACGCGTGCAGGGCATGCTCGAGACGAAGGTCTACGAACTCGTCGGCAAACTCTCGGATCTCGGGTTCAACTCCGAGCGGTTCGACCGGGTGCGCGACTTCGCGCGGAACGTCGGTATCGTGCCGACGAGCGCCCTCACCGGGGAGGGTATCTCCGACGTCCTGATGATGCTGATCGGGCTTGCCCAGCGCTACATGACCGACAATCTGGCGCTCAGCGTGGAAGGCCCCGGTGCCGGGACGGTGCTCGAGGTGAAGGAGGAGCGCGGCCTCGGCACCACGCTGGACGTCATCCTCTACGACGGGACGCTCAGCGTCGGCGACGAGATCGTCGTCGCCGGCCACAACCAGATCCTCACCACGAAGGTTCGCTCGCTCTTAAAGCCCCGGCCGATGAGCGAGATCCTGATCGAGGATAAGTTCGAGCGGGTCAAGTCGGTCGCCGCCGCGACCGGTATCAAGGTCGCCGCACCGAAGCTCGAGGGCGTCATCGCCGGCACGCCGCTGCGGGTCGTCCGCGGTGAGAACCGGGACGAGGTCATCGAGAAGGTGATGAGCGAGATCGAGGACATCCAGGTGACCATCGCCGATGAGGGTATCATCATCAAGGCCGATACCATCGGCGCGCTCGAGGCCCTCTCGAAAGAGCTTGATGCGCAGGGGATCGGGGTGCTGAAGGCCGAAGTCGGCCCGGTCACCCGGCACGACGTCATCGAGGCGGGCACGATCAAAAATCCGCTCTACAGCGCGATCATCGCCTTCAACACCCCGATGCTGCCGGACGCCGTCGATACCCTGGCGGAGTCACCGCAGGTCAGTGCCTTCGAGAGCGGCGTCATCTACCAGCTCATCGACGACTACGTCGAATGGCGCGACGAGAAGAAGCGCGAGATGGAGCGGCAGCAGTTCGAGAAGCTCGTCATGCCGGCGAAGGTGCGGATCCTGCCGGGCTGCATCTTCCGCCAGAGCAACCCTGCCGTGGTCGGCGTCCGCATCCTCGGCGGCAAACTGCAGAGCGGGGTCTACCTGGCGCTCCCGAATGGGAAAAGGATCGGGCACCTCAAACAGATGCAACTCCGGAGCGAGACGATCCATGAGGCCGAGGCCGGCCAGGAGGTGGCGGTCTCCATCGAAGGCCCGACCGTCGGGCGGCAAATTAACGTCGACGACGACCTGTACGTTGATATCCCGGAACGGCACGTCAAGGTGATCGAACGGGAGATGCTCGACCGGCTGAGCCCGAGCATGCAGGAGATCCTCGAGGAGTACACCACCATGCGGCGGCGGCAGGATCCGTTCTGGGGGAAGTAGTATTTAATATCTCAATATCAAACGTAATAGATACGTTTGTAGGAGTCGTCACAATGGTGGATTTCAAAATCGTTCTTTCCGACCCTCAATCAGGTCGATCATACAAAATTGATGCAACCGGCGCTGCGGCGGGTGCATTTGTCGGGAAACGCATCGGTGAAGCGATAGATGGCAACGTTCTGGGGCTCAACGGGTATGCCGTTGAGATCACCGGCGGGACCGACAAGACCGGTATCCCCGCACGCCGCGACCTCCCGGGCTCGGGGCGCAGGCGCCTGCTCCTCTCCGAGGGCACCGGGTTTCACCCCGTCTACGACGGTGAACGCCGCCGCAAATCCGTTCGCGGCAGCGAGATCAGTCCCGACTTCGTGCAGATCAACGCCATCGTAAAGACCTACGGCGAAAAGCCGCTCGCGGAATACTTCGAACAGCCGCAGGAAGCTGCTGAATAATTCAGCTTCCCTTTTTCTCAAGGACGCTACGCGTCAGTGCGTCGAGTTTATCCTCGAACGGCACGTTATGCTTCTTCGCCAGCAGCACCACGGCAGCCTCGACGCGGAGGTTTCCGTCGAAGCGGTCGGTGATGATCGGGTTGAGCTCTGCCACGACCTGGTTCTGCGGCGTCCCGGTTGCAGCGGCGATCCGGGCGATGAGTTCTTCGTACGGGCTCTCTTCCTCGAGGATCTCTGATTCCGGTTTGAACCCGAGCGGCACCGTCACCTCGGCGACGTCGTAGAGCGGCGTGACGGACCCGCCGCTCACCTCCACGAGGCCGGCCTCGCGTGCGCGCTCGAGGAGCTGGTTCGCCTGCTCCTTGTTCATCCACTTGCGGTCGATCGCGATATAAAAGATGAACTCGCTCTTCTGCAACCGCTCTTTCCGCATATGTTTGAACGGCGCGGCGATGGCAATCCTCAGGCTCACTCGCAGGCACCCTTCAGCAGTGTTCGGAGAGCCATAGCGTCCATGCCGGCGTTCCGTCCCTCTTTCGCCACAAAACACTCGGTCGTCCGGCCCTTATCGACGATCCGGAGAAGGAAGATGTTCGCGGCGACCGGCAGCCTGCGGTCGGGTGTCAGGAGCGTCTCCTGCAGGTCGAGGCGGAAGTCGGCGGCCTCGGTGACGGTCTCGTCGAGCGGCGGCAACCCTGCCATCTCCTGGAACTGTGTTCTGCCGTCCGAGATCTGGACCAGAATCCGGCGTTTGAGAAGTCCGTTCTCCTGCCGCTCGGTGGTATGGGTATTGTGCAGCCGCTGAAGGCACCGGAGGACGTCGCGGAACGGGCGGTTCAGGTCGAAATCGAGGTCGACCTGTTGGGGAAACCGATGGTAGATTCTGCGCATCGGTACAGTTGAGGAGTGCGGAGGGTAAAAAGCATATGATTGCCTGAGACACCAAAGATGCCTTATAGTCTCCGCGGTATGCATCCTCACCATGCAGCGGCTGACGATAGTGCAGATGAACGACTCCCACGGCTACCTGGAGCTCCACCCCGAGCTCTTCTGGGTGGGCGATCACGCCGAGTACCGGATGGCGGGGGGGTATGCACGGATCGCCACGCTCCTTGAGACGATCCGGAGCGAGCGGCCGGGCGAGGTGCTGGCGTTCGACTGCGGGGACACCATCCACGGCACCTACGGGGCGGTGCAGACGCGGGGCGAGGCGCTCGTCCCGATCTTAAACGCCCTTGCCTTCGACGGCATGACCGCCCACTGGGAGTTCGCCTACGGGCCCGAGCGGTTCTGCGAGGTGGCGGGCAGGCTCAGCTACCCGATGCTTGCCGTCAACTGTTACGACGATGCAACCGGCGATCTCGTCTTTCCGCCCTATACTGTCTGCGAGACCGACGATCTTCAGATCGGCGTCGTCGGGATCGCCGCGACGATCGTCGACAAGACGATGCCGCCCTCCTTCTCCGAAGGCATCCACTTCACGCTCGGAAACGAGGAACTTCCCGGGCAGATCGCGCATCTCCGCGACGAGGAGGGCGTCGACCTCGTTCTGGTCGTCTCGCACCTCGGCTTTCCCCAGGAGGTGAAGCTTGCGCGGGAGGTGGACGGGATCGACGTGCTGCTCTCGGCGCACACCCATAACCGGCTTTTTGCGCCCGTCATCGTGAACGGCACCATCCTCATCCAGTCGGGCTGCCACGGCTCGTTCCTCGGCAGGCTGGACATCGAAGTCGAGGGCGGGCGGATTATGCACCACGCGCACCGGCTCCTCACGGTCGACGAGGGAATCCGGCCTGACCCGGAGGTCGAGGAGATGGCAAGCCGCACCCTCGACCCGCACCGCGCGGAGCTTGACCGGGTGGTCGGGAGGACGGCGACCGCGCTGAACCGCAGCACGGTGCTCGAGGCGACGATGGACAACCTGTTGCTCCAGGCGCTGCAGGACCTGACCGGTGCGGATCTCGCGTTCTCGAACGGCTGGCGCTACGGGGCGCCGGTCAGGCCGGGCCCGGTCACGGTGAACGACCTCTGGAACATCATCCCCACGAATCCGCCGGTCTCAACCGTCGGGATCACCGGCAGCGAGCTCCTGGCGATGATGGAAGAGAACCTGGAGCATACCTTCTCCCGCGACCCCTACAACCAGATGGGCGGCTACGTCAAGCGGTGCCTGGGGCTGAACATCTACTGCAAGCTCGAAAACCCGGCCGGACACCGGATCCAGGAGTTCTTCGTCGGGGGAAGGCCGCTCGACCTTGACCGAAGGTATACCGCCGCATTCGTCACCGTCCAGGGGGTGCCGGAGCAGTACGGGCAGGGCCGGCAGCACCGTGAGGTCCGTGCGATCGATGCGCTGGAGCGCTACCTGGCGAAGGGAACGGTTACGGCAGAGCTCCGCGGGACGGTCGTGGCAATATGACCGGGCGCTACCGGGCGGCGTTCCACCTCGACGAGAGTTCCCGGGCGACGCCGACGCTGTGGAGGTGAAGGTCGTAGTCTACGCAGACGGCGTGCATGCCCTGCGCGCAGGAGACCGGCACGACGATACCGTGCGGCCGCCCGGCGGAGCATGGTCTTACGTGCGATGCATTTCCCGCCGACGGATTCGAGGTCGTCTCGTCAAGCTCGTCCGGCTCAAGGCCGCGGGCTGGGGCTCTATCAAGCTGTGAAATGCTGGAAGAAATGCCCCGGCTTTCCCGGGCTGTCTCCAGATTTGAAAAAGGTATTACTCGATGAGGACCGCGTTGACAACGCCGTCCTGACCGGGCCTGCTGACGATACGTGCGCGTCCGAGCTCGGTCCGGATGACGGCTCCCTTGGTCAGGAGGTTCCGCCGGACGTAGTTCGGGTTTGCGGTGTTTGCCTCGACCGTCTGGATCGCGGCGCGCTTGGTCTCGCCGGTTGCGGGGTTCGAGACGGTTGCGTAGTTCACACGCAGCGCCCGCACCTTCTGGTTGCCGCCGAAGGTGCGAACGAGTTTCCTGCGGCTTTCGCCGATGTGCGTCTCTGCGGGGGCGCGTCCGATCTCGGAGCGCCTCTTGCCCTGGGACGGGCGGTAGCGACCGCCGGTCGCCTTTCGTACTGATCTACCTTGCCACTGCATATGACCACCGTATGATTGTATTGAAACGGATCCCCGGCCCGGGGGAGCGGTTCATCGTTAAAGTGCTATAAATGTTCGAATCAAAGATATTTAAACCGTGCTGATCAGCGGAGGATCGCCCCGAGCAGACCCTCGAGCCCCTCGCCGGTCTTCAGGTTCGTCCGGAAGACCTGCATCTCCGGGTTGTAGCGGTGCATGTCGCTCTCCATCCGGTCGAGATCTGCGCCCACGAACGGTGCCAGGTCGATCTTGTTGATCACGCCGATCGTGCTCTCGCGAAACATCATGGGGTGTTTGTTCACGACATCGTCGCCCTCGGTCGAGCTGACGACGACGATCCGTTTCTCGGCACCGAGACGGAAGTCCGTCGGGCAGACCATGTTCCCCACGTTCTCGATGAAGAGGAGATCGATCTCGTCGAGGGGCAGGTGGTCGATGGCGTGCTCCACCAGGTGGGCGTCGAGGTGGCATTCCTTGCCGGTGTTCGCATTGTATGCCGGGATGCCCAGGCTGACGATCCGCTTGAAGTCGTCGTCGCCGTAGACGTCGCCCGCGATCGCGCCGGGCGATAGGCCGCGTTCTTTCAGGAGGGGAACCAGGCGCTCGATAAGGGCGGTCTTTCCCGAGCCGATCGCACCGAGGAGGTCGAATGCCCGGACGCCATGCTCTTTGAGGTGCCGGGCGGTGGCGTCGGCGATGCGATTGTTGACGTCGTAGACGTCCTTCTCGATGTGGACGTCGATGTGATGCATACAGTGTACTTGATCATGATCTTTTATAGATTAACGCCTAAACGTGTACAATTATGAGCCCGGAGCGCATCCTGTATCCCTGCTACTTCGATGCCGGCCTGCAGCGCAGCGAGGGGCGAAGGGTTCCCCGTCCGATGGCGGTCAAGAACCCCGCCCTCGCCGATATCGAGGGGGCGCTGAAACAGCTGAAGGTCTCCTATCACGTTGAGGAGAAGAGCCATCCCGGCCACTGGGCGGAGCGCGGCGGCCGCGTCATCGCCAACTGGGACCGGAGCAAAGAGGACCTCATCAGAGACGTGGCGCGCCTCCTGCCGCACCGGAAGTGAGCACCCCAGGCATGTACGACCTTCACACGCACACGATCTGCAGCGACGGCGAGCTCCTCCCGATCGAGCTCGTCCGCCGGTGCGCCGTCCTCGGTTACCGGACGGTCGCGATCACCGACCATGCGGACAGCACGAACACGGCCCGCCTGATCGACGAGCTCCGGCCGGTGCAGGAGTCTGCCCGGAAGTACGGGGTTGAAGTCCTCGTCGGCGTGGAGCTGACGCACGTCCCGCCGTCCGAGATCCCGCTGCTCGCCCGGACGGCAAAACAGCGGGGAGCCGATATCGTCGTGGTGCACGGCGAGACGACGATCGAGCCGGTCGCCCCGGGTACGAACCAGGCGGCCTGCACCTGCGAGTACGTCGACGTGCTCGCGCACCCCGGGCTGATCAGCCTTGAGGATGCGCGGAGCGCGGCGGCGATGGGGATTGCTCTTGAGATCACCGCGCGGGGAGGGCATAACCGGACGAACGGGCACGTCCTCCTGATGGCGCGGGAGGCAGGGTGCGTTGTTACGGTTGATTCGGACGCACATGCGCCGTCCGATCTGATGACGGCCGGGGCACGAAAAGCGGTTGCGCTGGGAGCAGGGATGACGGAGGCGGAGTGTCGGGAGGCGCTCTCCCTGGACATAAAACGCTTCCTGCATCGAATCTAACTATTATTTATAGGTTGTCAGAAGGTTTATATACTCTTCTGTCCAATATATATATGTTACTCAATACGCCTAGCTACAGTGCGTTCAAGAGGTTGCAGTTTGAAATTCATCGGGCGTTCAATACGTGTGTGCGGTAGTCGCTTGTTAATCTTGCGATGCGATGCGGCACACCTCCCCCGCCTCCATAGCAGGGTTGTCGATAGGCGAATGAAGCCCGTAGGAAAAGTCGTTGATGTCTTTGGTAATATATCAGCTCCCTACGCCGCAGTTCTCTGCTACGACGACTGTTCCACGCACGTTGGTGAGAAGATCTTTGCAAAATAGGTGAAATAATTCATGACTGAAGTTGAGAAGCTGAAACAGCTGCAGTTGCAGCGTGAGGCCCTGAAGAAACGCGGGGAACAGCAGGTCAAAGAGAAGGAGAAGAAACGCACCGAAGAGTCGGTCCAGTCTACCTGCCCCGAGTGTGGGAGCCGCCAGCTTGTTCAGGATTACGAGCGCGCCGAGCTTGTCTGCCAGAACTGTGGTCTCGTCCTCGACGAGGAGTTCATCGACCGCGGCCCGGAGTGGCGTGCCTTCGACCACGACCAGCGGATGAAGCGGTCCCGTGTCGGTGCCCCGATGACCTTTACGATCCACGATAAGGGTCTCTCAACGATGATCGACTGGAGGAACCGCGACTCATACGGCCGTGCCATCTCCAGCAAGAACCGTGCGCAGCTCTACCGGCTCCGGAAGTGGCAGCGGCGTATCCGTGTCTCGAACGCGACGGAGCGCAACCTCGCCTTCGCGCTCTCCGAGCTCGACCGGATGGCCTCCGCACTCGGCCTGCCGCGGAACGTCCGTGAGACCGCTGCGGTCGTCTACCGTGACGCCGTCGACAAGAACCTGATCCGCGGCCGGAGTATCGAGGGTGTCGCCGCGGCCGCGCTGTATGCGGCATGCCGGCAGTGCAGCGTTCCCCGGACGCTCGACGAGATCGCCGAGGTGTCCCGGGTCTCCAGGAAAGAGATCGGCAGGACCTACCGGTTCATCTCGCGCGAGCTCGGGTTAAAGCTCCTCCCGACCTCGCCGATCGACTACGTCCCGCGCTTCTGCTCGGGCTTAAATCTCAAGGGCGAGGTGCAGAGCCGTGCCGTCGAGATCCTCCGGCAGGCAGGCGAACGTGAGTTAACGAGCGGCAGAGGGCCGACGGGCGTCGCAGCAGCCGCGATTTATATCTCGTCGATCCTCGGCGGCGAGCGGCGCACCCAGCGCGAGGTCGCCGAGGTGGCAGGGGTGACCGAGGTCACGATCAGGAACAGATATAAGGAACTGGCAGAAAAATTAGATATCGAGATCATACTCTGATCTCTCTTTTCCGGGCTCGTAGATCAGGGGTAGATCGTTACGTTCGCAACGTAAAGGCCGCGGGTTCAAATCCCGCCGAGTCCATAATTTCTTCTTTCGTTTTGTGCTTCTCTTACTTCTTCAAACAACCGTCGGCGACCGCCAGGTTGCCCCGGGGTTTCGAAAGGGGCGGAGCCCCTTCGGTGCGCAAGAGTAAAGGCCGCGGGTTCAAATCCCGCCGAGTCCACTGTTTTCTTTCTCCATCCTGTCGTCTATCCGTCCCCCTAGCGCTCATCGGCGACCGCAGGATGCCGTGATGCTCTGAAAGGGGCGGAGCCCTTTTGCGGCGTATATGGGCTTTTCTGATCAAAATACCTCCTTCTGAGCCGTTTTATCCTCGAACGCTTCGTGAGAAATTTGCGGAAGGCCAAAGGACGCCTGAGAGCGACCCGCAGGGCGAAAACCCCTTTGTTTCGCTTGGAAATGCCGCGCGCCCGGATCCCGCCGGGACGTCGTTTTCTCGTTCCAAACGATTTTTCTGGCGTTCCTCCATATGTCCGCAGGCGACAGGACGGTCGCCCGGGTTCTCCTCTCCTCCTGCCGGAGCTGCCTGCGGCACCCTCCGGCAGATGGTTATGAAAGGTATTTTGCCCGGCAGCGTTGAGCCTCATGCAAGAGGTATGCGCCGTGCAGGAACCACAACATCAGTGCGTACGAAGAGCGGAAAGCCCGAATGTGTGCACGAAAGAAGGAGCTGGTAAAAATGCCCCCCCGCATCGTCGACGTTACGGCGCAGAACATCGACGAATGCCCACCGACCTGCTTTCTCAATCCGAAGAATGAAGGATACAACATAAAACGGGAATGGCTGAAAGGGAGGTTTTCCGAAGGTCTCAAAGTCAAAGTCCTGTATGACGAAACGGATGGGAAGATCCACGGCTTCATCGAGTACGTCCCCGGAGAATATGCCTGGCGGGCCGTGGACGCCGAAGGCTATCTCTTCATTCACTGCATCGGGGTGAGTCCGAACAGCTACAAACAGAAGGGATACGGGTCAGACCTGATACGGGAATGCATCAAGGATGCGGACGGTAAACTGGGCGTTGCCGTTGTTGCGAGCGACGGTCCGTTCATGGCAACCCGAAACCTCTTCCTGAAGAACGGTTTTGCGATCACCGAAGAAGACGGCAAAGACCAGCTGCTGGTGAAGCCGCTGAAAGAAGGGCTCCTGCCGAAGTTTCGGGACTACAGAGAGCAATTGGGGAACTACCAGGGATGGCAGATCGTCTACTCCAACCAGTGTCCGTGGGTCGCACGGTTCATCAGTGAACTGGATCCAACGATCGTGGACCGACTCGAACTCACGCTCACACAGTTCGAAACCGCAGAGCAGGCCCAGAATGCTCCCTCGATATACGCCGTCTTCAACCTGATCCACGACGGGACCGCTCTGGCCGACCGCTACATCTCGCAGACACGGCTGAAGAACATCCTGAAGAAACACGCGGCGATCGCATGATCCCCTCCGCGTAGAGAAGGCGAATCCGCATGAAACAAAGAATCAAAGAGACCGACCAGGGAATCCAGGGGGAGCTCGACGTCGAACGCTTCGACCGGATGCAGCGGCACCTGCGGGATAAAGGCCTGATTGCAACCGACGATATCATCGCGTCCGGGATCGCCGCCGGTCGCGCACTGGAGCTCGGCCCCGGGCCCGGGTACCTGGGGCTCGAGTGGCTGCGCAGGATCGACGGGACCGATCTTGCGGCGGTCGAGATCAGCCGGAAGATGATCGACACCGCCCGGCGGAACGCGGAAGAGTACGGGCTTGCCTCGCGGGCCCGGTATACGCATGCCCGGGTCGAGGAGATCCCGTTCGCGGACGGGACGTTCGATGCGGTCTTCTCAAACGGCTCCCTGCACGAGTGGAGCGACCCGGAGCGGGCCTTCGGTGAAATATACCGCGTCCTGAAGCCCGGCGGCAGGTGGTACGTCAGCGACCTGAAGCGGGACCTGAACCCCGCCGTCGCCTGGTTCATGAAGGTCAGCGTCAGGCCGCCTGAGATGCGGCCGGGACTGCAGACCTCGATCGACGCCGCGTACACCCGGAGCGAGCTTGCCGCGATGGCGGCCGGAACGCCGCTCAAGTCCGCGGAGATCTCCGAAAATCCCTTCGGGCTTCACATGCGGGGGATGAAATAACCCCCGTCGGTTTCATCATCTTCTCTTTCGCCCAATCAGCAGCGCTACGGCTGCACATGCCGCCGCGCCGAGGAGCAGTCCCTCCCCACCGGCGGTCGGTGTCGGCGTGGCTGTGGTCGTCGTCTCCGCCGCGGTCGGTGCCGCCGTCGTCGGGACGGGCGTCTCCGCCGTTCGGAAGATCAGGGTGCTGTTCCCTGCCGCGGCGGCGAGCAGATCGGCGCTGCCGCTGAGCGCGACCGCCGTGACCGGCGCACCTGCCGGGAACGTCCAGTTCGCACCGGTCCGGGTCCGCATGAAGGCGACCGTGCCGTTCGCCGTGCCGGCGGCGACCGCGTTGCCGTTGTCTGCGATGGCGACGTCCAGGACGTCATCGTCCAGCATCTCGGTAAAGACCTGGTCGGCCCCGGCCTGGTAGAACTGGAGGTTGCCGCCCCGGTTGCCGACGACCACGTACCGCCCGTCGCGGGAGAGCGCCAACGCGAGGATCGGGGTGCCGGTGACTTTTATCCAGGGAAGCCCGCCCTGGCGGCTGTAGACGTAGAGGTTGTCGTCGGCGCTCCCCGCCGCGATGACCGTCCCGTCAGCGGAGATCCCGACGTCCGGGACGACGCCCCGGGCAAGGTTCTCCCACAGGATGTTTCCGCGTCGTCCGAGCAGTGAGATCCTTCCGTTATCGGTTCCCACGGCGATGTACTGGCCGTCCTGTGAGATGGCAACCGACCGGATGGCGTCACCCGTCGAGACGTTCCAGAGCGCTTCTCCAAGGTAGGTGTAGAGGTATACCCGGCCGCTTCCTGCGGCGACGTAGCGGCCGTCTTCGGTGATCGCAAGCGACCGTACCGGCCCATCGGTGGGATACGACCAGACCCGGCTGCCGTCCGCGTCGAGGAACGTCACCGTGCCGTTCTCAGTCGCCACCGCGATGGAGGGGCCGGTATCCGAGACGGCGACCGCACTGACGTTCTCTCCCGTCTCGTACGTCCACAGAACGGTGCCGGTCTCGTTCAGGCCGACGACCGCTCCGTCGGCGCTTCCGGCGGCGATGAGCACGCCGTCGCCCGAGATGGCCACCGCCGTGACCGTGCTCTCCGCCGTTACTTCGGTGTATGCGCCGCGTTCTTGCGCTCCTGCAGCCTGCACAAGGCAGATCGCGAGCAGCAGAGCCGCGAAGATCAGCACTATCTTTCTCGTCATGAAAATCCCCCCTTTTCCTGATGACCTCCTCCCGCTGTGGGGGAGGCCGAACGATCCGTTGATACATCCCCGTTCTATAAATCCCTACCGACGAAAAAATCTTCAACCGCCCATCGGCGACCGCCGGGTCGCCCCGGGGTTTTTCAAAGGGGCGGAGCCCCTTCGGTGGGGAAGAATAATGCTCTTGTCTCTCGTACCTCCTCTTCCAGGAGAGTATCATGAGCAGGGTAGATGAAGCGGTATCCCGCTTTTCGGAAGGGTTCAGCTGTTCCCAGGCGGTATGTTCGGTCTTCGCCGGCGACTACGGGCTCACCGACGAGCAGGCGCTGAAGGTCGCGAGCGGGTTCGGCGGCGGCATGGGGCAGACCGGCGGCACGTGCGGTGTCGTTTCGGGCGCCGTGATCGTCCTCGGTCTCGCCTACGGTGCCACGTCGCCGGACGAGAAAGAGGCGAAGGCGAAGACCTACGCCCTGGTGCAGGAGTTCGTCGCGGAGTTCTCCCGGCGGCATGGCGCGGTCGACTGCCCGGCGCTGCTCGGGTGCGATCTTGCGACGCCGGAGGGGCGCGAACGGGCGCGGCAGGAGGGGCTTACCCGGAAGGTCTGTCCGGCGTACGTCCGGAGCGCTGCGGAGATCCTGGAACAGATGCTGTGAGGGCGGTTCACCCGATGAACCTGCGGACCGCCGCCCCGAGACGGCGCATCCCCACGACGATCTTTTCTTCGTCCGCATTCGAGAAGTTCAGGCGCATCGCCGTATCGCCGCCCCCATCGACGTAGAACGCCCTGCCCGGCACGAACGCGACGTTCTGGCGGAGTGCCTCCTCCAGGAGCTGCGTCGTCGGGCAGCCCTCCGGGAGGGTGACCCAGAGGAACATCCCGCCGTCCGGCCGGGTATAGCTGACACCGTCCGGGAACTCCTCCTCGATCATGGCGATCATCAGGTCGCGCTGTGCCTGGTACGCGTCGGTGATTCGTGCGATGTGGGCGTCGATGTCGTTTGTCTCGAGGTAGCGGGCGATGATCCGCTGGGCGAGGTAGTTCGAGTGCAGGTCGGAGGCTTGTTTCGCAACGGTGATCTGCTCCATGATCTCGCCGGGCGCAGCGATCCACCCGAGCCGCAGGCCGGGCGTGACGATCTTCGAGAATGAGCCGGTGATGATCGTTGCATCGGGAAGGTAGCTCTTGAGGGAGGGGAGGCTCTCTCCGTCGAACCGAAGTTCGCCGTAGGCGTCGTCCTCGACGAAGATCGTCCCGGTCCCGGCAAGCAGAGCCGCAACGGCGCGCCGCTTCTCCGCCGAGTAGGTGATCCCGGAGGGGTTCTGCGAGCTTGGGACGCCGTAGAAGAGCTTCGCCGGCGCCTCCTCGAGCATCGCCTCAAGGCAGGCGGTATCGGGGCCGTCATCGATGAGCGGCACGGAACGGAACGCGGGCTCGTAGAGGGAGAACGCCTGGATCGCCCCGAGGTAGCCGGGCCGCTCGATGAGGAGCGGGTCGCCCGGATCGAGGAGCACCTTCCCGATAAGGTCGAGGCACTGCTGGGAGCCGTTCGTGATCAGGATCTCGTCCGGGTCGATGGCGAGCCCGAGGCGCCGCCGGTAGCGGCCGGCGATGAACTCGCGGAGCGGGAGGTAGCCCTCGGTCGTGCTGTACTGCAGGGCGGCCCGGCCTGCCTCTGCCATGACGTCCTGTGCGGCCGCCGCCAGCTCCTCGACGGCGAAGAGGGCGGGGCTCGGGAGCCCGCCTGCGAACGAGATGACCTCGGGCCGCTCGGTTGTTTTGAGAATCTCGCGGATGAATGATTTCGGCGTCTTCTCCATGCGGGAGGCGAAATGGTACGGCATACGCTTCGTTCCTCTATCGTTCGTACTTCTATGCGCCGGTCCGGGATAATAGGTGCCGTTACCGGCGGATCCCGCCGCCGGGATAGAGGAGCGCCTCCGCACGCACCCGGTATGCCCGGACGACCTCGCCGGCGGACGTCTTCTTCAGCGCCAGCGCCCGGCGTTCGACGAGGTGCCAGGAGAGGAACGCGAGCGGGAAGGTCATCGCGAGCGAGAGCGCGGCGAGCACCGGCACCGCGAGCGCGTCCTGCGTCGCCTGGATCACCGCCTGCTGGAGGGGATAGTGGTAGATGTACATCCCGTAGGAGAAGTCGCCCGCCCTTCCGACGCCGCTGAGGAGCGGTATCGGGGCGTGTGCGGCGTAAAGTGTCAGGTAGGGGATGCAGAGCACCCCGGCGGCGGTGACGTACGGGGTCAGCGTGGAGAGGGCGAGGACGGCAAGGAGCAGACCTGCCACCCGTGCGTCGTAGACGATCCGGTTCCGGTGCAGGTAGAGGTAGGCGCCGATGAGGAAGTAGAGGGTAAACCGGACCTTGCCGAGGCGCGGGTCGGCGTACCAGGGTATCCAGACCAGGAGATTGAGGAGGATCAGCCCCGGGACGACCCCCCGCCGGCGCAGAAGGCCGGTCACGCCGCAGACGGCGACGATCCCGTACATGAAGACCTCGACCGGGATCGTCCAGAGCGAGCTGTTGACGAAACTCACCGGGTTTTCCTGGAAAAGTCCGAGCATCGCGCCGTTCTCGAAGAACGGCACCGAGAGGATGCCCTGCAGCGAGAAGAGGGAGGCGAAGTACCCGGAGAGCGGAAGGCTGGTCATCACCGGCCCGATAACAAAGAGCGTGACGAAGATCAGCGGCACGAGGGCAGGCACGACCCGCAGAAACCGTTTCCAGACGAACTGCCCGGCCGTTGCCGTCGTCTCCCAGCTGGCAGTGATCAGGTAGCCGCTGGTGACGAAGAGCGCACCGAGCGCCGCGCAGCCGACCAGGATGACCGGGTCGCCCGCCGGGATGCTGGCGTAGCCGACGGAGAGTGAGTAGGCATGAGCGACGACGATGATCGTCGCGGCGGCGAGCCGCAGGGCGTCGAAGTTGTTCTCATGCCTGCCGGTGGCCATACCCATCTATTGTGCCGCACCCTGCATATACCTGATCTGCCGCCGGCAAAAAAAGGGATTACTCGGAAGAGGGGGACGATTCGCCTTCTTCCTGCTCGCTGCACGGCAGCGAGAAGTGCGTGAGCGTGCAGAGCCAGCGCTCCCCGTCCCGCCGGAAGACCGCGGTCATCCGGCCGCGGAGCGGCTCGCTCTTGCCCTCGAACGTCGGGGTGATCGTGCACCCGGCGGCGATCCACGCGGCGTCCCCGACCCCGGCGACCCGGATGTCGTCGAACTCCATGACAAGGTCGTCGCACTGGATGAAGTCGCGTTCAAGCCCCTTTGCATACTCGTCGCGGTCGGTGCAGACTTCGTCCGATCCCGACCCGAAGGCCATGAACTCCGGCGCCGTGAGCGCGAGGACGCTCTCCGCATCGCAGCGGCTGTAGGCGGCTGCGTAGTCCTGCAGAGCGGCTTTGACAGTCTCGATCGTTTTTTCATCAAGCATACGGGATTCCTCTTCCGGAGAGATGGATCTTCCTGCGTTTAACATTTTCCGATTGGTAACGATTTTTCGGCCCTGCAACCCTGCAGGCTTCAAATAGGAGAAGCACGATACCTGGAGTGCATGGACCCGCTCGTCGTCGCCACGTTTGCAGTCGTCGTTCTTCTCGAGATCGCCATCCCCCTGCTGCTCGGGTGGTGGATCGTCCGCAGGTTCGGCGTCTCCTGGAAGGTCTTCGGCTACGGCGCCCTCTTCTTCGTCGTCGTGCAGGTCTTCCACACACCCCTCGTCCTCGTCACCCAGGGGCCGCTCTATCTCTTCCTGCAGGATCTCCTGCAGACCGAGACACTCGCCCTTGCCGGCCTCGCCCTCTATCTCGGGCTGATGGCCGGGCTTTTTGAGGAGGTCGGCCGCTGGCTCGTCTTCCGGTACTTCTTCCCACGCCGGTCGATCCCGCTCCGGCGCGAGCAGGGGCTCATGTTCGGCGCCGGGTGGGGCGGGATCGAGAGCATCTTCGTCGCGCTGCTGGTGCTCTCGGCCATGGTCTCCTATATCGTCCTCACCTCCGGCAACATGGTCTTCCTGCCGGATGACCCGGTGGTGACGCAGCAGGCAGGCGCCCTCCTCGCCCTCACGCCGCTCGATATTCTGCCCGGCCTCCTCGAGCGGATCATGACGATCACCCTCCACATCGCCTGGTCGCTCCTGGTGCTGGCCTCGGTGGTCTACGCCCGGCCGCTGCTGCTCGCCCTCGCGGTGCTCTGGCACACGGTCGTGGACTTCGTTGCCGTCTATCTCGGCAGCACGGTCGGGATCCTGGTGACGGAGGCTTCGCTCTTCGTCTTCTTCGTGATCGGCCTCATCTACATCCTGTGGGAGTGGCGGCGTCTCGGCCGGAGCGGAGCCTGAATCACCCTTCGCCGCTCCAGCGGTGCTGGTATCCCCGCCGCTCCAGCACCGCGCCGTCGGCGAGCACCCGGGGCTCCTCGATCACCCTGCCGACGACGACCGCCTCCACGCCTGGCACCGGCAGGATGTCCTCCGGGCAGGTGAAGAGGAGCTCGAAGTCCCCGCCGCCGTAGAGCGCAAACTCGCACCCCTCCTTCTCCGGGACGCCGGCAGGGAGCGGGAGGCGGCGGGTGTCGACGGCGAACCCATAGCCGCCCGCCGCCTGCAGGTCGTAGAGCGAGAGGGCGAGGCCGTCGGAGATGTCCATCATCGCCGTTGCTCCGGCCCGCCCGAGCGCCCGGCCGGCGGCGACCCGGGGCTGCGGCTCAAGCAGTCTCAGCGTGAGGTGGTCGTAGCCCGCCAGCGCCGCCTGCGCCTCGCCGAGCCGTCCGGTGACCGCGACGACGTCGCCGGGGCGGGCGCCCCGCCTGCGGACGAGGTGCTCGGGGCTGACTGTCCCAATCCCGCTGCTGACGATCGTCAGCTCGGTGTGGGCATCGAGGTCGCCGCCGGCGAGCTCGGCCCCGAAGGCTCTGCAGCAGTCGTGGGCGCCCTCCATGATCGGAAGGAGCCTCTCGGCATCGTCGAGGCCGATGGCGAGGAGGACGGCTCTCGGGTCAGCGCCCATCGCCGCGATATCGGAGATGGTGACCGCGACCGCCATCCAGCCCATCTGCCACGGCGTCATCCCGCGTGGAAAATCGGTGGTCTCGTGGAGCATGTCCGTCGTCGCGACCAGGTACTCGCCCCCGAGCGGGAGCACGGCGCAGTCGTCCAGCGTCTGCTCCCGGCCGATGACCGCCTGCACCCGGGCGAGGAGGTCGCGGTCATCCACCGCGGCGCACCTCCTTCTCCCGCTCGCTCCGGTACTCTTTGAAGAGATACTCGACCCGTTCGGCCTCGAGTTCCCGCCGGTACTGCTTCTGCTCCTCCTCCCAGTCCCGGAGCGCTTCTTCGAGCGTATCGGTCTTCACCGCCCCGGTCCTGCCCCGCACCTCGACCCGTGCCGTTGCACCGCGGATCAGCGGCAGCTCCGCCTCCCGGAACTCCCGGACGAGCTGGGGGTCGAGGCCTTCGGCCGTCTCCTCCCCGACGATCAGCGCCTGCACGCCCGCAGTGGCGAGGTCGCGGACGACCGCCCGCCCCCAGCCGTTGATCCGCTGGAGGTAGAGGAGATCTCCCTCGCCGATGCCGAGCGCCTCGTCGAGGCTCCGGACGGCGTCGCGGGTGAGGGCGTCGAGCACTTTGACCGGCGTGACGTCTTCGGCGCGTTCGAGCTCGGCGATCGCCCGTGTCCGGTCGAGCCGTTTCTTCAGCCGCCGTGCGTGCCGCTTTTCGTTCTTGAGCTGCCGCTTCAGGCTCTCGATGATCGCGTCCTTCGTCGCGAGATCGGCGTCTTTCTGCAGTTTCTTCTCGGTCGCCGAACGCTCCCGCCGCACGGTCTGCCGCAGCCGCTCGATCTCCCGGTCGCGCTCTGTGAGGTCTTCCTGCAGCTCGGCAACGTAGCCCCGCAGCCTCTTCACCATGCCGTCGAGGGCGACCACCCGCTCGTCTTCGACCTTCCGCTCGACCGGCACCGTCGGCGCCGTCTCCTCGGCCGCCGGCGGGACGCCCCGCAGGTCGGCGAGCACCTGGTCGAGCGCCTGCCCCCGGAGGACACGTGAGCGCACCTCGTCGAGGTCGACGCCCGGCGGCACCCGTTTCGCGATATTCTGGAACTTGTTCTTGCTGCTCCGGTAGGCGTCGAGCGCCGCCGAGAGGGCGTCGCGTTCGTGGTCGTTGGTGTAGGAGAAGGGGGCGGTGAGGTCGTATTTGGCCTCGACGGAGAGCGACTGGCGGGGGGTGTAGGGGATGGCGTTGAACGCCCGCCGGATCTTCTCGACCGAGTAGGGCATCTGCTGGACGTCCGAGGCGACGATCAGCGGTTTTCCGGCCCGGTAGAGCTCCTCGACGATGTCGGACATCGTCATCTGCCGGGAACTCGTGAGGTGCACCAGGTTGCCGTCGAGGTCGACAGCGGCGATCCCGGTCGTCGTGCCCGGGTCGAGGCCGACGATCAGGAACCGCGGCCTGCCGCTCCGCTGCTCGTAGCGGATCCGGTCGAGCCTCCTGCCCGTCACCCGGACCTGGACGTCGGCGCCGCGGGAGGCGTGCACCGGCACCATGTCCCGCGGGGCGTTGACGGTGAACGCGACGCGGGAGAACCCGCCGAAGGCCTTCGTCTCCTTCTTCTCGTAGCGCAGCCCCGCCCCTTTCAGGCGCATCTCGATCTCGCGGGCCTTCTGCATCACCCCGCCGTGGATCTTGCGGGCGTAGCGGTTCTGGCTCCACCCGCCCCTCCCCGGCGAGCGGTGCCGGCTCACCACGATGTCGGTGGTGTTCTCAAACGCGATCACCTCGACGCCGGCGCCGAGCGACGCCACCTGGGCGATGGTGCGTGCCTCGGCGTAGGGGTCGAACTTATTGAAACTGATATTGTAGCGGGAAGCGACTTTGGGGAGCGACTCTTTTCGCTCGCCCCCGGTCACCTGCACGAGCCGCGTCCGCGGCGGGAGGGCCTGAAGGAACGCGAAGAGCTCGTGCTGGTCGGTCGCGATCTCCTGGATGCTGTCGACGGCCAGAATGTCGGGCTCCTCGGCAGAGAGGAGTCGCATCAGCCGAAACTCCGTCACTTCGGTGACGTCCGTGATCTCACCGTCCTCCATCCGGTAGAGGGCGTAGAGCGGCCGCCGTGACTTCGACCGGACCGATCCTTTGATGATGTCGATCCCGAATATCTTCACCCGACCACCTGGTCTACGGCGTCGCCGAGGGCATACGCGATCCCGTACTTCCGCCGGAAGTGCTGGAGGACATTCTCGATGTCCCGCCTGAGGATCTCGTCTGCGTTCGGGTGCGCCGTCTCCATCCACTGCGGCCAGTCGATCAGCCAGCACTGCTCCTCGTCGACCATAATGTTGTACTCGGAGAGGTCGGCGTGGACGATCCCGTGGCGGTAAGCGGCGCCGACGTTTTGCAGGATCTCGTCGAGAACGGTGCCCGGCTCTTCGAGGACCGCCTGGGAGAGGTTCACCCCCGGGACGAAGGACATGACGACGACGTGCCGGTTCAGGTCGATCGGGAGCGGCACCGAGACCGCGGGGTGGAGGGTCGTCAGCGCCTCGTGCTCCATCCGCGCCGAGAGGTTCGACGCGAAGATCCAGGGGCAGTGCCCGGCCTCGGGCATGTAGCCTCTTTTGAGGCGTGCCGACTGGAACGAGCGCTGGCCGACGCGGTGGAACTTCAGCACCACAACCCCGAGCCCCATCCCCTCGTAGACCTCCGACTCCTTGCCGACGCCGATCAGGCAGCCGAGCGCCTGGACGGTGCCTTTGCGGGTCAGGGTGGTGAGCGCGAGGGTGTCGTAGCCGTTGAAGACCAGGGCGTAGCCCTCGTAGGGCACCTTCTCGAACCGCACCATGTCCATGGACATCAGCCTGCCGATGCGGTAGTTGAGCTCGGACTCCGAGAGGTGCGTGGCCGATTTCAGGATGTCGAACGGGACCCACTGGTGCCGTCGCATCAGGCGCTCGAGTGCACGGAGAACGGCGAGTTCGTAGGCGTGCAGGGAGCGCACGTATTCTGCAGGAACGGGCATGTTCTACACCATTTATGTGTTTGGGTGATAAAAGTGTGATCGGGACGGCAGAGATGAAATGCAGCAAGTGCCACCGTGAGGCGATCCTCTACCAGCGTTACTCCGGGCTGCACCTCTGTAAGGAGCACTTTATCCGCGACTTCGAGACGAAGGCGAAACGGGCGATCCGGCAGCACCGCTGGATCGAGTCAGGGGATACCGTGGCGGTCGGGCTCTCCGGCGGCAAAGACAGCAGCGCCGTCCTTTTCTTTCTGCACCGCCTCCTCTGTGAGCGGCGGGACGTCCGCCTGATGGCGATCACCATCGACGAGGGGATCTGCGGCTACCGGAACACGCGCCATGCGGCCGGGATAGCGGAAACGATCGGCGTGGAGTGGGTGACCACCTCTTTTGCCGACGAGTACGGAATCACCCTCGACGAGATCGTCCGCCGGAAGGGCCACCGTCTCTCCTGCTCCTACTGCGGGGTGCTCCGCCGTGCGCTCATGAACCGGTTCGCCCGCGACCGCGGCGTGACCAAGCTCGCTTTCGGGTTCAACCTGGATGACGAGGCGCAGTCGGTGCTGATGAACGTCCTGCGGGGGGACGCGGAGCGGCTCTGCCGGCCGATGCGCCCGGTTGCCGGGATGGTCCCGCGGATCAAGCCGCTCATGTACATTCCGGAGCGCGAGGTCGCCCTCTACGCCTTCCTGCACGTGGAGGGGTTCGACCTCGCCGGCTGCCCGTACGCCCACAGCGCTCTCCGGGGCGATGTGCGGAGCCTGCTCGACGAGTACTCCTGGCACCACCCAGCGACCAAAAACGCCCTCGTAAACCTCGGGGAGGAGCTCCGGGGCGGGGCGGCGGCGCCCGCCGGGACGATGCGGATCTGCGAACGGTGCGGCGAGCCTGCCGGCGAGGTCTGCCGGTGCTGCCGGATCCTGGACGAGGTGAGAGGGTATCGCCGGACGTAGTCTTCTCTGGCGGATCGCGAACGCCCCGTCGTCGGTGCGGATACGCCTCTACCTCGCTCTCTTCGCAGCGCAGATCATCGTCTACACCATCCTGTTTCACACCTTCTACCCGGTCTGGGAGGGAACCCGCATCACCTGGGCCGATGCCCTGCTCTTTGTCCTCGAGACGGTCACGACGACCGGCTACGGGGAGTTCCTGCCCTTCGAGAACGAGGCAACGGTCATGTTTGCGATCGTCGTGATGCTGACCGGGGTGGTGATGATCTTCATGTTCATCCCGCTGCTGCTGGCGCCCTACATCACCGAGCTCGTCCACACGGTCCCGCCCCGCCGGACGCCGCACGAGGTCGACGGCCACGTCGTCGTCGTCGGGTTCTCCGAGCTCGTACGCTCGCTCATCGAGAGCCTGATGATCTCTGACCTTGAAACGGTCGTCGTCGTCGACGACGAGGCGCTGGCGCGTGACCTCGACCGCCGTTACCGCGGGGAGGTGCACGTCGTCTGGGGCAGTTACGCCGACCCGGCGACGTGGAAGGGTGTCTGGGTCAAAAACGCCTCCACCGTCGTCGTCACCGAACGGGAGCGGACGACCGCCTCGGTCATTCTCGGGATCCGGGATGTGACCGCCGCCCGCATAATCGCCATGGTCGACGACCTCGCCTTCGACCGCTACCTCCGCTACGCCGGTGCCGACTACGTCCTCTCGGCGAAGAACGCGACCGGGCGGATCCTTGCCCGGCACGCGGTGCTCCGCCCGGAGGTGGATATGCTCTCCGAGGCGGTGCAGCCGGAGGAGGCGACCTTCGCCCGGCCCGGGTCCGATACTTCGCTGCGCCTCGTGATGGTGCCGATCATGGAGGGCTCGCCGGCCGCGGGAAAGACGCTCCGGCAGCTCGCGCTGATCGAGGCCTACGGGGCGGAGGTGCTCTTCTTCTGGAGGAACGGCCGGTTCGTGCCGGTGCCGAAGGCCGAGGATCGCATCGACACCTCGACCATGCTCTTCATTCTCGGCCCGGCGGACGCGATCGCGGCGATGATCGACGATGAGTTCGTCCACAGCACGGAACGCAGTGCGCGTGCGGTGATCGCCGGGTTCGGGGACGTCGGCAGGGCGGCGCATCGCGAGCTCGCCGCCTCCGGCATCGCAGGCATCGTGGTCGACCAGAAACCGTACGACGTGGCCGAGGTCGTGGGCAACGTCGAGGACGAGGGCGTGCTGAAGGATGCCCGGATCGAGGACGCCCGGTTCTGCGTGGTGGCGGTGAACGACGATACCGTCAATATCTTCACCACCCTGATGGCCCGGAACCTGAGTCCCCGGATCCGGATCCTCGCACGGGCGAACGAACCCTCATCGGTCGATAAGCTCTACCGGGCGGGTGCCGACTACGTCGCTCTGCTGCCGGTCATCGGCGGACAGGTGATCGCCGGGATCATCCTCGCCGATATCGTCCGGATCCTGCTGGAGCTGCCGGACGGCCGGAAGGTCGTGATGAAGTCCCGGACGCGGGAGGCGGCGGTGACGGTGACGGCGCTGGAGCGGCGCACCGGGGTGCGGATCGTCGGGGTCGAGGGGCCGGACGGCTCGACCGTGCAGCCGGTTCCGGACGACCTGATCCGCCCGGGCGATGCGGTGATCGCCGTCGGGGAGAACGAGATGCTGAAGCGGTTCGTCCGCCTGATGTGACGCCCGCCGGAAGTATAAAGAGGGTGCCGGTCACCCGGGGCCGACGGGTGAGATGCATGCACCGAGCTCTGCTCCTGCTTCTGCTGCTCTGCATCGCCGTTCCGGCGGCCGCCGACGGCAGGGTCGTCTCGAGCGGCGATACGGTCTACGTCGGTGAGGAGAACCTGGACCTGACGCCGCTCTTTGCGGGTGCGCCCGCTGGCAGCGACCGCCTGGTGCATACGGGGGTCTCCGGCCCCGACAATAGCATCGCCGTTCCGAACCGGAGCAGTTTCGACCTGACCGCCGGAGCGGTCGACGGGGTAACCGGCGTCTATACCGTCGGGCGGCAGTGGGTGAACGTGACCGGCTCCCCCCGCCTCGACGTCGTTCTGGACGGATCGCCGGATGCGTCGGTGATGGGCGAGCGGATAGCCCCCGGCCGGCCGGTCGACCTCGTCCTGACGCACGGACGTCCGGCAGGGGGCGCCGTCCGGATCACGCTGACCGGGCCGAGCGGGGTTGGCCTGACGGAGCGCGCACTGACGGCGAACCGGACGGTTCTCGCCGTCATCGACCCTGCAGATCTTTCGCCCGGATTCTACGCCGCACGGGCGACGGTCGTCGCCGCCGGGACGGCGTATCCGTCAAACTCCGTCGTCTTTGCGGTGGCGCCGGAAAATGAGATGGTTTAGCGGGGAACCGGGTACTCGGTCAGGCCCGCGAAGATCTGCATGAACTGTTCGGGGTGGTTGAGGAACGCCACCGAGGCCGGGCGGCCGACCAGATCGTAGAGGGGCGTTCGGCGCGTCAGGTCGAGCTCGGAGACCTCGACGGGTGCGAGGTGCCGGACCGGGCTTGCGTGGGGGTAGGCGGGGTTCTTCACGAGCGCTCCCCCTTCCATCTCGTAGTAGGCAGCCCCGCTCTTCTCGACGTAGGGGGCATAGTCGCTCGAAAACTCGGTCGAGACCAGATTTGACATGACCAGGTCCTCCTTCCCCGGGTTGATGGTGACGTGCCCGTAGCCCGGGGGGATGAGCACTTTCTGCCCTGCGACGGCACGGATCATGATGACGTCGCTTGCATCGTGGTTCTGGAGGAGGTAGTGCCCCTCTCCCTCCAGCACTTCGTAGATCTCCGGGTATCCGACACCCTCCGGGTTCTCGATGTGATAGTGGCCTTTGGTCTTGACGTACTCGCCGCAGAGCGTCTGCGGCGGGATGACCGTGATGTCGTAACTGAGGTGCTGCTCCTCAAGCCACCGGCGATCGTCCTCGGAGAGGGCGAGGTGGCGATACATAAAATAGAGGGGTTGATCGGCAGCGGCGGCGCAGTCCGGGTCGGCGAGCACGCCCCGCATATCACCTATTGTCCGCACCTGCGGTTCCGGGAGGGTACCCTTCCAGTATCCGTTCATCTGTTTTTCTTACGGTAGACCAGTATATAATACCCTCCACCCAGGATCGCGACTGCAAGGACGGCGAGCACCAGGGGGTTTGTGAAGGGTGAATCGCTCCGCGGGACGAGGTCGACCTGCACCTTCATGGTGTCGGAGATCTGGCTGTTGTCGAGGGCGTCGCGGTAGCGGATCTCGGAGTCGAGGCCGTAGGGCTTGAGGGTCGCGTCGCCATCGACGTTCACCTCGAAGCGTGCGGTCGCCTCGTCGCCGGGCGCGAGGTCGCCGAGGTAGGCGGTGTCGTCGTTGCTGGTGAAGGGGTCGATGGCGCTGATCCGTGCCTGTGCGTTGTAGACGGTGGTGTCGCCGATGTTGCGATAGACCACTTCAAGGACGCTCTTGGCGCCCGGGGTGAGGGAGGCGGTCGTCGAGGCGACGGCGAAGTCGGTCTTGCCGCCGACCGGCAGGCCGAGGGTGGTGGTCTCGGTGGCGACGGTGTCGCCGTCGCTGTTCTCATAGGTGACCTGGACGTTCAGGGGGTAGGCCTGCGTCTCGGCCTCGGTGGAGACCGCGACTTTGAAGGTGACGTCCACCGTCTCGCCCGGGGCGAAGGTGCCGAGGTAGGCGGATGCATCGGTGGGGACGATCGGGCTCGTGCCGCTGCGGACGATCTGGGCGACCGCGGCGTGCGCCGTCTCGTAGCCGGTATTCTTCAGGGTCATGCGGACGTAGCCCTCGGTCCCGACGTTGAGATACTCGGAGGTGACGTCGACGACGTCGATCAGGAGGTCGGGTTTGATGACGATGGCGACCGGGATCGTCTCGGTCTTTGTGTCATAGTAGTACCGGACGCTGTCGCTGTACTGCTCCGCCGAGCCGAGGTAGGTGTAGGTCACCTGGAGCGGCACCTGGTAGGTGCCGGGGGCGGCATCTTTGGCAACCCGGACGTTATAGGTCGCGGTTGCGCTCCGGCCGCCGGGGATGTCGCCGAGGAACTGCGGGTCGGACATGACGGTGATCGGAACGCCGGTGGTGCCGAGGCCTGCGGTGACCATCTTCGCGGTGTTCGGGAGGTCGTCACGGGCGACGGCGGTCGGGTCGACGAACTTGTAGGTGTTCAGGCCGCTGTTCGTCAGGGTTACCGTCAGTGTGACGGTATCTCCGGGGGAGAACTCGTTCGTACCGGCGATCGCCGCAGAGAGCGACGGGCTGCCGTAGAGGTATTGGTCTGCGGCCATCGCCGGCGCGACGAGCGCCGCGATCAGAAGGGCCAGTACCAGGAGTTGCTGTCTTCTCATCAGATCACCATTGTTGTTTTTGTCGTAACAACATTTATTTCCCGTCATTATATATACATATGGGATGAGCGAGCCACGCGAGATCCCTGTACATATCATCGAATCTCTCAAATCTCTGGGTTTAACCAAGTACGAAGCCCTGGTCTACATCGGTCTTCTGCGGGTGGCGGGCGCGACGGCGACGGAGATCCACGAGATCTCCGGGGTGCCCCGCGCGTCGGTCTACCCGGTCCTCGACCGGCTGATGCAGAAGAGCCTCGTCAGCGTCTCACACACGAGCCCGAAGCGGTTCAACGCGACTCCCCCCGACGACGGTATCGATTCGCTCATGCACCGGATCGAGGAGGATGCGGCCCAGGCCCGCGAGGCGCTCACCGCGATCTACCGGGAGAAGGCCGAGGAACACCGTGCCGACCAGGAGTTCATCTGGAGTATTTACGGGCAGGAGAATATCCAGGGGCGGCTCACCGATCTCATCCGGAACGCCGGGAAGGAGATACGGATGGTCGCCAACTGGAATCTCCTCTCCGAAACGATCCTCCCGCTTCTCCGGCAGGCCCGGGGCGCAATCGCCGTCGAGGTCGTCACCGACTTCTGGGAGGGAGAGGTGCCGGAGGGCGTGGCCGTCCACGTGCACCGCCACTGCATGAAGCACGAGCAGTGTGAGAATCACCCGCCGATGGAGAACGCAGGCGTCTTCATCGTCGACGGTGCAAAAGTGTTGGTCTGGATGGGCTCGTCCGGGGAAGAGACGTCGGCGCTCTACTCGGAGTCGCCGGGGTTCGTCCAGTTCTTCAGCCGGTACTGGACCAATATCCGGGACTGGGTGAAGCTTTCCAATCAGTAGTCGTCCAGGTAGCCGATCTCCCGGATATCGATGAGCCCTTTGAGGGCACGGGTGACGACCCAGTGCCCCGCCTCTTTTATCGCCGCCATTGCGTTGGTGCCGCCGACCATCGTCACCCCGAGATACTGCGGGCTGACCGGCACCCCAAGCAGCGGGACGTTCGGCGCGCCGACGTCCAGGATCCCGGCAAATCCGCTGGCGACGAGTTCGTCGAGGGTGGAGGCCATGAGGCCTTCCGCTTCCATGTGGCACTCCCGCATGTTTGCGAGGATGGTGCCGGTGCCGTTTTCCATGACGCTCTGGATGGAGGTGGTCTCCTGGGAGATGAGCACCTCGAGCGGGTCGAGGGTGGTGTCGCGGTAGAGGATCATGCTGGTAAACCGGCGGGGTTCGTGCGCCTCGATCTCCACGACGCCGCCGCCGATGGGGTTGAGCGGCACGCCGCGGCGGAGGAGCAGGGCGTCGAGGGTGATGCTGCACATCGTGCAGATGGCGCAGGTGTCCGGCTGCACGGTGTAGTCGGCGATCGTCTCGCCGGCTTCTGCGATCCGGACGCGGTCGCTGATCAGAAGGCCGGTCTTCTGGGCGTCTTTGAGGATCGCGACGGCGAGGTCGAGGTCGTCGGGCCTGATGAGGGAGAGGTTGTAGATGATAGTCCCGGTGTTCTCTTCGGGATTGTACGTCGCCTGCAGGGCGTACTCCTCGATGCGATGATTGGTGAATTTGAGCGGGCCTTCCATCGACAGATCTCCTCCTGTGCACCGGAAATGTTTCCGGTGCGCAAGGAATGCTACTCTACTATTCGTTTCGGGGAGAAAAAGGGTAACTGTTTGTAGCGGGGGGGTGAGTGTCCCCGTGGTGGCCGGCGGCGGTGGTCGGGTACATCGCGACAGCAGATGTACACCGCATGTACACCACGCGTTGTCGCAATCAGAACGGAGAGAATGAGGAGGAATCTTCTGCTACTCTGTGCACAGGTACTAAAAACGTATCTCCTAGTACTGATGTACACCAGAATCGGAGAACACAGCACAAGCAACAGACTTCCTCTTCTCACGCCGGGTGTGTCTCTGCTCCGGGAGATGGTGTACCTGTCGGGGGAAAACAGTGGCAGTGCCGGCAATCGATGTCGCCCGGCAGAATTGGCCTCCGATGAGTGACGTTGCGTGGTGTACGCCGGGGTATCTGAGCGGCCTGGTGCTGTGCACGATGTACCTGTCGACGGCAGCGGCGGGGCGATACCGCCGGAGAGTTCCGGCCATGCTGCTCACGTTCTCTCCGGTCAGGGAACCATTTTACCCCGCGTCTTCCCATGCTGAGCTGTGCGGTGCGCGGCGACGCCGCTCCTTCTCCCGGGAGGGGCGGGCGTAGTTGCGAAGTTGCGACGGTTTGCGACACACGTGCGACATGGTTTCGCAAAACCTTCCGGCGGCGTTCCGGCTGGATTTTCCAGGCAGGGGGCAGGAACGGCTTTTTGCCCGTCCCCCCGGCCCGTGTTTACGACGGATCCGGGGAGCAGAGAGAGGAAGCGTCGGGCACCGGTGGCCAGTGCTCTGCTCTGTGCTCCGGGTCTGTCGCAAATGCGATCCTTCTTCTCCAGTACAGAGTACGTTTCGAGAATAGGGTGTAATTCGGGCAGTTTTATTTGCGACACGATGTCGCAAACGGGTGCAAATGGTTGCAACTGTCGCAAGACCCTGGAGGAACTCGGAGCAGGCCTGGGAGTGCCGGCAGCGGGTCTCCCGGGGTGCGTGAATCCGCGGCGGGTGCAAACGCCGGGGGATTCTGGCGGACTGCCTCCCGTTTTCCGGCATACTGCCTGAGCGTTGGTATTTCCGATTGCACACCCCGGTGCAGAAGTGCGTCACCGGGTGCACCTGTGCAATCGAAGAGCGAAGAAGGGTTCCCCCCCCGCAGGGGCCGGGGGTCGCCCTCTCTTCGCTCTGAACGGAGGGTAATCCGGCGGTCTTTTTCGATTTCGGCGAAGGTTCCGGATGACGGATCCGGGGCTTTGCAGAGGGCGGAGGAATGTGCTCCGATTCCTGATTGGCGGCAGGATCGCGAGGCCGTAGCGGCGATATGAGCCCGGGTAATTTCCGGATGATGTCTGGTATGGACGGGGTCGCGATCGGCCGTCTGAAGGCTTCTGTGAGGGTGGGGGTTTTGGGGGTTGTTGCGATAGAGGTTGTCCCAATATTCTCTGGCAGGAGGGGGCCAGCCCCTCCTCCCATGCGATACCCCAGGATAAAGGCCAACTATTTCTCATCTCCGCTATTGAAACCACTTATCTAGCGTTTGATTATGAGTTTCCTGTCTAGTTTCTTGCTTAATACCTTTAGGAGGGTAGTACAGTCCTATTATCAGCCATGTTGGCTGGAGCGAATGCATGCCGACGACAAAATAGAGATCTCTCTCGTTTATCATATACGAGAATTGCGATTAACCCTCTCTTCCATCAAGGATTTGCTCTTTCGTTCCGCCACTGCTGAGCCGCTTTCTTCCTGAACTCTTGCCTTTAGGGGTTCTTTTGGATTTTCTCGAGAGCTACCGC
>NZ_VCYH01000015.1 GCF_030464345.1 Methanoculleus frigidifontis | reverse complement strand
CATGCCCCCTCCCCTGGTACCCCTCCCCCGACACGATTGCCCGTATAGTCCCAGGCTCAGGAGGCGATCGCGGAGGCACCAGCTCCATCACTCCCCCGTTCCTGCTGCAAAAATATACCGGCAACGAGGTTTGACTACCCAGCGAAACCCCTAAACCCCTTTTATGCCGTCTTCCGTCAGCACGAACTCGAACGAGAGCCCTTCGGGCCGCCACCGGTGCTTCTGCAGCACCGCACGCCGCACGCTGTCCGTCTTCTCCAGCCTGACGATGGCCTTCGAGATATGGGCGAGCGCCGTCCCGCCGAGCCCCATGACGCGGCTGCGGTCGATGTCCATGTAGATCTGGTTCGTTATCAGGACAGGAACATCATACTTTTTTGCAAGCCCCAGGAGCTTGACCATGTAGTGCGAGAGCTTCCGCACCGCCTCCTTTCCAGCCTCAAACTCGGTCCGGTAGAGGGCGGTCGCCGAGTCCATGACGATCAGGTCGACCGGATACTCCCGGCCGGCGCGGAGCAGCCCTTCGCTCTCGGCGATCATCAGCCCCTGCTGCTCGAAGTCCACCGGCTCGAAGAGGTAGAGGTGTTCGGCGAGCTCTTCGGCCTGCTCGCCGGCAATCTGGGAGAACCGGTCGACCGAGAACCCCTCGGTATCGATGAAGACCACGGATTTGCCCGCTTTCAGGCACTCGACGGCGGCCATGAGACAGAGCGTGCTCTTCCCGCTCGCAGGCTCGCCGTAGATCTGGGTGATGACCCGCCGCTCGAGCCCGCCGCCGAGCAGGGCGTCCAGTTCCGGACTGCCGGTGCCCGGTTTCTCCGGCTTCACTCGTCGAGCACCCCCCGTTCCCGGAAGATCTGCCGTGCCGCGTCCTCCACGATCCCCGAAACCTCCCGGAGGGGCAGGTCGAGGTCGCGGGCACAGGCGCGTGCCTGCTCGAACTCCGCCTTGAACGAGGAGATCTTCCCGTCGAACCACCCGCACTTGACATCGACGGTATAGCTTCTTCCCCGTATCGTGACCGTCACCGGTTCGACCGTCCGCTCAATAGTGAACCGGTGGACGGTGGAGAAACACCGGATGCCGAGCGTCCCGAGCTCGCGTGCCATCACGGCGGCGAGGTGGTCCGTCCTCTCAGGCCTGCAGATGACGCGGACCAGGTAGCCGTTTCTTCCTTTCTTCATCACCAGCGGCAACGCGCTGGCATCCCGTGCCCCTTCTTCCATCAGCCGGGAGAGGGTGTAGGCGAGCACCTCCCCGGTCACGTCGTCCACGTTCGTCTCCAGGAGATCGACGTGGTCGTGGGAGACGGCGGTATCGACGGTGAGCAGCAGCGTCCGGAGGACGTTCGGCGTGTGGTGCGGGTCTTTCGTCCCCGCCCCGTAGCCGATCGCCGAAATCTTCGCAGGCCCGATATCCGCAGCCTTGAGCGTGGAGAACTCGGCAAGGAGCGCCGCCCCCGTGGGCGTGCAGAGCTCCTGCTCCTCCGCACCAAGGCTCGTCTGCAGGTCCGAATCCCGGAGAACGGCCAGCGTGGCGGGTGCCGGGATTGGGAAGGTGCCGTGCGCCCCGGTCGCAAACCCCCGGCCGAGAGCGACCGGAAGAACCGCAACACCGTCGACACCGAGCGAGAGGAGAGCGGTGCATGCCCCGACGATGTCGGCAACGGCGTCGTCGGCACCGACCTCGTGGAAGTGGGCTCCGGCGCCGTGGATGCTCTCCTCGGCCCGGTGCAGCCGGAGAAAGACCCTCCGTGCCATCTCGCGGGCTTCCTTTGGAGCGACGCTCTCGTCGAGCCGTGCGAGCACTTCGGCGAGGCTGCGGTGTGCTGCCTTTGCATGTGTCCTGACCCGGACCGCCCGGATACCTGCCCGGTCTACGTGCTCGAACGCCGGTTCGCCCACGACAGAACGCATGGCTGCCCGGACAAGCCCTTCGTCCGCCCCCAGATCGAGGAGAGAGCCGATGATCATGTCGCCTGCTGCGCCGTGGAACGGGTCTACGAGGAGGATCTTCATGCGTGGACAGTACTTATAAATCCGAGAATATATGAATTAGAGGTAATGCCCGAGATATACTTGAAAGTCGATAGCGCATATCCGGAGGATCAGGGCGCGGGAAAGGCACGGCTCGACCCTGATACCATGCTCCAGCTCAGGCTGAGCCCGGGTGACCTCATCGCCATCGAAGGGAAACGCCCGACCGTGGCAAAGGTCTGGCGTGCCATGGTAAACGACTGGCATCAGGGGAAGGTCCGCATCGATAATTTCACACGGCTCAATACCGGTGCCAGTATCGGCGATCGGGTAAAGATCAGGACGCTCGACGAGGAGGTCGAGGCAAAGCGGGTGGTTCTCGCCCCGCCGGAAGACCTCCCCAAGCAGCTTCCCATCAACTACAGCAGCGTCGTCAACAAACTGATCGATTTCCCGGTCGTGAAGAACGACTCCGTCCCGATTCAGGCCGGCCTTCCGTTCATGCAGCCGCAGCTTGTGGCGTTCAAGGCCGTCGTCGTGGAGCCGGAGAACGCGGTGATCATCACCAAGAATACCAAGATAGAGTTCTCCGAAAAGCCCGCCGCCGGGTTTGAAGGGGCAAAGAAGATCAGCTACGAGGATATCGGCGGCCTCAAGGACGAACTCCAGCGGGTCAGAGAGACGATCGAGCTGCCGATGCGCCACCCCGAGATCTTTTCTAAACTCGGCATAGAACCACCAAAAGGCGTGCTCCTCTACGGCCCGCCCGGGACCGGCAAGACGCTGATCGCAAAGGCGGTCGCAAGCGAGAGCGGCGCCCACTTCATCTCCATCGCAGGCCCGGAGGTCATCTCCAAGTACTACGGGGAGAGCGAGCAGAGGCTGCGTGAGGTTTTTGAAGACGCACGCCAGCATGCTCCCGCCATCATCTTCATCGACGAGCTGGACTCGATCGCACCCCGCCGGGAAGAGGTGACCGGCGAGGTCGAACGGCGTGTCGTCGCCCAGCTGCTCACGATGATGGACGGACTTGAGGAACGCGGACAGGTCGTGGTGATCGGGGCGACGAACCGGCTGGACGCCATCGACCCGGCACTCCGCCGGCCCGGCCGGTTCGACCGCGAGATCGAGATCGGCGTCCCGCCGGAAGACGACCGGATCCAGGTGCTCCACATCCATACCCGCGGGATGCCGCTCGCCGGCGACGTCAATATCGAGAGCATCGCCCAGCAGACGCACGGGTTCGTCGGCGCCGATCTCGCCGCACTCGCCAGGGAGGGGGCAATCAAGGCGCTCCGCCGGTATCTTCCCGAGATCGACCTCGATGCCGATGAGATCCCGCCGGAGATACTCGAGAAGATGGAGGTGCAGCCAAACGACTTCCGCGACGCACTCCGGGACGTCGGCCCGAGCGCGATGCGTGAGGTGCTCCTCGAAGTCCCGCACACGTCGTGGAACGACGTCGGGGGGCTCGAAGAGGCAAAGATGGATATCCGCGAGGCGGTCGAGTACCCGCTCACCCAGCGGGAACGGTTCGATGATCTCGGTATCGAACCGCCGAAGGGCGTCCTGCTCTACGGCCCGCCCGGAACCGGCAAGACCCTGATCGCAAAGGCGATCGCAAGCGAGAGCGGCGCGAACTTCGTCCCGGTCCGCGGCCCGCAGCTCCTCTCCAAGTGGGTCGGCGAGAGCGAGCGGGCGGTCCGGGAGATCTTTAAAAAGGCCCGGCAGGTCGCCCCGGCGATCATCTTCTTCGATGAGATGGACGCCCTGACGCCGGCACGGGGCGGCGGCTCCGAGTCGCACGTCATCGAGAGCGTCTTAAACCAGATCCTCACCGAGATCGACGGGCTCGAGGAGCTCCGCGGTGTCGTCATCATGGGAGCCACGAACCGCCCCGATATGATCGATCCGGCGCTCCTGCGGCCGGGGCGGTTCGACCGGCTGGTCTACATCAGCGAACCGACACCCGCTGACCGGCACAAGATCCTCAACATCCACAGCCGGACGGTGCCGATCACCGGATCGACCCTCGAGGAACTCGTGGATATGACGGACGGGTTCTCCGAGACCCGGCTTGAGGATCTTGTCGGGTCGCTCGGTGTCGAGAAACGGATCACCCTCGACGACGTTCGGGCGCACCTGCCGGACGACCCCCGGGCCGCGCCTGACGAGGAACGGGAGAGCGAGGTGCCGAAACGGACGCCGCGGCGGAAGATGCTCGTCAACCTGCTCTCCCAGCACCGGCTCGACCTGGCCGATCCGGCACGCGAAGAGCTTATCGCGAAACTTGCCAAAGAAACCGAAGGGTTCGTCGGATCCGACCTCGAGGCGCTCTGCCGCGAGGCTGCCATGGCAGCACTCCGCGACGGTTCGCGGACGGTCGAGCCCAGGCATTTCGAGGAGGGACGGGGGAAGGTCCACCCGACCATGAACGAGCGGATGCGGCAGTACTACCAGAAGATCCAGCAGCACTTCAAGGGAGGCCTCCCGAAAGAGGTGCAGCCACCGGAGTACCAGTAACCCCCACCCGCTCTTTTTTTGCGATACTGTAATATTCGCCGATGAACAACTCTATACATTACGGATCAGCGATGCCGCCGCATCCCTATCGGAGTGTCGTACCCCATGCCGAACTGCACCACATTTCTCGATATCACCGCCCGCACCAGCACACAGCCCGCTCTGGTCGTCCCCTCGCGAGGAGAAGCCTACACCGCCGCGGATCTCCTCGACCGGGTGAACCGTATCGGAAACGGCCTGCTCGACCTTGGGATCACGGCGGGAGACCGGGTCTGCATCTACCTTGACAGTTCTCCCGAGTACCTCGTCAGTTACTTTGCCGTCTGGCGGATCGGTGCCGTCGCGGTGCCGACGAACCGCGTCTACCGCGAGTCGGAGCTCCTCTACGCGGTGAAGGACGCCGGGGCGGCGGCGGTGATCACCGACACGCCCGGCAGCGCATCGGTTGCGGCGATCCGGAGCGATGCACCGGCGCTCCGGCAGGTGGTCGCCGTCGGCGGCGGGGAGGGCGCTGTTTCCTGGGACGACCTCCTTACATCCTCTCCCCACCTCCGGGCCGCCCACTGCCGGTTCGACGACCTCTGCCAGATCCAGTACACCTCCGGCACGACCGGCAGGCCGAAGGGCGCGATGCTGACGCACGGCAACTGGATCGCGGCGATGGACGCGGAGCGGGACGTGCTGGGGCTGACGGCGGCCGACGTCTACCTCGGGATCTACCCGATGGGGCACGTCGGGGTGAGCTGGGGGATCGCCGCGCTCCGCGCCGGCGGCACCTACGTGACGATGGAGCGGTTCGACCTCGACGCCTACCTCGACCTCGCCGGCCGCTACCGCGCCACCGTCGTCGCCGGCATGCCGCCGGTGATCCACTCGCTCCTCCGCACGCCGCCGGGGACCGAAGAGCAGCTCGCCTCGGCACGGGCGATGATCAGCGGCGGCGGGCCGCTTGCCCCGGAGATCTGGAAGGAGTTTCACGAGCGGTTCGGCATTCCGATCGTCAACGCCTACGGCCTCTCAGAGACGATCGTCGTCGGCACCGGGACCGCGATCCGCCCGGAGCACTACGCCACCGCGGACGAGTTTAGGAGCGTCGGCACGCCGGTCGGGTTCTCGGAGGTGAAGATCGTCGACGAAAGCGATCCCGGGCGGGAACTCTCCCCCGGCGAGACCGGCGAGATCGCGCTCCGCGGCCCGGCCGTCGCCGCGGGATACTGGCAGATGCCCGCCGAGACGGCGGAGGTCTTCCTCCCGGACGGCTGGTTCCTGACCGGCGACATCGGCTACCTGGACGATGCCGGCATGCTCTCGATCACCGACCGGAAAAAGGATATGATCGTCATGTCGGGCTGGAAGATCTACCCGACCGAGGTGGAGAACGTCCTGCTGCAGCACCCCGGGATCCGGGATGCGGCGGTCTTCGGGTGCAGCGACGAGCACCGCGGCGAGGTGCCGGTAGCGGCCGTCGTGCCGGAAGGAAACACCCTACCTCCGGAGGCGGTCGTCGCCTACGCAAAGGAACGGCTCGCTGGGTATAAAGTGCCGCGGACGGTGCTGATCGTCGACGAACTGCCCCGGGTGAACGGCTGGAAGATTCTGCGCAAGGTGCTGCGGGAGCAGTTCTGTCCGGGGTGAGAGGGCGGGCAATCCCGGGATGCGCCCGAACGCGAGAAGGCATCAGCCTGCCCGTATGTCGGGGACGGACGCATCGCAGCCCCGCATAGGAAGGATTCGATCGGACGTACAGTCCCGGCGCATCCGGACGCGCTCTGAGGCCTTGCCGAGCGAATGAGGGCGTCTGCACTCCCGATCAACCGGGGAAGATCAGGGCGATGTTACGAAGCGAGCAAAAGCGAGTGAGGAAACTCACCCGATGGTCCGAAGATTCAAATCCTACCCCTCAGATTTCATTTCTGATCTCCCCGGCCACATCGCCACGGTCTGGAGGATGACGCGAGGCCCGACCAACCACACATGGTCTCTTTTTCTGTGTACCAGCCCCTCGACCGTGTTCCCTCCTGCCAGGGGCGATGCACCTCCCGGTTCCGGTATCGTCCGGTGCGGCACGCCTCCCCCGCCTCCCGGAGCCGCAACCTATAAATAGAATACTCAGATGTTCCTGCTATGCAGGAAGAGCACGATACCCCCACCCGCATCCTGCGTGCTCTCCGGTTCCGGCCGAAGGGCATGACGATCACCGAGGTGGCAAAACAGATCGGAGCGACCCGGAACTCGGTCTCGAAACACCTCGAAATTTTGCAGATCGCGGGCAAAGTCGACGTGCGGGTCGTCGGCAACGCGAAGGTGTACTCGCTCGCCCAGCGGGTGCCGATGTCCGCCTTCCTCTGCTTTACAAAGAACCTGATCCTCATCCTGGACGAAAGCCAGCGGATCGTCCAGGTCAATGACCAGTGCCTAAAAGCCCTCCGGCGGTCGAAGGACGACCTCATCGGGCTGACCCTTGAGGAGGCGGCGCTCCCGGTCGTCTCCACGCCGGAGGCCATCAGCTTCATCGAGGGGCTGGAGCGCGAGCAGGTCGTCACCGATCTGCGCTGCCGGAGTGACGGAAAGGACTTCTTCTACCAGATGCAGGCGATTCCGACGACCTTCGACGACGGGGAGACGGGGTGCACCCTCGTCCTCGAGGATATCACCGAGCGGAAGCGATACGTCCGGAACATGGAGTTTCTCGCCCGGACTGCGATGGAACTTGTGGATATGCCAGCGGAAGCGGATATTTACCAGTACATCGGGAAGCGGATCATCGAACTCGTCCCGGGGGGATGTGTATATGTCTTTTCGTACGACGAGATCTACCAGCAGTTTTCTCTGCGGGCGACGGAAGGTGAGGGCTTCCATGACGGACTGATCCAGATACTGGGGCGGGATCCGATCGGCCTGGTAGTGCCCTTAACCGAGATATTTTCCCTTCCCTCTGGAGGAAGCCCCATGAGCCTGCTCCATGGCGGCATCAAGGAGCTCATCTTCTATCCGGAGATCGGTCCGGAAGGGCTGTCATTTTATGATCTCTGCTTCCGGCAGATCCCAGAAGATATCTGCGAGGAGATCCGGCGGACATGGAATCTTGGGAAGGTGTATATTACCTTCTTAGTCTGGGGGGAGCAGCTCTTCGGGGATGTCGGGATATTCATGGCACCACATGAGAAACTCGAGGATCAGCAAGCGGTCGAATCCTTCCTCCGCCAGGCTTCGATCGCCCTCGCCCGACGGCAGACCGAGGATCGGCTCCGCCGGAGCGAATCCCGGTTCCGGGACGTGATCGACTCCTCCCCTGTTGCCGCCGCGATCATCGAGAGCGACGGCCGGTACTCCTACCTCAACCGGGCGTTCACCGATCTTTTCGGCTACACGCTCGCGGATATCCCCACCGGGCGGGACTGGTTCCGACAGGCGTTCCCGGACCCTGATCTCAGAAGCGAAGCGATCGCCGCCTGGAAGGCGGACCTGGCGCAGGCCGGCAGGGGCACACCCCGCCCCCGGACGTTTTCGGTCCGGTGCAGGGACGGCGAGGAGAAGACGATCCTCTTCAGTCCGGTGGAGCTCTCTGACGGGACGCAGTACGTCACCTGCGAGGATCTCACCGAAGAGCGCCGGGCATACCGGGTGCTGGTCGGAGAGATCACCAGGCTGCGGCAACGCAGGAAGAGCTAAGCAACGATGTGGTTGCAAATCCGGATCTCCTGAAGAAGCTGCTCGACGAGCTGATCGAAGAGAAGAAGCGGAACGGCGAGCGGTGATACATTCCGCCCCCCCATTCTCTTCGCCGGAGGGCTTTGCATGATACCGACCGTGGAGATGAAAGAGGCCGCCCGTGCTTGAGAGGTAGGAGTGTCGCAGAAACACGCAATCGAGATCTTCCCGAGCGGCGAGGACGAGGGGTTCCTGTCGCCCCCCGCCGACCGGGGACGGCCGCGGGAGATCCTGCTCCGCTTCACCCCCGAACAGGTGCTCGCCGCCTGCGAAAAGCCGGGAAAACCCGAACATGCATAATGCCTCTTTCCGGCGGGAAATCAGGCCAATATCCGGCCAATTTCACGTTTCCCGGTCAAGTAACGGATAAATAACACCCGGTTTCACTGCCGGCATACACCCCGCACGTTTTTAAACCGCGTACGCTCACCCTGAATCAAGTGATGCTCAGGATGCGGTTTCCTCCGCGAGAGCCGGTGCATCGCGAAAAACAGCAGAGAGGTCGTTCATGAAACCGAAACCAGACCCGATACCCCGGGGCATCCGAACCCCGGCCGAATCAAGAAGAGAAGACGAAGATATCTGCGGCGGCAGCCGGGCACAACCGAATGTTTCCAGCACCGGGATGCACCAGACCGCCAATGGTACTCGGCACTGCAACGATATAAGCATGCCCACTTCGAACGCGGTCCCGCTCTACCTCATTGCGCAGGCGGTGGCGGCCGCTGTCGCCCGGCACAAACGGGCGGTCAGGGAGATCCACGTCGTCGGCGCCGCCGGCCACTACTACACGGTCACGACCGTCATCAGCGGCGGTGAGAAGCGTGCCTGAGCCGGGGACGCTCGCCTACGGCAGCGGCGGGGTGCTCCACGTCATGGTCGACGCCGAGCACTACCGGATCGATCCTGCGGACGTGCAGGCCCTGCTCTTCTCCGGCCGATCGGCGTCGGTGCTGCAGATCCGCGTCGTCCGCGGCGGTGGGGCGCCGATGGGCAGGACGACGATCGAGGGGTATGCAGCATTGAACTGCACGGGACAGGCCGTGGCGCTCCACACCCGCGCCGGCTCCTACGTCATCCCGCTCGTCAGTTTCCAGCGGGTGACCCGCGGGGAGGCCGCAAGCGCCCCCCTCTTTCCCCTTCTTCCGGGGGTGACTGGATGACGGACGAAATCCTCCGGATCGTGCGCCTGCTCGCCCCTGACGGCGTCGTCGAGGTCCGGGCGCTCAGCGAGGCGGGCGTCCACTCCGGCTACTTCGACGACCGCAGCGAACTCGCCGGCAGAGTCGAAGTCCTCGATGCCGACCCCTCGGTCGCCGGGATCTACATAACGCTCAACCCCGTCAACGGTGCGCTCCTCGCCCGGCGTGGGCGCTCAGTCCCGCGGCGTCTCCGCCGCCTGCATGATGTAGGCGTAGTCCTCCTCGGGGATCTCCCGCATCGCCTTCCCGCGGAGATGCCCGGACCACTGCTGTTTGTTGGTGATGAACTGCAGGTGCTCGAGGAGCTGTTTGAATTCCATCGGCGGATCGAAGAGTTTGATGGGCTTGAGGGTGATCCGGAGCGGGAAGACCTCGTCGCCGAGCTTCTGCGGTGCGGTGAAGATCCGGGAGGTGTCCTCGTACACTCCCGAGGTGACCGCAAAAGCTCCGGTGAGCGCCGGCGGGAGCACGTCTCTGTCGACGATCTTCTGCCCGACGTAGACGAGCACAGTATCGCCGGGCTGTACCCGGCCGATGGTGTTGGCGTACCGCTTCGGCACGCCCCAGACGTGTTTCCTGATCACGACGTCGGAGTTCTCCCGGTTGGATATCGCGAGCCAGCGTGTCATGGTCGCTCCTATGCAGGAGTACTACAAAAAGATGGAGGGATATGAGCGAATTCGGCCGCCCGGTACCGGGCGATCCGGACGGCCAATACAGAACTGGTCGGGCTGTACCGGGATGTTGCGAGGCCGATTGTGGATCGGCAGGCCGGCGATGCCCGGGGCAGGTCAATTCTCCAACAACCGGTTGGAGATCTGCAGAGGGAGTTTCCCGGCATCGGCGGCTTTTCCGCCTCCGATCTCCGGCGGATGCAGTCGCCTTTCGAGGCGTATGCCGGCCCCCGCAAAACTCGCACACCTGGTGCGAGAAATTGGCCGGAGTCACAATCCAGGTATCCTGAAACGGCAGGTTCGCCTGAACGGGAAGAGGTGCGAGGTACCTAGGGTATGACGACGGAATCGCACAATCTGTCCCGGCAGGCAGAAGCGATCTGCCTGCAGACTACGCCGGGGTACTCGGAGAGATCAAAGAGCGAATCTGGTCGGAGCGCCTGCGGGTCACGCTTGCGGCCAACGCAGCCATGATCCTGCTGTAATGGGATATTGGAAGGATTATCCTGGATCGCCAGAAGAGCGAGGGATGGGGCGCGAAGGTGATCGATCGTCTGTCACACGACCTGAAGATCGCCTTTCCCGAGATGACGGGGTTCTCCCCGCGCAACCTGAAGTATATGCGCACCTTCTCTGGGTCCTGGCCCGACCGCGAGTTTGTGCAACGCACCATTGCACACATTCCGTGGCGCAGCAACGGTGCCCTGCTCGACAAACTGAAAGACGCGGATCTGCGCGTATGGTATGCCCAAAAAACCTTTGAGCATGGCTGGAGCCGCGAGATTCTCAACGTAGCAAGGATCAACGCGCACCAAAGCGAGCGCGACGCGATCAGCGTCATCTACCGGAGCCTGCAGAAGGACCGCGATGCCGTTCTCCTTACCATCCGCGATTTCCTCTGGAGCGATACAACCGGCCTGCCGGTGGATCACTATACCGAAGACGACGTGCAGGCCAGGGTGGACGAAGTGTATCGCCACGTCTACCGTGTGTGTCCGGCGCTCCCGTCCCCGTTCTACGAAAAACCGGCAGCGGCGTGAACCACGGAAACAAGCCCTGCAGCGGATGCAGTAACGCCACCCTGAACCCTTGCACCATCGTTTGTGGGACACAAAACGCATGTTCATGTCGCACAAACTCCGTTGTGGGTCGCAGGTGTCGCACAACCGCTCCCCGGCATATAGGGTTTGTGTATATTCTGGTACGCACAAGGTACATTGTGTATGTCGGATCGGGGTTTCGATATACACAAGCAGGTCTGCCGGCATCTGACTACTTACAACCGATCCCTCCCGGTGATAGAGAAAGCAGCCGCGGAAAGGTATGGGTATCTCCCCTTCGGTACAGACCGGGGCGTCTCCCTCCTCATCTTCTCTATAACCGGCGCGAAAACCCTCGACGCCGCCGGCGAAGGGCTCGAGCGACTGAAGGAGATGCTCGCCCGGATAGGTTAGCCAGATCGAACTACTAACGAACTACTCATCTCTCCTAAATGAGTATTTCACGACTGAATCCGCCCATACCCCTGCCGCACCGCGCCCGGCCGCAAATCCGAAAGCGAGACTTCTTCCCCTGCCGCGACCACACGGAACATAATGACCCGCCTCTCCCCGGCCCTGATAGCCCCCTGCGGCATGAACTGCGCCCTCTGCATCGGCTACCTGCGGGAGAAGGACCGGTGCCCCGGCTGCCGGGCGGGCGATGCCAGCAGGCTGCGCCCCTCCTGCGCCCGGTGCACCATCAGGAACTGCGAAGACCGCACGGGAGACTACTGCTTCGACTGCGCGAACTACCCCTGCCCGCGGCTGAAACGCCTGGACAAGCGCTACACAACGAAGTACCGGATGAGCATGCTGGAGAACCTTTGCGAGATCCGGGAGCGGGGAATCGCGGCGTTCGTCGAGCAGGAAGAGGTCCGCCGGAGATGCCCGCAGTGCGGACACATCCTCTCCGTTCATCGGGACCGCTGCCTGCACTGCGGCCGGGCGTGGTGAGAAAGGAACGCCCCCGCACCAGCTCCTTCTCGTACCGCAGCACGATCTCGTTCGTCCCGCTGCCGGACCTGCCGTTCCCGTCCGGCAGCGGCACGGCACTTCCGGAGATGCGACGCACCGCCCCGTCGTCAAAGATCGGGTCGGATGCGACCTGTTCCTCCGGCAGAATCCCGACGCCTCTCGCATCGCCCTGGACGCTGCCGGCCGCTCGTCTTCGGGCGCTGGCGGTGAGAGGGTGCTCCCGAACGGCAGGGGAAGCAGATCGTGGGTGCGCCTGCCGCCAAAGCACGGAGCGGCATTCCGGATCGGGCGCGATGAAGAACGCAGCATCGAGTATATCTCCGGACACTCGTATAGGCGGCCGAAACACGGAGAGGCACAATTATATTCCGCCCGATAATATATTTCACCAGATACGTGTGTACCGCTGGGTGCACCCGGGAGCAGATACGTGACACCTGTAAAGAAACGTTCAACCGGGATCGCCGGCCTGGACCTCGCCCTCGACGGCGGATTCCCGGTGGGCGCCAGGATCGTCGTCTCCGGATCGGTGCTGAGCGGCCTTGAGCATCTGGCTCACCAGTTCTGGAAGACCGAGGACGAGACCGGCCTGTACCTGATGCTGGACGCAGAACCCACGCAGGGGATGTATGACGCACGCGAGCTCTCCCTCAAAGAGCTCGGCGCTGCACTGCAGGGGAACCGGATTGTCGTGGACTCGCTCTCAACGCTCATCCATAACTACGGCATCGACGCTGCGGCCGAATTTCTCACCCATACCACCAGGGACGTCGTCGATGCGGGCGGAAACGTCCTCTTTCTGCTCTACAAGGGGATCCACACGCCGGTAGAAGAGGTCTGCCTCATGCGTGCCGCGGACGTGGTGCTCCTCCTCCGGCAGGAACTGCACGGCAACGAGTTCGAGCGGACGCTTGCCGTGGAAAAGATACGGGGGATGCAGGTGCCCTCGCGAGCGGTTCCCTACAACATCACCGCAAAGGGCCTCGAACTCTCGACGACGACCCGTGTCATCTAAGTGTATTCCGGTCGCAACTCGCCGGCGGCGGCGACCATATTCTTCAATTTTCCAGACGCGGTCTCGCGGCTCTGCATCCGCAGGCCGCAGTCGGGATCGACGAGCATCGCCCTGGCACCGAAGACCTCGATCCCCGTTTCGATCCGCCGCACTATCGTCTCGACGCTCTCGACCGCCGAACTGCTCGAGTCCACGCAGCCGTAGCCGACGGACCGCCCCCGGAGATCCCGTGCCGAGAGCACCTCAAGGTTCCCGGGACTGACGGCGAACTCGAAGTCGAGGATCGCGACGTTCACCTTCAGCACCTCGTCGATGACCGACGCAAGATCGCCGCAGACATGGAGGCAGGTCGGGATGCGCAGCGACGAGACGATGGCGTTCACCGCCTGCCGGCCGGCTGCGAGATCGGCGGCGCCCGTCGAGAAGATGGGCTCGTCGATCTGGACGAGCGTGACGCCGGCAGCCTCAAGATATCTCGCCTCGACCGCCAGCGCCTGAGCGAGGTCGAGCGCCAGCTCCTCCCGGTTGCGATACATCGGGGTCTCGATCTTGAGCGCATGCGCAAGCGTCGAGGGGCCGGTGAGGATACCCTTGACCTTGGCGTGCTTCGAGAGGGCATACCGGGTGTCCGCCACGGTGAGCGGCTTTGCCGGCGGCTGCACCTTCCCGACGACCGCTTGGCCTTTGATGCCGGGAAGCCGGGACGTAAACGCCTGCACCATATCCCCCCGGACCTGGCCGTCCGAGATGATGTCGATCCCGGCCTCCAGCTGGTCGGCGACCGCCGTCTCGACGGCGTGCTTGAGGGGGTCGAGGGCAAAAAGTCCCTTCTTCGCGACAACGGGGTAACTGCCGACCACCGTTGTGGGCAGGGTCTTGCTGATGAGCGTCATGGTGTCAGCCGGTGCCGGTCCCGCGGGAAGAGAACGGCTTCACGGATATTGGGGAGATTGAGCATCGTCATAATTAACCTTTCGACACCGAGCCCCCACCCGGCGTGGGGGGGCATGCCGTACTCGAACGTCTTGAGATAGAACTCGAAACTCTCGGGGGAGAGCCCTTTTGCACGGATCTGCTCGACGAGGAGGTCGTGCTGGTGGATACGCTGCGCTCCGGAGGAGAGCTCCATCCGGGGATGCATCATATCGAAGGCCTTGGAGAGCTCCGGGTTCTCGGGATACGGCATGGCGTAGTAGGGCTTGATCGCGGTCGGCCAGTCGACGATGAAGTAGTGCTGACCGATATATTCGCCGATCGCCTTCTCAGCGGCAGTGCCGAGATCGTCGCCGAACGAGATCTTCTCGGGGACCGTCCGGTTGGCGATCTCGATCGCCTCGGCGTAGGAGATTCTCGGGAACGGCGTCGCCGGAACCGTCAGGTCGACCCCGAGGGTCGCGAGCTGATCGGCGCAGTCTTCGGTCACGCGCCGGTAGACCGCGATGATGAGGTCCTCGAGGAGCTGCATCACGTCGTTGTGGTCCGCAAACGAGACCTCCACGTCGAGGCTCGTCGCCTCGTTGAGGTGCCGGACGGTGTTATGCTCCTCCGCACGGAAGATCGGGCCGATCTCAAAGACCTTCTCACAGCCCGCCGCCATCATCATCTGCTTATAGAGCTGCGGGCTCTGGTTGAGGAACGCCTCTTTCTCGAAGTACGCGATCGGGAAGAGCTCCGTCCCGCCCTCGGTCGCCGCAGCAACGACCTTCGGCGTGGTGATATTGATAAATCCACGGGAGAAGAGGAACTCGTTGATAGCCCGGACCGCCACGCTGCGAATGAAAAAGATCGCTCCGACGCGGGGCTTCCTGACATCCAGGAACCGGGAATCTATCCGGGTATCCATCTCCGCAGACACCTTCTCGGCGACATCGAGCGGCAGCGGGCTTGCTGCGAGGCTGACGATCTCAAGTTCCTCCGGCACGAGCTCCCGGCCGCCGGGCGCCTTCTCAATAGCCTTGACGGTGCCCGCCACCCTGACGACCGACTCGCGCGAAACCTCCTTTGCAGCCTCGACAACCGCTTCCGGAGCCTTCTTCTTCGGGATCGTCACCTGAATGAGACCGGTTCTGTCACGCACGATGAAGAATGCCAGCCCACCGAGATCGCGGATTTCGTGAACCCATCCGATAATTTCAGCATAGTCTGTCTCTGGAGTTACGTCCTGTATTGCGATGCGCATAGCAAAACCCGAATACTATTGAGTCTGGTAGATATTGTGCTTTCCGCTCGTGAACCGCCTTCGCATCAGGCAGCCCCGTCCGGAGCGGAGAAAAAAGATTGGCGACTCTCAGTCTGTATTCAGACAAAGACCGCTGCTGCAATGACCGTTGTCCACCGGCCGTTCATATCCCCTTCGGCGGCCTGGCAGATGTTGGTCGTGTAGATGATCCTGCCGCTGGCCTTGTAGATCTGTTCACGCTCCTGCCAGGCGCGGTCGGGATCGAACTCGATGCCGAGCGTGGTTGCGAGCATGGTTGCTGCAAGGTCCTCGGCATACTCACCGCTGATCTCCTCGGTCTCCCCGAAGGCATGGTGCTCGGAGAGGTATCCGTATTCGTTGCTCTCTTTGGGCATCGCATGGCCGATGGCTGCAGAGGTCAGCCGTTTGGGTTCGTTGGTCTCGCTCCGTGCCATGACGACGTAGACGATGGAACCCGGCTGCAGTTCGGCAAGCCCTTCCTCCCGGGTGATCAGTTTGCAGTTTGGTGGGAAGATACTGGAGACGTATACCAGATTGTATTTCTCGATACCGGCCTGTCTGAGCGCCAGCTCGAAGGAGGCCAGTTTGTCTTTATGGACACCGACACCTTTCGTAAAGAAACATTTGCTCGGAACAAACATTGTCAAGCTTCTCATCGTGAGAATTTTTAATATTTTTGGTCTTCCCAAGCAGCAATTCTGAAAATACGTCTATTATTTCAGTATATTTACAATATGAAGGCAAATTTTCGCCAAAAGACGAATCAAGGAAGATATCTGCCCGAAAAGGGGCAGGAGAATGGACGAAGGCTGCTCCGGCAATCCGCATGACGGGGAGGGAAATGCAACAGCAGAAGCCTTCTCGTGCGAAAATCGCCCCCTGCGGAGGGCACGGAGCGCCCGGCATAGTCGGAGACCCGGCAGCCGCCGAGCGCATGCGCATCCCGGATCCGGAGAGCGCCGGGGAATACACCCACGGGAGGTGAAAACCTATTCCGGAGACCATCCCGGCATTTCGTGGCTGCTTTGCAGCGTTTGCCGGCGACGGCCGCCGGCAGGTCCGGTTGCACCCGGGGCAGCGCAACACTTATATCATCGAATGCACGAGACCGTGCGGCCGACAGCGACCATGGGTTCGCCGCCACCGGACGCAGGCGGGAAAACAGGCCGGTGCAACAGGAGGAGAGACACAGGATGAGTGCATCTATCGAACCGGCAGCAGAAGTGGACTGCATCGGGCTCTACTGCCCGATGCCGATCGCCATGACCAAAGAACAGATCGACGCGATCGGCGTCGGGGAGATCCTGAAGGTGGAGGCGGACGATCCCGCAGCCGAAGAGGACATCAAACGCTGGGCAGAGCGTGTCGGGCACGAGATCGTGCAGTTTGAGAAAGAAAGCGGGATTATGACGTTCTACATTCGTCGGATGAAATGAGGTGATGGAAAATGTATGCTGATTCGACCGCCGACTGCATCGGGGCCTGCGAGGCGCCGATGCTGCTGGTGAAGGAGAAGTTCGGAAGGCTCGAGAAAGGGCAGGTGCTGAAGGTCGAGACCGACAAACCCGCGGTCGTGAGGGATGTCGAGGACTGGGCAGGTAATCTCGGGTTCAGTATCGAAGAGCAGGAGAAGGTCGCCGGCGTGACCTCGATCTGGATCCGCAAAACGAAGGAGTGGTCCGAGGAGATCGAACCGACAATGCAGACTGCGGAGCAGCAGCGATAACGGGACAGACGACCCAGATCCGGTGGCGGGCGATCGCCGCCGGGACGGGACGGCGACCGGACGGGCTCGTTCTACCGGGCAGTGCGGGTGGGGGTTCGCGGAGACGAAAGAGACCGGCGGCGTAACGACAATTTATATACGGAAGGGGGGCAAGTGAGCGCATGGCCAGAGTGCTGTACATCCAGACCAGCGGTACCGATACCCCCGAGAGGCTCTACGCCCCCTTCGTCCTCGCCATGACCGCACGGGCGATGGACATGGATGCGGAGATCTTCTTCATGATCAAGGGCGTGACCGTCGTCAAGCGGGGCGAGGCTGAGAAGATCCGGATCGGGAACTTCCCGAGCCTCGCCGAGATCATGCAGCAGGCGATCGCCGCGGGCGTGAAGATCTACATCTGCGAACAGAGCACGCAGCTGCTCGGGATGGAGCGGGGCGACTTCATACCCGAAGGCACAATCGTCGGCGCCACGACCTTGAACGACATCGCGATCGATGCCGACGCCGTCATAACCTTTTAGGGCGGTCGTATGGAGCGAATCTACCTCGACCACGCGGCGGCGATGCCGGTCGATCCGCGGGTCATCGACGCCGCCCTCCCGTACCTGGCCGGGAAGGTCGGCAACCCCTCCGGCCTCTACGAGGAGGGGCTCATGGCAAAATCCGCCATCGAGGAGGCACGCGGCAGGGTCGCCGACCTCATCAACGCGGAGGATACCCAGTCGATCGTCTTCACCGGCGGCGCCACCGAGTCGAACAACATCGCGGTCCGGGGGACGGCGCTGCGGAACGCCCGGACCGGAAAGAAGGTGGTGACGAGCGCCATAGAACATATATCGGTGCTCAATCCTGCAAAAGACCTCCAGAAGAGCGGGTTTACCTACGCCACGGTGCCGGTCGATCCATGGGGAGTCGTCGACTGCGAGGCGCTGCGCGAGGCCGTGACGCCCGATACGACCGTGACCTCGGTCATGTACGCGAACAACGAGATCGGCACCGTCGAACCGATCCGCGAGATCGGCGAGATTGTCCACGAGAGAGGGAAGTATCTCCACGTCGACGCCACGGATGCAGGCGGCCGGATCCCGATCGATGTCCAGCGGGACGGCATCGATCTCCTCACCCTCTCAGGAAACCAACTCGGCGGCCCGGAAGGCACCGGCGCCCTCTACATCCGCCCGGGCGTCCGATCGCAGCCGGTGGTCCTCGGCGGCGGACAGGAGCGGGGCCTGCGGTCCGGGACCGAGGACCTCTTCGGGATCGTCGGGATGGGCGAGGCTGCCCGGATCGCCGCCGCCGATATGCCGGGGGAGAGACGGAGGCTCGCCGCCATCCGCGACCGGTTGATCGAAGGCATCCTCACCCTCGAGGAGGCCGCCCTGACCGGCCACCCGACCGACCGCCTGCCGCACCACGCGAGTTTCCGCTTCTCCCGGATCGAAGGGGAGAGCATCCAGCTCGGCATGGACTTCTTCGGCGTCGCCGTCGCTACCGGGTCTGCCTGCACCTCGCGGACGCTCGAAGCGTCCCACGTCCTCCTCGCAATCGGCCTTGCGCACGCGGAGGCGCACGGCTCGATGATCGCAACGCTCGGACGGTCGAACACCACCGAGCAGGTCCCGGCCGTCCTGCACGCGGCGAGGGAAACAGTTAAACGGCTGCGAGCCATTACACCGCTCTAATCCGAGGTGGACCGATACTATGGCAGAGCAACAGATCGGGTACAGCAAAAAGGTCATGGAGCACTTCATGAACCCGCACAACGTCGGGGTCATCGAGAACGCAGACGGCTACGGCAAGGTGGGCAACCCCGTCTGCGGGGACATCATGGAGATCTTCATTACCGTAAAAGATGACCGTATCGAGGATATCAGGTTCCGCACCTTCGGCTGCGGCTCGGCCATCGCCACGAGCAGCATGGTCACCGATATGGCGAAGGGCAAAACCCTCGACGAGGCGATGGCGATCACCCGTGACGACGTGGCTACCGAGCTCGAGGGGCTGCCGCCCCGGAAGATGCACTGCTCGAACCTGGCAGCGGACGCACTCCACGAGGCGATCCGGGACTACCGGAGCAGACAGGGGGAGTAACCGGGGTCACCGGGCCAGGAGCGCCATGAGGTTCTTTGCAAGGTGCAGGCTCTTGCCCCGGTTGATCATCAGGGTATCGAGACGGAGAGTGCCATCGATCTCCACCGGATCGCGGACGTCCTGCACGAAAATGTCAAGGAAGTCCTCGTAGAGGCGGAACGTCCCTGCAGAGGTCGGTTCCAACCCGAACGCACGCATCAGCGCCGCAGCCGGGCCGCTCACCGGGGTGTCGCCAATGAACGGGCTGATCGCTATCACACGCTGTTTTTTGAGCGCCTCGCGGACGCCGGCGCACTCCAGGATCGGGGAGACGCTGGTCACGGGGTTTGAGGGGCCGATGATGACCGCGTCGCTCTCCTCGATGGCGGAGAGAACCTCCGGCGTCGCCTCCGGCGCATCCCGGCAGACCCGCTCGACGCCGGATATCTCCACCGAGCCCCGGTGCTTCACCCAGTACTCCTGAAAGTGCATCTGCGCATCGGCGGTGCGGACGTAGGTCGTCACCTCCGCGTCGGTCATCGGCAGGACGGTCGCCCGCAGACCGAGCCGTCTGCAGAGCACCCGCGTCGACGCCGTCAGGGTCATGCCAGAGCGGAGCATCTCGCCGCGGGCCGCATGCACCGCCCGGTCGCGGTCGCCGACGGCAATGAACTCCTCGATCCCGAGTTTCTGCAAAAAATCGTGCGTGATATAGGTATCGTCCCGGATCCCCCACCACTTCGCCGTGTCGAGGAGCCCGGCGAAGAGATAGATCACCGTGTCCACGTCGGGTGAGAGATGGTTTCCCGTGAGCCACATATCCTCGGCGGTGTTGACGATCACGCTGATCTCGCGTTCGTCCAGGATCTCCTGGAACCCGCGGAGCAGCTTCGGCGTTCCCGTCCCGCCCGAGAGGAACGTAATCATGCAATCATAGGGGTGCATGGCGGGCCTATATGAACGTTACCAAATTGCATACCGGAGGCTACACACCGGAAACCGGAAAATATTCCTCAAAATAGCCTTTTCGCGTCGATACGGCGATTCCCTCACGAAACGGCCTTTCGGATAACCGCCATGAGATCCCAGGCGAGCGCATCCAGATTTCTGCCCCGCCAGAGCCGGGTATCGAGGCGCAGCGCACCCTCGACGACGTCCGGGTCGCGGAGGTCCTGGACAAAGATATCCGCGACGTCCTGGTAGAGAGAATAGACGCCGGACGCTGTCGGTTCAACGCCTGCGGCACGCATCAGTGCCGTATCCACGGGGCTCACCGGTTTGTCGGCCCGGAACGGGGAGACCGCGATAACGAGCTGCCCGTCGAGCGTCTCGCGGACGCCGGCACAGTCCAGGATCGGCAGGATGCCCTGCACCGGGTGGGACGGCCCGATGATGACGGCATCGGCCGCCGCGATCGCGCCCAGCACCTCAGGCGTCGCCGCCGGCTCCTCTTCGCCGGCACGCAGGATCCGCCGGATCGCCGGATCGGCAGGTGCTGCCCTGCAGTACTCCAGGATATGCATGGCACCTTCGCCGGTCTCGACGAAGGTGGTGATGCCGGTATCGGTCATCGGAAGAATCGTCGCCTCGATGCCGAAGGCGGACGCCTGCCGGCGGGCCGCCTCCGTCGCCGTCACTCCGCTCCGCAGCATCTCGCCGCGGGCGATCTGCACCGCACGCTCTTTGTCCCCGATCTCGAGCCACTCCTCCCCGGCGGCTCTCTTCAGGTATCGGTGTGTCGAGAAGGTATCTCCCCCGATCCCCTGCCAGGTGCCGGTGTTCAGGATGCCGGCAAAGAGGTAGAGGAGTGTTTCGAGATCGGGAGCATGGTAGCCGCCGCTGATCCAGAGATCGTCGGCGGTGTTGGCAACGACGGCGATCTCGCCGTCATAGAGGATCTGCCGGACGCTCTGAACCAGCCGCGGCGTTCCCGCCCCGCCCGAGAGGAAGGTGATCATGCTTCAGAAGTGGTGGGCGCTCTGAGGTGAAGAAGGTTGATCGGGCCTCCCGCCGTGCGGTCACGCAACCGACAGTGCAGCTTTGGGCTCTTTCTCGGTAACCTGCACGTGGAGTGCGTCCTCGGGCAACTTGACGATCTTCGTCACCGTTGTTGTCGTCGCTTCGACCTCGTACCCGGTCTCCCCCCGTTCTGCCGTATACCCTTTCCGTGGGTTTTCGTACGTCACCCGGATCCCGTACGTCCGGTTGCCCATCCGGTTCTCGAAATAGTCCGGCCCTTCCGTCTTTTTCAGGTCGCCGGGGACATAGAACCGTTTCGCCTTATCCACCGGCTCTCTGGTCCTGCTGCTTGGAACCTCGTAGGTTATCCAGTATGTCCGGGTCTCTCCTGCATACTTCGCGGTCGTCTCCGTATACGCCATAGCCGGTCACCCCACGTAGTCGGGCTTCTCACCGACGGAATACGCATCGCCGCCGTGCCGGTTGCTGTTTGCAACCTCAGTGGTCTTTTCGTACTCTTCCCACGCCCGTCTCTGTGCCTCGTCCAGCGATCCCATCTCCCGGAACTTCTCTGCAAGACCCGTCGGGTTGTCCGGCGCAAGCAGGACGACAAGGTACCTGCTCCTCCGCTTCAGCTCGGTCACCCTGTCGCGTGAACCGGCGCTTCGGATCTCCTGGCGGATCGTCTCGTTGATCGCTGCGATGTCGTCGACATCGTTCACTTCGCGGTAGATCTGTTCTGCCATACCGTTCACCGGGCTCCGGTTCCGCACCGGAGAGCCATAAAATTACCGGCGATTCCACCCCGTCGGAGGTGACCGCGATCGACGGATAGAACGCCCGGGAACGGCAGACCGGAGGCGGGAGAAACTAATTAATGCACAGTCGGCGAACTTTCAACAGAAAACCGATGAAGATTATCAAGGACCCGGTGCACGGATATGTGGAGGTGGACGCTCTTGCTCTTCGCCTGCTGGACTCACAGCGGGTTCAGCGCCTCCGCCACGTCTCCCAGCTCGGGTTCGCCAATCTCGTCTACCCCGGAGCGAACCACACCCGCTTCGAACACTCGCTCGGGACGATGCACCTTGCTTCCATGATATCCCGGCAGCTCGGCCTGTACCAGAACGAAATACAGATCGTCACGGCAGCAGCGCTTCTCCATGACATCGGCCACGGCCCGTTCTCCCACGTCATCGAACCGGTCATGGAGGCATGCACCGGCAGGCGGCACCACGAGATCGCCGACCTTGTCAGGGCGGGGCCCGTCGCCGGGATCCTGGAGGGCGAGGGGATCAGCCCTGCCGAGGTCTACGCCATCATCAGCGGGCGCCACCGGCTTGCCGGGATCATCCACGGCAGCCTCGACGTCGACCGGATGGACTACCTGATGCGGGATGCGCATTATACCGGCGCTCCCTACGGGACGGTCGACGCACAGCGCCTGATCCGGAGCATTCTCCTCACCGATTCAGGGATCGGGATCGAGGAGAGCGGCATCAACGCCGCGGAGTCGCTCCTGATCGCCCGGACACTGATGCGGCCGGCCGTCTACTTCCATCACGTCAGCAGGATTGCCACCAGCATGTTCGTTCTCGCCGCGACCGAGCACCTGCAGCACGTCCCGGGCGCCGACGCCGCGGCGATGATGCGGATGGACGACGCCGCCTGCATGCAGACGCTCCTGGCATCGCCGCACCCGGTCACCCGGAGCCTTGCCGAAGGCGTCTACAACCGCCGGCTCTACAAACGGGCGCTCTACGTCGGCGAGGGGCGCGTGAACCTGACATCCGCCGTCAGCGGCCTCGACCTTGCAAAGGAGCGAAGCCTCGCCCGGGAGATCGCCGGGGCGGCAGGGGTCGAGGAGTGGCAGGTGCTCGTGGATATCCCCCCGCTGCCCGGGGAGATGTCGATGGAGGTCCGGGTCCGGAGCAGCCACACCATGGTGGAGATCGAGGAGGTCTCCCCGCTGATCAACACCTTAAACGACACCCGGCGGCAGCAGTGGCGGCTCGGGGTCTATACCCTGCCGGAGCACCGGACGACCGTCGAGGCGGCGGCGATAGAGGTGCTCCGGGTGAAGAAGCCGACGAAACAGGACAAACTGGTTTTTACCTGACATGTGAGGAACTATGACGAAAGAATATGTGATCGGGGTCACGGGAGCAAGCGGTGTTGTCTACGCCCGGCGGATCCTCGAGGTGCTCTGCGAGAAGGCGACCGTCCATATCGTCATCTCAGAGGTCGGCCAGCAGATCGCCGACCTCGAGAAGGTCGGCCTCGACGGGTTCGACGCGATCTATGCGGAGAACAGCGACCTCGCCGCAGACATCGCCAGCGGGTCGTTTTGCTACGACGGCATGGCGATCGTGCCCTGCAGCATGAAGACGCTCGCCGCCGTCAGCAACGGATTTGCAGACAACCTGATCACCCGTGCAGCGGACGTCTGCTTAAAAGAGCGGCGGCGGTGCATCCTGGTGCTGCGGGAGATGCCGCTCTCGCGGATACACTTAACGAACATGCTGCGTGCGGACGAGGCGGGAGCGACGGTCATGGTGGCCAGCCCGCCGTTCTACCACAACCCGGCGACGATCGACGACCTGGTGGACATGGTCGCCGCACGGGTGCTCGACCACCTGGGCGTCGAGCACGCGCTCGGCACACGATGGAGCGGATACGATGCGTGAATTTATCGAGATGATGCGACAGAAGGGGCGGGTCGAAGATATCCGCGAGCCGTGCTCGACGGTCTTCGACGCCCCGAAGCGATCGAAGGCGAGCGATAGGATACTCTTCTTCCACGACCTGGAGGGGCACCGGGCGGTGATGAACCTGATGGCCGACCGGTCGGCCCTGGCGGCGGCGCTCGGCGTCGGGGAGCGGCGGCTCGTCCCGCACCTGGCGGGTGCGGCCTATGCGGGAGATGTGGTCGACGCAGGAGCGCTTGCAGACCCGCAGCCGGCAGACCTCTCGCGCATTCCGATCATGAAGCACTTCCCCGGGGACGCAGGCCGCTACATCACCTCCGGGATCGTCTTCTCCCGCGCCGGCGATATGGAGAACGCCTCCATCCACCGGATGATGGTGCTCGACGAAAAGCGCGTGGCCGCCCGCCTGGTGGAGGGGCGCCACACCCACACGATGCTCAAAGAAGCCCTCGCCCGGGGCGAGAAGCTGCCGGTTGCGGTCACGATCGGCACCCACCCCCTGGTGACCTTCGCGGCCTGCACCCGCGTTCCGCAGGGAAAAGAGCTCGCCTACGCCGCAGAACTGCTGGGCGGCACCCTTGCGGTCCGGGAGTGTGCAAACGGCGTCCTGGTTCCCGACGCCGAGATCGTGCTCGAAGGATACATCGGTGCGGAGCGTGCCGCCGAAGGGCCGTTCGTCGACATCACCGGCACCTACGACCCCGTGCGGCAGGAGCCGGTGATCGAATTCACCCATATGTACTGCAAACCCGACCCGATCTACCACGGGATCCTTCCCGCCGGCGACGAGCACAAGCTCCTGATGGGAGCGCCGTACGAGCCGAAGATCTACCGGGCGGTCGGCGAGGTGACCGGCGTTTGCGATGTCCTCCTCACCAAAGGGGGAGCCGGCTACCTCCACGCCGTCGTCAAGATCCGGAAAAACACGCAGGGCGATGCGAAGAACGCCATCATGGCCGCCTTCGCGGCGCACACCTCGCTCAAGCACGTGGTGATCGTGGACGAGGACATCGATATCCACGACCCGACCGACGTCGAGTTCGCCATCGCGACCCGGGTGCGGGGGGATACCGATATCATGGTGATCACCGGCGTGCGGGGCTCGTCCCTCGACCCGACCCGGCTCGGCGACGGCACGAACGTGAAGGTCGGCGTCGACGCCACGATGGTGATGGGCAAAGAAGACGAGTTTGTGCGGGCAGGATGGGAGTGAAACGATGTACCTTGACGCAGAAGACGAGAACGTGCTGGCCGGCGAGTTCGGCGAGACCCGGCAGAAGATGATGGAGATCCTGGTCGCTCTCGGCCGGGTCTACGACGCCGAGAAACTGGTGCCGATCGCGAGTGCGCAGGTGAGCGGCGCGTCCTACAAGACGATCGGAAAATGGGGGCTGCACTGGCTCTCCACGATGAACGCCCGGGTGGCGGTGCCGGCGGTCTTAAACCCCATCGGAATGCCCCGGGACGAGTGGCGGGAGCTCGACGGGATCACCCCGGAGTTTGCCCACCAGCAGGAGGAGGTGCTCGCCGCGTACCGCAGGCTCGGGATCAAACTGGAGTGCACCTGCACGCCCTACTACCTCCAGCGGACCGAGTACGGCGAACACCTGGCGTGGTCCGAGTCGAGCGCGGTCTGTTACGCAAATTCGGTGATCGGGGCGCGGACGAACCGGGAGGGCGGCCCGAGCGCCCTTGCCGCGGCGATCGTCGGCAAGACGCCCTTCTACGGGCTGCACATTGTCGAGAACCGCCGGCCGGGCGTCGTCGTCGAGGTCGAGGCGGGCGACGCGCCCCACGCCGATCACTACGGCGCCATCGGCTACCTGGCGGGGCGCGAGGTCGGCAACCGGATACCGATCTTCACCGGCATCCGGCCGGGCCGCGACCAGCTCAAGGCGCTCGGGGCGGCGATGGCGGCAAGCGGCGCGGTCGCCCTCTTCCACGTGGATAAGATTACGCCGGAGACGCGGGTCTTTCATTTCGAGACAGAAAGCCTTGAGCGGATAACCGTCGGGCAGCAGGATATCGAAGACCTCTTCGCAGCGCTGGACGTGGACGCGGTCGCCATCGGCTGCCCCCACTGCTCGCCGGACGAGCTCCGGGAGGTCGCCAACCTCCTCCGGGACAAGCAGACGACAAAACCGCTCCTCGTCTTCGTCGCACGGGCGGTCGCCCGGGAGAACCCGGACCTCGTCGGCGCCATCGAGCGGAGCGGCGCAAAAGTCGTCCCCGACACCTGCATGGTCGTCTCGCCGGCGATGGACCGCTACCGGGCTATTATGGTCGACTCCGGCAAGGCCTTCGCCTATGTCCCCGGGATGTGCGGGGCGCTCGCCCGTATCGGGACGCGGAAAGAGTGCATCGACGTCGCGACGTCGTAGCCCCGCACCCCGCCCTCTCTTCTCTCTTTCTGCCTGCAGCAATATTCATATGCACCCGCGGGAATAGACCGCACGAGATATGCCACGGACGGATGTTGCCGCCATGCAGCGGAAGAGAGACGTGGAGGGGCTGATCCGGGCACTTGCCGACCCCTCGGAGACCGTGCGGGCGGCCGCGGCGACGGCGCTCGGGGCGGTCGGGGACAGCCGGGCGGCGGAGCCCCTGAAGCATGCAAAGTTTTCTGATGGAAGTCCGGACGTCCGCAGGGCGGCCTCGGCAGCCCATACCTGGCTCGTCACACGGCTGCAGGCAGAGCGGATGCTGAAGGGCGGCCGGTACGCCCCGTGATAGCCGGAACCTAGAGGGGGAAGGTGAGCGGGATGAGCGGCGCCTCTCCCGCCTCCTCCGGCGGCACGAACGTGAACGTGCTGTCGGGAATCCCCGGGTTGACGGCGATGTTTGCGTACTCGGCCGAGAGGAGACAGTCCCCGGAACCGTCCGCGAAGTCCACCCGGTCGACCATCCAGGTGGAGGTATCGATCCACGCCCGCATCAGGGCAAACTCCCGGCCGGTATACCGGCACGGGTTGTCCGGCGCCGCCTCGACGACGTGCGCCCTGCTGCCGTTCACCCCCTCCACCCCGCGATACGCGATCGCATTCTCCGCCACGACCCGGGCAACGACCCGCTGGTAATCCTCGTGGAGAAGAGCCGTGCAGATCTCGCCGGTTGCGGGCACCTGCTCCACCGCCCCGGTTCCGGGCGTGTAGCGCCAGAGCACGCTCCCGTTGCAGACTTCTATCCTCTCGGGCAGACCCGCCTCGTCGAGATGTTCGCGGCGGTACCTGCACGGCGCCTTCGCCGTCACGACGGTCTGCCCGTCCCGCACTCCCGCAGGTCCGGTCATCTGCAGCGTTGCCGAGTACTCGCGGACGCTCTCCTGGTGAGCAAGATACTCCCGCCTGATGTCGCCCGCCGTCATCTCCTGGTTCCCGAGCTCCATGCACCCGGCGAGCGGCACCACAAGCAGAAGCAGGAGCAGCGCAGAGAGGACGGCCGGCTTCATGGCCGCCTTTCTGGCGCCCACGCCGGGACGGCGGCGGTGCTGCCCGGACCTGCGCACCTGCGGATCCGACATAGGCGTGGGTGTAGGGTGGCGAGATGCTAATACCTTACTGCCCGACGGGAAGGAATCCTTAAATACTGTGCACGGGAGCAGATGCCCTGCAGAGGGAGAAGAGAACGATGACGGACCGGGATGATGTCGACAGGATGCGTGATGAGCGGGACGTTGAGGGGCTGATCCGGGCGCTCGGCGACGACGACGAGTTTGTCAGGGCAGAGGCCGCGCTTTCGCTCGGTGCAATCGCCGATCCGGCGGCAAAAGAGCCGCTCGACCGGCTCCGGTCGGAAGATGCGAGCGCGTCCGTCCGGGAGGCCGCAGAGACCGCCTACCGGTGGGTCGCCGGCAGGCTCGCGGAGGTGGAGGCGACGAAGGGCACGCCCACAAGCCCGCCGCCGCAGAGGTAAGGGTCACGGGAACGCGAACATAAGCCAGAGGATCCCGGTGCCGATCCCCACGGTGATGACCAGGATCAGCATGCCGATCTTCAGAAACTCCATGAACGTGATGAGCGTTCCTTCCCGTGAGGCGATCCCGAGCACCACGACGTTTGCAGACGCGCCTATCGCCGACCCGTTGCCGCCGAGGCACGCTCCGAGCGAGAGCGCCCACCAGAGGGGGTAGATATCCATCGAACCGCCGAGGTCCTCGATCAGCGGGATCAGGGTGGCGGTCAGCGGAATATTGTCGACAAGGGCCGATGCAATGGCAGCGAACCAGGCGATGATGAGGATCGCCTCGCCCGTCGAGTGGACGGTGTTCACCACCATGTTCGCAATAACTGCAATCGTTCCGGTCTCAACGAGTGCTCCGACGACGACGAAGAGCCCGCCGAAGAAGAAGAGAGCGGGCCACTCGATCTTCTCGAAGATCGCCTCGGGGGATTCGCGGCTCCAGAAAAGGAGGAACGAGGCTCCAATGAGCGCGACGAGCGCCGGTTCGAGACCGAGCGCGTCGTGAATGAAGAACATGCCGACGACGAGCAGGATCGTGACGACGGATTTATTGAAGAGTACCCGGTCTCGGATAGCCGCATCTTCGTCAAGCGCTTCGAATGTCCGGGCGATGGCCGTCTGCCGGTCAGGGTCGACGCGGAGCACCCGGCCGTAGACGAGAATGAGCACGCCGATGACGACGACCAGATTGATCGCCATGATCGGGCCGAGCGTGATCAAAAACTCGTTGAACGAGAGGCCCGCTGCAGAGCCGATCATGATATTCGGCGGGTCGCCGATGAGCGTGGCCGCTCCGCCGATGTTGGATGCAAATATCTCGGTGATGATAAACGGAACCGGGTTTATCTCCATCGCCTCGGCGATGTAGAGCAGCATCGGCGTGAGCAGGAGCACCGTCGTGACGTTGTCCAGGAACGCGCTGACGAGGGCGGTGACGATTGCAAAGAGGATCAGGGCACGCAGCGGGCTGCCGCCGGCCTTTTTTTGCCGTAATGATGCCGATATACTCAAAGAGACCGCTGTTCCTCGCGGTGTTCACGATGATCATCATCCCCATCAGGAAAAAGATGGTGCCGAGGTCGATGTACTCGGGGATCATCTCCCAAGGGACGATCTGCAGGAGCACGATGACGGAAGCCCCGAGCATCGCCGCGACCGCCCGGTGGATCCGCTCGTCGATGATGAGGGCGTAGGTGAAGAGGAAGACCGCAATCGCGATCAGTTCGGGAGCGTTCATGTCCGCCCTCCCCGAGCCGGTACACCGGAGATCAGGGCAGGCGTCGCTGATGCAGTGGCAGAGAGAAGAGAGAGAACCATACTGTTCGCCGAAGTCGTCTGTATTCAGAGAAGAGTGTAGGTTTACCCCGCGTTTCACGATATCGATCGTGCGGCGCAGGAACCCAAAGCAACGCCCCTGAATCGACGGAAAATGCCCGGGTCCGCCGCACCCGGAGCGGGCCTGCAATCCCCCGATACCTTTATCCGGTTTGCATGGGGTGGGAGAGACGTATGAGCAGAATTGCCGTTCTTATCACCGATGGGTTCGAGGACGTCGAGTACACAAAACCGGCAGGGGCGTTTGCGGACGCAGGCCACACGCTCGTCCACGTCGGGCTGCAGGCGGGCGAGACGGTTCGCGGAAAGCGGAGCGAGGCGTCGGTGCGGATCGACCGGGCTGCCGATGCCGCAGCGGTGGACGAGTTCGACGCTCTCTTCATCCCGGGAGGCTACTCGCCGGACAGACTGCGGGCTCACCCGGAGCCGGTGCGGTTTGCACAGCAGTTCCTGGAGAGCGGAAAGCCGGTCTTTGCGATCTGCCACGCGCCGCAGCTCTTCATCACGGCGCAGGCGCTCCGGGGCCGCCGCGTCACCGGGTGGCGATCGATCGTGCAGGACATCAAAAATGCAGGCGCCGAGTTCGTCGATGCGGAAGTCGTGGTGGACCGCAATCTCGTCTCCAGCAGGAACCCGGGCGACATTCCGGCGTTCATCGACGCGGCGCTGGAGATGCTCGAGACGTCGGGCGTCCGGATGGAGACGGCCGAGGCGCGTTCCCGGTGATACCGGTGGGGATAACCGTTATCCCCACACCTGCAGCATCACGCGTACGCTACCAGGCGGACACCGAGCTCCTCTTCGAGCTGCTTCACCCGGCGCAGGTTCTCGCTCGAGAGATCGGCAGCGGCAGGCGGTTTTTCATACGCCAGCAGGATCACGTCGATGTCTTTTTCCAGTCCGGCAACTTTCTTCACTTTTTCTTCCGGGAGATCCGCATACGTCAGGCATGTCATGGCAACACCAACCAGTCTTGATAGGCGGAGACCATATATGCCTTTCCTGCAGGCCTCGCAAATGTACTGGGCTTTATACAATTCCACCAGCACTCCGGACATCCGGCGCCGACACGCAAATGCTATTAAGACACCGCGTCCAGATCAGCAGTAGGCATGAGTACAGCAAACGCCGGGTGGAAAGCCTCCGAACGCGTCAAAATCGTCATCATCGTTCTGGTGACAGGGCTCTTCATCATCCTGGAGCTGCTCGTCCATTTTCTCTTCGGCATCGATATCGTCTACACCCACTTCTTCTACCCCCTGCTGATCCTCGTCGCATACTGGTACCACCGCAGTGCCGTCTATCTCGGGCTGTTCCTCGCCGCGGCACACATCGCCGTTGAATACCTGCAGGCGGGGGTGCTTGGCCCCGGCGTGGTGGTGCGCGCCGCAATGTTCATCGCCGTCGCCTATATTCTCGGCTACCTTTTCGAGCTCCTGGAACGGCGAAACGTCGATCTCCGGTCATACCTGGCCGGCTATGCCGACCGCCCCGCCGCTTCCGGCCGCCATCTCACCCCCGGCGAAGAGGGCGCCGGGCCCGCTCTGCAGCAGCGTGACATGCGGCGGCTGCTCGCCGGCCTGCAGAGCAGGGACCCCGATGTCAGATACCAGTCTGCGGAAGCGCTCGGCGAACAGGGCGACCCCTGCGCCGTAGAACTGCTCGCGGTTCTTCTTGCCGATGAGGAGAGCGGTGTGCGGTGGAAGGCGGCCGAAGCGCTCGGAAAACTCGGGCACCGGGCCGTCGAGCCCCTGACGCAGAGCCTCCGCGACCAGAGCGTCGACGTCCGGTGGATGGCGGCGATCGCCCTCGGGGAGATCGGCGATCCGCGAGCGATAGACCCGCTCATCGAGACACTCAAAGACCCCGACACCTATGTCCGGAGCAGAGCGGCGCTGGCGCTCGGGAAGATGGGCGATCCCGCCAGGGACGTCCTTGAGGTCGCCATCCGATCCGACGAGGAGGACCTGCGATGGGGTGCGGCGATGGCACTCGGGGAGATCGGGGGAGCGAGCGCCATACAGGCGCTCATCGGTGCCCTCGATGACCCAAGCCAGCACGTTCGACACCGGGCTGCCGGCGCCCTCGAGGAGATCGGCGATCCGGCGGTGCCGCACCTCATCGAAGCGTTTGCCGGGTGCAGTCCGTCGGTCTGCACAACCGTTGCCGAGACGCTCGGCTATATCGGCAAACCGGCGACCCGCCCCCTCATCGCTGCGCTGCACGACGAACGCCGGACTGTCCGGGCAGGCGCGGCCCGAGCTCTCGGCGAGGTCGCCGATCCGGGCGCGGTGGATGCCCTGATCGAAGCACTCGGCGACGAACAACCCGAGGTGACGGCCGCGGCACGGGCCGCGCTGAAGCATATCAAGAAGACATAATACCCCGGAGTGACGATGTGAACGACATGAGTGATGAAAAGCAGATCCGGGAAGCAGTCGAGACCCTGAAAACCGGCGATATGCATGCCAGGCGGGCGGCGACGGAGCTGCTCGGCTCTGCCGGGGAAGCGGCTGTAGAACCCCTGATCCGGGCGATGCTTGAGTCGGGCAACGATCTCCGCTGGTACGCCGCCCGGGCGCTGGTCCGGATAGGCAGCCCCTCGGTGCAGCCGCTCCTCCGGGCAATGCACGAGACCGGCGACCAGGACTTTCGCCGCTACGCGATGGCCGCCCTCGCCGAGATCGGGGAGGCTGCGGTCGACCCGCTCATCGAAGACCTCATCAGCGAGGATGAGGAGCTCCGCCCCTACGTAGTGACGGCGCTCTGCGCAATCGGGGAGCCGGCCGTCGAGCCGCTCACCGAGATTATGAAGGAGCATCCCGACCGGAAGATCCAGACGTGTGCGGCGCTGCTGCTCTGGAAGATGGGAGAGCCGGGGGCAGCGCCCCTGACCGAGGCGCTGCAGGAAGAACGGTCACGGACGCCCTGACCCGCCCAGCGCCCTCTCCCGGCGTGATTCCCAAATGATAAATCGATAGATGCCCATCAGAATGATATGGAGTTCTCACCTGCGCTGGGGGTCTACTTCGATCGGCTCGATGCCGGGCTGAAAGCAGCCATGGCGGTTGCCAGAGCCGCCCGTTCCCGCGGCCTCGACCCCGCCACGGAGCCGGAGATCCCCGTCGCCAGCGACCTTGCGGACCGCGTGGAGGCGCTCCTCGGCTACACGGGGATTGCCGCCCGCCTGCGCGAACTGGAGCAGCAGATGTCGCGTGAAGAGGTGGCGCTCAAGATCGGCGACGATTTTGCCCGGAAGGAGTTTGGTGAGACGACGACGGAGGAGATCCTCGACCATGCCATCAGGGCGTCGATGGCGCTGCTGACGGAGGGCGTCGTGGCCGCCCCGACCGAGGGGATCGGGAAGGTGGCGCTCGGCAAGAACGACGACGGGACCGAGTACCTCAAGATCTACTATGCCGGGCCTATCCGGAGCGCCGGCGGAACTGCCCAGGCGCTCTCGGTTCTCGTCGGCGACTACGTCCGGCAGGCTCTCGGCATCAACCGCTACATCCCCCGCCCCGAGGAGGTCGAGCGCTACATCGAGGAGATCCGGCAGTACAACAACATCATGAGCCTGCAGTACCTGCCGACCGAGAAGGAACTGCGCACGATCATCTCCAACTGCCCGGTCTGCATCGACGGCGAGCCGACGGAGCAGCAGGAGGTGAGCGGCTACCGGAACCTCGAGCGGGTGGAGACGAACACGGTGCGGGGCGGCATGGCGCTGGTCGTTGCGGAAGGGCTGGCGCTCAAGGCACCGAAAGTCTTGAAGAACGTCCGGAAGATGAAGATGGAGGGCTGGGACTGGCTCGAAGATCTCATCGGCGGGGTGACGACGAGCAGCGATGACGACGATAAAAAGGCCGCCGTCAAACCCAGGGACAAATACCTCCGCGATCTCATCGGCGGGCGGCCGGTCTTCTCCTACCCGATGCGGAAAGGGGGCTTTCGCCTCCGTTTCGGCAGGGCGCGAAACACCGGCTTCGCCGCCGCAGGGTTTCATCCCGCAACCCTGCACATCCTCGGCAATTTTCTCGCCGTCGGTACGCAGATGAAGGTCGAACGGCCTGGAAAGGCGGCAGGAGTCGTGCCGGTCGACACCATCCAGGGGCCGACTGTGCGGCTGAAGAGCGGGGAGGTCCTCCGGATAGACGACGCGAAGCAGGCACGGGAGCTTGGAGGGCAGGTGGAGGCGATCATCGATATCGGGGAGATCCTCATCAGTTACGGTGAGTTCCTCGAGAACAACCACCCGCTGATGCCGCCCTGCTACTGCGAGGAGTGGTGGCTGCAGGAGGGAGGGCCGAGCCACCCGGAGAGCGAGATGGAGGCGATCGAGTTCGCGCTCGACGGCGCCTACCTCCATCCCGACTATACCTATCTCTGGGACGACGTCACGCCGGGCGAGATCGCCCTTCTTGCCGACCGGATCGTCGAAGCAGGAGCGGTCGAGGACGGGGCGCTGACGGTTCCGAATACCCCGGAGGTCAAGGCGGTCTTGGAAGAGCTCCTCGTCTTCCACCACCTCAAGGACGACCGGATCGTTATCGCCGAGTACCTGGTGCTGCTGGCCTGCCTGGGGCTGACGATCCAGCTGAAACGGCGCGAGACATGGACGGACGCGCCTGCGGGCGACCCGCTTGCGCTGGTGATGCACCTCTCCGGGTTCAGACTCCGTTCCCGTGCCGGCACCCGCGTCGGCGGCAGGATGGGTCGGCCGGGCAAGTCCAAGGCGCGTGAGATGCGTCCGCCGCCCCACTCCCTCTTTCCGGTCGGCGATGCCGGGGGCTCTCGCCGGTCGTTCCAGGCGGCGATAGCCGCGAAACCCCGGTCGAACACCGACGGCGGGCTCATCGAGGCCGAGGTCGGTGAGCGCCGCTGCACCGCCTGCGGGAAGATGACGTATAAGAACCTCTGCGAATGCGGCAGCCACACCGTGCCGGTCTTCCGCTGCTCCCGGTGCGGCAGGGAGACGGCAGAGGAGTCCTGCCCCGCCTGCGGCGCGTCCACCGTCTGCCTCCAGAAGGTGACGGTGAATATCAAGACGGAGTTTGCGGCCGCGCTTGCACACCTCGGGATGCGTGAGAACGCCATCCCGCTACTGAAGGGCGTCAAGGGGCTGATCTCCCGCGACCGGCCGGTGGAGCCGATCGAGAAGGGAATCCTCCGCGCCAAACAAGACCTCTACGTCTTCAAGGACGGCACCTCGCGCTACGACATGATCGATCTCCCGCTCACCCATTTCCGGCCCGACGAGGTCGGCGTCTCCGTCGAGAAACTCCGTTCGACCGGGTATACGCACGACATCCACGGCGCCGAGCTCACCGAGCCCTCCCAGGTGCTCGAACTGCGCCACCAGGACATCCTGGTCTCGGAGGACTGCGGCGAATGGCTGATCCGGGGAGCGAACTTCATCGACGAACTCCTGGAGAAGGTCTACGGGCTTGAGCCGTTCTACAACGTGAAGACCAGGAGCGATCTCGTCGGCCACCTCGTTATGGGGCTCGCCCCCCACACGAGCGCCGGCGTCCTCGCACGGGTGATCGGGTTCACGAAGGCCGGTGTCGGCTACGGCCACCCCTTCTTCCACGCAGCGAAACGACGGAACTGTTTTGCGGGCGACACCGAGATCGAGGTCTTCGGCGAGGGCGGCGGAACGGTCGTGCCCATCCGGGACTTCGTCGTCGAGAACTTCGATATCAGCAGACCCGGCCTCGACCACCTCGGGACGTTCTACTCCGACCCCGTCCGGCCATTCTTTGTGCGGAGCATCGATTCTCAGGGGACGGTCAGGATGAAGAAGGTCACGTCGGTCTCGGTGCACCGCGCTCCCGCGCACCTGATCCGCTTTACGACAAAGCGGGGCAGGATCCTCTCGGTGACGCCGGAGCATACCATGCTCGTCTGGGACACGGACTATCTGAGAAAGATCACTGCGCAGGAGGTCGCGATCGGAGACCGCGTCCCGGTGCTCGAAGGGACGCTCCCGATCTGCGACGAGATCGCGGGCCGCGAGATCGTCAAAGCCCTCGACGACCGGGTCTACTGCCTGACGGTCGCCGAGACCCATACGCTCGTCGCCAACGGGATCTTCACCGGCCAGTGCGACGGCGACGAGGACTGCGTTATGCTGCTCCTCGACGGCCTGATCAACTTCTCGCGCTCGTACCTGCCGGAGACGCGGGGCGGGACGATGGATGCTCCCCTCGTCCTGACCACCCACCTCGATCCCGCCGAGGTCGACAAGGAGAGCCACAACGTCGACGTCTGCGACCACTACCCGCTGGAGTTCTACCTCGCGGCGCTGGACTACACCCACCCAAAAGACCTCGACAAACTCATCGACCGGGTGGAAAGAAGGCTCGGCACGCCCGCACAGCTTGAGGGGTTCTCCTACACCCATGCGACGAGCGACATCTCCGCAGGGCCGCTCGTCTCCACCTACACCATCCTCGGGACGATGCTCGAGAAACTCGAGGCGGAGCTGGACCTTGCCAAGATGATCCGGGCGGTGGATGCCGACGACGTCGCGGAACGGGTCTTGAACACCCATTTCATCCGCGACCTGATGGGGAACCTCAACGCGTTCTCGAAGCAGAAACTCCGGTGCACGAAGTGCAATGCGAAGTACCGCAGGATGCCGCTTGCAGGGAAATGTACGAAGTGCAAGGGGAACGTCATCGCCACCGTCCACGAGGGTTCGGTGAAGAAGTACCTCGCCGTCTCCCGGGAGATCTGCGAGGTCTACGCCATCTCCGAGTATACGAAACAGCGGGTGCGCGTCATCGATATGTCCATCGAGTCGACCTTCGGCACGCCGCCGGAGCAGCAGCTCGGCCTCGCGGATTTTATGTGAGGAAGAGAAGACGGGGACAATCCTTCCAAAAGACGCCCCGCGTTCTTCCCGGAAGGGAAGTGGAGATATGCCGGAACGCTGAATAGACCCGCGGGGACGTCTTTTCGCCCCCGATCTCCGGCGGGGCTCGGGGCAGCGGACGGGCGTCATCATGGGGGCGGCATCCGGCGTCCCGCCGGACGGAATTATGCCCGGCACCCCTCTGCCGATTCCGCCCCGCGTGGCGGAGAAGGGTCATGCAGGGTGCGTATCTCTCCGATCCGTGCGCGCACCGATTGGTTCGATATACTTGCAGACCGGACAGTACATGCCCACCGTGCCGTCAAGCCGCGTTACGGTAGTCCTCTCTCCGGTGCTCCGGCAGAGAGGGCATGCACTGTCATGGCGTAGCACGCCGCTCACACACCACCTCCTGCGCCCGAGGATTTATAATTATTTATCATGTAGATTCCGGGGAGCCGCATCTTCTCGCAAGAACCGTTCATTCCGAAACGGGGTACGGAGCGTCCATCCGCCGTGCCCCCGTATCTTCCGGAACTACATCATACCGAGAACGCCCCGCATGGCGCAACATTCAATACCTGCCGCGCCCTTGGAACTGGTATGAGTCTTCTTACCGGGCTTCTCGTCCTTATCCTGGTCATCATCGTCGCCGCCCTGCTGTTCCGGGTCTTCAAAAGCATCGTCGGGCTCGTCGTCAACGCCGTCGTCGGCATCATCCTGCTCTGGCTCATCAACCTCTTCAACCTGATGAGCCTCATCGGCCGTCCCGACATCCCGATAAACCTGATAACCATCCTGATCTGCGCGATAGGCGGCGTGCTCGGCGTGATCATCGTCGTCATCCTGCAGGCTATCGGGATACCGCTGGGCCTGTAGGCGACCGGCGGGGTCATCCCCGGCAGGGGTGCGGGCGGCAGACCCGCGGGCTCCCACCCTCCTGCCGCCAAGCTCATAACCCTATACCTCATATATTCTGTTGCACGTCTCTCTGGGGTACACAACCCTCTGTCCGTGTGCCCGCACAATGCGAGTGTTACCGAGCGGCCAAAGGTGATCGACTCAAGATCGATTCTCGTAGGAGTTCGCAGGTTCGAATCCTGCCACTCGCATCTGTTCTTAACAGGATCTTGATCCTGAAATGTTCCGGGGTGCCTGAGATACTCAGTTCAATGCACATAGATATTCGCTGATAGCTTCGAGCAATAGGAAATCGATTTCGTAATATTGATGTATGGTGCTGATCGAGTCACCTAATGACTTGAATTAGTTCTCAGTTTACTATCCGTCTACCGTGGGGCATATGCATGGAAGAGAGCGAACGTCAGACCCGCAAGCAGCGAATCGATCCGAAGCTGCTGGCTGCGGGCTGGAAAGTGGTTCCCTTTGACGAAAGGAAGGATCTCCCGGCATATGACCGATGCGCCATCACGGAGTATCCCACCACAAACGGTCCCGCGGATTATGCGCTCTGTGTGAACAGTTCCATCATCGGCGTTGTTGAGGCAAAGCGGCTCTCTCTCGGCCCGCAGAACGTGCTCACCCAGGCCGAACGGTATGCCCGCGGGATCACGGCAAACCCGTTCAACTTCGATGGGTTCCGTGCGCCGTTTCTCTATTCCACGAACGGCGAGGTCATCTGGCATCATGATGTCCGTCATTCTCTCAACCGCTCGCAGCAGGTTTCGGGATTCCATACGCCCGACGCCCTTCTCGAACGCCTGCCTGCTGATATCGATGCATCCTGCACGCAGTTCTTCCGTGTGCCGGACAATTCCCTGATGCGCCCGTATCAGCGGGAAGCCTGCGATGCCATCGGTGAGGCCATCTCCGATAAAAAGCGGGCAATGCTGGTTGCAATGGCGACCGGAACGGGTAAGACCTACACAATGGTCAACCTGATATACCGGCTCATGAAGGCGGGCGTGGCAAAGCGCATCCTCTTTCTCGTTGACCGGCGAGCACTCGCTGCGCAGGCTGTCCGGGCGTTTTCTTCCTTTGAGACCGAGCAGGGGCTGAAGTTCGACAAGACCTACGAGGTCTATAGCCAGCAGTTCCAGCGGGGCGACCTCGACGAAAACGAGCCGTATGATATCAACGTCCTGCCCGAGTCCTATCTCACCGATCCGCAGCCGGGGCACAGCTTCGTCTACGTCTCCACCATCCAGCGGATGACGATCAACCTCTTCGGAAACTCAGCCCGGTTCTCCTGTGATGAGGAGTCAGAAGACGATGCCAAGAAGATCGATATCCCCATTCATGCGTTCGACCTCATCATCGCGGATGAGTGTCACCGGGGCTATACAGCGCAGGAACTCTCGGTCTGGCGCAACACGCTCGACCACTTCGATGCAATAAAGATCGGGCTCACCGCGACTCCGGCCTCCCACACAATGGCCTATTTCAAGCACAAGGTGTACGAATACGGCTACGAACGGGCTGTTCGGGAGGGGTATCTGGTCGATTACGATATTGTGACTATCGAATCGGGGGTGCGGATGCGGGGCATCTTCCTGAACGAGGGAGAGGCCGTCGATCTGGTCGATCCGGTGACCGGACAGCGGACGCTTGATGTCCTCGAAGACGAGCGCGAGTTCCCTTCGGAGCAGATTGAGCGGAGCATTACGTCCATCGATTCCAACCGGAAGATCATCGAGGAGATCCAGCGGTATGCGCTGGAGCACGAAGAGCGGTATGGACGCTTTCCGAAGACGCTGATCTTTGCCGCCCAGGATGTGCCGCACATCTCGCACGCCGACCAGCTGGTCGAGACAGCCCGCGATGTCTTCGGGAGAGGCGATTCCTTTGTGCAGAAGATCACCGGGAAGGTTGACCGCCCGCTCCAGCACCTGCGTGAGTTCAGGAACCGGAAAGTGCCGGGGATTGTGGTCACGGTGGATCTGCTCTCGACGGGCGTGGACATTCCCGACCTTGAATACATTGTCTTTTTGAGATCGGTGAAGTCCCGTATCCTCTTTGAACAGATGATGGGACGCGGCACGCGGAAGGGAGAGCATCACCCCGACAAGTCCCATTTTGTGGTCTTCGACTGTTTCGGTGGGACGCTGCTGGACTACTTCAAGCAGGTGACCGGCATCACCGCAGAACCGCCCCAGAGGGAGACGAAGCCGATCACCCAGGTGATCGAGGAGATCTGGAACAACCGTGACCGGGAGTACAATACCCGCGTGCTGGTCAAGCGCCTCAACCGGATCGACAAGGAGATGTCGGGAGAGGCGCGGGATCTCTTCAGCGCGTTTGTCGAGAAGGGCGATCTTAAGAAGTTCGCCGTCAGTCTGGAGCGGCAGCTCCGGGACGATTTCACCGGGACGATGGAACTCCTCCGCAATCCCGATTTCCAGAATCTGTTGCAGAACTATCCGCGCCCACCGAAGAACTTCATCATCGATTACGGCACGCAGGATGAGGTGACCTCGACCTGGCTGGTGCGGGACGCTGCCGGGGAGGAGTACAAACCGGCGGATTATCTCACCCAGTTCTCCCGGTTTGTCCGGGAGAATCCCGAGAAGATCGAGGCGATCCGCATCCTCCTCGACCGCCCGCAGGAGTGGGGCACGGACGCACTCAGCGAGCTGAAACAGAAGCTTGCGGTCACCCCGCAGCGGTTCACCCCGGAGAACCTGGAGCGTGCGCACCGGGTGCAGTATCACAAGGCGCTGGTGGACATCATCTCGATGGTCAAACACGCAGCCCGGGAGGAGAACGAGCTCCTCACGGCTGAAGAGCGGATACTGCTGGCCTGCGAGAAGGTGACCGCCGGGAAGACCTTCACCGCCGAGCAGAAGGACTGGCTCAAACGTATCCGTGCACATTTAATCGAGAACCTCTCAATCGATAAGGAGGATTTTGAAACCATCCCCATCTTCACGGATCACGGCGGATGGGGCCGGGCAAACCGCGTCTTCAATAACCAACTTTCAGCGCTTATTCAGGAATTCAACGAGGCAGTTGCAGTATGAGCGATATCGTGCAGAAACTCTGGGGCTTTTGCCATACCTTACGGCATGAAGGGATCGATTACGGGGATTATATCGAACAGATCACCTATCTGCTGTTCCTGAAGATGTCCGATGAACGCGGGATCGATCTCCCGGAGAAATGCGACTGGCAGACGCTCAAGGAGCTTTCGGGCACGGAACTCACCGACCATTACACCGACACGCTCAGAACCCTTGGAAAGGCGGACGACCTTCTGGGGGATATCTTCGCCGGTGCCCTCTCCCGGTTTCATAACCCGGTGAGTCTCAAGAAGATCATCTCGCTGATCGATGAGACGGAGTGGACGGGGCTTGATATCGATGTCAAGGCAATGGCGTTCGAGGGGCTGCTCGAGAAGGCGGCGAGCGAGGGGAAAAAGGGTGCCGGGCAGTACTTCACTCCCCGCATCGTGATCCAGACGATTGTGCGGTGCATGAAACCCGATCCGCGGGGCAAGCGTGAGTTCTTCATCATGGACCCGGCGTGCGGGTCAGGCGGGTTTCTGGTCTGCGCCTACGAGTGGCTGAAGGCGGTGACCGCTGGCGGAGCCTTCGACCGGGATCTTGCAAAGCGTATTAAATCCAGCACCTACTTCGGGCAGGAGCTCGTCGAACGCCCGCGGCGGCTTGCCCTGATGAACCTCTACCTGCACGGCATCGAGCCGGAGATCGAACTGGGCGACTCGATCTACGAGGTGCCGGACGCGAGGCGGTTTGATGTGGTGCTCACAAACCCGCCGTTCGGGACGAAGGGGGCGAACCAGTCACCGGGGCGCGAGGACTTCACGATCGAGACCTCGAACAAGCAGCTCAACTTCATCCAGCATGTCATGACGATCCTCAAGCCCGGCGGACGGGCGGCGGTGGTAGTACCGGACAACGTGCTCTTTGCCGACGCGGCGGGGGAGGTCTTCAAGGTGCTCTGCGAGGACTGCGACCTCCACACCGTGATCCGGCTGCCGGATGGCACCTTCACCCCCTACTCCCCGGGCACGAAGACGAATGTGATCTTCTTCACGAAGGGCATCCCGACCGAGCATACCTGGGTGTACGACTGCCGCACCAACGTGCCGAAGATCACGAAGAAAGACCGCCCCCTCACGCGGGAGCACTTCGCTGAATTTGAGCGCTGTTTCGGGGACGACCCGAACGGTAGATCCCCCCGTGACCCGAAGGACTCCGAGGGCGACCGCTGGCACCGGTTCCACATCTCGGAGCTGAAGGAGCGGGACTACAAGATCGACTCCCTGAAGTGGCTGCGGGATGAGTCGCTGGAGAACGGTGAAGACCTTCCCCTGCCGGAGGAACTTGCGGCGGAGGCTATCGATGAGCTTGAGGCGGCGGTTGCAGAGCTGCAGGCGATTCTCGATCTGATGGGGAATGGGTATGCAGCAGAGGAGTGAGCTGCCGGAGGGGTGGGTTTCTGTTCCGTTAGGCGATTTGATTTCCCCATCAAGAGAAAAAATTGAACCTTCTGACACTCCTGATCTCAAGTATGTCGGATTAGAGCATATTGAAGCCAATACTTGCCGAATAATCAGTTCGGGTATTGCGAGTGATGCGAAAAGTACGAAAACGCGTTTTCGTATTGGGGATGTGCTCTATGGAAAATTACGACCCTACCTAAATAAGGTGTGTATTCCCGAATTTGAAGGCATCTGCTCCACCGATATTATTGTTTTCAATAAGCAGCCTAATTTGAATAATCGATATCTGATGCATTTTCTTTCGACACCAGAATTTGTTGATTATGCGAATAATAACATGTCAGGTGTCCAATTACCGAGAATTAGTTATCAAAAAATCTCAAGTTTTCGAATACCTCTTCCCCCTCTCGCCGAACAGCACCGCATCGTCGCCGCCATCGAGGCGCTCTTCGCCCGGCTGGACGCGGTGGAAGCCCGGCTTGATCGAGTGCCGTGCATCGTGCAGCAGTTCCGGGAGGCGGTACTTGCTGCTGCGTGTGATGGGCGGCTGACGGAGGATTGGCGAGAAGAACATTCTGAGGTTGAGGATGCGCATCGGCTGTTATTGGATATTGCAAGAAGCATTCAAAAAACAAATAGTTCAAGAAAATATCACAAAATTAATCCTGAAGAGCTAAGTGACATCCCAAAAACATGGAAATGGACTCAACTAGGTTGCTTATTAAATTTAACATCAGGCATCGCATTTAAAAAGAGTGAGTACTCTCAACAAGGAGTGAAATTGCTCCAAATAGCAAATGTTACTTTCGGTAAAATAATCTGGGAAAAACAAGCGTTCTTACCTGATAATTATGTTGAAAAATACCCCGATTTAGTACTAAAATCGGGGGATCTATTGATGGCATTAAATAGACCCCTCTTAGGAGACAATCTAAAAATAGCATTTCTTTCGGATGAAGATGAACCCGCAATATTGTACCAAAGAGTTGGACGATTTGACTTTTACTGCACCGATTTAAAAAAGTACATCTATACCTTTTTAAACTCTCCTTTGTTCATTGAAGAATTGAGAACAGATCTTAGAGGTGTTGATCAACCTTTCATAACAAAGCCAAACCTTCTTAGCAAAAAAATATCTCTCCCTCCCCTCCCCGAACAACACGAGATCGTCCGCCGCGTCGATGCCCTCCTCGCCCTCGCCGACCAGATTGAGGCCAAAGTTGCCGCCGCGAAAGAGCGCACCGAAGCCCTCCGGCAGTCCATCCTCGCTCAGGCGTTCTCCGGGCAGCTGGTGCCCACCGAGGCAGAGCTCGCCCGGCGGGAGGGGCGGGAGTATGAGCCGGCGGCGGTGCTGCTGGAGCGGATAACAGCAGAGCAGAATCATTTATCCGGGCGACGGGCGTCCTCTCCGATGTAGCCCCGGCGGCTCGAAGGATATGTTCAGGTTCACCTCCCGGAGGGGGCTGAATACGTACGTCAGAATACTTTCATCCCGCTCGGTGCAAATAATTATGGTCATACACACTATAGTTACTCGCTCAACAGCTTTGAAGCATACTTCGGACTCATAAATTTCTTCACCCATTTCTCCCAATAGGTTCTCTTCGTCGCCAGTTTCTCAAATGCCTGTGCAATCGTGGCAGTCATGTGCT
>NZ_VCYH01000014.1 GCF_030464345.1 Methanoculleus frigidifontis | reverse complement strand
CACCCAGGGCGGCAAGAGAGGCATATTCGTGCCGAATTATGAAGTTGGTAAACGTGCTCATGGAGATCAGGTCGATCCGGGACTATAAAGTACTTTTGAGAAGAGGGCGGTTTTTCGAAATCCTCTTGATATTGAACTCGAATCCGATGACGAAGAGGAGGATGATCGCTCCGAGATGCGCCAGACTCCGGACGAAGTCGGTGTAGGTGATCAGCCCGAGCATGCTCGGGCCGACGAGGAGTCCGACGAGAATGGCTCCGATGACCGCCGACTGGTTGATCCTGGATGCCAGGAGGTAGCCGGCAAGTGCAAGGAAGAGGAGCAGACTCATCTGAAACTCGATTGAGGTTGCGATACTCTCCATGCATCCATATGGATGTATGCTCTTAAAAGTCCTGTGTACACCAGGAAAAAGAAGATTCTTGCGCACCCTTCAGGCGGCATCCGGCTCCGCGGGAGCCACATAGAGATACCAGGCCATAAACTCGCCGTTCGTGTAGGATTTATCGACGGTCGGGTCGTCGGAGAGCCGGACGAAGTCTGGATCCGTGTACTGGTGCACCTGCGGCCGTACCGTCTCCGGATACACGAGATGCGTCTGCCGGTTCGTCTCCGTCGTGATCAGGTAGACGGCCCGCCGGGCATCCAGCGACGCGCGAAGCGTCTCGTTCGTGTCGTACCCGAAGTGTGACGGGAGATAGAGATCGAGCTGCGGACGGTTGAAGTGCTCCGGTGTTCCGTAACCGAAATGATACATCTCGTACCTGCCAAGGGGCAGGTCGGTCGCCAGGAGCGGCGTTGCGAGGTCGGCGCGGTCGAAGTACCAGACAACGCCGTCGAGCTCCGCCTGGGTGAGCTGGGCGTTGGCTTTCACGATCGTCGGGCTGAAGTAGACGTTGAAGACACCGAAGATGCTCGCAGCTGCAATGAAGAAGAAGATCAGACCAAGGAAGAGTACCTGTGTATTCGGGCGGCGGATCACCCGGAACTTGTGGTAGAAGACGTAGCCGCAGAGAACCGGGATCACCACGGCAGCATAGCGCACGACCCTGACGGGTTCGAACTCAATGAAGTAGCCGATGACCATCACGACAGAGAAGAGACCGGCAGCAAGAACCTGAACCGCATAGTAGACTTCATACCGCCGGGCTTTCCCTTTGATGATCAGACCTGCCACCAGGACCAGCGCTATATATGCGGCGATGAAGTAGACAAGCACCTGGCCGTACTGGTTGAGTGCTATCTGTGCGACCCCGGCGAGCGAGAGGTTTGCCTGCTCCGCAAGCCCCCCGTAGTAGGAGGCTATCCCCGTGCTCTCCCCGACGAGCCCCTCCAGCACCGCTCTCATCTTCCAGTCCAGCCCCTCGAAAGGGTTTAACCAGGTGAAGAGACCGAGGATGATGACCAGAGCGAAGTACCGCACGCCGGGCTCGGACGCGAGTGCGTCCCGGCCTCCAATCCTCCGTACCAGAAGGTTGGTGATCCCGAAGACCGCGAAGATCACCAGGGCGATGAGTGCGGTGACGGGATGGAAGAAAACGGTCAGAAGGGTCAGCACCAGAGCAAGAAACGTGAATTCCAGCACCGGCACCGGCTCCGCCGATCCCTTCAGGTGGTAGCACCCGAGCAGCAGCGGGATCATGAAGACCGAGAGGATCGACGGGTGGACGGAGAGGTGAAAGTATGACAGGAGCAGCGGGATGGAGAACGCCAGAATAAAGAAGAGAGGACCCTTGCACGGCGAGACGGCTCTGGCAAGAAAGAGCATGAAGATGATGAAGACAAGAGAGAAAAAGATCGCGAGGAAACCCGCCGCCTGCTCCAGCGACAGGCCGATGTAGTCGAGCACCGAGATGAGAATATGGACGACCGGGTAAAAGTCGTTCGACGCCAGCTGCCCGGTCTCCACGATCGTCCGGCTCCAGCCGATATGCGAGAGAATGTCGTTGTTTCCCCGCCCGTAAAGGACGTAGCCGCGGATGAGCGGGAGCCCGAGAAAGATCGTATAGGAGAGCAGGATGGGGACGAGCCCGAGCAGCCAGTACCAGGTCATCTCCTGCGCCCGGGTGCCTGACCAGAGGATGAGCAGAACGCCGAGCAGAACGCTTGCGATGAGCGCCGCCCAGAAGTACCAGGGGTAGGCGTCGTAGATCGAGAGTTCGTATCCCGTCGCAGAGCCCGCCTGAACCAGGGTGATCAGCAGAACGAAGATGCAGGCCATCTGCCCGAGCGCAAAGATCTTTGCAAGCCGGTAGCCGGTGGGTATCGAAACCATCAGTGCTTCCCCTCCGCTGCTGCCAGCGCTGCACGATACTTTCTGACCGCTTCCGCAAAAGTGAATGCTCCCCTGACCGCGTCCCGGCCGCGTGCCGCCACCTCTGCAAGGTCGGGGCGGGCGAGGCAGGCGAGGATCGCATCTGCGATCCGCCCGGGCGTGTTGTCCTGCAGCAGAAACCCGGTTTCGCCGTCCCTGATGATATCGGGAACCGAACCGACGGGAGTAGCGAGGACCGGCGTTCCGCAGGCCATCGCCTCGAGCACGACGTTCGGCAGCCCTTCCGAGTACGAGGGGACGACCAGCAGCTTCAGGTCGCCGAGCACCCCGGGCAGGTCGGCGTGGGGCACCCAGCCGGGAAGCCGGACGCGGCCTGCGAGGTCGTACCCGGCGAGATACTCCTCAACCCGTCCGCGCTGGGGGCCTTCCCCGACGATCACAAACGTAACATCGTCACGCTCCTTGAGCACCCCGGGAATCGCCTCAATGAGGTTGAAGATCCCCTTCACCTCGCTCAGCCGCCCGACATAGCCGACGAGGGTCTGCCGCTCCTCAAACGGTTTTGCATCACAGAAGAGGTCGAAGTCAAGGTAGTGCTCGTGGGCCACGGCTATCTTCGGAGCGTATTCCTCAAGACCCCGGTCGGCGATGATCCTCTCCGAGTAGACGATGATGGCATCTGCAAGCCGGAAGTTGATCGACGAAAGAAGCGTCAGGGAACCGGCCAGGTTCTCGTCTCCTGCAGCAGGATCGCGTGACGGGACGCCGGCAAGCCCGATGGCGGTGCGTGCACCGACAACCTTCGCCGCCAGCATGGGCAGGACCAGACCCTCGCCCCCGATGAAGAAGACCCAGGTGCCGGCGTCCCTCCCCACCTTCAGCACGGCGCGGGACATCATGACCTGGGCGTGAACATAGCGTGCGATCTTCTGCAGAACGCTCTCGGTATACTCGTGTGAAACCCCGAAGACCGTCACCCGCGAGTCGTCCCGGAAGGCTTTGTAGCCTTCGTTGCCCGTAATGAGGTACAGGTCGTCCGAGAGGGCATCCATGACGGCGACGAGATGCGATAGCGGCGTGGTTCCGCTCGTGGAGAGGGGGAAGGTGATGATGCCGATGCCGGATCGCTTCATGCCGACTGCTCCTCAATGACCTCCCTGTAGAGGCTTTCTACCCGCTGGACAACGCTGTCCCAGCCGAACTCGCTAAAGACCATCTCTTTTCCGTCCTTCCCGTACCGCTGCCGCGCCGCGTCGTCGTCGAGCAGCCCGACGATCGCGTCGCGGAGCTCTCGGCGATCATAGCGGACGACGATACCCCCTCTCCCATCGATCATCTCCGCTATCCCGCAGCGGTCGGTGAGAATTGCCGGTGTCCCACAGGCATTCGCCTCCAGCACCGAGTTCGGGAACGTCTCATAGACCGACGGGAGGACGTATATGTCGGCATCGACATAGGCGCTGAGTTTGTCTCGTGCTTCGTAGAGCGGGCCGGTGAAGAGGATATGCCCGTCGATGCCGAGCCCGGCGATCTGCTGCTTGAGCGTGGAAAGCAGGCCGGCGTCGGGCCCGACGATGACGAGACGCGCCCGGTAACCCTGCTGCAGGATCTCTGCAAACGCATCGACGAGGAGATCCGTTCCCTTTATCCGGTTGATACGTCCGAGGAAGAGGATGATCCGCTCGTCCTCCGGGATCCCGAACGCCTCCCGGAACGCCCCGGGTTTTGGGAGGTCCGAAAAGAGCGTCAGATCGACGCCGTTCGGAATGGTCACGATCCGCTCCTGCTCGACCCCCATCATCCCGTACTGTTCGACCTCCCGTGGGTTGAGGGCAATGACCCGGGCGGCATCGCGGAGCATCCTGCTCCCCCAGAACCGGTCGAAGAATCCCTTGAGCCGCTGCACGTGCATGATCTTCGGGAGCGATCCTCTGGCCTGCAGCACGTATGGGACGTGATACCTGCGGGCATACCGGCAGACACCGGCGGTCAGGAGAGCCCGGTACTCGTTCATGTGGATGATGTCATAAGAGGAGACCTCCTTTCTTGCTACGACCGGCGAGTAGTAGGGCGTCGGCGGAAGCAGATGCGGCGCATACTTCCGGAGGTTCTCGAAGTAATAGACCCGGACACCCTCGACATCGACCGGGGTGTTGGTCGCCAGGTGGTAGTCCTGGTACGCCCAGTTGGTCGTGTAGACCGTCAGGTCGTGACCCCGTGCACGGAGGTGCCGGGCCATCTCGTAGGTCGACCGGGCTGGCCCGCCCGCCTCCCAGATCGGTTTGTAGAAGTTGGTCACCTGGAGAACCCTCATTGCCGCTGTGCCTCCGCGCTGATGAGGCTTTTTCCGGTGCCTGTCAGGGCATGCCGACCGGGGAAGTCGTGCACTGCAGAGGGGGTCTCTGCACCCGAAGACGCCGCCGCCCCCGTAGCGGCAACAGCTTCGTGCTCCCGGAGCGCAAGGGCGAGCACCAGCAGCCGGAAGAGATACTTGGAGTCGAGAAACGGGTACTTGACAAGCCCGGACCGCACAAGCAGGTACTCCAGATGCGCCGAGAGAGAAGGGCTCCGGCTTACGATATCCCGGACGGTGAGCAGAAGATTGTACAACCGGTTCTGCGCCCGGATGGCAGTCGCTTCACCCGCAGTGACCGACGCAACCCAGGCCTCTGTTCTCTCCGGGTCAAGGAGATCGCGGAAGGCCGCAGGGGGGTTTTCGATCAGTGCATCGCGGATGAGTGCCAGTACGTTCGGGTCACGGTAGATCCGGTCGAACCGGGTGCTCTCCGTCATGAACGGGTTCGGGGCGCTCGGATCCTGAAAGAGAGCCGGAAAACCCACCCGGTTCATCTCTCTGAAGAGCTGTTTGTCAGTCCGCAGCCGGCTCGGCGTAACCAGGGTGCTCGCAACGGTATGGTCCAGCAGGAACGGTGCGATATGCGGGATGTAGACACGGCGGATGTAGGCCATCGTCTGCAGAAGCCGGGTCTCCCGGTGCCGCCAGTAGAGATAATCCCGGAGATCGTCCGCGTTCCGGACGGCGGCCGGATACTCCCGGGAGTACTCCTGCATCTGCGCCTTCAGGTACCGGACACCCTGCCGGAAGGCCTCCGGGGAAAGGATCTTCGCCGGCTGCCTGAACTCTTCGAGTGTGTAGAGGTAGGTATCCAGAAACGCCATGTCACTGTTGGTGACGTGCATATGTCCGCCCCAGATTTCATCGCCGCGGAGCAGGAAGTCATAGTCCCCGGCGAGGGTGCGGTAAAACCGGGTGCCGAGGAACGCGTCCTGGCCGACTACGGTGTCGCATTCGCCGCCGGTAGCGGCAATCACCCGGCGGATATCGTCGATGAGCCGATCGATGTCGCTCAGGTCGGCATCGTAAAAGAAGTGGTCTGCACCGATTTTATCGGCATAGTACTCCCCCACGTGGGCATCGCTTGCGGTGTAGGCGTCCCCGAAGTTATAGCTGACAACACCGAACGGCATCTCCATCGCATCCAGGAACCCGAGAAGGCTCCGCGAGTCCGCCCCGCCGCTCAGCGTCAGGAGAGCCCGCCCTGGCGGGAGCGAGGAGATATCCTTTTCTATTGCCTTGAAAAGCCGTTCCCGCAGGGATCCCTCGTCTTCATCGGAGGGGCGATAGACCGGCTGCCAGTAGAACCGGTGGGAGAGCCCGCCCGGACGGGCGTGAAGATACTGGCCTGGTCCGAGGCGGAACACAGTATCCCAGAACGTCCCGTCCCCCCAGAGATGGCCGCTGGCCAGGTACTCGTAGATCGCCCCGTCCCGGATGGCCGGCCGCCACCCGAACGCCGCAAGGGCACGCAGGGAGAGGGTCTCGGGAGCGAGGGCGACAAAGTCCTTCCCCTCGGTGTAATAGAGCTGCTGGGTGCTGATCTTATCGGAGGCAGCATAGAGTTCGTGCCGCTTCTTCGCATAGATCACCGCCTGGAAGTGGCCGTACCAGTTCGCAAAGAACGCATCCGGATCCCTGCCAAGATATGCCTCGCATTCTCCGAAGATCTCGGGGGTGAGCGGGCGGCCATTGTAGAGCGGGCGGCCGTACCACGCAACCAGCCAGTCGTCGGAATGCAGGCACCCGAAGAAGTCCTTCTCATTGTGGAGGATAACCAGAGCGAAACCGTTCCCCGGGTCAACGATATGGCGCCGGAGGCGTGACGACTCGTACATCCGGTCCGCGATACGCCCGGCAATCTCTCCCGAAAGCCCATCAGGTCCTCTCTCCAGAACCGCAACAATTCCCGGCATGATGATCCGTCCTCCGTTCGTTCTCTCTGTTTCAATGGAATCTGCACGCAGGGTTCGCATTTTCCGGCAGACATATGCGCCGGACGGAATCAGCGACGCTCCGCCCCTGTATCCACCCTCTCCCGGATAGTGTCCGGGAACGTGACTGTATGAGAGAGCCGATATCGGGCTATACCCGAAGCGTGTTTCTGACGTTCCGCCGTGATACCCGGTGGCGCGCGCTCACGGTTGTAATAGCAAAACCCATATATATACGTTCCCTCTACCCTCCCGAACATCCCGATTCGCCACGTTTTCTCAGTGGAACGGTGGCGATATCGAAGGATGAGCCGAACGACCAGACATCGTTCCGGAGCACCAACAGATTTATATACCGCAGGCAAGTTCCGGCATATGCGCTCACCGGACAAAAATCGCGATATGTGATGCAAAGAAGAGGAAACGTGCGGATCTATTGTGCCCCATTCGCCCTGCGCAGCCTCTTCCGGAGCAGACCCGCGTAACACCGCATGCAGAACGGCGTTGCGAGCCACACCCCGCACTCCAGAAGCGGCAGAACCCCGTGCTGCCGGATACGGAGCTGGTAACTCTCAAGGTTCATCGTCATGTACGGCTCTGCGATCTGCTCGAACCACCAGCGGCTTGAGATCCGCCCCTCGTTCACCGGCCCCGATACATCCGAGACGAACCGAAGGATCCTTTGAGCATCGTCGGGGCCTGCCGGCGACGGCACGAAGTCGTCGTCAACGATGATGGGTATCGCCCGAACGCTGGCAACGCCGTCGCCCCCGATATCGATCGAGAGGACGAACGAGTCGTGCGAGATACCATGCGGCCAGTTCGGGTCGAACTGCAGCATCCCGAGGGAGTAGGCGATGAGGCCGCCGCGATACCGCTCCACCGCCTGGATAGTATGGGGGTGATGCCCAAGAATGAGCGTCGCACCGGCATCGACGAGGCGGTGGGCGAGCCGGATCTGCCATGGCGAGGGGTAATAGACCAGTTCGACGCCCCAATGCAGCGAGACCGCAACATGGTCGCACGATTCTCGGAGCGCTCTGATATCGGCAACGATCTTCTCTTCGACCAGCCGGTTCACCACCGTCCCAGGCGGCGGGACGGACCGCCCGATAGTGTATCCGAGAAACCCGATCTGTATACCGCTGCGTTCCAGAACCGCGTGCGCCGACGGGTGCCGCGGCGTCGAGCCGCCGGTGGAAGCTATCCCCCTCGCCGCAAGGGCGTCCAGGGTGTTCGCAAACCCTGTCGCGCCCATATCAAGCGTATGATTGTTCGCCACGCTGACGATATCGAAACCCGCCTCTTTCAGGTATGCCGCATTCTCGGGAGGTGCGGCGATGACATGATGTTTTTCTGCCCGCTCACCCTCCATCGAGAGCGCCGTCTCGAGATTTGCGAAGAGGATATCCTTATCGGCGAGGATCTTCCGGACCTGCGCAAAGGGATGGCGGCCGTACTTCGTCTGCAGCCAGACATCGCCTGCCGCTACCAGTCGCACCGTATCCATCATATCACCTCACAGATCGCAGTTTTCAATCGGGAGACGCTGAATCAGGAAACGATACTTGCCCCGTTCGGTGCGCGGGATGGATTCAACGAAATGAATCGTGACCCGTACGTCTTCACCGAGTTTCTTCTGCGATTCCCTGCGGATAGACTCGGTATCTGAGTCGGTGTAACTGGATTTCCGTACGATCTTCAAGATGACCTCACCTTCTCTCTCCTGGAAAAACTGAAACTGCATGACATTGTCGAATACCGCCGAGTGCATGTTGACGGCGGTCATAGGAATCATTCGATCGTTCTTTGTGACGATGAACTCCTGCAGCCGCCCTTCCACCTTCTCAAGCAGCGGATACGCTCTCCCGCAGGGGCACGGCAGGGCTGCCCGCGTCGCCAGGTCCATCGTCCGGTAGCGGATGAGCGGGCAGATGTAGTTGGTAAGGCTGGTCGCGACCACCTCCCCCATCTGCCCCGGCTCCATAACCGGCTGATCGTCCTTTCCGAGCAGTTCAACGATCCCGTACTCGGGGAATATGTGGTAGCAGGAACTCATCTCACATTCACCGGCGAGCACGGTCTGTTCGCTGTTGCCGTACCAGCTGTAGACGCGGCAGCCGAAGACCTCCTCAATCAGCTCCCGCTGCCAGGGATAGAGGTTCTCCGAACCGCAGAGAACGGCCTTGAGCGACGGAAACGGCTCGATACCGTGCCTTTCCATATATTTTGCAAGAATAATGATGATCGACGGATACGCCTGAATGTATTTCGGGGTGAATTTCCGGATCTGGCGGATGTATGCGGGCATGTTCTCCTCGGTCATGTGATACGACGACATGATCAGCCAGCGGCGAAAGAGGGTCTTCTTCCAGAAGATGCCCTCTTCTGCAGAAGGAACGACGTTACCCCGCAGGACGACGCATTTATCGATGAACCGGTAGCCGACCCGGTCCCACTGCGCCTTCATGAACGCCCATTCCTTTGCACGCGAGACGCCCTTCTCGTAATAGAATCCGACCGGTATCCCGGTCGAGCCGCCCGTCGTCACATACTCAAAGGCATCCTCCGGGAAGCTGGTCGCCCGCAGGTCCGCGAGATTGTTCTGCACGATCTCCTTCGTCAGAAACGGAAGCAGCCGCAGATCTGCAAAATCGTGGATGTCCGCCGGGTTCAGGCTCCGCTCGTCGAAGACGCGCCGGTAGTAGGGCACGTGCTCGTACGCATGCTCAAGCAGGCGCGCCAGCTCAGCCCGCTGGTACGCCTCCAGCTCCTCGCGGCTCCACCGCTGCGAGCGCTGGAGGAGAGCATACGTGTCGCGAAAGGTTCTCAGGACGGGAAGCATGCCGAGAGCCTTGGCAGTGACCGATTCGTGGTTATACATGCGCTCCCAGATTCGATTCATGCCGATCCCCCGGTCGTCTCCGGCTACCGTGAGTTTGTCTCCTCCCATTTAATATTTCCGCTGCTGGAATGCATCGCCCATACGAGGTTCGGACGATATCATCATGCACGGCACGCCCGGCCCTTCAGAAAAAATGCTCCGAAGAGGACACCACCTTCCGATCGTCTCTCCATATATAACAGAAATGCCGCAAAAATTCCGGCAGTAAACGTTTTTCCCGGAAGAAAACCCAGACGTCGCTGCTTGGATTGCAATACGTCCAGGAGTGGAAAGAGACGTCATCCATGGCTAACAGGCGGAGCGTAACCATGCCCCTACCTCATCCATACCAGTATTTAAAAATTTCTCCAGGATTCGGATATTTCATCATGCAACACGTCCCGTTTCCGGTCGTGTCTGCCGGATCTCCCCGGATTTTCCCGGGAAACCGGGGAGATAGAGAACCGCCCCAGGCAGCCGATGAGAACCGATCTTCACCGCAGGGGCTGCAAAACGGGGTAGTGCTCTCATAAACACCGATACTTTTCGCACAGGCGGTTGATAGGGTGTATGCCGCCGCTCCCCGGTCCCGGGAACCGTCGGGGTGATTGCACCGGGAGCGGGATGCGGCTCCCTCCCCATCTCCTTCTCAGGGCCGCAGTACGCGTCGCCATTCGCGGAAAAGTATATATTGTGGGATGTGGTGAATACCCGTCGAACGACCATACAAACAATTCCCGGATACGGTGAGTGCATGACGGTACAGCTCTTAAACGACAGTGACAGATGGGATAGTTTCATCGACGAGAGCTCCTCCGGGCTTTTATTTCACAAATGGGACTATCTCACAATTACGGAGAAGCATACGGGATATACGCTCCTCCCCTATGCCGTGTACAAAGGGGAGGAACTCGTCTGCCTCTATCCCCTGTTTTATAAAAAACGGCACGGGCTCCATATGGTCGTCTCCCCGCCGCCTCTGACCGTCATCCCACACCTCGGATGCATCATGAGCAGGGAGTTTGCGGAGATGAAGCAGAGCAAGAAGGAGACGGTCCTCAAACACGTCTGCGACGAGATGATGCAGGAGATCGCCAGTCTCTCTCCAAACTACCTCTCAGTCACGCTCGTCCCGGGCTTTCACGATCTCAGGCAGTATATCTGGGACGGGTTTTCCACCGCCGTCCACTACTCCTATACCATCGACCTCGAAAAATCCCTCGACGATCTCTGGGGTGGCCTGCACTACAAACTCCGTAGCAAGTTGAAGAAAGCTGGAAAAGCCGGCATGCGGCTCGAGAAGAGCGACGATCTCTCGGCATTTTACACGCTCCTCTCCGAACGGTACAAAGACCCGTCGCTCGACATTCCCGTCATCGACCGCAACTACCTCACCGATCTCATGCATGCCTACCCCGACCGGATAGGGCTCTACTACCTCTATGACAGGGACAACGAGGTGGCCGGGTTCGTCACGACGCAGGAGTACAAGCGGTTCCTGCTCTGGATCGGAACGCCGCGGCTCGATACGACGCAGGCAGGCAACGAGTACCTCCAGTGGCTGCTCATCCAGAAGGCAAAAGCAGAAGGCTATCCATTGCTCGAGAACATGGGCGCAAACAACAAGGATCTGATCTTCTTCAAGTCAAAGTTCAATCCTGATCTCGAGGTCTACTTTGAGATCTCCAGGAAAGATGCTCTCGGAAGAGCCGGTGAATGGGCGTACACAAATCTCTTCAAAAAGATGATGATGCGGACCGGAAGGCTGTAAGTCCACGGAAACGCCCCCTACCACGATATCCGGGCAGTGTCCTGAACAACAACCGCACTCCTCATGCAGGCGGCCGACACAGATCCGGTCGGATTCTCCGAAATATGCTCACATCTATTCTGGGGCACCTCCGATCTCTGCAACTGCTACGGCGGGATGGAGCCGATGGGAGGAGCCTGTACTGCCCGGGAAGCGATGCAGCCAGACAAAAAACGATACAGGAGCGTTTAAAAAGGCATCACGGACAGTGGGATTCCAGCCACCGGTCAAACCTTCAGCAGGCACTCCGCGGCGGCCGACCGGAGCCGCCGCGACAGAAAAGTATATATACAGAAAAAACCGGGTTAGGTTCGTCGGCAGGTCGACGGTTGAACAGGGGAGATTGATGACAGAATGACCATTGAGATTCTACGCGACAAAGATGTATGGGACGCATTCATTGACGAGAGCCGTTCCGGCCTTCTCTTTCACAAATGGGACTTCCTGCGGATCACCGAGGAGCACACGGGATACCGCTTTCTTCCGTACGGCATCTACAAAGGCGAAGAGCTGATCAGTGTCTTTCCACTCTTCTGCAAGAACGTGCACGGCCTGAAAACGGCCTTTTCTCCTCCACCGCTGCAGGCGGTCATTCCCTACCTGGGGTTCGTCATGGGAAAGGAGTACGACCTCTTAAAACAGAGCAAAAAGGAATCGTTCCTCGAGACGGTTTCGGGAGATATCACCGCAGAACTCGAACAGTTTTCTCCGAGTTACCTCTCGGTAACCCAGACCCCGGAGTTCCTTGATATCCGCCACTTCATCTGGAACCGCTACAGCGCAAAGGTACACTATACATATACCATCGACCTGACACGCCCGTCTCCGGAGATCTGGAACAGCTTCCACTACAAACTGCGAAACACCCTCAAGAAGGCTTCTGCAGCAGGGATGGAACTTGTCCGGGAGACCGACATCTCTTCCGTCTACCAGGCACTCTCCGAGCGGTTCAGCCAGCCGTCGATGAACATCCCCATGATCAGTAAACGCTACTTCGAAGACCTCTTCCAGGCATACCCGCACCATCTCGGCATCTATTCCCTGTACGACAGAAACGGGGCGCTCGTCGGCACCGTCACCACACAGGAGTACAAACGGTTTCTGCTCTGGATGGGCACGCCGCGGATAGAAAACGCGAACAACGGCAACGCATACCTCCAGTGGCTCCTGATGCAGAAGGGGAAGGAGGACGGGTTCACCCGGTTCGAGAACATCGGTGCGAATACCCGGAACCTCAACTACTTCAAATCGAAGTTCGGCTTCGGCATCTCCGTATACCTCGAGCTCTACCGGAAAAACACGCTGGGGGCACTCGCCGAATGGACATACAGCAACCTCATCAACAGAAACTGGCTGAAGCGCAGGGTCATCGCCTACGTTGAGTGATTCGGCCGGGGTCACACCAATTTTGCTCTTCAAGCAATTCTCTGCCTCAACGCCCCCGCGTTTCCAGGTATCCAACGGTCAACTGAGATTCTATCAGCACTGTATTCCGTCAGGACGATTCTCTCATCAGCCAATGAGTGTCGAGGGGCAATCTTCTGTTCATCCATCCCCCCTTCGCCCTTCAAAGCACCCACCTTTGCCCGCCTCCCGGGAAGAGGGCGGTCATTGCGATAGCCCCTTGTCCAGGGCACCGCAGTCGATATACCGGCCGGACGGGAGCAGGCGCCCGGCGCTGACTGGTAACGCCACCCACTTTATCCTCTTAGCCCGGCAATCGCTTCGGAGACAGCAGCGACGGCGTTCTCCGGGGAGAAACCAATAATAAGCCCATCCCTGTACGTATGGGGCAGGAGGAGAGATCTGGATGGGAACCTTCGATGCACAATCCCAAAAGTGGGATTTATGCTCCGCCGTGCAGGTCGCGCACTTCGATCGGCAGCTTCTGGATGAGATACCGGTACTTGCCGCTCCTGGTTCTCGGGATGCTGTCGACGAAACAGATGGCAACCCGAACCTCATCGCCGAGCTGCCACTCGAGCTCCTGCTGCAGGCGTTCGGTGTCGCTCTCCGTATACCCGGGTTTTCTCACGATCTTCAGGATCAGCTCGCCCATCTCCTCCTGGTACATCTGGAACTGCCTGATGTTCTCAAATGCATCGGATTCGTAGTTTATCGGGGTGACCGAGACCAGCTGCCCTTTCCGGGTGACGATAAACTCCTGCAGCCGCCCTTCCACCTTCTCAAGCAGCGGGTAGGCTCTCCCGCAGGTGCAGCTCCGGCGTGACAGGACGGCAATGTCCATCGTCCGGTAGCGGATGAGCGGGCAGATGTAGTTGGTAAGGCTGGTCGCGACCACCTCCCCCATCTGCCCCGGCTCCATAACCGGCTGATCGTCCTTTCCGAGCAGTTCGACGATCCCGTACTCCGGGAAGATATGGTAGCAGGAACTCATCTCACATTCACCGGCGAGCACGGTCTGTTCGCTGTTGCCGTACCAGCTGTAGACACGGCAGCCGAAGACCTCCTCAATCAGCTCCCGCTGCCAGGGATAGAGGTTCTCCGAACCGCAGAGAATGGCCTTGAGCGACGGAAACGGCCTGTTTCGGTACTGCCGGAGGCACCGGGCAAGGGTGACGATCATCGAGGGATAGGCGTGGATGTACTTCGGGGCGAATTTCCGGATCCGGCGAATGTACGCCGGCAGGTTCTCCTCGGTCATCTGGTGCGAGGACATGATCAGCCAGCGGCCGAACATCGCTTTCTTCCAGAATACCCCGCTCCGGGCAGAATCAACGACGTGCCCCCGCAGGACGACGCATTTATCGATGAACCGGTAGCCGACCCGGTCCCACTGCGCCTTCATGAACGCCCATTCCTTCGCCCGCGAGACGCCCTTTTCGTAATAAAACCCCATCGGCGCCCCGGTCGAACCGGATGTCCGGACATATTCAAAAGCACTCTCCGGGAAGTTGGTCGCCCGCAGGTCCTCGAGATTGTTCTGCACGATCTCCTTCGTCAGAAACGGAAGCAGCCGCAGATCCGTAAAATCGTGAATATCCGCCGGTTTCAGGCTCCGCTCGTCGAAGACGCGCCGGTAGTAGGGCACGTGCTCGTACGCATGCTCAAGCAGGCGCGCCAGCTCAGCCCGCTGATACGCCTCCAGATCCTCGCGGCTCCACCGCTGCGAACGCTGGAGAAGAGTATATGTGTCGCGGAAAACCCGGTATGACGGGAGAAGACTGAGCGCCTTGAGCGTCAGGGGATTTGCTGCCGAGAAACGCTCAAGTAGATGGGTCATACGACATCAGCCTCCCTGACAGACGGGTCGTACAGACGGGAGAAGAACCGCTGCCCCCGTCATTATCCCGGGCGGTGAGGCGCAGTCTCTGCAGGAGAGAAACAACCGGCGATCGGAAGGCTCTCTCCTCCGGAATGTCACAGGTACCATATGTCAGGCCAGGTCTCCTCCGTTCCTCTCGCCGCTTGCCGCTGTCGATCATTCCCCCTCCCTGATTACACTATTCCAGCCGGAGAGCCAGTGTGGGTTCTCTTCCAGCTGACGGTCCGAAACATCCCTGCAATCTCCAGATAGAGTATGCAACTAATGCTGCACGTAAGTCCGCTTCTCTTCCAAAAGGGGAGTGTCCCCAGGCGAAGAGCTGCATTTCGACGCTTTCGTTCTATCTACCAGATACATCGTATAAAAAGATTGCCTCAGGGCCGCCGCTCTCTCCCCGGTGAAAAAACAATTCGTATGTGAAGAGGAGGACTCAAACCATCACCGGATCTGCGAGTATCATTCTGCAGTGCAGCAGTTCACCATCGTAAACGGCAGGTCAGCGGCAGACACCAGGGTCGATCGTGATTTATAAAGAGTTGAACCTGTTTCAGCCTCATGAGAATGACATGTTGCGAGGGATACATATAAATACCAATACGTAGTCCATGGACATGTTCTGACAAGAAGGAACGACGCCTGTGACCGGAGCGCTTCTGCAACGGATGCATGACGATCACGGATATGGGGGGGAAACGAGATTCTTCAAAGTAGTGTTGCCGATAGCTGTAGCGGAGCCCAAATTTCCGCAGACGTCTCGCTCGCCGGTACCGTTTTACAGGAGATTCAGACGCTTGCCATGAATTTACGCAGGCAAAACGGGAAACAACCAGGGACTGTCGATTTCAGGGTTCCCATCGGGTGGGAGGAACGGACCGGCCACCTGAACGACGAACCGATCAAACGCCTGATCATCTTTCTCCGCTCGACGGGGTGCGAATGGGTCGAGAAGACCGGCGGATGCACGATGTGCGGGTTTTACTGCGCAACGTCGCACGGCAGAGAGGTCTCTGCACAGGACTATATCGCCCAGTTTGAGTACGTCATGGACGCCGTCGACCTTGGCGATTACCCGGTAATCTCCATCTACAACGACGGGAACGTCTTCAACGAACGGGAGATGCCGCTTGACGCGGTAAAAGAGATCTGCAGGTATATCGATGGGTACAGCAATATCAAAAAAGTCGTAGTCGAATCCAGGATAGACTATTCTCCGGAGGCGCAGGTCAGAAAGATGCAGAAACTCTTATGCGGCCGGCAGCTCGAGCTGGCCTTCGGGTTTGAATCCGCAAACCCCGAGGTGATGAACCTCTGCATCAACAAGGGTTTTACGTCGAACAACTTCGACATCTTCTTTGAACGGATGCAGCGGCTCGGGATTCTCACAAAACCGCTCCTGCTGGTCAAACCGCCGTTCCTGACCGAATCGGAGTCAGTGAGCGACATCCTGCAGACGCTCGCATATCTCATCTCGCGGGGGGTGGATTCCATCGACCTCGAGGTGACCACAGTCGAGAGAAACACCGTCGTGCACGAACTCTGGAAGCACGGCCTCTATCGCCCACCGTGGCTCTGGAGCCTTGTCGATCTGCTGCAGCGAGCAAAAGAGCAGTACGGCGAGCGCATGCACGTCTACGTAAGCCCGTGGACCTACTCGGTCGAGTCGCTCGACTGGGCGCGAAACTGCGGGGCATGCGACCGGGAACTCATCAAAGCCGTCGAAGCGTATAATGTCCAGTTTGATACCGATGTCTTTACCGGCATCGACTGCTCGTGTGCTCACGAAGCATGGACAGACGTCTACCGGGAGACCGACGGGCGGACGATCCCCGAACGCATACGCGACCATCTTGCCACACTCGGGTCTGCAGCAGAGAGCCAGCGCTGAAGGGCGAGCCACATCTCAGGAGAGGTGGAGAGCGCCGCCCTCAGCATTTTTCCTCGATGCCTTTTCGTGATTACGAAGAGGCGGATCCGTGCCAACGGAGCTTTGGCGAAACTGTTGTGCAAGATGCACTGTGTTTTTGACCCGTACGCTACGCGGATCGAGAGTATGAGGGGGCTATCCCATCGGGGAGGGCTACCAGGCGAGGGGGAAACCCTCCATATACGCTACCCTTAGATACGGGGATTTGCGCGTATACCGCGTTCTTCCCCTGACCGGGCTTGTCCCGGGGACGACCTTTTCCCCTCCCCTGTCTCCCGTGAAGATCCACAGACCTCATCAACCCCGCCCCCTCAAGGGGCGGGGGCAGTCATGGCGATACCCAGGGGAAAGCCGTGCCCCCGAATATCCCGGATTGCGGTCATCCGGAGCAAGAGATGGAACCTCATTAATTGCCTGGACTCCGCCGATAGCAACAGGAATTTCGGTGCACCCATAGGGTACGGTAGCGTATATGGGCACGTCTCCTCCCCTGGCCCCACCCCCACGAAGATGCTCTCCACAGGCCGCTTGTGTGCAGGGCCGTCCAAATGAGTTCCACAAGATACCCTCTTGCGAACGCAGCCTGTGCCCGCAGGGAGGATCTTCGCAGAAAAAAGGAATGCTCTTACAACCCGAGCGAAGCAGTATCGACGGCGACCGGGCGGCCCGCCTCGATCGACTCCCACGCCCGGAACGTCGCCAGCGTCGTCGCGGCGCTTTCGGTAAAGTTGAACCCTTCACCCCTGGCGAAGGCGTGGAGCTCCTCAACAAATCCCTTCTCCTGCGAAAACCACCGTTTCTCGGTCTCGGCCTTCCCGTCCCGCGTCAACCGCAGGTCGCGGAAGTCCACGATCCTCCCGACCGCCCCGCTGCAGAATACCTCCACCGTCTCTTTGGAGTAGGCACGGTCGCCGAGCGTCGTGTAGGTCACTGTTCCGATCGACCCGTCGGCGAAGGAAAACATCGCCTGGAAGTTGTCGTACTTGCTGACAACGCCGGTCGGCTCGATCCCGCGTGCAAACACCAGCGTCGGGCGTGCACCGGTCATATACTGCATATAGTCGATGAAGTGGCAGCATTCCGAGATGAGCATCCCGCCGCCCTGCTCTTCGTCGTGCACCCAGTGATCCGCCGGGATCTCCCCGGCATTCACCCGGTAATGAATGACCATCGGAGAACTCCGGTTCGCGAAGAAGGCCTTCATCCTCCGGGAGAGCGGTGAGTGGCGGCGGTTGAACCCGACCATCACGTCGCCCTCGGATGCCTTCCAGGCATCGGCGACCATACGGAGCTCTTCGGGCGTCGTGGCCAGGGGTTTTTCGACGAAGACGCGTTTTCCCGCCTCTAGCGCTTCGACGACCATCGGTGCATGCATGTCGTTGCGGGTTGCTATCAGCACCGCCGGGGTCTCGGGGTCTTCGAGGATCTTCCGGTAATCGGTCGTGCAGTAGGCGAACCCATACTTCTTCGCAACCGAGTGAGCAGACAGGCCGGTCGCGGTCGCCAGCCCCCGCAGGGTCACCGGCAGCTGCGGCAGGTTGGGATAGAGGGAGCTTAAGGCATGCACCCCCGCACCGATGCACCCGAGGTTCTGCACGGCCGCCGGCTTCTTCACCCGTGTCCCGGTCTCCGGCTCCATGAACGTCACGCTGCCGGCAGGCCTGCTCCCGTTCCCGTTCGGACTGTACTTCAGGAGAACGCCGAGGTACTTCTCCCTGCCGCCGGCGATCATCCCGTACGCCCCCGGAGCATCGGCAAGATCGAACTCGTGGGTAATCAGGCGGTCGAGCGTCACCTTCTTTGCGCGCACGAGCTCGAGGAAGGCCTCCATGTTCCGGCGTTCCGTCCAGCGGACGTAGATCGGATAGTCGATCCCCCGCTCTTCGTAGTTCCGGTCGTAGCGCCCGAGGCCGTACGACCGGGAGACGACGACCTCCGCCTCTTTTTCGTAGAAGATATCACGCGGGACGTTCATGCCGACGTTGCCGACGACGGCCACACGTCCCCGGTCGCGGACGAGATGCCCGGCGGCCTCGATCGGTGCGTTCGATTTTGTCGCGGCGGTGATGATGACGGCGTCCGCCCCAAACGGCGAGAGGCTCTGCAGTTTCTCAAGAACGCCGTCGTAGTTCGTGGTCATATCGGCACCGAGATCGCGGGCGAGCGCCAGTTTCTCGGGATCGATATCGATGCCGATCACCCGGCATCCCGCGGCTTTCAGGATCTGCACGGTGAGAACGCCGATCAGCCCGAGGCCGATGACCGCGACGGTCTCCCCGAGACCGACCTGGGCGTTTCGCACCCCCTGCATGGCGATCGCGCCCACCGTCGTGAATGCAGCCTCCTGCAGGCTCACACCGTCCGGCACGGCGACACAGAGGTTCTTCGGAACCGCGACATACTCGGCGTGGACGGCATACCCCGCTCCTCCGCAGGCGACCCGGTCGCCGACCTCGAAGTCGTCGACCCCGGTCTCCCGGACAACCCCTGCAGAGCTGTAGCCGAGGGGTTCGGGCTTTGCGAGGCGGCTCATCGCCTGCTGGTACGCAGAGAAGGGACCGTCCGTCGTCACCTTCGCGAGGACTTTCCGGACATCGTCCGGCCGGTCTTTCGCTTTTCCGACGAGCGATTTCTTAGCAAGATTGATCAGCGCCGTCTCTGTCCCGGCGCTGATCAGCGAATACCGATTCTCGACGACGAGGGCCCGCCGCGCCAGGGGGGCAGGGACCTCCTCGACCTGTATCTCTCCCGACTGAAGATCAAGCAATACCTGTTTCATGTCCATTCTCCCATACAAGCGACTGGGAAAGGCAGTCCAGCACTTCCGACGTCATAAACAGATCCGGGAAATTCTTCGACGGCTCTACTGTGGACGTCCGGATCCGGAGCATTCCTCGCAGGAAGTCGAAGGTCCGCGAATCGACCGTATCGGCATACCGCCTGCGTGCGATCTGCCGGTACATACCGTAACCGAACCGGAACGCCCGATGCTGCGCGGGAAAGTCCCCAAGTCCGGCGGTTCTCGCGGCCGTAGAGACGGCCGCGGGGAAGCCGCTCCATGCTCCGGGCTCCCAGCGCAGCACCAGCCCCCGGAGGCACGGTTTGAGACCCTGCAGTGAAAGGTCGGCGTGTACGCGAAATTCCTGCTCCCGGCGGCCGAGATACCGGAGGGATGCGTATGCAAACCCGTACGCGCCGCTCAGGTAGTAGGCGAACATCAGCCCGCTTTTCGACCAGACAAACCGGCCGTCGCGCCGCTGCTGATCGACGAGCCACGCCGCCGCCCGGGAGAGGCTCTCCGCGACCCGCTCGTCCTGCAGCACGTCGTTGATCTTGGCGAGATAGTAGATCGTCACCGCCTGGTAGTGGACGCACGGCAGATTGAATGTATACGGATACGTTCCCCGGTCGACGGCGTAGGGATAAACGCCGCTTTCCCACTGGTGATCGACGATGTTGGCCGCGGCACGCATCGCGGCATCCCGGCAGGCCGCATCCTCGAAGGCCGCGGCGTACCGCGCCAGGAACGCACCGCATGAGGCGTCGACGTTCAGGTGATCGGCCGTATAGAGCGCCGACTTGAGAAAGTAACCGGGGCGCAGTTCCTGCGCAAGGACGTAGTCCCGCGCTTTTGCGAGGGCATCGGCGTGCGGATACAGCCGATATGCATCCAGGAGCGCCTCCCCGACGAACGACGTAATCAGCGCCGACGGCTGGTTATAGTTCACGTGGATCTCGTTCCAGGAACCGTCACCGTTCTGCGACTGCAGGAGCGTCCTGAGGATCGGTTCGACGAACTGCAGATCACCGGTCCGCAGGAGCGCCTTGCAGACCTCCGCGTGCACCCGGTTCCGGACTATCCCGAAGACCGGGTCGCGGATGTAGGCGGCATCGCCGTCGACGACCAGATTCTGCCCGACCGTATCGAGAAGTTCCCGGATGATTGCCGTCACGCGCTCGTCCATGCCATCCTCTCGATATGCTGCTTGAGTTTCCGGGCGACTGTCCTGCGGTCGTACTTCTTCTGGACGTACTCCCTCCCCTTCTGCCCCATACTCTCCATCATCGCAGGGTCGTCGATGAGCGTGGCAAGCGCCAGCGCTATGGACTCCGGGGTGTTGTCGGCGATCAGCCCTGCACCCGAATCACGGGCAAGATGCGCGATCTCCCCGGCGCCGCAGCCCACGAAGGGAATACCGCACGCCATGTACTCGTAGGCCTTGGTCGGGGCGGCATACTCCAGGTTCGCCATCTTCTTCAGCGGCGCAATCCCGACGAGGGACTCCGAGAGCAGTTTCGGGATCTCTTCCCGGGGAACCACACCCGGAAACAGCACCCAGTCGGTCATATCCTCCGTCCGCACCATCTGCTCGAGCTGCCCACGGATATCCCCGTCTCCGACGATGAGGAACTTGAGATTGTACTTCCCGTTCATCGCCTTGACGGCCAGTGCGACCTTCTCGAGATCCTGAGCGTGCCCGACATTCCCGGCATAGATGATCTGCCGCTTCTTCTCGGCGCTCACCGGATAGAAGAACTCGGTGTTGACCCCGTTCGGCATCAGTTCCATGGGTGCGGCAACCCGGTACTGCGACGCGATCCGCCGCCCGAGTTCGGTAGTCGTCACCCCGACCAGGTCCGCATGCGCCAGGCACATCTGTTCGAACCGCCGGCTCATCCGCTCATACAGGCTCCCTTCCCTGACGAACCCGAGGCTGATCGAGGCATCGATCCAGAGGTCACGGATATCCAGGATCCACCGTCTGCCGAGGAGGCGCTTTGCCACGTAACCGGGGATGCCGGTGAAGAGCGGCGGCGTGGAGGTGATGACGGCATCGTACCGCCCCGCCGTGAAGATGAGCCGCAGAAGCACGTGCAGGGGAAAGACGAGATAGTAGAGCATTCTACTAACGAAACCCGGGTCGCGGACGTTCGGCTGCCAGCCCCAGAGGCGGAGCACCTCGATGCCGTCGACGGTCGTTCTCTCCGAGGGTTTCCAGACACGCGGGAACGTGCCGGTCGGGAACGTCGGGTGCGGCGCGACGACCGTCACCCCGAGCCCGAGTTTTGCGAGGTGCTGGGCGGTATCGTAGATACGTGATGCGTTCCCGGAGCGTTCGGGAGGGAAATGCTGTGAGACAATGAGCACGCGTTTCATCCTGGCGCCTCGCTCCGCCGTCATACGATATCGCCACGCTCCTGGTGAGGAACAAGCGGCAGCGTCGGAGCCAGCTCCGGTGCATTGAGCGGCCGGACCGACACCTCCGGACCGAGCGTGACCTTCCGGACACCGGCATCGGGCTGGACGAGCGGTGCGCCGGCCCCGTCCCCGAGCACCCGGATGACAAATCCTTCCCGGCTCCATTTTTCATGCGGCAGGATGTTCCGGGTATCGACGACGTTCTTTGTCCGCATGCCGGCGGCGGCGAGGTCGAGCGTCCTGAAACAGTCGTGATCCGCGAGCACCACGATGCAGTCACTATTTCGAACGGCCTCGTCGAGGTCGTAGAGCGGATAGTGAAACTCTTTCACGTGCGGGTCGTAGCACCGGACGGTATACCCTTCGTTCTCGGCCAGTTTGATGAACTTGATCGCAGGGCTCTCCCGGGTGTCGTCGACGTTCCCCTTGTACGCTACACCGAAGACGGTGATGGTCGCATTCCTGGTACCGTTGACCAGTCCGCGAACAACATGAAGGACGTAGTTGGGCATGGAGTCGTTGACCTCCCGCGCCATCGAGATCATCTTGCACCGGATGGAGTTCTCGGTCAAAAACCACGGATCAATGGCGATGCAGTGCCCGCCGACACCAGGGCCCGGGCTTAACACCGAGACCCGCGGATGTTTGTTCGCAAGAGCGATGGCCTCCCAGACGTTGATGCCGCACTCCTCCGAGAGCTGCGCGAACTCGTTCGCGAGGGCGATGCTGACGTCCCGGCAGGTGTTCTCCATCAGTTTGACGAACTCGGCGGTCTTTGTATCGGTCTGGTAGATCTGCCCTTCCACAAAACGGCGATAGAGTGCAACCGTCTGTTCCGTCGATTCACGGTCGTAGCCGCCGACGACCCTGCTGTTGTGGATCATCTCGCGCAGGGTGCTTCCCGGAATGGCGCGCTCAGGGCAATGTGCATAGAGAAATTCTCCCACCATGACCCCGCCGATCTCCAGCTGCGGGATGATCACCCGTTCGCTGGTGCCGGGAGGCACCGTCGATTCGAGGATAACGAGGTTGTCCGGGTCAAGGTGCGGCGCGATCATGCCCGCAGCCTTTTTGACAAAGGTGAGGTCCGATACCTTCGTACCCTGATCAAGCGGTGTCGGGACGGCAATCAGAAAGACGTCGGCCTTTTCCGGCTCTGTTTTTGCAACGAACCGACCGCGTGCCCGGAGGAAGAGATCATCCATCCCGGGCTCTTCAAACGGGACCCGTCCCTGATTGAGGGTGTTCACGACACTCTCCTTCACATCGACACCCACGACGTCCGCACCTGCAGCTGCAAACAGAAGGGCTGTCGGCAGACCGATATATCCAAGTCCAAGCACACAAATTTTCATAGCTCCCCCCCTAAAAGCCGCCTCAGCCCGACCGTGCAGCGGCACATACCAGCACGATCATCTTCCCGGCGATTCCATCTCCGTATGGATTTTTCCAGCAGTTTTCCCATGTTGCCGCCGACCGGACACCCTCAAGGATCCGCGCCGACTCGGTGCCGACCAGGATGTTCGAACCGACATCGATCGTCTCGGGCCTTTCTGTGTCGTAGCGCATGGTCGCGCAGGGGACACCGAGAACGCAGGCCTCCTCCTGCACGCCGCCCGAGTCGGTCAGGACGATCCGCGCCTGCGCTTCGAGCTGGAGGAACTCCAGAAATCCGAACGGCTTCGTCAGCTGGATCCCGTCATGCCCGATACCGAACTCATCGATACGCCGCGCCGTCCGGGGATGAACCGGAAAGATGACCGGCATCGAAAACTCCTGCTGTATCGATTCGAGGCCGCTGATGATATCTTTCAGCCGGGCTCTGTTGTCGACGTTCTCCTGCCGGTGCGCTGTAACAAGGAAGTATTCTTTCGGCTTTAGATCCAGATTTTTCAGAACGTTGACTTTTTTGCGGGATATGTCGAGGTTCTGGTAGATGGCATCCACAACGGTGTTGCCGGTGACGCAGATCTTTTTGTCGTCGATGCCTTCTTTCAACAGATTCTCACGAGCCTTCTCAGTAGGGGCAAAGAGATAGTCCGACATATGATCCGTGAGAATGCGGTTAATCTCCTCCGGCATCCACCGGTTGAAACTCCGCAGGCCGGCCTCGATATGACCCACCCGCGTGTGCAGTTTGGAGGCAGCGAGCGCTCCTGCAACAACGGTATTGGTATCCCCCTGCACCAGGATGACATCCGGTGCCTCTTTGGCCAGAACCTTCTCGACCCCTGTCATGATCCGGGCGGTCTGTTCGGCATGCGTGCCCGATCCGACATCCAGATTATGATGCGGCTCCGGGAGATCCAGTTCCTCAAAAAAGAGCCTGTCCATCTCGTAGGAGTAGTGCTGCCCGGTGTGCAGGACAAAATAGTCCAGATTTCTCCGTGCGCATTCCCGTATGACCGGGGACATTTTAATTATCTCAGGACGTGTACCAAGAACAATTCCTATCATTTTGCCAACTCTCCGGGATTCCCGCATGATAGCAGCAGGCACATTATGCTCTCACCCGCGCAACGATATCCAGCATCAGCCCCATGAGAAGGGTGACGGCGCCGATAACGAAGAGAACCGAGATGATCACACCATATTCGAGTGACAATGCTCCGGTTTCGTTGAAGATCTGCAAAAATCGCGTCCAGAGGAATATTCCAAGGAACAGCGACGCGAAACCGGGCGCTCCGAAGTAGAAAAGCGGCTTTTTCTCAATTCCGAGCCAGAATAACGAGTTCAACACCTCAAATCCGTGTGCGAACGGGTTCTTTGTCGAGGTGTCGAAGTCACCGTATTTGCATACGATCGGCCGTTCACCGACACGCAGGTTCGTCTCCTGCGCCACCTGAAGCATCTCGGATTCCGTCGAGAAATCGTCTTTTTTCAGCCGCTTGAGCATCGATTCGATGGATCTTCGGTTCAGAACCCGAAACCCGCACTGCGAGTCGGTGATGGTGCTGCCGACACCGGTGACGACGTCGAGCACCGCACGCCCGAACCGCCGGTATACCGGCATCTGGCCGAGTTTCCGGTATCCGATGACCAGGTCCGCATCGTCGCCGATGATCGGTTCGAGGAGGAAGGGGATCTCTTCCGGATTATGCTGGCCGTCCCCGTCCATGAAGACGAGCACATCAAACCGGCCCTGAAAGGCGTACTCAAGCGACGTCTTTATCGCCCGCCCTTTTCCCTGCTGCGAACCGTGCGATACAACGACCGCACCCGCCTCACGAGCGATATTGACCGTCTCGTCAGTACACCCGTCATCCACGACGAGAACCTCGTCAACGTAGCGGCGAGCCATGAGAACGAGTGAACCGATGGCAACCTCCTCGTTATAGCAGGGTATGGCAACGAGCGTCCTCTTCTTCCGTGCGCTGAAGCCCGGAGTCGGCGTCTCGATCTCCTCGCTTATTTTCCTCCGATACCCGGGCATCACGGGCGCCTGCAGGGGATTGAGCGATTCCTGCATCTGATAATGAAGAAGGGGCGTTTCCACCGGACTTTTCAGTGCGTACCCCATGCGGATCAGCCGGTCAATCTCGATACTGCTACCCGTACCTGTATACTGTGGTCGTGGAACAGAGCGCTGCGGCCCTGACAGGCCGTCTGCACGCGCAGGTTCTGTTCCCAGACCTGGATCTGTGTCGTACATCCACTTTCCCCCTTGACGTACTGAAACGGGACTGTTCAGTCATATATTAATAGGTTATTATTAACCAAAAATAGTTTACAGCATATAAATTAAAGACATATTTAATTAACAGGCACACCCATATAATAATACAATAATATTTAAAGATACTTAATAATCAAAAAATAGACGGGATGGAATGGAATGCCCGATAGACTGCTCTCACCAACCGGTTTTCCCGGGATGAACTCGTGAAAACGTTCAGAGGGACACAAAGTATAAATAGTCTACAGGGAATTGTCAGACAAAATGGAAGATTTTCCCTGCCGCACCTCCTTTGCGTGATTCATCCCGTCAAGCACGATCCTTTTTAAACCGCCAGCTCAAAAACGCCAATTTTCCCGATCATCCGCGCCGTACATCTCCACTCAGGCGCACCTCCCCCGGGAAAAACTCGTTTCATTTCACAGAGGGGCAAGGGTTGATGTTCCCCCACCAGTATTTCCCGGCAGAACCACCAGGATATCCGGGACGCGGTGCCGGGTTCGTACCGACAGGCCAAACCGGTGTCGGGCAGATCACCGCTCGGAAGTCTCTTTGGACAGAACACAGGTGATCTCTTCCATCAGGGAATACCGGCGGTAAAGCATACGGAGATGGTTTTGGTGTTTTTCGTCTACGCAGAGCGGCAAAAATGTGACATCATAGGCGACGTCCCAGAGGATCAGCCCATCAGGGGGCGAAGCAGGGAACCGTTCCGCCGTCGGTTCTTCGAGGAGGCCGGCAAGTTCATCGATATCAGCAGCACCCCGGCCTGCGAGCAGAAGCGCAGTTGCCATGCACCGCACCATATTCCAGAGGAAGCTCTTTGCCGTGACCTCGAAGACGCAGAACCGACCCTCCCGCCGGATATCTGCAGCGAGCACCGTCCGGACGGGATTCTTATCGCCTACCCGCGCAAACGAGGAGAAGTTATGACTGCCGATGAACCGACGTGCCATCTCCTGCATGGCAGAAACGTCGTCCGGCGGGTCAGGGAAGTAGTAACGGTACGTCCGGGACAGGGCATCATACCGCGGATGGAACGAATCGGGTACGGATGCCCACGCCGTGCACCAGATGTCCGGCGGAAGAACGGGGTTTAATGCCTGCACCGCCCGCTCCTCCCGGTCGGTCGTAAAGGCACAGACCTGCCCGCAAGCGTGCACCCCGCGATCCGTCCTGCCGGCGATCCGAAACCCTGCATCCCGCCAGTCATCAAAGAGGCCGAGCCTGCGGCACGACTCGATGACCTCCCCTTCCACTGTCCTCAGCTCGGGCTGCATCTGCGATCCGTAAAAGTCTCCGCCGAGGTAGACGAGGCGGAATGCCAGCCTCGTCACCGCACCCGCCGCCTGATCCGCCGCAGAGCCCCTTTGAGGGATTGCCGGGTATAGGTGTGGAGTGGCGTCATTCTCCCGGCCGCAATCGTGTTCCCCTCCCGGATCGCCTGCAGAATGGCTGCGGCATCCGGTTCGGCCGAGACCAGGGCATGGCCGAAACCGACGTATCGGGCGTTATGCGCATCGCTGCCCCCCACGCAGGGTTTATCGAATCTCCGTGCAATTTTTGCCGCCTTCCGATTCGCAGAACCGGTGATGTACCTGCTGTTAAATGTCTCAACCGCATCCACCGACGCGATGCCGACCTTCAGTTTCCGCCCGACGCCGTGCCGCCACATGTGGTAGGGATGGGGGAGGATCAGCAGCGCTCCGCGTGCACGCGCGTATGCAACCGTCTCGAGAAAATCCCGGCCGGCCGGGATAGGCTCGGTTATCCCGAGTGCAAGGAGATGCCCGTGCCGGGTGGACACCTCGATCCCCGGGATCACCACAAGCGGCGTATCGCACGTCAGGGCATACAGCGCCCCTTCCACAGTATCGTGGTCAGTGATGGCCACGGCATCGAGGCCGACCGACTCGGCACGACGGAGGATTTCCTCAACACTGCTCTCGCCGTCCTTTGAAAAGTTCGTGTGAACGTGCAGGTCGCACTTCAGCATGAGATCAGAGATATTTTTCTCGCTTCGGATATTAATGAGAGCGTATGCGCATCCTACTCCCCACCGGATCGGCGACGGCACCAATCGTCACGGAGATTGTAGACCGCTTCCGTGACCGATACGCGATCGACGTGGCCGTCACCGGCGAGATTGCGTCTTTCCTCACGGCGGATCACCTGCGCCGCCTGCTGGCCGGAGGGGCCTACGATATGGTGCTCGTCTCGGGCATGTGCACCGCATCCTTTGCAGCGGTCGAAGAGGAGACCGGTGTGCCGATCTACCGCGGCCCGCGCCACGCAGCGGATCTCGGCCTCGTGCTCGCGGTCCTCGAGACCGTGCACCTCTCCCGCTCGATCCCAGCCGACGAGTTTCTGGCCGTGGAACGCCGGCAGGAGGCGTACCGAAAGATAGCAAAGCGCGAAGAAGAATCCGCGTGCGACTTTCTCATCCGCGGCCTGAAGATCGGCGGGGAGTCACGGATCAAAGTGCTCGCCGAGATCATGGATGCGCACCGGCGGGAGGACATCCGGGCCGAGGTCGAGCGGTTCTTCGCTTCGGGCGCCGACATCGTCGATCTCGGGTTCGGGTTCGACGCTTCGCCCGAGGACGTGCGCCGCTGTTTCGCGGAGACCGCCGATTGTGACGGGGTGCTCGCCGTCGACACCCAGGAGCCACGGCTGATCGCAGCGGCGCTCGACCGTGCCGATATCGTCCTGAGCCTGCATGACGGCAACCTCCCCGAGATCGGCAGCGCCGTGGCGGACGCAGGAGCCGCTGCGGTGATCGTCCCCCGCGACAAAAGCCTTGCCGAGAACCTCCGGCAGGCCTCTGATGCAGGCATCTGCTGCCTGCTTGCCGACCCGCTCCTGCAGCCCGCGGGATCCGGGCTCGTCGAATCGCTCGCCGCCTTCTCCCCTGCCGGCCACCCGCTCTTCTTCGGCGCCGGCAATGTGGTCGAGCTCCTCGATGCCGACTCACCGGGTGCAAACGCCCTCCTTGCCGCCATGGCCTACGAGGTCGGCGCAGCGGTCATCTTCACCAGCGAACACTCGGACAAGACGCACGCTTCGGTCGCCGAGATGCGGCGGGCGACCGAGATGGCGGCGCTGCTGCACGGCCGCCCCTACCCGAAGGATCTTGGGCTCGATCTCCTGATCCTCAAGGAAAAACGGCGGCGGCGGGAGCCGCCCCTCACCTATACGAGCGAGGCCGCCGCACCTCCGATGCCGGAAGAGGTCACCTACGATCCGCTCGGATGCATCCGGATCGGTATCGAGGACGGCTGGATCGTGGCCGTGCATAAGGGCAGGGCGATCCGGGGCAGGCGATGGGAGGATGTTTTTCACGCCCTCCTCACTGAGGGGCGGGTCTCCCTGATGGATCACGCCGCGTACCTCGGCAAAGAGCTCTACAAGGCCGAACTTGCGATCCGGTTCAACCGGAGCTTCGAGCAGGACGGGCGTTTCTGAGCAGGAAATGCACATTTTTGGCAAAGCAGCGCATTCCAACAAAATATCAACATGTTTTTATAATATTCCCTGCATTGTGCCGTGGCAACATCCACGCACAGATCAGCGAAACCGTTGCCGATTCCTCTCAACCAGGGAGATGATGATAGATGAAGATCAGAAAAGCAACACTGGGGCTTTGCGCCGTTCTGCTCCTCTGCCTCTGTATCGGGAGCGCCTGCGGACAGGAGCAGACGGGGGTGAAGATCGAACTCAGGAACAGTTCGTACTATCCGCCGACGATGACGGTAGCGCCCGGAACGACGGTTGCCTGGACAAACTACGACAGCGTAAGCCATTCCGTCACCAGCATGACCGGACTCTTCGACTCCGGGGCGCTTGAGACCGGGGAGTCCTTTACCTATACCTTCACAGATCCGGGCACCTATGCCTACGGCTGCAGAATCAACCAGTCTCTCCAGGACACCAGAATGCCCGGCCGCATCATCGTCTCGGATACGGTTGCCGGGAACATGACCGGCACGCAGGCAGACACCGTCATAGAGGCGATCGAAGCGGATGCGAACCTGACCGTCTTTGCGCAGGCCCTGAACGCGACGAACCTCACCGCAAACCTCACCGCAAGCGGCCCGTACACGGTCTTTGCGCCGAACGACGAGGCTTTTGCGGATCTCGGGAACGAGACGGCGGCAGATCTTCTGAACGACACGCAGAACCTCACCCCCATCATCCGCTACCACATCGTTGAGGGGCTCTACACCGTTCCGCAGCTCGCCAATCTGACGGAGTCCGGCAACGCAACTCTCCCAACGCTTCTCGGGACGAACATCACCGTGACCCGGGAGGGCGGCGCGCTGATGGTCGACAACATCACCCTCGGCACAACAGAGATCAACGCCGACAACGGCATAGTTCACACCATCGATGCGGTGCTGATGCCGCCGGAGGAGACACCTGCACCCATAACCGAAAACGAGACCACGGACACAAACCGCACCCAGATAGAGATGCCGACACTCCAGAACCGCTCCTGAAAAAATCCCGTCAGGCGGGCAGCACCGCGATCCTCCTCTCTTTTTCCGGCCGCCGCATCGGCAGGACACGAGGACTTATCTTTCCTCTGTTCCAAGTACCTGAACAGAATGAAAGTTCACGGGATCAGCGCCGAACTCCTCTCCATGCTTCTGCAGCTCGGAAAAGAGCATCATCCGAATGAATTTGTGGCGGTTCTGCGGGAGCGGGACGGCATTATCCGGGACCTTGACCTGGTGCCGGGGACGATCGTCGGCTCGGAGAGCGCGTCATTCTTCGTCGATATGCTCCCGCTGGACACGCACCAGGTCGGCAGCGCGCACAGCCACCCGAACGGAGTACTCTTACCGTCCCCGGCCGATCTCCGGTTCTTCCCCAAGGTCGGCAGATACAACCTCATCATCGGGTACCCGTATGAAGACGGCGACTGGCAATGCTTCTCGGCAGACGGTGCTCCGATGCACCTCGAGGTGGTCGCGTGAAGTGCGTGGTGGCGACGGGAACCTTCGACATCCTCCACCCGGGTCACATCCATTACCTGGAGGAGTCCCGCAGGCTCGGCGACGAACTGCACGTCATCGTCGCACGCGACGTCAATGTCAGGCATAAACCGCAACCGATCGTCCCGGAAGAGCAGCGTCTCCGGATGATCCGTGCCCTAAAACCCGTGGACGACGCCCGCCTCGGCGACCCGCACGACATGTTCCGCCCGATCGAGGAGATCCGCCCTGACATCATCACCCTCGGTTTCAACCAGCACTTCAACGAGGAGCAGCTCGGACAGGCGCTCGCAGAGCGGGGCATCGACGCCCGGGTGGTCAGGATCACCGGCTACCACGAGCCGCTTGCCAGTTCCTCACGGATCGTCGAGCGCATCCTCGCGATGCGGACGGATACGGCATGCAGCGATCCTGATTGAGCCCGGCGCTGCAGACAGGTAGACACACGAGCCATGCAGCAACAGACACTCCCGTGGAGCAAAGAGGCAGATAGTGAAGACACCGCTCCCTTCCCGCCGGCACTCTCCCTCGGCATTCCGTTCGGCCTCTGCGGAGTCTTCGTCCTCGTCACCTTTCTGCTGCTTCCCCTGAATGAATTTCTCATCCTCTTCGGGATGATGGTCGCCTACGTCGTCCCCCCGGCAGGCAGGGAGACGGTCATCCCGCTCGCCATCGTGCTCGGCATCCCCTGGTGGCTGATTGCGTGTACCCTCGCGTTCCTGGACTTTGCCGGCGGCCTCTTCATGGCATGGAACTTCCCGCTCGCCCTGAAGATCCCGATCGTCGGACCCTGGATACGGCAGTTCATGGAGGCCGGCCAGACCTATCTTGCAGAGCGGCCGTGGCTGGAGAAACTCTACTTCCTCGGCCTGGTGCTCTTCGTCAGCATCCCCTTCGAGGGATCCGGGAGCATCACCGGATCGATCATCGGCAGGATGCTCGGGATGGGGAAGACCGAGGTGCTCGCCTGCATTACCATCGGCGGGATTATCGGCAGTTTCGGCATCGCCATCGGCGCCGACTACATCAGAGGGATATTCCTTCTCGACGTCACCCTCGGTCTCTCGCTGCTCGTCTTCATCCTGATCGGCATCGCCATCGCGGTGATGTACCGGAGTTACCGGCGGAAGCGGAGCCGGTGACTGCGGGCAGCAACCAATATAGGGCGACGGGACAAACACCGAGAAGAGAATGCCGATGCAGAACCAGGACGACCTCGCTGCCCTCGAGAGGCTGCTTGACTACACCTTCCGCGACCGCTCTCTCCTGGAGCGGGCGCTAACACGCCCGGCCTACGCACGCGAACAGGGGCTTTATGAGGATGCGCACCAGGAGGCACTGGCCACCCTCGGCGATGCAGTCGTCACCGTGATCGTCATCCAGTCGATTATGGCGCGGGGTATCAGCAAAAAGGGCGAGATCACCGCCGAGAAGATGAAACTCGTCAGCCTGCTCCCGCTCAACGAGGTTGGCCGGGCGATGCGCCTCCAGGAGTTCATCCGGTTCGGCAGGGGCGAGGCGAAACAGGAGATCTGGCGCTACAGCGATGCGCTCACCGAGACGCTGGAGGCGATCGCCGGAGCCGTCTTCCTCGACTCCGGGATGGCCGCAGAGGTCGAGCGCAGCCTGCGGGCGGTCGGGTGCGTTCCGTAAGATCACGCCTCCCGCAGCGCCTTCCAGAGCCGGTTGCGCTCCAGAAGAACCCAGTAGCGCCGGAGCTCCGCCTCTGCGCTCCGGTAATCGGGATAATGACGGTGCACGACCTCCCAGAACGCCCGGGAGTGGTTATGCTCCCGCAGGTGCGCGAGTTCGTGGACGACGATGTATTCCCGCAGGCTCACCGGCAGGGCGATCACCCGCAGGTTGAAGTTCAGGTTCCCGAGCGACGAACAGCTTCCCCACTTCGTCTGCTGCATCCGCACCGTCACCTCCGGGGGCGCACGCTCCGCGAGTGCGGGGTGCAGAGCCGCGTCGGCGGCGATCTCACGCCGCAGCATCGCGATAAGATTTCGCTTCAAAACCGTGAGCGACGGAGCGGTGACGGTGCCTTCCTCTTCGTCGACGCCGAACGGCTTGCCCTCGACGAGGCGATAGTATTCCCCGCAGAGGAGGAGACGGTCTTCGTTTCCATCGCCCGCTTCGGCAAGCCGGGCAAGGTCGCGCCGCCGCTGTGTGATCCACGCCGTGTTCCGCGCAAGAAAGGCATCGATAGGGAACGAACGCGGGGCGACGATCCGTATCGTCCCGTCAGGCCTGACCTGCAGGCGGGCGGTCTTCACCGGTTTACGGACGACGGTCACCGGCACCGCCGTGCCGTCCGCATCGATCCACTTCACGTCTGCGCACGCTCCCGATCACCCTATCGGCGGGAAGAGGGAAAACCGTCACGATCCGGTTCTCATTCGGGCGGGCGGGAGATGAGTTACGCAGGTATAATAATCTCCGGAGACCGAATCAATGATTACTCCGTCTCTGCGAGCCCTGTTTGGGGTGCAGAGCAGTGATGCATACCGCCGGGGTGGCAAGCATGAAAGAGAAAGAACTGAAGATCGACGACATCGCCCATCTCACCGGACTGTCGGTCGAGGAGGTCCGGCATCTCGTCAGGGAGTACGACGATCTCTTCTCGTACCGGATGATAGGGAAGGCAAAACTCTTCCCCCAGAAAGCAGTCAAGATAATTCAGAACCTCAAAGAACTCTCCGGAAAGGGACTCGCCCCCGACGAGGTGCGGACCGAAGTCCGCGCCGGAAAGGTCTCGCAAGCCCCCGCGGGCGGCGCGGAGGAAACAGTGGAACCGATGCCGCCGGGCGTTCAGCTTCCCCCGGAGATAGTCGTCGAGTTCCGGATGATGCAGGATGCGATCGCTCACCAGCACCGGCAGATCGCCAGGCTCACCGGCGATCTCGCACAGGAACGGGCAGCGACGCAGGACGAGGTCGCATCGCTGCTACAGGTGATAGACAGGTTGACCGAGCGCCTCAATAAGCAGGAGCAGAAGCTCGGCGTCATCGCCGACTGGGTGGAGTACTTCGATGCCCGGGTCGATACGATGGACGAAGCCCTGAACCGACGGCTCTCTGCACGGATCCGGGCGGCGCTGAAGGAGTGATCGGCGCCGGTGGAAAACCGCCCGGGAGCATGCTCTCGCAGGATGATTAGCAGGTTTTTTGTGCCTCCATGCCCTCCACGACATGTCTTCGGGAATGCTGCGGCCGCTCCGGGTAACGGATGGCGGAGAAGAGCCCCTGCACCCGGTTACAGTCGCCGCCCTACTCTTAAAGCTCGTCCATCCTGCAGAACCCGCAGTCCTGCAGATCAGACCAGCCGCACCGGGAGCAGTGCAGCGTTCTGATGCGCCGATACCCGCTCCGGCTCACCTTTTCAAGTTTTTCGGTCGTCTCAAGGAAATTCCCGCACGCCGGGCACTTCCCGGTAAATCTGCCTTTTAAACGATCAAAGAGCATCACAGGAGAAATACGCCTCCACTTTTCGCCAGTGAGAGGAGGTCACTGCCGCATCGTAAATATCTATCGGATTTGTTCCTGGAAAGAAGAGCGGGGGTTCCGGAAAAATGCCTTCCAAGACCTATCCGCCGCCCTCCGGGTGCCAGTTCTCCATATGACGTGCATGCGTCTGCAGGTACGCTCCCGGCTGGTAGAACCGGTCGTAAAATTCCAGGTCGATATGCTGGGCCTGCAGGTAAGTCAGGACAAAAATGCTCGGCACGGTTCCCGGGAATTTGCCGAACCGGTCGTAGATGTGCTGAGCCTGCAGTGCCACGCATTCGCAAAACTCCTCGCTGTACTCCTGCGCACGCCCCCGCACCGCCGTGGTCTCCCGGTACGGCCCCGGCGTCGCGGGGTGAAACGGCCCTCCGGCACCGAACTTCCGCTTGACGAGGGCGTCCAGGGCGGAGCGCATATCGGGGTAGTGGGGCGGCGTGAAGCCTTCGAAGACTCCGGGAAGCCCGGTCGGGTTCGGGAGCGGCCACCGCGCGTCCGTGTCGTAGCGAAAACCGAGCCCCGCCACATCGGGGTTGCCGCTCGCACCGAGAACGCTGACAGGATCGATGCCGTCGAACATCCAGCCCCCGAGCCCCATCGCCTGGAGCATCAGCATCCCCGCGTAGCAGGCGGTCGAGAGCTCGGCGGTCAGCTCGGCGAGCGAGACCTGCTCGAGGAACGTCAGCGGCAGCGGACTGTCCACATCGCAGAGGTGCCGATACCGCTCCATCCCGGCGATACGCTCGTTGTGAACGTCGTCGTACACGCACTGCCCGTTCTGGAGGTAGTAGCAGAGCACCGCGAGGACGTGCTGGGCAAGGTCGCCGACCGGGATTATCAGGGTGCTCCCCGGCCGGTTGGCGACCCAGGTGTTGTGCCCCTCCACATACGGCACCTCCGGCGGCAGGTTCAGGCGGCCATCCACAATCCTGTGGATGCGTGAGCGGTGCGCCTCCAGGAGTTCCTCAAGATCGGGACACCCGTCTTCCGGCCGCCGGACGAGCGCGGGTGCATCGCGGGTTTCCAGGAAATAGACGCCGTCGTCGTCGGTATAGAAGAGTTCACTCGTATGAAAGCCTGCTGCGGAGGGGTTCGTCCGTCCCCCTGCAGTGCAGGCATAGTTCGAGAGCGCCGGGGCGTACCGGGCGCTGCGCATGATCAGGTAGTGCCATCCGGTGTTTCCGGCCGCTGCCGTCAGCACCAGCATCTGTTCCAGGGGCGAGAGCGGCATCGGTTCATGCCGTGACGTATACTGAAAATAGCCGTCCGGGATAGACGCACCGCGGAAGAAGCGGCGTGCACGCCTGCCGAAGAGTGCCTGTACCAGCGGAAACGAAACTGCTTCCGCAAAACCGGGTGGGAGATTCCTGTTTTCCATGCCGACCACCACCGTCAGGGATCTGGGCGGTATACCGGCCCCGAGAATTTGAAGGTTCCGCCGGATTACCGAGCCGAATAGCAGAGCGACACCATATGCTTCGGGAGGCATGGGAGGCAAGATATAAGTACAAAGCAGGCCTTCGTCCCGCCTGGTGGTCAACCGAATGCAGTTGCAGACACTTGCCACAACCATTGCTATCCTGATCCAGGGGGTGGCCATGGCCGGCCTGCTGATCGGCGTGGCAGCAGAAGCGCACGATGTATCCGGAGAAGCGGATACACCGTGGTCGACAATCGGGCATCCGGAAGAATCACCCGGCGCCGAAGCCTCGTTCTACCCTATCGTACGTGAAAACCAGCTGGCTGCCGTCGATTTCGGCAGGTTCAGCCTGTCCGGATAGCTGTATCGTTTCCTTTGCGGGTCGGATTTCATCTCCGTACCCCACTCTTTTTCTGCCGCCCGTCCCGGGCTAACACATAAATACGATCATACCCGCTCCAATGCAATGAGATCCTCCATGGATACCAGCAATTCCCGCCACATTCGAGCAGGAGTGCTCGGGGGCGGAGGACTCTGCATCGCGATATGCATTGTCGTCTTCGTCTCACTCACCCTTACGGCATCCGCCGGTCCTTCCATGCAGGAGGAAGGCAGCGCGGCGAATCTGTCATCCGCAGGACAGGAGGTTAACCCCCGGATCGCCGGGATGATCACGGAAGTCAGCGAGTCCGAACTCTCCGCCACGACCGCCGATCTTCAGGCGTTCGGAACGCGGGTGGTCAGAACGGACGGTAACGCCGAGGCGGCGGCATATCTCCACGACCGGCTCCGTGCCGTCCCAGGACTTGCGGTCGAGTACCAGGGCGGCGACCTTCGAAACGTCGTCGCGACCCTGCCGGGCTCCGGGCCGGGCGCCGATACCTTCGTGGTCGTCGGCGCCCACTACGACAGCACCTCTTCAGATCCGGAGAACGCACCGGGGGCGACCGACAACGCTGCCGGGGTCGCCATCGTCCTCGAACTCGCCCGGATCATGAGCAACCAGACATTCGACCGGACGGTACAGTTCGCCCTCTGGAACGCAGAGGAGACCGACAGGAGCGGCAGCCGCGACTACGCCCGCCAGGCGGCGGCAGATGACCGCGAGATTCTGTTCTATTTCAACTACGACTCGGCCTGTCTCGACCCGGAAGGCCGCTCCATGCTGGACATTATGTACGACGAGCGCTCCGCACCGGTCGCCGACCTCATGCACCGCCACAACACCCTCTACGGGATCAACCTCACCCTGACGGAGAACAACTACACCTGCATCTCGGATCACGTGCCGTTCCGCGAAGCAGGGTATCCGGCCGTGATGACGCACCAGGAGGGACACGGTTCCGGTCATACCCCCGACGACACCGTCGACCACATGTCCCTTCCGTTCACCCGGAAGAACGCACAGCTCGGCATGTCGGTCATCGCCGAGGTCGCCGGGGTGCAGGAGAACGGCACGGGCACACCGGAGAGCGTCCGGCAGTAGTGGAGACGCCCTGCGGGGGCGTTTCACAACCTATTATTGCCTTCCCGCGAGATCACTCCTGCATCAGGGTGATTTCCCGTGAAATTCCAGAGACTGCTCCTCCTCGGACTGCTCCTCTGCTGCATCGCCGGTGTTCCGGCGTCGGCAGTCATTGCAGAGATATCGCTCCTCGGCCCGGTCGAGGATGTTAAACAGAATGAAGGAACGATGGTTGTCAGCGCCGCCGGACAGTTCGGCCTGAACTTCACGACCGACCCACCGGAACTGGTCGTCGATCCCATCGAACCGACCATGATCGAAGGGACGGTGCCGGGCGGAGCTGCAGGCATCGCTCTCTTTGAGACCGGCACTTCTGCCGCCGTGACCACGCTCGGCGCCGAAGACGGCACCTGGATCGCCGTCGGCACCCTGAAGCAGACACCGCAGGGCGAGTACGTCCTGACGAACCTCGCCGGCGACCCGGCAGCGGCTCCGGTGCCGTTCGCCGGCGATTACACCCTCACCTACACGGCTGAACCCGCCTGTACGAGCGAAACCGGGACGGTCTGCCCGGCGGCGGCGGTGAACGTAACCCTCACGACCGAAGGGCGGGGGGTCTGGTCCGAGCGGCTCGAGCCCGGCGATGCGTTCACCTGGAACGGCAGAAACGACGGCTCTGCAGTTGAGGTGACGTTCGTCTCCGGTGAAGCACCGAATCCGTCCTCGTCGGGAATGGCGGGGCCGCAGCCGGTCTCCGTCTTCATCGTGACGGTGACGCCGCCGATCGGGGTTGCGCTCGCCGACCCCGGCATCACGGCACCGACGGTGGCCGAGAGCCCTGCCCCGGCCGGGACAACCCCGGCCGCCGGGCTGCTGCCGGTCACCGCGTTCCTCGCACTGCTTGCCGCAGCCTGCGTCCTGCTGCGCCGGTAGCCAACTTCTTTTTTTGCGGTGCTCCCATCCAGGACTATCCATAAATACCACCGCCGCACCTTCGGGGGTGACCGCAGATGCCGTCCCACGACCACTTGCAGACCAGGATCTGCCTGATCGGCGCAGCCATCGTTCTCATCCTGCTGATCTCTGCCGCCGCATCCGCGAGCGACACCGGGCAACCGGGCTGGGACCCGGAGGTTGCCGCGATGATCGCGGAGGTCAGCGAGTCCGAACTCTACGCCACGACCGCCGATCTCCAGGCGTTCGGGACGCGGGCGATCGGGACGGACGGCAACACCGAGGCGGCGGCATATCTCCACGACCGGCTCCGTGCCATCCCGGAACTTGAGGTCGAGTACCAGGGCGGAGACCGTCGCAACGTCGTCGCGACACTGCCGGGCTCCGGGCAGAACGCCGATACCTTCGTGGTCGTCGGAGCCCACTACGACAGCACTGCCACCGATCCGAAGAACGCGCCGGGGGCGACCGACAACGCTGCCGGGGTCGCCATCGTCCTCGAACTCGCCCGGATCATGAGCAGCCAGACATTCGACCGGACAATAGCGTTCGCCCTCTGGAACGCAGAGGAGGCCGGGAGGCACGGCAGCCGCGACTACGCCCGCCGGGCGGCGGCAGATGACCGCGAGATCCTGCTCTACCTCAACTACGACTCCACGGCGTACGACCCGGAGAACCGGTCGGTCGTAACCGTCCTTGCCGATGCACGGGCGGCAGGGGTCGCCCGGGCGATGGCGCAGTACCCTGCCCGCTACGGCATTGACGTCACCCTGGTCAGTGAGTCCGGCGTCCCCATCTCGGATCACGTCTCGTTCCGGGAGCAGGGCTATCCGGTGGTGATGATGCACGCACCGCGACCGGGATGGCCGATGCACACGCCGGACGATACCATCGATTACGTCTCGTTCCCATACGCGCGGAAGAGCGCACAGCTCGGGCTGGCGGTGCTGGCAGAGGTCGCCTGCCTGAACGGGACGGTGACCGGCGATGAAGCGCAGGTATCCGCAAGCCGCACCGCTGTCGCGGTTTTTCCGCACCTCATCGCAGACCTCGAGAGGCTGACCCGGCCTCCCCTCCGCGGCATACCCACAGGTTCATCGGGCTGCCCGGACATGCAGGGACTATGACTGCAGAGACGATCCTGGTCACCGGCTCGACGGACGGCATCGGCAGGGTGACCGCCCGCATCCTGGCGGAGCAGGGCCACCGCGTGCTGATCCACGGTCGGAACCGGGAGAAAGGCAGATCCGTCCGAGACTCGATACGGGAGGCGACCGGTTCCGACCAACTCGACCTCTTCATCGCCGACCTCACAGACCGGCAGAATATCCGCGACCTTGCGGCCGATGTCACCGAAACCTACGGCCGCCTCGACGTGCTGATCAACAACGCCGGGGTGTTTCAGCCCGAGCGTGAGGTCGCGCCCGGCGGTATCGAGATGACGCTCGCCGTCAACTTCCTGGCACCGTTTCTCCTGACGCACGAACTCCTGCCGCTCCTGGAGGCGAGCAGATCCACACGGATTGTGAACGTCGCGTCCATCGCGCACCGGAGCGTGCACGCGATCGACTGGGAGAACCTTCCCGCCGGGGAGAACTACGACCCGTACACCGCCTACGCCGTCTCGAAGGTAGGAGTCATCGCCTTCACCCGGCGGCTTGCCGGGATGCTGGAGGGGACGGGCGTCACCGTAAACTCCCTGCACCCGGGGGTGATCGACACCAAACTCTTGCGGGCGTATGCTGGTGAGAACAGCGGTGGAGCCCCGCCCGAGCAGGGGGCGGCCGTCGAGGTCTACGTCGCGACGGCTCCCGAGGCCGGGGAGGTGAGTGGTCGGTACTTTGAGAAGAAGCAGGAGACGATGCCCTCGGCACTCGCCCGCGATGCCGGCGTGCAGAAGCGCTTCTGGCACCTCGGGATGGAGCTGACCGGGATCGAGGAGTGGCAGGTGGGATAGTATTTATACGAGGGAGAGCCTGAGCCGGGAAACCGTATGGAGGAATCTATATGGCGAATGTACAGGAGCAGATGAAACGAGAGGAGACAGGACCCGCCACGCTCTCCTGCTACCGGGTCAACCCGGAGGAGGCGGGGGCCAGGAAGAGGACATGAACACCTACAGCGTTATGGTGCTGCTTCCGGGCGGTGAGTTCGCACACCAGATCGTCTGGGCGAGGCGCCCGGAAGATGTCGCGGACGCAATCCGGGTGCCGGAAGGGACGCGGGTGATCATGACGCAGATGGCCGGCCTCCAGATCTGGGATACCGGTCCGGAGGAGAGAAAAAGCCGCAGGAGACAGCGCCGAAACCCTGAACAGGCCCCTATCCACTCAATTTTTCCCTTGCGGCGGCGATACTACCGGGCATGGAGGTTCGACCGTGACGGAGATCACCATCGAGAGGGTCAATACCGGGAATTTTCACGAGTTCGCCGATCTTGTGGAGCGGCTTACAGACTACGAACACCTTCTGCCGCCGGATGCCGCCGCACGGGAGCGGCTGCGGGTCGACGCGCTCGCGGAGCCGCCGAAGTACGAAGCGTATCTCGGGCGGGTGGACGGCAGAGCTGTCGGCTACATCACGTTCTTCTTCACCTACTCGACATTTCTCGCCCGACCGACCCTGTATCTGGAGGACATCTTCGTCCTGGAGGAAGAGCGCGGCAGGGGCGTCGGGAAGGCACTCTTCGAGTACTGCCGACGGGTTGCGGGCGACCGGGGATGCGGCCGGATGGAGTGGATGGTCCTCACCTGGAACGAACCGGCGATCCGCTTCTACGAACGCTGCGGCGGCGAGCGCCTCGATTGGCATATCTACCGGCTGGACGGCGAGAACCTTACCGGGCGACGATCCGCTGCATCAGGGACATGATCCCGGGACGGGCGCCTCGTTTTGGTTGTCCCGGAAATCCGCCCATCCCCATCGGCGGCGATGCGAACATCTCCGCGTCCAGCCGGTCGCCGATCTCGTCGAAGATCCGTTTGTAGGCAATGCAATGGGGATCGACGCCCGCCACCTTCCCGCCGGTCGGGGCTATGGCGTTGTAGGGGCAGCCGCCCCGGCAGTATCTGATGTGGCGGCAGTCGGCGCAGGCCTGATCGACGTAGTCCTTGAACCCTTGCATGAGCTTTCCTGCGTCGGAGGCCGCGAGGTCTTCGGGACCCGGGCAGTCGGCGACGTTGCCCATCACGTACTCCGGCATCCCGACGAAGCGGTAGCAGGGGTAGATACTGCCGTCAGGCCCGACCGCGAAAGTGCTTCCCATGCAGTCGGCGAAGGTGCAGACGTTACCGTGCCGGGTGAAGACGCACCGGACGAGGTCGTTGATGTTCATGATCTCCACCTCGTCGATATGGTCGAGGGCCTGGTCCAGGAGATAGACGAGCAGGTCGCCGTACTTCTCGGGCGCAAGCGCCCACCGTTCGGGGTTGCTGTCCCGCAGCGACGGCAGGGCGGGGTGGAGTTTGAGCACGAACCCGTTTTTGCGGAAGAATTCGACGATTGCTTCCCGGTGCTCCACCGACTCTTTCGTGAAGGTGCAGATGAACCGCACCGAGAGCCCGTGCGCCCGGGCGATCTCGTAGCCCCGCATGGTCTTTTCGAAATAGCCGTCCCCCCGCTGCCGGTCGTTGATCTCGCGGGGGCCGTCGATGCTGGAGCCAATGGGGACGTGATACTCGGCCAGAACTTCGGCAATCTCGGGCGTCATCCGCCAGAGATTTGTCTGGAGGGCGAAGTCGGGCGTCAGGTGGGAAAGTTCCCCGGCAATGAGCGGCAGTGCCTGGCGGTAAAAGTCCGCCCCGGCAAGGAGCGGCTCCCCACCGTGGAACGTGAACGTCACCCGGTCATTCCGGAAGTCCTTGAGCCACCGGACGACGTCACGGACGGTATCGATACTCATGATCGGCGAGCCCTCCTCGGAACTCCAGCAGTAGCTGCAGTTTGAGGGGCAGCCCAACGTCGGGATGAGCATTATGTGGAAGGGATTCTTCATGAATTATTGAGGTTTCAATGCCGGAACCATTAATACTTTCTCAAAAAGCCGTGATTTCCGGCAGCGGCGGGTTTCCGCGAAAAATCAGGATGTGGGAGAGGGGAGGGATGCGTCCGTCCCGGTTATCTCGCTTAAGTAAACGCCCGAACCGACCCACCAGGTATCGTCCACAGGGAGGACGTAGCCGATCTTCAGCTCTTCCCGGTCCTCCTGGTCCGGGTTCGGCCAGACGAAGACGACGAAACCGCCGCCTGACTCTGCGGTCTCGGCAAGCGCCCGGATCATCTCCATCCCGAACGGCCCCTGCTTTGCGATCAGGTTTGTCCCGACCTTCTCCGGCAGGTACGGATGGGCAAGAAGCGTGCCGTTGTAGTCGTAGGCGTAGATGTAGTGCCCGTCCGCATCGACAAACTTCCCGGACTGGTCCCCGATCTCGGCGAACGCCGCCTCTGTCCCGTGTTCACGCCCGTAGGCGGCACCGCGCTCGACGAGGTTGATCATCGCGGCCACCGGACAGGAAGATCTGTCGCCTACCAGGTCGGAGAGGTAGATCCCGGAGCCGATCCACCAGGTCTCGCCGGCGGGGGCGACGTAGCCGATCCTGGGCACAGCGGCATCGGGCGCCTTCGCATCGAACGCCCCACCCTCCGGTGCCGGGTAGAGGTAGGTCATGAACCCGCCGCCGGACTCTGCGGTATAGGCACCGATCCGGTTCACCGGCAGGCCGCGGACGTCGGTTCCGTTCGCCTGATCCGTCCCGACGAAACCGGGACTGCACGGGTGTGCAAGGAGCGTGCCATTGTAGTCGTAGGCGTAGACGTAGAGAGCGCCCTGCGAAAACCGGCCGTCTTTCTTCATAAACTCAGCAAGAGCCGCCTCCTGCCCGGCCGAATCTGCATATGCGGCGGCTTGCCTGACCAGACCCTCTACGTCCGCCAGGTTCAAACTCTCTTCCACAACCTCCTGCCCGCCAGGGCTGTTGCACCCGGCCGCGAAAACCAGGAGGCAGACCATACCGATGAGAGACCATCCCTTCATGCCATTTCGTAGGAAGGACAAACAGAAAAACACGCCGAAGTTTTTCCGGAGCAGGGCGTGTACACTCCTCATTTTCCCGATCAGGGGTTTCATTTAACTCACCTCGCACCTCATCGTATCATATGGAGATAGCAGACATGTTCAGCACTACTACCATTCCGTTCTCCGGGATCACGCTTGAGCAGGTTGTTCTTGCCGTGATCATCGCAGTTATCGGGTTGATTGCGGTGAAGGTGATCGCATCCGCCTTCACAGAGATGCTCGGCCGGACGTCACGCCTCTCCGCTCTGATCATCGAATTGCTGGTTCGTTTCTTCTCGATCCTGCTGTATGTGATCCTTGTCCTCATCGTCCTTGCGACGCTCGGGTTCGACGTCTCGTCAGTCGTGCTCGGGCTCTCGGCGGTGATCGGGCTCATCCTCGGCTTTGGCCTCCAGGATACCGTCACCAACCTTGCCTCCGGGGTCTGGGTAGCGGCCTTCCGCCCCCTCGACAAAGGGGAATATGTCGAGGTCAACGGGATCTCCGGAACCGTCACCTCGGTCGGGATTCTGGCGACCGAGCTGCTGAAGCCCGACAACACCTACATCACCATCCCGAACTCCCAGGTCTGGGGGAGTGCGGTGATCAACTCCACCAGGATGGACACACGCCGTCTCGAGGTCAAGGTCGGGGTCGCCTATGACAGCGATCTTACCCTGGCGATCAGGGTCGCTACCGACCTGATGAAGAACGACGAGCGGGTGCTTCCCTCACCGGAACCCGTGGTGGTCGTCACCGAACTGGCCGACTCCTCGGTGAACCTCTCCCTACGGGCGTGGACAAAAACGGCGGATCTCTGGGGCGCGCAGTGGGATCTGAACCGCGAGATCGTCAACGCGTTCGCGGATGCCGGTATTGCAATCCCCTTCCCGCAGATGGACGTCCACCTGGACGGGACGCACTAAACCCCTCTCTTTTTACCACGCAGAGCAGACGTTCGCGCCTGCTTTACCGGAGACGTTCGAAGTCGATGAAACCCTTGTAGGGATCCGTGTCCAGCAGACGGACCCGCACCTTCTGCCCGACCCGGAGACCCGCCTCGCCCCGCATAACCCTGCCTTCTGCAGCAGGGGCGATGAGCCGGACATACGTTCCCTTCTCGGAGGCTCCGGTGACGAACGCCTCGAACGTCTCACCGATCCTGTCCCGGAGCAGGACCGCGGCCGCAGCCTTCCGGACGAACCGTTCAACCTTCTGGGACGCCTTCTCCCGGCCGGTCAGCCAGGCGGCGAGGTCCTCGAGGTCTTCGGGAGTGTAGGGGGACGCCTCCCCGTCGAGAACCGACTTCACCAGACGCTGGATGACGACGTCGACGTAGCGCCGGTTTGGGGCGGTGCCGTGGGTGTAGTCGCTGACGGCGAGGGCGAAGTGGCCTATCGGGGTGGTGCCGGGCGTGAACGCGACGTACTCGCCCGCCCCCATCAATTTCACCACCGTCAGAGAGAGATCCGGAAACCGCTCCGGGTCGATCTGTTTCTGCCGGATGAGGAACCGGGTCAGCGCCGCTGCATCAGGCTTTGCGGGCAGTGCTTCACCGTGCTCTGCCGCCTCCGTTACGATCCCCTCCCAGTTCTTCGGCGTCCGGACGACCCGCTGGATCATGGGGCGATCGCACTCACGAAGGCAGGCCACCAGGGCACCGTTGGCCGCAACCATGAATTCCTCGATGAGGCAGTGCGCCGGGTTCTGCCGGTGGACGACGAGGCCAGTCACCCGGCCGTCCTCCACGAGCGGTTCGGCCTCGATCGTCTCGAGGGCGAGGGCGCCCTGTCCGGTCCGGCGCACCTTCAGGCGCAGCGCGGCCGTGTGCTGCAGGAGGATCTGTTCGGCGAGGCCGGGGATGTCCCGGACGGCCTCGGGAGCCGGCCCTGTGCCCTCCAGCCAATCGCCAACCTCCTCGTAGACCAGTTTCGCTTTGTTGGCGACGACGGCGCGGTATATCCCGCCGTGCCGGACGCTGCCGTCTGGGGCGACCGCGTATTCGATGACGACGGCACGGTGGTCGCTGCCCGGCAGCAGGGAGGAGATACCCTCCGAGAGGCGGGGCGGCAGCATCGGGAAGGTCGTAACACCTGTATAGACCGAGGTTCCGTTATACGCGGCGTGCTGATCGGTCTTCGAGTCCTTCGGGACACAGGCGTCGACATCGGCGATGGCGACCCTGACCAGGATCTCCCCATCGCCCCCTTCCTCGCAGACCTCCATCTGGTCGAGGTCCTGTGAGTCGTGGTTGTCGATCGACGACCAGAGGAGATGCCGGAGATTGCATGCCCCCTCCCCGCCGTCCGTGAAGGCTGCTGTCCCGAGAGCGTTCACTTCCCGGAGAACCGACGGCGGAAACGCCGGGGTGAACCCGTAATTCTCCATCGCCGCCCACGCGATGGCCTTCAGGTCGATATCCTGCGAGTCTTTCATCTCTGGTTGAGAGCTCTGTTTCAGAGTATAAATATCTCTGGAAAAGGGTTGCAACCGACAGGGCTATTTTTGCAGTATCTGTAGCCCTTCCGTGGGATTTATCAGGTGCAGGTCATATTCGACTTCCGTCCTCTTCTTTGCCGATCGTATCAGGGGCTTGTCAAGGGTGACAAAGTAATCGGCTCGGTTGATGATGGCCGTGGTGAGCAGTGTCACATCCTGCGTTTTAGATTCTCTGATGAGAAAGAGAATTGAAGAGAAGATCGACCAGTAATTTGAGTAATCCCAAGGAGATACCTCCGGGATGATGGTAATACCATTAGGAGTTACGCAGTTGGAGAACCCTCCCCATTCTCTTTCCTTTCCCCGTTTTATCCCAGCGCATACCTCGGATTTCTGATGTAGGTTTTTATCGCCTCTCGATGGATCTGTGCTTTCGCTTCAAACCATGACACTCCGGTTTTGATCCT
>NZ_VCYH01000013.1 GCF_030464345.1 Methanoculleus frigidifontis | reverse complement strand
GGGGCCTGCCCCCTCCCCTGATACCCCTCCCCCGTTGCGATTGCCCCTACGGTCCGGAGGATCGGGATTTGGGGAGGCGGCCTCCAGTTACAAAGGCCTGAAAAATCATCCTGCCAATCGACTAAAACACCAGCATATCATCTATCGGCGTCGCTCCGGCGATCGTGCGGAACTCCCCGATATTTTTGAACGGCCGTCGGGCCGCTATCTGCGCCGCCCGTTTCTTCCCGATGCCCGGTATCCAGCGGAGCGCACTCATCGGCAGGGTGTTGACCGGCACCGGCGACGGGAGGGCGGTGAGCGACCGCATCCCGAAGTCGACGACGACCGCATCGAGCACGCTTCGTGTCGGAAGGGTCAGCGGGATCCCGACCAGGATGGGATACGACCCCAGCTGCCGCCCGAAGGACGGGTTTCCCGACGCCTCGACGATCACTTCCGAAAGAGTCGTGCCGACCGGGAAGACGCGGCGGAGCATCGGTTCGTCGAACGTTCCCCGCGTCCACTCCTTGAACGCCCGAAACTCTTTATCATGCTGCCCGAGGGTGTTTGCCTCGTAGGCGGCCGTCCCCTCAAACGGCATCACCTGCCGGATGTTCACCCGCCGCACGAGGAGCCCGGCGTCGAGCACCCGCGCAAGGAACGCCCGGTTGGCGTCGAAGGTCGCCGGCGTCTCCCCCGCAAGCCCGATCACGAAGTTCAGCCCCGGCAGCAGTTCCGGAACACCGTTCCGGCGGACTCGTCCGACCTCGTTGACGATCTCGATCGCCCGGAAGACGTCGTCCGGCTGCGCTTTCAGGTTGTTCGCCGCGACGACCGCCGGATCCGCCGTCTCCATCCCGAACGCCGCGACGTCGCCCGGGGTGTGGCCGCGGACGATCGCTTCGAGGGCGGCACGGGCGGCGTCAGGGTGGCGGGCGATCGTCCCCGGGTTGATGTTGTCGATATGGAGCGTCCGCAAGGCCGGCGCCGCCTCCCGGATGCCGGTGAAGAGCTCCTCGAGAACGTCCGGGCGGGGCGTCGGGAACTCGCCGCCGCCGCCAGTACCGTAGGCGAGGAGGTCGGGCTGGCGGCCGAGCCGGAAGTGGCGGGCGCCGGCGGCGTGGAGCGCCGCGACCTCGGCGACGACCCCCTCGATCGAGCGGTACTGCGGCAGCCCGTAGAACGGCTCGGTGCAGAAGGAGCAGCCCCCGGTGACGGCGCGGGAGCACCCGGTGGCCGTCTCGAGCTCGCAGATAACGTAGGGGAAGGCCGGGTGCTCCGCAACGATCCCGCTCCCCGCCGCCATCCAGGGGTCGAGCCGGGCGTAGTCGACGGTGCCGGCAGGCTCGCGGCCGCGGAGCCAGGCGTCGAGCGCAACCGCAGGGTGGCCGCTGAGGGTGACGTCGAACCCGGCGATCGCCTGCCGGATTGCCTTCTTCCCGCCCTCCGGGGCGTAGCCGAAGGTGATCGGGCCGCCGATCGCCGTCGTCGGTTTCCGCAGCAGGGTGCCGAGCTGCTGGATCTCGGTGAGGCTCGCCGGGGTGCCGCCGATGTATGTGCCCGGGACGGTGATGCCCGCTATCATGACGACGAGCCGCGCCTCGCCGAGGGCGAGCGTCCGCCCGGGGTCGGCACGGAGCTGGTCGATGGTGACGTAGCCCGGCCGGTAGCCGTGTTCGGTGAGGGCGCCTGCGACCGAGCGGATATAGGGGGAGATGTAGGGCGAGACGCCGAGACAGGCGGGTTCGTCGACGTAGGCGTCGACGATGACTGCGTCAGAGGTCATGGCCGATCAGGTGCAGGAGCCTGCGTGCCCAGAAGAGTTTTCCCCGTTTGACCGGGTCGACCGACCGGTCGTCGAGGTCAAAGCCGATGATCCTGACCTCCTTCGCCCCGAGGTCTTCGGCGGCAAAGACGGCACGGTCGCCGTCGGTGAACCCGCCGAAGTTGTGGACGCGGGGGAGCGGAGATGCCTGGGTGGTGCGGACGAGCGGGCCCGGAAACCGGGGCACCCAGTGGCGGAGGAGCGGGATGTTGTCGCCGTGGGCGTGCACCACCATGACTGTCCCCGCCCGGTTCACGTCGATGAAGATGTCGGTTGCGCCGTCGAGGTCGGTGAAGATCGCGTCGGGGTGGATGCCGTGATTGTGGAGCACTTCTGCGGCGGCGTCGGCGGCGAAGACCATGCCCTCTACCCGGTCGAGCTCGCCGGCAAGTCCGGGCGCGTTCCCGCAGACCGTCACGGTCCTGCCGCTGCAGAGCGAGCGGAGCAGATCGATATCGTCCCGGTCCGCGAGATCCGCAAGGATGCGGGCCGCCTCTTCGTCGTCCGTGCGCTCGAAGCAGAAATAGTCGAGAATTGCGGTGTAGTGCGGCTCCCAATCCTCAAATTTCATCTTTATCCTCGCCGTCCAGGCCGACCAGGTTGGTGAACTGCTTCAGGACGGGGTCGATGATGAGCTGGAGCAGCTCCTCTTTGTCCTTCACCATCGTGAAGTAGTTTAAGGGGATACTCGCCGCCGCCATGGTCGCGTGCCCTCCGGCCTCGCCGATCGTTCCGAACGCCTCGCCCATGACGTTGCCGAGGTGGAGGCGGATGTCCTTGTTCCGGCCGGAGATGATGATCTGCTGGTCGCCGATGCCGTAGACGATCGCCGTGTTCACCCCTTCGAGCTGGATCAGGAGGTCGGCCGCCTGGGGGAGCGCATCGCGGTTCCGGACGTAGCCGACGTTCGAGAAGAGGTAGCCGCTCTTGATCTTCCGGTTCCGGACGGCGGTCCCCAGGATATCGAGCGTCTCCTGCGACATGGAGGGGGAGGTGATCTTGCCGAGCAGGTCCGAGTCGGTCAGGGGCAGGAGGAACGCGGCGTAGCTCAGGTCCTGCGGGGTGACGTTCCGCTTGAAGTCCCGGGTGTCGGCCCTGATGCCGTAGAGAAGGGCGGTGGCCACGGTCTTGCTCACCGGGATGTCCAGTTCCATCAGGTACTGGGTCATGATGCTGGCCGTCGCGCCGACACCCGGCCTGATATCGATGAAGTCGGCGATGGCGCTCGGCGGTTCGCCGTTCTTGTGGTGGTCGACGATGATATTGACCCGGGTGCTACGAGAGAGCTCGTTGTTGACACCGGGAGCGGCCGAGTCGACGAGTGCCAGGTAGTCGCACTCTCCGAGGACCTGGGGCGTGAGCCGCTCCATCTTGATCTCGAGAAGGTTGATGAACGCCCGGTTCTCCTGGTGCCCGATATTCCCCTCGTAGAGGATCCGGCAGGCGAGCTTATTGTGGCTGGCGTGGCGTGCGATCATCGAGAGCGCCATGGCGCTCGAGATGGCGTCGGGGTCGGGGTTGATGTGGGTCACGATCCCGAGTGTCCCTTCCCACCCTGCAAGGAGGTCGTAGAGCCGCATCGCGAGCCGGGACGAGTGGAGCTTTCTGATGTGGTGGATGGCCGTCTTTGCGACGACTTCCTGGGGGTAGAGGACGATGTCCGCCCCTTCCTCCTGCAGCATATCGACGCTCACCGGGTCGACCGCACGGGCGATCACATAGGTGGCGGGGTACCGGTTCTTGACGCTTCGAAGAGCTGCTATGTTGGCGTCCTTGTCGTTGCTTAAAATAAAGGCGATTTCCGGCACCGGCAGTCCGTCGAGGAGGTGGGGGTCGCGGATGTCCCGGACGAGCGCCTCGTACTTCCTGTCGCGGAGGTCTTCGACCCTTTTTTCGTCGCCGTCGACGATGATGAGGTCTTCATTCTCCTGGACAAGTTCTTCGGCGACGTTATATCCCGTGCTCCCGCACCCGAGTATGATATATTTGATTCGCTCTTTCGATACGTTCTGAACCGCCTCAGGCATGCGTACAATGGTGTAACTTCTCATCTTATTAAGGGATACGATGAGGCCGATTTTCGGGAGGAATCCGGAAGATTTATTTCCGCTCCCGTTCTATTCTGTTAAGTCAAGTGAATGGGCCTGTAGCTTAGTTGGCAGAGCGACGGACTCTTAATCCGTAGGCCAGGGGTTCAAGTCCCTTCAGGCCCGTATTCTTTCCTTGCACGCTTCTGATCTCTGCACTGCTCTGTTTTTCTGCCGTTGTGATGCATGGAGAGCCCCGCCCGGGTAAAGCCCGTTCTTCTCATGGAGCGGGTGCTTCGGAGACGGTCGGAGGTTCATCGGCATATGGGCGTCTGTGCGGTGGTCGCCGGAGGTCAGGTATATGCCGATCCTATTTAAAGTATGCTCATCGCGGCAATTTCCCCAAAAAAGTGCTCCATGAGGTTACCTCACCGATTCCCCTCGCCGGGTCAGAGAAGCGTCTCCTGCGAGATGTCATAGGTATATCCGGTCTTCAGCGGCTGCTGTGATCGCTGATGGGTGAGCACGTACTGGCCGCAGTTACTCCCGATAGCGTTCTCTTCACGTTCCCCGATACTGACGATGACCTCGAAACCGGCTGCTTTCAGGTCATGCACCCGTTTGTACTCTGTCTTGTCCGGCCGGATATAGGACGAGAGATTGTTCCTGATCGCGGCATACGTCGGATTGATCGGAGTGATCTTGATCAGGAAGATCTCCGGAGAAAAATGCCGCAGCAGAATGTCCGGGTCTATCGGTGCCCCCTCTGCGAGGGCAAAATTCAGCACGATCTTTCGATCTCCTTCTTCATGGAAAAGCTCTCCGTAGCGAGCCATCCGGGATACGTCCCAGGTCCGGATCGGTACCAGTGTTCTCCTGACCTGCTCGTCGGTGGTGTGCAGAGAGAACTGGAGCTGGAATCTGCCGCGGTAGTGTCTTTCCTTCACAGCGAGCAGGTCTTCGAAGAACCGATCCGTTCCGTGCGGAGCGACCGTTGACAGGGACGGGATGAGGCCGGGCGCTCTGTAGCGCCGGGGAAGAACTTCGAGTACGTCGATGACCGCCGGGTTGAAGGCCGGTTCGCCCATCCGTGCGAACTGGATCTTGAATTTTTTCGCAGGAACGGTGCCGTCGGGGTACCGTTTCCTGACGAGGTGGTCGATCTGGAAGAGGAGCTCTTCGGCCGTGAGCTTCCCGTGGTATTCCGTCCCTGCGTCGCAGAAGGAGCACCCGACGGGGCATCCGTGCAGCGTCGAGACGATCAGCACCCACTTCTCCTCGCGCGAAAGCGGGGGCTGAACGGATTCCACGCACTCGATCCTCCTCCCTGCCGCGGTTCCCATGATGTATACCCTCGCGATATCGTCGCATCCCGTCTGGGCCAGCACTCTCATTCCCTGTCACCTCTCAGCCTTCGGTCAAGTTCCATTGCGGCTCTCATCCCCGTTCCCGCGGCGACGGCGGTCTGCCGGAAGACGCCGGCCGTCGCGTCTCCGACGATCCATATCCGTCTCTCCGCCCGCAGCGCGTCCAGATTATATTTCAGGTCTTCACTCATAAAGTCGAGAGCCGGTTCCCTGCCGATGGCGGTGAGAAGGTAGTCGGCTTCACAGTCCCGGATATATTCCCCCGTCCTGCACCGGAGGACGAGTCCCCTGCCCCCGCGCGTTACCGCTTCGATCCGGGTATCGTCCAGGCAGGTGATGCGTGCACAAGCCCGCGCACGTTCACGGAGCAGCGGGAGGCACCGTGTCCGTCTGCTCCGGTTGACGATCACGACGTCGTTTGCGCGGGAGAGGTGCAGGGCGTAGTCGAACGCAGCGTCTCCTCCGCCGAGGACGGCGACGGTGCTTTCGCGCAGATCCCGGAGCGGAATGATGCCCGAGACGATCCGGTGTTCTGCATCCCGAGAGACGTCCGCGCCCTCCCATCGCCGCGGCTTCGTCCCCGGCGCTACGATGACGTTCGATGCCCGGTAGACGTCTCCCGCCGTCTCGATCACAAACTCCGCGCCCGTATAATCGAGCCGGAGAACTTCGCCCATGACGAGGCGGACGCCGAGCCGTTCCAGGTGGCTCGCCAGGCGATCGGCGAGTGCAAAGCCGGGTATTCCGTCCGGAAACCCGGGGTAGTTCTCGACGTTGTTCGCCTCGCGGATCAGGCCGCCGGGCGTTCCTTTCTCGAAGACGAGCGGACGATGGCCGGATCGCTGCAGCTGGACCGCGGCCGCGATCCCGGCGGGGCCGGCCCCGATGACGGCCACCCGCTCACTATCCCGTGCCTGCTTCATGCACCAGCTCCAGAAGTTCGGAGACGAGCAGGGGAACCGCAAATCCGTGTGCGAGGGTGCAGAGCGACGCCCGGTGCAGTTCCGCCGTATACGTAGCCGTCCCGTCGACGGGAAAGAGGACGGAGAACCCCCGCACGAACGCGGACCGTGCGGTCGTCTCGCAGCAGAGGTGGGTCATGACGCCGGCGACCGCAACCTGCTCGACGCCGGAGTCGCGGAGCATCGCCTCGAGGCTCGTTCCGTAGAATGCATCGTACTGCGACTTCACCACGACCGGGAACTCCCGGCGGTCGAGGCCGGGCGCGAGGTCTGCCGCACCGGCCTCATCGGTGATCATCCCTCTCCACCAGACGGCCATGCTGCCGGCGTCCGCGGGCGTGTTGACGTGCCGCGTGAAGATCACCTGCCCGCCTGCGCGGGCGAACCCGTCGATCAGGGCGCGAATCTTCGGCAGGATCGCGCGGCTGCCCGGGACGTATGCATGCGATCCCTCATCCAGGAAGTAGCGCTGCATGTCGATGACGAGCAGTGCCGAGCGCTCAGGGGTGCATCGGACGGGATGGCGGTTCCGGAGGTGGATGACGCCCCCGAGCATCTCTCCGGCAATGGCATCGATCGTTTCGGGGGTGAAATACTCCTCTTTCACTTGAACCGCCCATATTTGCGTTTTACTTCCCGATCTTCACCAGCATCTCTTCGAGCGTCGGGTACTGCGACTCGATCCGCTCGATCGCGGCGCCTTCGGCGGTGAGCGTGGCGGTGATCCGGTTCAGCTCCTCGACCGTCCGTGCCGTCGCCAGGTACAGCCCGTCGTGCTCGGTGTGCGCGACCTCGGTCGTAAAGGGTGCGCCGTCCGGGACGATGAAGTGGATCTGGTAGGTGATCGAACCGAACATCTCGCGCAGGTCGTGCATGCTGCCCGAGGCGACGGTCTTTCCCCGCCGCAGGATCATCACGGCGTCGCAGACCTCCTCGACCTGGTAGAGGTTGTGGCCCGAGAAGAGGACCGTCTTGCCCTGCGAGCGCAGGTCTCTGATATAGTCGATGACGAACCGGGAGGTCATGGGGTCGAGCCCGGAGGTCGGCTCGTCGTAGATGAGGAGCGCCGGGTCGTGGATCAGCGACCGCGCTATCGCGACTTTGCGCTTCATCCCCTTCGAGAGCTCCCCGAGCTTCTTGCCCTCTGCGTCGAGGGCGAGCGAGTCGAGGAGTTCGTCCCGCCGCCTCCGGATGGCCGCCGCATCCATGCCGTAGATCTCGCCGAAGAAGGAGAGGTAGGCGTCAACGGTCATCGTCTCGTAGAGGCGGGACTCTTCGGGGAGGTAGCCGAGCTGCCGCTTCAGGTCGATCGGCCGGCGGACCACGTCGATGCCGTCGACGGTAAGCGTCCCGGAGGTCGGGCGGATCAGGCCCGCCAGGATCTTGAGAAGCGTGGTCTTCCCGGCGCCGTTGTGGCCGATGATCCCGAGGATGGCGCCGTCCTCAAGGTCGAAGGAGATGCCGTCGAGGGCGGGGAAGTCGTTGTAGTACTTGACCAGGTCGCGAGCGCGTATCATCGTATCACCCCTTTTTTACCAAATGCATAATATAGATTACTGTAAACAGACATCACTCCTCTGGAGCCGAGCGGGATAATCATGAGTCACCTTTCCTCCGTCCTGACAATAGCCGTATGGGAGCTGAAGAAGTCGATGACTTCCATGGGCAGGAACGTGCTGCCCCTGGCGGTCGGGCTTCTGATCCTGCTCGTCCTGGTGACCGGGTTTGCCGCAGAGCAGGGGATCCATCTCCAGGACGGGATGTACCGGCTCGGCGTCGACGATCCGGACGTCGCCCGGATCGTCGCCGGCGACGACCGGTTCACGGTCTTCCAGGACTCTGCCCCCGGCCTCTGGCAGAACCGCTACGCCTATGACGTCATCGTGATCGGCGGCGAGGTCTACGCCGCCGACGACGGGAAGGGGCGGTCCGCGCTCAAGGCGCTGGAGCGCGACTATTCCGGCTACGTCTCATGGGTGGCGACCGGCCAGCCCGACCTCTTCGCCGCCTACCCGCTCTGGATCAATATGGAATACGTCCAGAGCGAACTCGACTTCGCGGCCACAGAGAGCGGCCGGCAGGTCGGGGCTCCCCCGCGGTCAGCATCGCCTCCGGTGCCCGAAGGCCCGGTGGCGGCGATGACGCCCCCCTCGTCCGCCGTCGCGTTCTCGCCCGACGATCTCCGCCGGCACCTGGCGACCGATACCGCGGATACCCCTTTCACCCGCTACACCGATATCCTCACCGCCGATACCGGGATGGAGACCTTCAAGACCCCGTCGCAGCTCTCGCCGCCGCTCCCCTTCGACTCGATCATCCTCATCTTCGTCTTCATCTTCCCGCTCTACTTCACCGCCCAGTTCTTCATGATGAGCATCATGAACGAGCGGCTCGGCCGCGTCGGCGAGGCCCTCCTCTCGACGCCCGTCCGGCCGGGGGCGATCCTGCTCGGCAAATCCCTGCCGTACCTCGCTATCATGCTGCTGATCGCCGCCGTCATCACCCTGATGAACGGTGCGTCGCTGCTGATCCTCCTCCCGCTCTTTCCGGTGATCCTTTTCTTCATGGCAAGCGCCCTGATCATCGGGATGGCGGCACGCAGCTTCAAGGAGCTCAGTTTCCTCTCGATCTTCTTCTCGACCCTGGTCACCTCATACCTCTTCTTCCCGACGGTCTTTGCGAATGTCCACATCGTCAGCATCATCTCCCCGCTCACCCTGGTCGTGCTGCAGCTGCAGGGCGACGGGTTCACCGCCGCCGAGTACCTCTACTCGACCTCCCTCTTCTTCGCAACCAGCCTCGTCCTCTTCTACGCGGGGGTGACGAACTTCACCGAAGAACGGCTCTTTTCGCAGGAACGCCTGCTGCCGCGGCTGATGGAGTTTGTGGCAAGCGGCATCTCCGCGAGCCGCCCGCTCCTCTCCCTCGGTCTCCTTGCCGCCTTCTCGGTGCCGTTCGTCTTCATGGTGCAGATGATGTGCCTCGTCCTCTTCTTCAACATGCCGATGCCCCTCTCCCTGATCCTGCTCATCGGGGCGTCGGCGTTCATCGAGGAGTTCGCCAAGTCGATAGGGCTCTATGCCCTCGTCCGGAGCCGGCCGGGCTTCCTGACGGTCAAAAATCTTGTGGCCGGTGCGCTCCTGATCGCGCTCGGATTCCTCGTCGGTGAGAAGGTTCTGCTGCTCGCGACGCTCTCACAGATCACCGAGTCGGTCTTCGGCGAGATCCTCTTCCTCTCGCTCCAGGTGCTCTGGATGCCGCTCCTCCTCCACTTCGCCGGGGTGCTGATCGTTGCCCTCTACCTGAAGATCGGGGGCAGCCGCTTCTGGGGCGTCGGGCTCCTGACCGCGACGATGGTGCACGCCGCATATAACCTCTACTTCATGGGAGGCCTTCTATGAACGGACGGAATATCGGCATCATTGCCAGAAAAGAGTTCTCCGGGCTGTATGCGGAGAAGACGATCCTCTTTGCCGTGCTGCTGCAGCTCTTCATCGCCATGTTCTCGTCGTTCCTGCTGGTCGGGCTTGCCAGCATGTACGACCCCGAGACGATGGCCGGCTACTCGACGGTCGAGTACGCCGTCGGCTACGCCGGGGAGGACTCGCCCCTTGTGGCGGAGTTTGCAAAACGGGACGACCTCCGGCTCTACCGCGTCGACCTTGCCGAGGGCGTCGCCGCCCTGAAGGAGCGGAAACTCGCGGCGGTCGTCTACGCTCCCGATACGCCGCCGGATGCTGCCGAGCCGGTCAAGCTCACGCTCTACCTCCTGCAGAACGACCTGCAGTCGAGCCTCATCAACGTGAAGATGAAGGACGTTCTCCTCGGCTACGAGGCGGAGCTCCGCGAGGTCCGCTCCGATCGGCTGGAGTCGTTCCCGGTCCGGCTGAACTTCCCGGAGGGGATCGGCGGGACCGACTTCTTCGAGTTCGTGTACGGCCTCCTAATCCCGCTGCTCGTCTTCATGCCGGCGATCATCTCGGCGGCGCTGATCATCGATCTCATCACCGAGGAGTACCAGCGCCAGACGCTCGAGACCCTCCTTTCGACGCCGGTCACCTTCCTGGAGATGATCTGGGGCAAGATCCTGGTCTGCGAGGTGCTGATACCCCTGCAGGCGGGGATCTGGCTCGTCCTGCTGGCGGCGAACGGGATCGCCATCGACCACGCACCCGAGATCCTCCTCCACGTCGCGGCGGGCGGCCTTGGGCTGATCCTCCTCGGGACGCTCGTGGCGCTCCATTACCGGGAGCGCACCAGTGCACAGTTCGTCTTCTCGACAGCGCTGGTGGTGGTCGTCCTCTTCGCCATGGCGGTGCCCTACAATCCGCTCAACCTGATCGTCCGGCTTTCGGTGGATACCGCAGGGGCGGCTCACTGGGTGATGCTCGGCATCGTCCTGCTGGCGACAGGGCTGCTTGCCTGGGCGACGACCGCCTACGCCCGCCGCGTGGCGGATCTCCAGCAGACCGGCGGATGAAAGCAGAACTTTCATAGACCGCACAAACGTGCGAAAACGATCCGGCTCCGCCGCTGCCTTCCCGCAAGATGCCGTTACCTTTGCTTTTACCCCGAACCGGTGCCGCATTGCCGCGGATTTTGCTGTCCGGGAAAAGATTATATTCTGGATCGGGCTATGCAGCCCTGATCAATGCACCGGCAGCAATACCTCAAGACCTTCTGTGCAGTCTGCGGAGAGCAGTGCCGCTTCTCACATCCGGGGCAGGCCGGCGCGGTCGGTTCCCGCGACCTCGATACCCGGCCGTCCGACCCCCTCCGGTCGACGATCTACGCCTGGGTGCAGCGCTGCCCGGCCTGCGGCTACGCCGCTCCCGACGTCGGGAAGCGGGTCCCGGGTGCGGCCGAGACCGTCCGGCTCCCCCGCTACCGGGAGCAGCTCGGGAACCGCACCTTCCCGGACCTGGCGAATACGTTCCTCTGCTGGTCGCTCATCCAGGAGGATGCCGGAAAGCGCGGCCGGGCTGCATGGGCGTGCATTCACGCGGCCTGGGTCTGTGACGATCAGGAAAACGACGTCGCCGCCCGGCTCTGCCGGAAGCGTGCCGCCGCGCTCATGAAGCAGGCCCGGCGCGAGGGCGACCTGCTTGCGACGCAGGACGGCGGCGACGATGCCATCCTGGTCGACCTCCTGCGGCGTGCCGGGAAACTCCGTGACGCCCGCACGACGGCGGAGGAGGCACTGACGCGGCATCCCGAACCGCTCATCGCCGACATCCTCGGCTACCAGAAACGGCTGATCGAGCGGGCCGATCGGGGCTGCCACAGCATCGACGAGGTGCGGCGGCTGCGGGGGCTCTCTCCGCGGTGACGCCGCCGGATGGTTACCCTTTGTATACCTTGACCCGCTGATATCTATCATGCATATTGGAATCGTCTCCCCGGGCATCTACACCTACGGTGCCATGCTGATCGGCGGCGTCCTCCGTGCTGCAGGCCACGAGGTGGCCATCAGCAGGGCGGCGGAGGCGTCCGCGGGCGAGGTTCTGCTGCTCAGCCTCTTCTCGACGCAGCATCTCCTCGATCCGGCTATCCGCGATCTCGTGCGGACGCACCGGGCATCGGGCGGCGTCGTCTACGTTGGCGGGCCGGTCTCTGCGGCGCCGGAGATGGTGATCGGCGAGCTTGCGCCCGACGCGGTCGTGGTCGGCGAGGGGGAAGAGACGATCCTCCGCCTCGTCGACGAGGGCGTCTCGCCGGGGCTCCCCGGGATCGCATACCGTGACGACGATACGGTGGTCGTGACCGATCCGGCGCCCCCGGCATCGCTTGACCGGCCGCTCCCACTCATCCCGCCCGATATCGGAAGCCAGAGCATCCGCGGAGCGAGCGCCTACATCGAGACGCACCGGGGCTGCATCGGGGGCTGCACCTTCTGCCAGGTGCCCCGGTTCTTCGGCCGCACGATCCGGAGCCGCAGCCTCGACGACGTCATCGCCGAGGTGAAGGCCTTCAAGGAGATGGGGGCGACCCGCCTCTCGGTCAGCGGCGGCACGGGCTCGCTCTACGCCTCCCGCGACGGCACCGTCAACGCCGGGGCGTTCGTCGAGCTCCTCGCCCGGATGGCCGAGGTGATGGGGCCGCGGAACATCTCGTCGCCGGACATCCGGGTCGACTGCATCACCGATGAGGTGCTCGAGGCGATCCGGCGGTACACCATTGGCTGGGTCTTCTTCGGGGTCGAGTCCGGGAGCGACCGGGTTCTGCGGCTGATGGGGAAGGGCGCGAAGGTGCGGCAGGTGGAGGACGCGGTCGCCGCGTGCCGGGAGCACGGGCTGAAAGTTGCAGGAAGTTTCATCGTCGGCTACCCCGGCGAGACCGAAAAAGACTACGAAAAGACGAAAGACCTGATCGCGTCCCTCTGCCTCGACGACGTCTTCGTGAGCAGCGCCGAGCCCATCCCGAGGACACCGCTCGCCGACCTGGTGCTCACGACGCCCCGGGAGAAGAACCCGGCGTTTGTGCCGCATACCGGCGAGTACCGGCCGCTGCACCTGACCGAGAGCGAAGCACGCTGCTTCGACCTGATGATGCACGCCGATATGTTCCGGCCGCAGATGCGGCTCGTCACCGACGAGGTCTACAACACCTACCTCGGCGAAGCGCGGACGCAAGGTGCGGACATCCGGGCGGCGACCGGGCTCCTCTTCCGCTACTACGGCACACGGGAGTAAGGCCTCACTCCTCTTCCCTGCAGAGCACCACCCGCGCCGGCGACCCGTCGAGGCCGGCGAGCGGGAGCGGCAGGGCGAGCAGGGTGTACTCCCCCTCCGCCGCCGCTGCAAGGTCGAGCATCTCGATGATAGCGCAGCCGCTCCCCAGGAGCGCGCGGTGCACCGCCCCGTCGCACGGGATGGCCTCGATCGACGGGGTGTCGATCCCGACGCAGGCAACACCCTCCCGGACGAGGAGCCGGGCGGCGTCGGTGTCGAGGTGCGCAAAATCGGGGCTGAAGGGGTCGGCCATGGCGTACCCGGTCTTCAGGAGAAGGCGGCGGGCGCCGCATAGCCGCCCCTCCAGGTCTTCGGACGTGATCGCGCCCGCGACCCCGCCGAGGTCGAGCACCCGGCAGGGGCCGACGAGGTGGTCGAGGGGAAGGGCGTCGACGACCGCTCCGCCTTCCAGGTAGTGCGCCGGGGCGTCGATATGGGTGCCGCCGTGGGTGGAGAGGAGGACGTCGCTGATACGGTACTGCCCGGTATCCCGCTGCCGGAAGACCGGCTGCGTCACGCCGGGTATGGCGGGCATGCCGGGCGCAAGGGGCCTGGTCACATCGATGATCTGCATAGAGATCCTTCGCCTCCCCGGGTTAAATAGTCAGACCGGTAGAAGGGTCTGCACCGTCCGCTCCCGCGGGAAGGCGAGGTAGCCTGCCGCCCACCGCGTCCGGATGCCGATCGCTTTTAAGTCGCGGAGACTTTCGAAGTGCCGTGTCTTTCGCTCCCGCAGGATCCGGTCGGCGCCGGCCGGCCCGATCCCCGGCACCCGCAGAAGGTCGTACCGCGACGCGGTGTTGACGTCCACGACCCCCATCCCCTCCGCGAGGATCACCTTCGGGTCGCGGTTGGCGAGGCTGCCCGCCGCATCGAAGATCCGGTCGAGTTCACCCGGATCGATCCGGTATTCCCGGAGGAGGTGGTCAAGCTGGTACCACCGGTGTGCCCGCCATGCCGGTGTGTCGGGCTGGTCGGCAAGCGGCGTTCCTGCAAGCGCCCGGAAGGCCGAGTAGTAGATCCGCGTCGGCCTGACCCGCCGGTACTGCTCCTGCACGCAGGCAAAGATCTCCCGGTCGGTCTCGTCGGCGACCCCGACGACGAGCTGCGTCGTGTGGCGGTCCGGCATGGCCTCGGCCACCCAGTCCTGGCGCTTTTTGATGTCGATCCGGTAGTCCTTCACGCCGGCGACGCTGCCGAGCCGATCCGCCGAGGGTGCCTCGATGTTGATGCTGATCCGGTCCGCCACCCGGGCGGCGTCGCGGATGTCGGACCTGGCGGCGCCCGGCAGCACCTTCAGGTGCAGGTAGCCGGCATACCCGGCCCGCCGGAGACGCTCGCCGGTCTCCACGATGTCGTGCATCACCGTATCCACGTCCCGGGCAATCCCTGAGCTCAGAAAAAGCCCGTCCGCCATCCCTTCGCGGTGCAGGCGGAGGAACGTCTCCGCAAGTTCGGCCGGCGTAAACGAGAACCCCTCGCGTGCCACCCGGATAGGGCAGTAGGCGCAGTCGTAGGCGCAGTCCCCGTGCATCAGCACCCGGAGCATCCGGCCGCAGCCGCCGCGGCGCGGGGCATACGTGATGCAGGGCGCTTCGGTGAGGTACTGCATGCACTCGCCCGGGGAGCAGACGTCGTATCTGCCCGCCGATGTCAGGTTCCGGAGTTTCTGTTCGCGCAGGGACATAATGCACGTACCTCCGCGCCGGAGATGATAAGAGCACGATGTGCAGGGCGAAAGTGAGTGCCCCTCCGTGCCAAAATGCCTCTTTGGAGAACGGTTTCGCCAATCCGGCTCTTTATAAAGGATATCCAAACCCATTATATATTCTTGGCGATATACGTAAGACCCGAGGAGGAACCTATGGTTATTTTTTCACCGAATCAACAGGCTATTGCCAACAGGATCGATGCCGACACCGCGATCGACCGGTGGAAGGACTGGCGGTGGCAGGTCAAGCACGCCGTCACCGATATCTCCACGTTCGAGCGGCTGCTCGGCATCGAATTCCCGGAGGACGAGCGCGAAGCCCTGGAAGAGACGATCCGGAAGTTCCCCCTTCGGATTACGCCCTACTATCTCTCCCTGATCGACGCGGACGACTACTGGAACGACCCCGTCTTTATGCAGTGCTTCCCGCAGCCTGCGGAGCTGCAGGTCGAAGCCTGCGACATGGCCGACCCGCTCGCGGAAGACACCGACAGCCCGGCGCCCTGCATCACCCACCGCTACCCGGACCGGGTGCTCTTCCTGGTCAGCAACGTCTGCGCCATGTACTGCCGCCACTGCACCCGGAAGCGCCGGGTCGGCGACGTCGACTCGATCCCGGACGAGGCCGAGATCCTCGCAGGGATCGCGTATATCCGGGAGAACCCCTGCATCCGCGACGTTCTCCTCTCCGGCGGCGACCCGTTCATGCTCTCGGACAGCCGGCTCGACTGGATCCTCACCGAGCTAGCGGACATCCCGCACGTCGAGGTGGTGCGGATCGGCACCCGGACACCGGTTGTCCTTCCCTACCGGATCACCGAGAAGTTCACCGCGATGCTGAAGAAGCATCACCCCCTCTGGGTGAACACGCACTTCAACCACCCGGCGGAGATCACCGCGTCCTCGCGTGAGGCGCTCCGCCGGCTCGCCGATGCCGGCATTCCGCTCGGCAACCAGTCGGTGCTCCTCGCCGGGGTGAACGACTGCCCGCGGATCATGAAGACGCTGATGCACAAACTCGTCCAGAACCGTGTCCGGCCCTACTACCTCTACCAGTGCGATCTCTCCGAGGGGCTCGCCCACTTCCGGACGCCGGTCTCGAAGGGGATCGAGATCATCGAAAATCTCATCGGCCACACGAGCGGGTTTGCGGTCCCGACCTACGTCATCGACGCCCCGGGCGGCGGCGGGAAGATCCCGGTGATGCCCAATTACCTCATCTCCTGGTCGACCAACAAGGTCGTTCTCCGGAACTACGAGGGCGTGATCACGACCTACCAGGAGCCCGACTCCTACGAGCCGGTCTACTGCGACCGGAAGTGCGACACCTGCCGCCTGCAGCTGAAGCTCGACGACGCCGACGAGTCCAAAGCGGTCGGCATTGCCCGCCTCCTCTCAAACGACGAGTCTATCTCGCTGGTCCCCGAGAACACGGAACGGTTCGACCGGAGACATGACGACGACGACTGATACGGTTACGACCCTCGGCGGCAGCACGGTGCAGCACGGGCCGCTGAACGACCGCATCTACCTGATGCACCTCGATGCGGGCGATCTTCCCGGGCTCCCCGACCGGCTCGACGCCCTCGCGGAGGAGAAGGGCTACGGGAAGATCTTTGCGAAGGTTCCGGCGTCGGCGCAGGGCCTCTTCGCCGCCCGCGGCTACGTCACGGAGGCCTGCGTGCCGCGGTTCTTCCAGGGGCGGGAGGACGGCTGCTTTCTGGCAAAGTACTTCGACCCTGCCCGGAGACTGGCCGAGGCGGGGCTCGGCGACGTGCTCGCCGCCGCACGAAAGAAGGCCGCCTGCGATCCGCCCGCCGATCTCCCGGAGGGTTTCTCCTCTTCGCCGGCGACGCCGGCGGACGCTCCGGCGATCGCAGGCCTGTACCGTGAGGTCTTTGCAACCTACCCGTTCCCGATCCACGACCCCGCGTACATCGCCCGGACGATGGAGGAGAACTTCCGCTACGTCTGTGTCCGCTCGCACGACCGGATCGTTGCGGTCTCCTCATCCGAGATGGATGCGGAGGCGGAGAACGTCGAGATGACCGACTTCGCCACCCATCCGGCCTTCCGCGGTTACGGTTTCGCCGCCCGACTCCTCGCGGTGATGGAGAACGCGATGCAGGATGCGGGGATGAAGACGGCGTTCACGATCTGCCGCGCCGCGTCCTACCCGGTCAACATCACCTTCGCCCGGGCGGGCTACGCCTACGCCGGAACCCTGGTGAAGAACACCAACATCTGCGGCTCCTTCGAGAGCATGAACGTCTGGTACAAACCCCTGGCGTGATGTTACGGCATCGGGGCGGCGGCCGCGGCGCGGTGGATCGTCGCTGCGAATTCGGCGATCTTCTCGCCGATTCTGCCGGCCTCGACGTCGTCCTCCAGGGTGTAGGCAGAGGAGACGTACTGCATCCCTTTCTCCTCGAGTTTCCTTCTGACGATAGCAATGGCGTTCTCTGCTCCCGACCCTTTCATCTCCACGATGACCGAGAACGGTTTGCCCGCAGCGTTCGAAACTTCGGCGATGTACTCGGTGATGTAGGGCGGCACCTTCTGCGCCCAGACCGGGCTCGCGATGACGAGGTGGTCGACATCGGTAAGGTCGGTTCTGGCTGGGCGTATGGCGGCCTTCATCCCGAGTCCCGCCCGCATGACCTTCCCGAACATCCCCGACTCAGATACGGGTTCGATCTTCTCGAGTTCTCCGTCGATCCGCCCGGCAAGTTCCCGCGCCACGGTTTCGGTGTGGCCCTGCCAGGAGTAGTATACAATGAGTATGCCCATCACGCGTCACCTCACGGAGCATGGTGTCGTCCCGGTACATAAGCGTGCCCGGCCGGCAGAGGGCGGGGCCGTGGTGGAGGAGCACTCGGTCAAAAAACAGTGGTGGGGTTGTGGTTACATCACGTCGCCGAGAGCCTTGCTCAGATCGGCCGCGCTGGTGAACTGCCGATCCTGCATCCTGTTCAGGACGTCGATGACGTCATCGGGTGCTTTGTTCTTCTTTGCCTGGCTGATGACGTCCTGTTTGCCGGCCGGGTAGTCCATGCCCTTGAGGAACTTCTGCACCTCGGCCGCACTGACGGCGGTTTTGGTGCTCACCGCCGCCTCGCCGCCCATGTGGCTGACCCGTTCGCGGGTCTCCTGGGATGCCGCCTGCAGACCCCGCTCCTCGTGCGGCGCCGCGCCGCCTGCGTGTGCTACGCGTTCGCGGGTCTCCTGGGATGCCGCCTGTAGGCCGCGCTTCTCGTGGGGCGCCTCGCCGCCGGCCCGTGCCACGCGTTCGCGTGTCTCCTCCGATGCGGCCGCGAGGCCGATATCTTCACCCCGGGATGCCCCGGTGGACTCGACATGCCCCTTGCTCATCGCCTTGCTGATGTCGATCGGCGAGTTGAACGTCGTGTCCGGAAGATTGCTGATGGTGTCGATGATATCCTTGCTAGCGTTGTTCTTCTTCGCCCGACTGAGCAGGTCTTTCCTGCTTGCAGGATAATCGACGCCGGAGAGATACTTCTCTACCGTAGCCGGATTTGTCTTAAACGTTGCCTTTGCCATTGTTCTCGACCTCCGTTGACGATCCCCTCCGCGTGCACTGAGACTACATAATGATTAGCATTCCATTGGGTGGACGGGTGTAGCGGTGGGCGCTCTCCATCGATCTGTGTCGCGGTGAGATCCGCCCGCTCCGGGAGGAAAAAGCCGATCGGCATACAGCTGCAATGACAATCGCGCGTTTTTTTTGGCGGGCGCTTCCGGCGGGATTGGTGCCGGCCATTTTCCTGCGGACCGCACGCTTCGCCGGCGCCGTCCCTTCAGGTTTCGGTCTGCCGGTCTCCCTTCTCCCCGGGTTCCGGCCGGGCCTGCCGGAGGGTGAACCGGAACGCCGCCCCTTCTTCCGGCCGGCCGCACGCCCGATCGTCGGCCCAGATGCGGCCGCCGTAGCGCTCCACCAGGATCTGCACCAGGTACAGCCCGAGGCCTTCGCCGACGCCCCGCCGCTTCTGTTCGTAGCGGTGGAAGATCGCCTGCTTGTCGGCGTCCGGGATGCCCGGCCCGGTGTCCTCGACCGAGACCAGCGCCTCGCCGTCTTCTTCGCCGACCCGGATGGTGATCCCGACGTCCGTTCCGCCGTATTTGACGGCGTTGCCGATGAGGTTTGCAAAGACTTCGGAGAGGAGGTCGTCGGCGTACACCCGGCAGGAAGAGCCGTCGTACCGGATGGCGGTGTCGGGAAACTGCTCGATCTCCCGCCGGATCACGCCGCTGAGATCCACCGCTTTGAGCCCGGAGGACGCCTGATGGATCCGGCGGATGGTGGAGACCGTGCCCAGGATCTCGATGCTCTTTTGGATGCTGCGCTGCAGCTTTTCTACGTATCCTGCCGCATCGCCGTCGACGGCGTCGATCAGGAGCTCGGCATACAGGTTCGAGACGTTCTCGGTGTTGCGGATATCGTGCGTCAGGATGTCGAGGTAGAGGTTCGACTCCCGGTGCGCCTCCTCGAGTTCGCGGTGAAGCCGGGCGAGCTCGTCGGTATGCCGTTTGAGCGCCTCTTCCGCCGCTTTTCGTTCGCGCACCTCGATCGTCATCGCGGTGAGGAGTTTCTGCTGGCTGCGGAAGACGAAGAACGCGGCGGAGACGGCCAGGAGCGTCGTGAACGCCACGGTCGTGATATGCGTCTCCATGATGGAGATGTCCGGGTAGAAGAACGTCTTGCCGAACTGAAAGAGGCTCATTAAGAGGAGCGTGATCGCGGCGACCTTTCCAAGCGCCAGAGCCATGCTGGTAGACCGGAGTTCTCTGTTCACGGCTATCCTCCCAAAAAGAGATGCATCTCTACGGCCGGCGTGCGGCGGTACCGGCGCGGCGTGGAGACCGGGGATGGTGTGTGCGCAGGCATAGTGTGCAGGAAGACGGCTGCCCCTGTTTATTTCGGCAGACAAGGCGGGCACGTGATGGAACCAGGGCTCTGCAGGTCAGCTGAGTCTTGCGCTCTTCTGGTGATAAAGCATTCCCCGGCGCCCTGCCGGCAGGTTACTGCTGCACGCCCGGGCGGGTCTTTCCATCCCTGAAAAGCGGCGCCGTGTCCGGCAGGCGGTCGGCCCTGACAGAGGCCGTCCCGTCGCAGAGCGAACGCGAGGCCGGCTCGCACCGCGGTGTTCCGAAACCGGCGCGGACCGACCCTGACGATTCTGCCCGGTATCTTTGAGAGAGGCGCGGGGGATTCCGCTCTTCATTGCTCCCTGCGCGCGGTTCCGCCATGTGAAAAGGTATATCGTTCCGGTCGTCGTTTCTCACGCTATGGTGCCGGAATTTTCCGGGAACGCCCCGGAGTACCTGTTCCTCGATACGGAGACGACCGGAATGTTCCGGGCGGGCAGCCCGCCGCCCCGCCTCGTCGAGGTTGCCTGGCTGGTCTGCGACGGCACGGGAGAGGTTGTGGAGAGAGGCGGCCGGATCGTCCGCCCGGATGGGTTTCTGATCCCGGCAAGCGCCGCCCGGGTTCATGGGATCACCACCGCCCACGCCCGGCAGGCCGGTGTGCCGCTCCGGGATGCGCTCGACGCTCTTGCCCTGGCTGCGGGTGCGCGATTGACGGTCGTCGCACACAACCTCAGGTTCGACCGCGCCGTCATCGCGGGTGAGTGCAGGTGCACCGGCGTTCAGGACCCGCTCGCCGCGCTGCCCGGCGTCTGCACGATGGAGACGACGGCGTCGCTCTGCGGGATCCGGCGAGGGAACGGGTACAAGTGGCCGACGCTTGCCGAACTTCACCGGACGCTCTTCGGCGTTCCGTATGCGGAGGTTCACCGGGCGGCCGGCGATGCGGAGGCCTGCATGCGGTGTTTCTTTGCGCTGAAGAAGACGGGTTTCTGGGAGAAGATGTGGTGATCCCCACGGGGTGGGGAACTCACCGGTGAGGGGACACTGGACGAGGTACTGGACGGTTCATTCCCACATGGTGGGGAGCTCAGGTCGCAGCAGCAACAGAACACGATGACCTTCGGTTGATCCCCACACGTGTGGGGAACTCTCTTCGAGTATGAGCCAGCCTTCGGCCGTTACCGGTTCATCCCCACGTACGTGGGGAACTCTCTTTCTCTTACTGCCCCGGAAGGAAGCACCCCTCCACCCCGGGTCGCCGTATCTGTCGAAAGTCTCCAGGTGGCCGGAGAGTCTAACTATACTCTCATCGCACTGCCATATCATGGTTTTGGCGTCTGGCCGGTATGGCAGATGAGCCGGTTGTCAGAGAGCCGGACTGCCCGGTTCCAGTGAGTGAACCCCTATGTAACCGTTCGTCACCAGGCTTCAGATCGTCTTTCTGCAGGAAACCTCTAGCATGTGGTCAAATACGAAATGGCCACATTTATCATCCCTTCATCGAATTGTTAGATCTGTGAAATCTCTATGTATTATGCCCATTCTACGGACGATCCCGGGAAGCATGACTGGCAAACCCTCCAAGAACATCTACAAAACGTAGCCGATATTGCATCGACATTCGCAGGCGATTTTAACGCCGGTGAGCTTGCCTATGCCGGAGGCCTGCTGCACGACATCGGAAAGTATTCGCCCGAGTTCCAGCGCCGCCTTGAGGGTGCTGCCATCCGGGTCGATCACTCGACCGCCGGTGCACGGGAAGCGCGAGCGCTGTATCCCAGGCACCTGAGCCGCGTTCTCGAGTATATCATCACCGGGCATCACGGCGGTCTCTTGGATTACGGAACCAGCGAGAGCGGACTTGAAGAGCGTCTGGGCAACAAATTCCTCCCGGATTATTCGGCATACCGGGATGAGATAGCGCCCCCCGATCTCACGGGGTTCCGCCCGAGATTCCAGCCCGTCCGGAACCGATTGGGTTTTTCGATAGCTTTCTTCACCCGGATGCTCTACTCATGCCTTGTCGATGCCGACTCCCTCGACACTGAGGCGTTTACCGATCCCAATGCCTCCTCTATCAGGGGCCGGTATGAATCGCTCGAACTCCTCTCCCGGAAATTCGATGACTACATGGCCGGATTCCTCTCGAGCGCCGATGATACTCCGATCAATAGGCGGCGGAGAGAGATCTATGAACAGTGCAGAGAGATGGCAGCACTCCCGCCGCAGATGTTTACCCTGACCGTCCCGACCGGCGGTGGGAAGACACTCTCGTCCATGGCGTTTGCTCTTGAACACCTCAAGCAGCATGGCTTGAAGCGAATCTTCTACGTCATACCCTACACGAGCATCATCGAGCAGAATGCCGCAAAATTCAGGGACGTCTTCGGGGGGCGGAACGTACTGGAGCACCACAGCAACTTCGATCCGAAAACTCTGCCCTCTGACGACTTTGATTCGCTGGATCACCTCCTCAAACTCTCGGCCGAGAACTGGGATATGCCGATCGTCGTGACGACAAACGTCCAGTTCTTTGAATCGCTCTTCGCAAACAAACGGTCACGGTGCCGGAAGATCCATAACCTTGCCGGGAGTGTGATCATACTCGATGAAGCCCAGATGCTGCCGACGGACTACCTGAAACCCTGTCTCCAGGCGCTCTCCGAGCTTGTTCAAAATTATGGCTCAACAGTTGTCATCTGTACGGCAACCCAGCCGAAGATTGGGGATCTTCTGGACGAGAGTCTTCGGCCGACCGAGATCATGCGCTCGCCTGCGAACCTTTACGAAGCGTTTCGGCGGGTGAACGTGAACGATCTTGGATCGCTGAGCGACGAAGAGCTCTCTGCGAGGCTGCAAGAGCATAAGCAGGTTCTGTGCATCGTCAATACCCGAAAACATGCACAGCACCTGCACGATGCACTCGCGGAGCACGGCACCTGCTATCATCTGAGTGCCCGGATGTGTCCCGTCCACCGGAGAAAGCACCTGCAAGAGATTAAGGATCTGCTGAAAGAGGGTGCCGACTGCCGGGTCGTCTCGACGCAGCTGATCGAGGCCGGCGTGGATATCGACTTCCCCGTTGTCTACCGGGCGGCAGCCGGCATCGACTCGATCGCCCAGGCCGCCGGGCGGTGCAACCGCGAAGGGAAGGCCGAGCGGGGAGAGGTCTGCGTCTTCCGGTCGACCGAGCACTATGGTCAGGCTACCAGCTGGCAACGCCTTACGGCGGAGATCGGCAGGATGGTTCTGGACGGGCACGACGACCCGCTCTCCCTCCCGGCCGTTGAGGACTACTTTCAGAAACTCTACTCTTACAAGGGAGACGGGGGGCTCGACCGGAAAGAGATACTGCCGCTATTTGAGAAGAATTGTGGCAGTCTTGCATTTCCGTTCGAAGATGTCGGCTGGAAGTTCAGCATCATCGACCAAGGCACAAAGGACATTGTCATCCCCTACGATGACAATGCCCGCTCGCTCCTCGATGAACTCCGAACCAGCGAGACCCCGTGGAGGTATGCACGGCGCCTGCAGGGGTATACGATCGCCATCTACCCCAACGAGTTCAAAGATCTTGAACGCGCAAATGGGATCGACCTTTTTGGCGATAGATTCTACGTGCTGAACGATATCAACAAATACTCGGAGGAAACCGGCCTTATAAACAGAAAAGATAATGGAGGGGAGGGGTCACTACTGATTATTTAGGGAGGTGACAACGATAGGATACGGAATACGACTGAAGGTCTGGGGTGATTACGCCTGTTTCACGCGGCCCGAGATGAAGACGGAGCGGGTGAGCTACGATGTGATGACCCCGTCGGCAGCACGGGGTATTCTCGAGGCGATCCACTGGAAACCTGCGATCTGCTGGAAGATCGACAGGATTCACGTTTTGAACCCGATAAAGTTCGATAACATCCGGAGGAACGAACGGTCGGGGAAGATCCCTGCAGGGAAAGTAAAAACCGCACTCCGCGGAGGCGATGTAACACTCTTTCAGGATCCGGCAGAAGATGCTGTTCAACGGGCTTCTCTGGTGCTGCGTGACGTCTGTTACGGCATCGAGGCGCACTTCGAGTTAACCGGCGAGGCAGGCCCGGAAGACACCGTCGAGAAGCACTACAATATTGCACTCCGCAGGATGAGAAAGGGGCAGTGTTTCCACCACCCCTATTTCGGTTGCCGCGAGTTTCCGGTTCAGTTCGAGCTTGTTGAAGGGGAGATGCCGGCGTCCTGCTGCACCGGAGAGAAAGACCTCGGGTTTATGCTCTACGACATCGATTTTGCCGACGAGATGAAAGCCATCTTCTACAGGGCGGTCATGGTGGACGGTGTCATCGATGTGCAGCGGTGCCTCGGCTTCGGGGGCGTTTCATGATCATCCAGTCCCTCTGCCGCTACTACGACATCCTGGCAGGTGATGAGGATGCAGCAATCGCCCGGCCGGGCTACAGCAGTGCGAAAGTATCGTTTGGGTTGGTTCTCGGTCCCGGGGGCGAGTTGTCGTACATCGTCGATCTCAGGAGCGATGACAAGAAACCGCGTCCCAAGGTTATGGACGTGCCTCTGCAGACATCCCGTGCGGTGAGCATAGTACCATACGTCCTCTGCGACAACGCAAAGTACGTCTTTGGCGTTGAGAAGTTCAAAAGAGGTGATTTCGAGAAGAAGTTTCTGAAACCTTCAGGTAAGGGTAATTCTCCCGATTACACGATACTCGCCGAGAACGAAAAAGAGGTCGTGGTAGTCCACCAGCGTTCGCGGGACTGCTTTGAGGCCTTCAAAATGCGCCAGCATGAGGTGTTCGACACCCTCGATGACCCAGGAGTCCGGGCACTATTCACGTTCTTAGATTCCTGGAAACCTGAGGAGTTCTGCAGGCATCCGAAGATAGCGGAGTACCTGGATGACCTTCTCGCCGGTGGGAGTTGTGTTTTTGAGTGTGACGGAGTCTTCCTGCACAGGAAACCTTCTGTGAAGGGTGCGTGGGAACACTATTGCGGAAACAATGAAAGTAGCGCCGCCGTTGCCGCCCAGTGCCTCGTGACCGGGAAGGTGGGTGCAGTAGCCCGTATCCACCAGAACCTCAAGGGCGTTGCCGGTGCTCAAATGTCCGGTGCGTCGCTCGTCAGTTTCAACGACGACTCATTCTGCTCCTACGGGAAAAAGCAGAGCTTTAATGCCCCTATTAGCGAATCGGCGATGTTCAAATACACCACCGCCCTGAACTATCTCCTTGCACACACGGAGTACCGGCAGAGAATAGCCGATACAACGGTGGTGTACTGGGCGGAGACGAGCGGCACCGCCTGTGAGAACCTTGCAAGTCTCTTCTTCGCTCCCCCGGAGACTGTTGACAGGGATAGCAGCAAAGATCCCACTGATCCGGAGAGGGTGCAGGACTGGCGGAAGATCGAACTGATCGGAGGGATCCTCGAGAAGGTCAGAAAAGGACGGAAGATCCACACCGAGGATGTCGGGGCGGATCCGGAAACAAATTTCTATATGCTCGGCCTTGCTCCGAACAACGCAAGGCTTGCAGTGCGCTTCTGGCACGTTGGCAGTTTTGGCAACTTCATCGAGCGGGCTGCACGCCATCACCTGGATATGGAGATCGTCAGGGGTGACTACGATCCGCGATACGTGTCGATGTATCGCCTGCTGGAGCAAACCGTTGCAGCGGGTTCCGATAACAAGGCCGCCTCCCCACTCCTCGGTGGCCTTCTCTTGCGGTCGATCCTGAACGGCACGCCGTATCCGGTTCAGATGTACACCGCGATGATCAACCGGGCGAAGGTTGAGCGGTCGGTGAACGCTGTCAGGGCTGGCTTCATCAAAGCCTACCTGCTCCGGCTTGCGAGAGCCGGCCTGACGAATTTACAGGAGGAGATGATTACCGTGAGTTTAAACGAAGAAAACCCGAATGTGCCGTATCGCCTTGGAAGATTGTTCGCAGTGCTCGAGAAGGCGCAGACGGATACGAACCGTGAGATGAAGAGCACGATCAACAGCAAGTACTTCAGCAGTGCGTCGACGACGCCGGCGGTGGTCTTCCCTGTTCTGCTGAAACTTGCACAGCACCACATAGCCAAGTCAGACTGGGGATTCAAGACGACGCAGGATGTCGAAGAAACGCTGGCAGGCGTGGACGAGTTCCCGGCGTACCTGAACCTGGAGGAGCAGGGCATGTTCATGCTCGGCTATTACCACCAGCGAAAGGCGTTCTACAAGAAGAAAGAGGAAGTTGCAGGCGAGGGTGAGTGATTATGAGTGAACCCATCAAAAACCGATATGAGTTTGTACTGTTGTTCGATGTTGAGAACGGGAACCCGAATGGCGATCCCGATATGGGGAACATGCCGCGGGTCGACCCACAGACCGGCCACGGTATCGTCACCGACGTCTGCCTCAAGCGGAAAGTGCGGGACTACGTCGAGCTGGTGAAAGGCGACGTTCCCGGCTATGACATCTACGTCAAATCCGGCGTGGTTCTCAACGAGCAGCACAAGAAGGCGTATGACTATCTCGGCATCGACCCCGACAGCAAAAAGCCGAAGGACGGCGAGCTGACCAAGTTTATGTGCAACAACTTCTTCGATATCCGGACGTTCGGTGCCGTGATGACGACAGAGGTGAACTGCGGCCAGGTCCGCGGCCCGGTGCAGCTCAATTTCGCCCGCAGCATCGATCCGATCTTCCAGCAGGAGATCACCATCACCCGCCAGGCAGTCGCCAATGAGCGAGACCGTGAGAAAGGGCAGACGATGGGGAAGAAGCAGATCGTCCCGTACGCACTGTACCGCGCCGAGGGCTACATCTCCGCACACCTGGCTCAGAAGACGACGGGTTTCTCCGAGGAAGATCTCGACCTCTTCTGGGACGGCCTTGTCAATATGTTCGAGCACGACCACTCGGCATCGCGGGGCAAACTCTCCGCCCGGAAGCTCGTCATCTTCAGGCACGACACGCCGCTCGGGTGCTGCCAGTCCCATGTCCTGTTTGACAAGGTCACGGTAGAACGCATCTCCGGGGATCTGCCTCCGCGTTCATTCGGGGATTACGAGGTCACTGTCGCCAAAGACGTGCCCAGCGGCGTTGAGGTTATCGAAAAGTTATGAGTGCGGCGCGGTATACCGACGAAGAGCTGCTTGCTCTGTCGGGCATCCAGCACTTCTGCTTTTGCAGGCGGCAGTGGGCGCTGATCCACGTCGAGCGCCAGTGGGAGGAGAATCTCCGGACGGCAGAAGGCCACCTGATCCACAAACGGGTGGATGACCCGTTCTTCATTGAGAGCCGCGGCGACGTTGTCATATCGCGGGCGTTCCCCCTTGTCTCGTATTCTCTCGGTTTCTACGGTGTGGCGGATATCATCGAGTATATCCGATCCGAAAACGGCGTATCCCTTCCGGGTCATGAAGGGTCCTGGATGATGCGGCCGGTAGAGTACAAACGGGGGAAACCGAAGATCGACGAACGTGACGAGGTTCAGCTCTGCGCCCAGGCAATCTGCATCGAGGAGATGTTTGATATCCATGTGGGCCGGGGCGATTTCTACTACAACGAGATCCGGAGACGGGTGCCGCTTCGGTTCTCCGACGAACTGAGAGACCGGGTCTACTCATTATCGGACGAGATGCATGATATCTTTGCGAAGGGGATCACGCCTCCTGCCGAGACCTCCCGGAACTGCAGCCTCTGTTCTCTTCAGAACATCTGTATGCCGAAACTGACGAAGAAAAGTCCTTCCGTCCGCAGGTACGTGCGGAAACACATGACGGAGGCCTGTGTTGAGGATGTTTGAGCGTTGAGGGGTTACTCCAGCAACGTCCCGTATACGCATCCCTTCCATCAGGACGCACCGCATGAGAAAACTGCTGAACACGTTATACGTGACCACCCCGGAGTCGTACCTTACCCGCGACGGTGAGAACGTCGTTGTCAGGGTCGACGGCGAGGAAAAGTTCCGGATTCCCGTCCACAACCTCGAGGGCATCGTCTGCTTCGGTTACATGGGGGCGAGCCCGCATCTGATGCGGCTCTGTTCAGATAACAATGTTGGTCTATCGTTTTTAACGCCATCCGGGAAGTTCCTGGCGCGGGTGAACGGGCGGGTCAGAGGCAACGTGCTGCTGCGGCGGACGCAGTATCGGAAAGCGGATAATCCTCAAGAATCGTTGGAGATTGCAAAGTCCTTCATTATCGGCAAGATCGTAAACTGCCGGACGGTTCTCGGACGAGGGCTCCGCGATCACGCAGCTGTTATTGACAGTGGCAGGGTGCGAGCGGTGGATGCTCTGCTGATCGAGAACCTGCTGAAGATCGAGGGTTGTGACTCCGCCGATACGCTCCGGGGAATCGAAGGGAACTGCGCAAAGTTCTATTTTGTCACCCTTGACGAGCTGATCCTCAAACAGAAGGACGACTTTTACTTAGAAGAGCGGAACCGGAGGCCGCCGCTGGACAACATGAACGCGCAGCTCTCCTTTTTGTACACGCTCCTTGCTCACGACGTCGAGTCTGCTCTGGAAACGGTCGGGCTCGACCCGTATGTCGGGTTCTTCCACACCGACCGGCCCGGACGGGCAAGTCTGGCACTCGATATGATGGAAGAGCTGCGGCCATTTATGGCCGACCGCCTTGCACTAAACCTTGTAAACCTGAAGCAGATCGATAGGGACGACTTTCTGAAAAAGGAGAACGGGGGGGTTATCCTGACTGAAACCGGACGGAAAGAGATCATTGGGGCCTGGCAGAAACGCAAGCAGGATACAATTACGCATCCGTACCTGAACGAGAAGATACCCGTCGGGCTGCTTCCGTATGTGCAGGCAATGCTGATGGCTCGTTTCCTGCGGGGAGATATCGACGGCTATCCGCCGTTCTTTATGAATTGAGGTGTTTGTGATGATGGTTCTGGTCACATATGATGTCAATACGGAAACCCCGGAGGGGAGGAAAAGACTTCGCAGAGTTGCGAAGGAGTGCGTAAACTACGGACAGCGGGTGCAGAACTCTGTTTTTGAGTGTCTTGTCGATCCTGCCCAGTTTGCAAAGCTTAAACATTCTCTATGTGGATTGATCGATGAAGAGAAGGATAGTCTCCGGTTCTATTACCTAGGAAAAAATTGGAAGAACCGGGTCGAACATTTCGGTGCAAAGGAAGGGTATGATCCGGAGGGTTTATTAGTTGCGTGACTCTGCGAACCCCTAGTGAGCATAAATTCCCCGGGTGGTTCGCGGAGATTTTTTCAAAATGCTATATGATTCTTGTGGTACAGCCGTCCGGTTCGTGATACGAGCGCCAGTCCCGAACCGGGATGCCATTTTGAAGAATTGTATGTGTGCGGTATTATAACCAAACTTTGATAGATGTCGACCTACGAAATCTCCTGAAAATAAGATTTATCTGTCTGCTGATTGAATACCAATTGGTTCGATAGGCACTCGTCCTTCAGCGATGGATGAAGTGTTGATCCGGATCGTTTTTGCGGTCACACCCCTCGCGGGTGTGTGGATTGAAATCTGCCCCGGTCGACCGGATGCCGTAGACCAGCACGCGTCACACCCCTCGCGGGTGTGTGGATTGAAATCTTTTCGATGAGAGCATCGAGGATGAACGGACGGGCGTCACACCCCTCGCGGGTGTGTGGATTGAAATCCGACGACCCTCCTGCATTGCGCTCGAGCCAGGCGTCACACCCCTCGCGGGTGTGTGGATTGAAATCCGAGGCATTATCCACCTCCCCGCAGACCAAAGGTCACACCCCTCGCGGGTGTGTGGATTGAAATTTGCAGGGCCTGATCGGCATCGAGCATGGCCGCAGTCACACCCCTCGCGGGTGTGTGGATTGAAATATGCTCCCGGAGCGTCGGGGTGCGGCACCTGCCGAGTCACACCCCTCGCGGGTGTGTGGATTGAAATCTCGAAAAGCACTATGAACCGGCATTAGACCTCAAGTCACACCCCTCGCGGGTGTGTGGATTGAAATATACTTCGATCTCCTGTTCGTAGATGCCGTCATAGTCACACCCCTCGCGGGTGTGTGGATTGAAATCTGCTGATTGCAGGGCTTCTCGTCGGGAGTGTAGTCACACCCCTCGCGGGTGTGTGGATTGAAATCTGACGGCGGTTGCATCCGCAGCGATCGGATGGGGTCACACCCCTCGCGGGTGTGTGGATTGAAATTCCATTTCTCAAGTGTTGCCTTTCGCTTTGCGGTGTCACACCCCTCGCGGGTGTGTGGATTGAAATATTTCAGATCGTGCTCGACAAAACGGCAGGACAGAGTCACACCCCTCGCGGGTGTGTGGATTGAAATATCAAACGATGTCGCGTTCGTCATGTCGATCGGAACGTCACACCCCTCGCGGGTGTGTGGATTGAAATCTTACACCGTCCGGTTCAACGACGCTCACAAGAAGTCACACCCCTCGCGGGTGTGTGGATTGAAATTTCTGTTTGTCTTGTTGTGGTCATAACACTTTCACCAAGTCACACCCCTCGCGGGTGTGTGGATTGAAATACCGCAGCCGAGTGGGGAGAGAGGTGCTTGAGATCCGTCACACCCCTCGCGGGTGTGTGGATTGAAATTGTGTTCGGCCGGTATTTTTTCCGCCGGATCGACGTCACACCCCTCGCGGGTGTGTGGATTGAAATCTGGAACGGCATGAGGAAGCCGGAATCCTCGAAGTCACACCCCTCGCGGGTGTGTGGATTGAAATCCCGCTGCGGCTGCGGGCGGCGTCCGAGCTCTGCGTCACACCCCTCGCGGGTGTGTGGATTGAAATTCGGAGTCCTTCACCACAGATACATGTCAACCGAAGTCACACCCCTCGCGGGTGTGTGGATTGAAATTTGTTCGACGACCACACCGACAACCCATACTCACTGTCACACCCCTCGCGGGTGTGTGGATTGAAATGATCCGGATCTCGAGTGATGCCTTGAGCGAGACGTCACACCCCTCGCGGGTGTGTGGATTGAAATGATAATAGGTTATCGGCCATACTTCTACGGACGGGTCACACCCCTCGCGGGTGTGTGGATTGAAATTGAGTACTTGAACGAGTTTGAGTAGAAGATGACGGTCACACCCCTCGCGGGTGTGTGGATTGAAATTCGTCATCCTGGACATCGGCAATCGTCTCCAGGAGTCACACCCCTCGCGGGTGTGTGGATTGAAATATGAACCCGCCATACTCGCGCGGCAGCCTTGAGTCACACCCCTCGCGGGTGTGTGGATTGAAATATCTATGTGATATTGGTGTATTATACAATATATAGTCACACCCCTCGCGGGTGTGTGGATTGAAATCCGTCGGTAGATCATGCGGTCGCCCCCTCTGCTGCGTCACACCCCTCGCGGGTGTGTGGATTGAAATCCAAGATGTATATCTCACAGGGGCTCCCCCCCAGTCACACCCCTCGCGGGTGTGTGGATTGAAATAGGACCTCGACGGCAGGGCCGATGTACTCCATGGCTCGTCACACCCCTCGCGGGTGTGTGGATTGAAATCCGGTTGTCCTCGTAGACCCAGATGGTCGGGTGAGTCACACCCCTCGCGGGTGTGTGGATTGAAATTGAGTGTTACTCTAAAGGATTTTGCCGACGCACAGTCACACCCCTCGCGGGTGTGTGGATTGAAATGAGCAGGCTGTTGTATATCGGTTCCCAGGCCACGTCACACCCCTCGCGGGTGTGTGGATTGAAATCGTTGCCTCGCCCGATGCGTAGACGTCCTGCAGGGTGTCACACCCCTCGCGGGTGTGTGGATTGAAATTCCGATCAGAGGGCAGTACGGCGCACCAGTCGGGTCACACCCCTCGCGGGTGTGTGGATTGAAATTCTCCACTTTACCGGGAACAATTTGAGGCACATAGTCACACCCCTCGCGGGTGTGTGGATTGAAATCCTCCGGGATTTTGCCATGGCGAGATAGGCAGAGGTCACACCCCTCGCGGGTGTGTGGATTGAAATCTCAATTAACTTCGATAGATCACCCTTGCGGGATTGTCACACCCCTCGCGGGTGTGTGGATTGAAATTCTGCCTGATACCGGGTTATGCGGTCGAGCTCGGGTCACACCCCTCGCGGGTGTGTGGATTGAAATGAGTCTGCCGATCCCCCGGCACCGAGAGATCAGAGTCACACCCCTCGCGGGTGTGTGGATTGAAATCATCCGGAGCGGTCATACATCGAGCTCCCAAAGGGTCACACCCCTCGCGGGTGTGTGGATTGAAATTCGCTGCCTGTGGCACTCCGGGCAGTACCAGTCGTCACACCCCTCGCGGGTGTGTGGATTGAAATTTCGCCATCCTCTGGTTCCTCTACCTGGGACTGTGTCACACCCCTCGCGGGTGTGTGGATTGAAATTCCTAAGTTGGAACATAAAATCTGTTCCGCTCGAGTCACACCCCTCGCGGGTGTGTGGATTGAAATAAGATGATAGTACCACTCCGTATCGTAATCACGCGGTCACACCCCTCGCGGGTGTGTGGATTGAAATTATTCTTCGGCGGTCTTCCTGACACTCACCACAGAGTCACACCCCTCGCGGGTGTGTGGATTGAAATCTTGAACTTGCTCTGCCCTGTCTTGAACCCGAGAGTCACACCCCTCGCGGGTGTGTGGATTGAAATTTGAGCCAGTAGAGCCGGGCGAGGTTGTTGATCTGTCACACCCCTCGCGGGTGTGTGGATTGAAATACCGTGCAGGCGTCGAGGGTCGCCCCGGCTGCGTGGTCACACCCCTCGCGGGTGTGTGGATTGAAATTCGGCCAGGAGTTCCTGGCCCCGCGCCGTCAGGTCACACCCCTCGCGGGTGTGTGGATTGAAATCAGGATCTCCAGCATGCCCTGGAACCGGGCCTGAGTCACACCCCTCGCGGGTGTGTGGATTGAAATTCCTGGCGGTGGACGTGAACGTGCCGGATGGCGCCGTCACACCCCTCGCGGGTGTGTGGATTGAAATCTTGATTGCAGCCATAATGCCCTGTGTGAGTTTGGTCACACCCCTCGCGGGTGTGTGGATTGAAATAATTCCCGCTCGAGGCTCTTGTTTTTGTGGTCACGTCACACCCCTCGCGGGTGTGTGGATTGAAATTTAACTACATCGACGCCGAGGGTATCGGGCTCGATGGTCACACCCCTCGCGGGTGTGTGGATTGAAATCCAGAGCGAAACGACGCACTCCGGGAGATTGTAAGTCACACCCCTCGCGGGTGTGTGGATTGAAATTGCAGCAATACTAGCTGAGACGTTTCCAGTAGAGTCACACCCCTCGCGGGTGTGTGGATTGAAATGCAAATGATGACATTCGGGGTCCCCTCCCCATAGAGTCACACCCCTCGCGGGTGTGTGGATTGAAATGTGATTTTGTCGATAAGGGTTTCGGCCTGCGCAAGTCACACCCCTCGCGGGTGTGTGGATTGAAATCCGTGCGGCCTGATGGTTACCCGAGGCGGCACTTTGTCACACCCCTCGCGGGTGTGTGGATTGAAATCGGACGGCGGCACCCGGTGTTAATCCGGTTGCCTGTCACACCCCTCGCGGGTGTGTGGATTGAAATCCTGAACGTCGCCCGCGACCTGATCCGGCTGCCGCGTCACACCCCTCGCGGGTGTGTGGATTGAAATAAAGAGAATGCCGATTATACGACCGTCCAGTTTGTCACACCCCTCGCGGGTGTGTGGATTGAAATATCAGCCAGGCACGGGTATGCTGCTTATCTGAAAGTCACACCCCTCGCGGGTGTGTGGATTGAAATCGGACGGCGGCACCCGGTGTTAATCCGGTTGCCTCGTCACACCCCTCGCGGGTGTGTGGATTGAAATGGTTTTTTTGGCATGAGACTCCCTCACGGGGTCTAGTCACACCCCTCGCGGGTGTGTGGATTGAAATAACGAGCGGTGGAAGGCAAAGCAGCAGAATGCATCGTCACACCCCTCGCGGGTGTGTGGATTGAAATCAGCAGATGTGCGGATACTCGCTGATCGACGGCAAGTCACACCCCTCGCGGGTGTGTGGATTGAAATCCGTACGGCGTCGAGTGCAAGCGGCAGGAGTCGTTGTCACACCCCTCGCGGGTGTGTGGATTGAAATTGGAGATGGTCAGACCGGTTTGCCCGAAGGGGATTGTCACACCCCTCGCGGGTGTGTGGATTGAAATTTCACGCTCCCGAACGGCTCGGAGATCTGGCTCGGGTCACACCCCTCGCGGGTGTGTGGATTGAAATATGAGGTGAATGAATTATGACGGAAACCAACGAAGTCACACCCCTCGCGGGTGTGTGGATTGAAATTTTTTATCAGACTGATTCCTGGCCGTGTCCGTTTTGTCACACCCCTCGCGGGTGTGTGGATTGAAATTCCCGGGAGCGGTCTAATTTCAAGGAGTGAAAAAGTCACACCCCTCGCGGGTGTGTGGATTGAAATGGGTATCACACCCGTTTACCCTGGAGCTCGACGACGTCACACCCCTCGCGGGTGTGTGGATTGAAATATCGACGGGTAGGTGCCGGCGGTTGCCGCCTGCTTGTCACACCCCTCGCGGGTGTGTGGATTGAAATTCCAGCAGGACGCAACCGCCGTACCGTGTGGGAGTCACACCCCTCGCGGGTGTGTGGATTGAAATAATGAGCCAGAAGAGCATACTACAGAAGACAGAGTCACACCCCTCGCGGGTGTGTGGATTGAAATTCGGCGTTGGTGCTGCACTGTTTCCACCATGCCGGGTCACACCCCTCGCGGGTGTGTGGATTGAAATTGTACTACGTGCCCCATGTGCCCCATGTGTCCCGAGTCACACCCCTCGCGGGTGTGTGGATTGAAATTTAAACGGGATCGCCTTGTTGACGGTGCGGAGGTGTCACACCCCTCGCGGGTGTGTGGATTGAAATATACGATTCAAACGAGATGTAATCGTTCCGTGCATGTCACACCCCTCGCGGGTGTGTGGATTGAAATATGCAGAACTTGCATCTATATACGAACAGAACGAGAGTCACACCCCTCGCGGGTGTGTGGATTGAAATACCTGCGATCCCTACCAGGCGATCGACGAACGATAGTCACACCCCTCGCGGGTGTGTGGATTGAAATGTATACGCTACCGTGATACCGTCGCCCGGTCCGCCGTCACACCCCTCGCGGGTGTGTGGATTGAAATTATAAGACCGATGCCGATATCGATGCCAAGAGCGAGTCACACCCCTCGCGGGTGTGTGGATTGAAATCAGCAAGACCTCCGCGACGATCTGATCCGGGAGCGTCACACCCCTCGCGGGTGTGTGGATTGAAATCTCGATACCATTGTCAAGAAGTACGAGGGCACGAGGTCACACCCCTCGCGGGTGTGTGGATTGAAATCTCCAACACGCCGTCGATGAGAACATCGCCAAATTGTCACACCCCTCGCGGGTGTGTGGATTGAAATAGAACGGGCAACCCACACCAACCTCTCGTCGCTCCACGTCACACCCCTCGCGGGTGTGTGGATTGAAATATTACAGGGTGCGGTCGAGGATAACCTGCGTTGGTCACACCCCTCGCGGGCGTGTGGATCGGAATTGGTGGTTTGTTGCGTAGCCAGAATTGTTTCATCCGGTAAATATTCTGGCATAACAAAATATTCCCGCCCGGGACACTCCAGCAAGATCGGTGACACCGCCCCGGTCGTGCATATCACTCCTCGTAGTTCTCCACCTGCACCCCACGTGAGCGGCAGATCGCCTTCTCATTATCGTAACTACCCCGCCGCCCGAGTTCACCCGGCCACACCGGTCGCAACTCCCCCCGGCGACAACGGGAAACCCTATCCTCCTCCGGCCGAATCGCCGGTATCCGGAATCCCTCGGCGTCAACCGAAGAACCAGTTCTCCTACCGCCGGACGGTCGTCCGCAGAACCCTGGTCAACCCTCCTGCCGCCCCGCCACGTTCAGCAAACGCTAAATACCCGCAAATCCGGCCAAAAATCCGCCGAAAAAACCACCCGCACAGACGCCCGCAGACGGCCGATCTCTGCCCCGCCCATACTCAGCACCCTCCCAAAAATTACTGCCCGTCATATCGTCGTTATAGGTCCATGATATTCCGGTATTTTCGCCATCGGAGTGCATACGCCGCGTTTCCCACCTCCCTCCTCCACGACCCCCGAAACCGGAGGAAAATACGCGATATACGGGCTTGTTTCGGGGCGGGCCGGGGTCGGTCCCGCCGCCCTCCGCAGGACTGCGGCGAGTGCACGTCCCTCGCAATCCTCACATCCGGGGAAGAACGGTTCGTTCCGTCGCATATCGCCGTCCGGGCGGTATCGGACGGTTTCACGGCGGCAGCCTTATCACGGCCGTCGCCCGAGAGACTATTGCCGGATCTGATACCATGGAATTCACGTTCGAAGACATCACCGAAGAAAAACGTCGACGACCTGATGAGCGTCTGCGGCAACATGCCGGGCATCGACAGAGACCCCCGCTTCAGGGAGGGCCGGGCCGCCCGGCGGGAGTGGCTGCTCGAGACGATCGGGAGATACGGCACCGTCGGCCGGCTTCGTGGAGTGCATCCCTGCGGCCGGACACCCGCTCGGGCGCTTCGCGGCCGATCTTCCGGGGACGATGGTCATCGACTGCGAGGCCGTCGACGAGGAGCTCCGGGCGCCGGGCAAGGTAGCGCATGATCCGATCGAGCATGAATGATGCGAAGAGCAGATCCAGCCCGTAGATGAAGACCGACAGCCGGGAACCAGGTCCGACGAGATGCTTGACCATCAGGCTCGTGGAGAACGGGAGCAGGGAGACGAAGAAGAGCATCACGAGCGTCATCCGGAACGTAACGCCGTCTTCATGCTCCGTCAGCCGGGTGATGGACGAGTGGGTGATCCAGAACCCGCCGATAAACACGAAACTGATGACATAGGCGAGGAAATCGGGCCACGCTTCGAGAAGCGCCCACAGCAGGTCATCGGTGGCTTCCGGCACGGGGAGTTCGAGGACGAGCAGCGTGATGACGATCGCGAAGACCCCGTCGGCAAATGCACGCAGCCTATCGGCGGGGAGAAAGGCGGTCAGGCGGTTTTCACCGGACCTCTTCGGGCTATCATCACTGCGGGACGCCACCACCCCTCACCTGCACGCTGGCATGAATCATGCACACACTCCTCCCCCGTATCAAAGAGGTACTGCTGCTCACGCGAAAGCACGCCGGTCCCGGCACCGGCTCAGCGTGCCGGGGCGACCATCGGCTTCTTCTCCTCCTTCGCTTCGACCGGTTCGACTGCTTCCCCCGGTTCCGCGCCCGCGCCCGTACCAAAGAGGTAATTGTGCGCAAGCGAAAGCATTCCTCCGGATACGGTTTTCGCGTTGAATCCGTTCTGCACAAGAATCCGCGTCGCATAATAAGCCCGCTGGCTGGAACGGCAGAAGACGTGGATCTCGCGGTCGCGGGGGAGTTCGCCGAGCCGCTCCCGGAGCTCTCCAAGCGGGATGTTGTGCGCTTCGGGCACGCTTTCCACGGCGAGTTCCATCGGTTCGCGCACATCCAGAAGGAATCCGGTCAGAGCGGTATCCCATTGGCTGAGCGGCATATCGCCCCGAAGGACGTCGGCCGTCACCATCCCGGCAAAGTTCACCGGATCTTTTGCGCTGCCAAACTGGGGCGCGTAGCAGAGCTCAGATTCCTCAAGGTCGTATACCGTAGCGCCCATCTGGATCATCGCCGCAAGAACACTCACCCGCTTGTCCACGCCCTCCTTGCCGAGCGCCTGCACGCTCAGCAGGCGTCCGTCGGATCTCCGGAAGAGGACCTTCATCGCGATCGGGCCGGCTCCCGGGTAGTAGCCTGCGTGCGAGTTCGGGTAGATGTAGATCTTTTCGTAATCGGTATCACCGAGCTCTTTCAGCATCTTTTCGCTGGGCCCCGTCCAGGCAACGGCCGCGCCGAAGAGCCCGATGATCGAGGTGCCCTGGGTGCCGCGGTACCGGGAGTCGCGCCCCGCGATGACATCGGCCGCGATGCGGCCCTGCCGGTTGGCCGGGCCCGCCAGCGGGATCAGGCTCCACTCGCCGGTGACGAAATCCTTCACCTCGACAGCGTCGCCGACGGCGAAGATATCAGGATTGCTCGTGCGCATATGGTCGTCGACACGTATCCCTCCAAGGTCGCCGATCTCTAATCCGGCCATCTTCGCCAGGGCGGTCTCCGGGCGCACACCGATAGCGAGGATCACCACGTCGCCGAGGTAGGTCCTGCCTGAGCTGGTCTCCACGCTGATGGCGCCATGCTCGGCCTGCTTGAACCCGACCACCCTGTCGCCGTGCATCACGCGGACCCCGTGACTCTCCATAAAGGCCTCGACGACCTGCGCAAATTCCCGGTCGAGCGGCCGTAAGACCTGATCCGGCTTCTGCAGCAGGGTCACTTCAAAGCCGCGCTGGATCAGGTTTTCCGCCATCTCAAGGCCGATGAACCCCCCACCGACCACCACGGCCCGGGTTTTGGGCCTGAGGGTCTGGAACCCCGAGTACCGGTCCATGCCGGAGAGGAATGCGGTGCCCTTCTCAAGCCACTCGTGGATAGCCCTGGCATCCGGCACGGTCTTGACGTGGAAGATGCCCGGGAAGGTCTATCCCCGGCAGCGGCGGGTGGACGGCGGCGGCTCCGGGGGAGAGCACCAGTTTGTCGTACGAGTGCGTGGTGACCTCCCCGGTCACCAGATCGCGCAGGTCCACGGTTTTCTTCTCCGGCGAGACCGCAACGGCCTCGCAGTTGGTCCGCACATCGACTGCGAAATGTGCGCGGAAGAGCTCCTCGTTGGCCACGAGCAGGCTCGATTCTTTCTCAATCACGTCCCCGACATGGTAGGGCAGCCCGCAGTTCGCGTACGAGACGTACGGCCCGCGTTCCACCATGAGGATCTCAACGTTCTCATCCAGCCTGCGCAGGCGCGCTGCACACGACGCCCCGCCGGCCACTCCACCGACGATAATGACTTTCATACAACCTTCTCCATTTTTCTCTCACCGCACCTCTCCGGCCGCCCGGTCCAAAGGACGCACGAGCGCCCGGGCCGGAGCACCGTCGCCGCCGAGGATCTTCAGCGGCAGGCAGACCAGGTCTACCTCGCCCGGCGGCACCTGTTTCAGGTTCAGCCCCTCGATGATCCAGATGCCGGCATTGAGCAGGGTCTGGTGAATCTTCACGCCGTCCGCGTGGAAACCGCCGACGGAGAGGTAGTCCGCGCCGACCAGCCGCACCTGCCGCTCGGCGAGGTATTGGGCCGCCGCTTCCGAGATGTACACGAACTCCTCGACGAACCTGTCGGTATCCCAGACGTGATCGGAGTTGTGGGTCTTGAAGAGGACCCGCTCGCCGCGCCGGATGGAATGCCCCTCCAGCTCGTCGGGTTCGATGGACGTGCGGTCACGGATGGGGATGACCCGCGCCGGACCGATGCTCGCATCCAGCGGGATGTCGCCGATCCCGGTGCCGCCGCGGACAAAGTGCGCAGGGGCATCCATGTGGGTGCCGGTATGGGCGCCCATCTCGAGGAGCGATACCGTGCTCGCATCGCCCCGCTCCATGCTCTGGGCATGGCTGATCCTGACCGGCGGGTCACCCGGCCAGGTGACCATGCCGGTTTTCAGCGTTACCGAAACGTCGATCCAGTCTGAAGCCATCGTATTCTCCCCTCATGTGATGTGCTGCAGAGCTCCCCCCACGTCAGATCTCGGAGAACTGAACGATGACCTTGATGTCTCCGGGTTGCCGCACCAGGGCCTCCTGGAAGTTTTCCGGTCTTTCCCGCCGTGTAATGAGGCGCTCGAGCCATGTTGGATCGGCGCGGACCAGGGCTCTGGAGGCCTTGTACCAGTGCCGCTTGTTGGCATTCACGCTTCCAACGATGGCAACATTTCGGAGCACCGCCGCCGCGGCGGTATCCGCCGTGGGCGTTGCAGGAAGTGGGCCTCCCTTACCGACACCCGTGAGGCAGATGACGCCGCCGGCTCCCACCTGGTGAATGGATTCGGCGATGACCTGCCCGACACCGGTACACTCGATGATGATGTCCGGTTCGAAGCCTACGTCTGATACGGATGTCGAGTGATACGTCGCTCCGAGAGCCCTGACCGCTTCGGGCTTGGGACCCGATGCATTCCGATCAAAGACATGGACATCCAGCCCTTCCTGCATACCGATAAGAGCCGCGAGAAGGCCGACGGGCCCTGCGCCGGTTATGAGCGCATTCTCCGGCTCCCAGAACGAGCGCTGGCCGATTGCTCTTACCATCTCCCAGGCTTTCGCGAGAACCGTCATCGGCTCGAGGAGCACGCCGAGGATCCCGAGCGTGGGATCCACTTTCATCGCGTACTCGGGTTCAATCCTCCACCGCTCGGACATGAAACCGTCAAGCTCTTTGATGCCGCGCTCGGTGTACAGCCCGTTGGTGCACATATCCCACTCCCCTACCGCACAGTTCGCGCAAGGAACCGGGTCGGGGCGCCGGACAATGCCCACGACGAGATCCCCAACGTGTAACCCTGATGCCGGTCCGGGATCGATCACCCGGCCGAGCGATTCGTGCCCCAGAACAAGTCGTGTTCTCCCCGGAGGCGCCCATCCGTATTTTCCTGCAACAATTTCGGCATCGGTTCCGCATACTCCGACGGCGATGGCTTCCACAAGCGCCGAGCCGTCCCGGATATCCGGTTCGGGAACATTCTCCAACCGTGCGGTTCCCGCTTTCATCGGTTCAACAGTGATCGCTTTCATCGCGCTACCTCAATCACATATTTCTTGGTCTCGTCTCTTCTCCGACCCGGCCACGGGACCGGAAGTACGCCTCGATCTGCTCCAGAGACAGCCCTTTGGTCTCGGGCACGAGCTTGAAGACGAAGAGCCACGCGAGCGCTGCAATCAGGGCGTAGAGGAGGAAGACGCCGGACTCCCCGATGAGGTCCACCAGCGAGAGGAACGTCGCTGCAATGATGAAGTTTGCGGCCCAGTTCGTCACCGTCGCGAGGCTCATAGCAAGTCCCCGTACGCTGAGCGGGTAGATCTCGGAGATGATCAGCCAGAATATCGGCCCGAGGCCCAGCGCGAAGGCGGCGACGTAGATGATGAGGCTTACCGCGGTGACCTGCCCGAGCGAGACCGCCGCCCCTCCGCCGCCGCCCTCGAAGGCAAACCCGATCCCGAGGAGCAGCATGGCGATGCCCATGCCGGCAAGGCTCCCGAGGAGCAGCGGCCTGCGTCCTGCCCGGTCGACGAGCCAGATGGCCACCAGGGTCACCAGGACGTTCACGATGCCGATCCCGACCGTCGCGGCGATCGAGGCGGTCGCCTCCGCAAGGCCGGCAAACTGGAAGATGGTCGGGGCGTAGTAGATGACGGTGTTGATCCCGGTCGCCTGCTGGAGAACCGCGAGCCCGACACCCAGGAGCAGCGGGAGCCTGACGCCGGGTGCGAAGAGATCCGACCACGTTCCCGCCCCTTCCGTCCGCATGCTCTTCTCAATCTCGCCGAGTTCATCCGATACATCGGGGGTGCCGCGGATCTTCCGGAGGACTTTTTCGGCGTCGCCGGGGCGGTTCATGAACATCAGCCACCGGGGGCTTCTGGGCATCAGGAACATGCCGACCAGGAGAACCGTGCCCGGGATCAAGCCTGCGAGGAACATCGCCCGCCAGGCGCCCTCCGCCGCAAAATAGTAGTTCACACCGTAGGCGATCAGGATGCCTATCGTGATCAGGAGCTGATTGAGCGATACAAGGGCGCCCCGGATATTTTCCGGCGCAATCTCGGAGATGTAGAGGGGAGCGACGAACGATGCGACGCCGATCGCGATCCCGATCAGGATCCTGCCGATGATGAAGATCGAGAAGATTGGGGAAAGAACGACCACGACCGTACCCACGAGGAAGATCGCCGCTGCAGAGAGGATGGAGCTGCGGCGCCCCACCCTGTCCGAGAGCGGGCCGCCGAAGAGCGCCCCGATGATCGCGCCCATCAGCACGGAGCTCACCGCCACCTCGGTCGTGGCGCTCGTTAAGCTGAAATCCTCGTTGATGAAGAGGATCGCCCCGGAGATGACGCCGGTATCGAATCCGAAGAGGATCCCGGCGACGGCGGCAACTGCGGCGACGACGAGAACAAAACCCGTGATCCGGTCGGGTTTAGACGCCATCGGGTTCCTCCGGTTGTGCGGTTCCTGTTTCCATCGGTTCGAGAGTGATCGCTTTCATTTTGATGCCCTAACCACATGCTCCCTGGTCTGATCGCTTCTCTGACCCCGGGCCCGGTGCTTCCTGGCGGCTGCCTCCCAGTCTTCAAGATCGACGTTCCCGACGCCTGCGAAGTACGCGAGCGTCACCGCGGCATGGATTACCCCGATGTGCGAGAACGCCTGCGGGAAGTTGCCGATCTGCTCCCCCGTGACCGGATCGATCTCCTCCGCAAACAGGCCGAGAGGGCTGGCCTTTGAGAGCAGGTTCTCATATATCTCACGCGCCTCTTCGGTCCGGCCGGCCAGAACCAGGGCACTGACCAGCCAGAAGGTGCAGAGGATAAATGTCGCCTCCTTCCCGCGGAGGCCCTCGGGAGCGTCGATGTAGCGGTAGCAGAGGCCGTCGACGACCAGGTCTTTCATCGTCGCGTCGAGCGTCGAGAGCATGCGAGGATCCCTGCCGTCGATGAAGCCGATGATGGGAAGCATGAGATTGGCTGCATCGAGAAGATCGTCCTCATAGGACTGTTTGAAGGCGCTGAGCCTGGTGCTCCAGCCCCGGGTCATGATCTCCTCGCGGATGGCGTCCCGCTCTTCCCGCCAGCGCTCGAGATCGCCTTTTAGATTGAGCCCTTCAAAGATCTCGATTGCGGCATCGAGCGCGTACCAGATCATCGCTTTTCCGTACACAAAGTGCCGGAGCCCCCCCCGGACCTCCCATATCCCGCTGTCCGGCTCATGTCGGCGTTCGATGAGCCAGTCGAGCATCATGCGGATTCTTCTTCCTTCCCCGGGAGGTTTCCAGAGTCCCGCACGCCATGCGAACCGGGCCGCACCCATCGCCTCCCCGATCACGTCGAGCTGCAGCTGGTCTGCCGCGCCGTTCCCGATACGGACGGGCCTGGAGTTTCGATATCCGCTCAGGTGGTCTAAAATCTCTTCAGTCGTCTGACCTTCGGGTGTAATCGGATAGAGAATCTTGACATCGTCCGGGTTCACCGTGTTGTAGATCCACCCGGCGTAGCTCTCCCCGAAGTCGTGATAGCCGGTAAGAAGCAGGGCGAAGAGCGTCAGTGAGCCGTCGCGGACCCAGGTGAACCGATAGTCCCAGTTCCTTTCGCCTCCGACCTCCTCCGGCAGCGAGGTCGTCGGCGCCGCGACGATGGCTCCCGACGGCGCATAGGTCATCAGCTGCAGGACAAGAGCGCTCCGTATGACCATATCCCGGTACGGCCCCCGGTAGGTGCACTTCCCGGCCCAGGTCCTCCAGTAGCTCAAGGTCGACTGCATTGCGGCGGAGATGGAGGCCAGAGGGCTCTTGTCCCGGTCGCCGGCAAGGGTGAAGAAGAACTGCTCGCCCGGACGGACGACGAATGTCTGCGAGAGCGACATGTCGCTTCCGTCCTTGAGCCACCCCTGAGGGCCGGTGATCACGAACGGACCGATGTCCGCTTCATTACCGTTCAGCGTGATCGCCGGGGCGTCGCGGGCATAGTTCGGTCTGGGGCGGCAGACGCTCGTCATCTCAACGTTGCCCTCAAGGCCCCGTACGATCCGGATCAGCTTTCCCGGCGGACCGCCTTCCATGTCCTGTTCGGCCCAGGTCATGTCCATGAAGTCGAGCAGGGCAGCCTTTCCTGGGGAGCACTCGAAGATCGTCTGCAAGATGTTTGTATCCTTCAGGTAGCGATGGCGGCTCGTGAAGGTGCAGGTCGGCCGGATGATCCAGTCCCCGCCGCGATCGGGATCCAGGATCCCTGCAAATATCGACGGTGAGTCGAACCTTGGCCAGCAGAGCCAGTCGATCGAGCCGGCGCTGTTCACGAGCGCCGCCGTGTGCCTGTTGCCTATCAGCCCGTAGTCTTCCAGAGGCAGAAATCCGCCTTTCGGGTGTGGCGCCACGCTCATCCTCTTCCTTTCAGGTGAAACACGAATCCTCGCCCCGGCTCTCCGTATCGGGATACGCCGATAAAAATGAGAGCGAGGCCGGCCGGAACGCCGGTTCAGCGCACCGACGCTGCCACCAGCGTCTTTCCTTCCTCCTCTTCCGCAGCCTCGACCGCCTCCCGGAGCGCCGCCCCGGCCATCACGAGGGCTTCGGGCTCGATGATCCCCTGGGCGATGAGGGAGCCGTGCGCATCGCGGAGGGCCCCTTTGAGGTCCTTTGCCCAGAGGTGTTCGATGAGGAGGACGGCGGCGGCACTGTTGTTTGGGATGGCAGCGATGACTTCCTCACGGACGTCGTCCTGATCCATGCCGTAATTCTTCTCGGCCGCCGCCATGGCGCCCATCTCGGCACCCCGCCGTGCCCCCTCCATGCCCCCGGCCCCGAGGCCGATGAGCGCGCCGACGGCGGCGCCGAAACGCTGCCGCTCTTCTTCGTCGAGCTGCGTCGCCTCCATTGCGGTGACGTTGCCGTCCGCGTCTTTCCAGACGAACCGGAGATCGATCAGCCTGACGACACCCTTCTCCATCGCCGACCCGAGCGCCCGGCGGATCTGGCCGTGGAAGTCCGGGTTCTCGAATCCGATGACCAGGAGGTGCATCGGTCCATACATTACTTCAGCCATTTTTTATTTCCCCTTTGACTTTCTGGTGAGTTGCCTGCCCGCGCACCGTGATCCATTGCCCTCGTGCCGACGGATCAGAGAGCAGAGCGCCGCTGTCCATAGTCTTTCTCTCTCTCCGGCAGTGTGCAGTCTGGCGGCGGGTTCGAACCATGATGGGGCATAAAATATAAATAATTATTTATATAATCTCTGTGTGCCCGAATATCTTGATACTTCCTGATTTTGGAGCCATTCCTCCCCAATCAGGCGTTGTGCCGTCCGGAGATCCCATCCTGCCGATCGCCGCCGCCACGGCGAGGACGAGCGCGTCGTTGTATCCGATAACGGTTCCGGCGCCGAGCATTCTGTCGACCATGATGCGGAAGCGGCTGCCTGGATCATGCGGGATTAACACCCCCGCGCCTTGTCTTGCGAAGGGGAGTACCTGCAGGAGGGATGGCACTCCCTCTCGCGCTCGCATCCGGGCAGCCGTCAAACGCCGCACGGACGAAAAGATAGGAACGAGTATGGGGTGCCTCACCTCCGGCCGTGAAAAGTGGAGTGTCTCTCTGTTCCCTTCATCCCTGCGATCTCTTTGCAGACCTCTCCTGGCGGGCAGTCCCGGATGCCGCCTCGGCCCGCCTGCCCCTCTCTCCGCCGAGGAGCATCAGCAGCACGAGACCCGCCAGCCCGACTACCAGGATCATGACCATCACATCCGGGTCGGTGAAGTTGAGGGCGGCAATCGCCAGCGCCGCCGAGATGTTTCGCTGTGCCGTCCCGACGCCGAGCACCCGTTTTGTGCCGCCGTCCGGGCCGCCGAGGAGGTAGCCGATTGCAAACGAGACCAGCACGAAGATGATCGTTGCGAGGACTGCGGTGGTGCCGACGACGCCCCCGATGTCGTCGAAGTAGACCACGAAGAACGCCACGATCAGCGTGAGCAGTGAGAGATTCGCTGCCTGGTTCATCAGGGGCAGGAGACCCGTCGCCACGCGCTCGTACCGCGCCCTGACGAGGAGGGCGATTGCGAGCGGTATGAGCATCAGCAGGACGAGCGATCGGGCGATTGCCCAAGGATCGATCGCGATACCGGGGAGCAGCAGCGGCAGGACGATCGGCATGTAGGCGATCGTCACCACCATCAGGAGCACCATCAGCCCCATGGCAAAAGCCATGTTCCCCTTCGCCACCTGCGCGAGTTTCGGCAGGAAGGGCGCTCCTGCGGCAGCACCGAGGACGAACAGGCCGATAGAGAGCCCTTCGGAGAGCGGGAAGATCAGGAGCAGCACAAGCGCGAGCAGCGGTACCAGGACGAAGTTCGCCACCAGGGCGAGGACGACCAGCCGCAGGTTTTTGAGTGATTCGGCGATCTCGCGCAGGGTCAGGGAAAATCCCATGCCGAGCATGCTCGAGAGCACGAAGATCACGACCGCGAGAACACCTATCGTCTCGAGAAAGACCGTGAACGATGCGGTTTCTACCATACGTTTTTACCCTCTTCTCCCCGGTGAGCGCAGCATGAAGACCGGCCGTGCCCGCACGCCAGGATCCGTCGCCCGTCGCACGACGAATACGCGGGCAGGCACGCGTCTTCTCCAGGGGCAGCCTAATCGTGCGCCATCTGGTCGATCGCCGCCGCCACGGCGAGGACGAGCGCGTCGTCGTGCCCCGGCTCCACCTCCACGCCGTAGGTATCCCGGATCCGGAACCATTTCTTTGAGACCTCCGCAACCCGGCTTTGCCGCCCGGCGTCAATACGGTACTCGTGGTCGAGGATGTTGCCCTGCACGTCCCAGTCCTCCCCGCCGGGGATGCTCACCGTCCACCGGTCACGGAGCGGCGCGATCAGCGCCTTCTTGATCGTCGCTGCTGTCCCGCCCTCGCCCTTCTCGATCTCCATGGTGTCCTTGATCCGGAGCATCCGCTCCTGGATTCTGTAGAGATCCTGCCCCTCCCGGTTCTGGATCACCAGCGTGTTCCGCACCCGGAGGGCTTTGCCGTCCACCTTGAACGCCCGCTCCCCCGCTGCGTTCTCGATCCAGTAGTCGTCTCCGATGGAGACGAGTTTCTCCCGCATCTTGTAGCGATGCGTGCCGCCGGCCTCTTCGCGGCCCCGCAGGCCGCCCTCCGCTCTTCTTCGCATCATTGCAGATCACTCCACAGACCGTTGAGCCGCCGTCCCCGTTTCGCCTCGCCACAGGCCCGGTGATCGAGCAGGTGTGATACGCCGGGACGACCAGCTGCCGGCGCCAGTTCTATCGTGAAGCAATTATAATTGTCGGTGAACGGAAACAACGCCGGGGTCAGAGCGGCGGAATCGGCAAACCGCGCCGGAAAGATGCCGAAATGCCCGGCGAACGGAGCCCTGCAGGCTGCCGGCGCCCATGAGCAGAGGACAACGGAGATCTCATTCCGGCTCGCGCACGACGCGGCTAACCATATATGCCGGTGCAGCCTATCCACGGGCATGAGCCCCTCACCGGAAGAACCTGGAGAAAGCTGCTGGGACTGGCGGGAAGCGTTCCCCGACCCCGGCGGTGACCCGGTAGCGTTTTTTATCGCGAGACTGGGCGATGACGATCCCAAAATACGCTGGAAAGCGGCATGGGCACTCGGCAGCCTCAAAGACGCCCGTGCAGTCGATCCCCTGATCGCTTTGCTGGACTTCTCGCGGCCGTACGCTTCGGGAGAAGATGCATTTACGCTGCATATGGTTGCTGCCTGGGCACTCGGGAGGCTCAGAGATCCGCGGGCGGTCGAACCGCTCATCGGGGCGCTCTCGAGTGCCTGCGACGATTTCGTCTGGATCGCGGCCTGGGCGCTCGGAGAGATCGGAGATGTGCGGGCAGTCGCCCCCCTCAGGGAAGCGCTTCGCCGGGGCGGGTTTGAGTGTGTGTGGGTTCCGGGGAGGTCCTCCCCGCCCGAGGAGTTTCTCGACCGGGCGGAATTTGCCGTCCTCGACTGCATCACCCGGATGACCTTCCACCCATCGGAGACGCCCATCGAGCGGGCGCTCGAAAAACTCGGAGCCGTTCCCGAACAGGCGACGAATCCGGCGTAACAGCGGAGCGGCGGTTGTGGGGGGTGGAGACACCCCCCGCTGCCGCCACTCTTACTCCCGGGCCATCATCGCGGCCGCCTCTTTCTCGAGGTGGACGTACGGCTCGCCGGTGACGTCCACCATGACCTTGTGGATCGTCCCGGTGAACGCCCAGGGTGGTTCGCCGGGGTAGTCGTCGGTCACTGCTTCGCCCAGGTGGCGCCCGATGGAAAGCCCTTTGCCGGCGAGATCGAAGTACCCCGGCTGGGTCTTGATCCTTGCTTCGCCGACTTGTATGTCGTTGATATAGAGCGTCAGGGTCCCGTGAGCAGTCCCTCGCGGTTCTTCGCTGTCTTTGACGAACGAGGCGGAGAGGATGCTCCTGCCGGCCGGAACCATAGCCTCCGAGACGACGTGCTGCTCGATGATCCCCACGAAGTTGTACACGTAATGCAGGCGGTTCTCCTTGACGTAGAGAGCATGGCCCCCGAACCTGCTCCCGAGAGCGAGGAGGACTCCTTCGCCGCCCCCCTCCGGTACGTCGACGTCGGCGGCGATGGTATAGGACCGGTTGCGGATGTTCACCGCCACCCCTTCGGGAACCGGGGCGGTTTTCGGGTAGTAGACGAAGAGGTTGCGCTCCGGCGCGGGTTGAGGCCGCGGCAGGGTCAGAACCTCCGGCGGCGTGCGATCTTCGAGCGGCAGCCCCTTGTACTTCCCTGCCTCGTGCCACCAGCGTGCGATCAGTTCGAGGAGCTTGTGCGGGTGCTGTTCGGCCAGATTCCGGATCTCCGAGCGATCTTCTTCGACATGGTAGAGCTCCCAGGTATCCTCGGTGAAGTGCCCCCACCCGGCGATGGTCGGATGGGTGGTGACTGCCTTCCAGCCATTGTGCCAGGAACCCCGGGATCCGAGCATGGAATAGAACTGAGTCGTCTTCCGGGTCGGTGCATCGCGTTCCCCGAATGAGTAGCCCATACTGATCCCTTCGAAGGGCCACTGGGTGTATCCTTTTACCTCATCGGGCATCGTGATGCCGATGCACTCGAGGATCGTGGGCGCGACGTCGATGGCATGGTGATACTGATGGCGCTTCTCCCCTTTTGCCCGGATCCCCCGCGGCCAGTGGAAGATGCAGGCGTCGGAGATGCCGCCGGCGTAGCAGTAGCGCTTCCACATCTTGAACGGGGTGTTGAACGCCATCGCCCACCCCGAACAGTAGTGGTTGTAGGTCTTCGGGCTTCCGAGGTCGTCCAGCATTTTCAGGTTTTCTTCGAGAGAATCGGGAATGCCGTTGAAGAATTTGTTCTCATTGACCGAGCCGTTCGGCCCGCCTTCGGCACTGGCGCCGTTGTCGGAGACGAGCACGATCAGGGTATTCTCCAGTTCGCCGCTCTCCTCCAGGAAGTCGATGAGCCGGCCGATCTGGGCATCGGTGTGGGCGAGGAACCCGGCGTAGACCTCGGCCATGCGGCAGAAGAGGTTCTTTTCGTCCTCCTTGAGAGAGTCCCAGGGCCTGACGGTGTCGAGTTCCGGGTATGGCTCTCCTTCGGGACCGCTCCTCGTCTCCGGTGTGCCGATGGGGTTGAGCGGCGGCAGCTCGGTATTCTCGGGAACGATGCCCATCTGTTTCTGCCGCTCGAGCACCATCTCCCGGCAGCGCTCGTAGCCCATGTCGAATCTGCCCCGGTACTTTTCAATCCAGTCCTTCGGAGCATGGTGCGGAGCGTGCGTTGCCCCGGGGCAGTAGTACATAAAGAAGGGTTTGTCCGGATTGATCTGTTTGGCGTCCTGGATGAATTCGATCGCTCTGTCGGTCAGGTCCTCGGTCAGGTGGTAGCCTTCTTCGGGAGTCTTCGGCTGCGCCACCGGGTGGTTATCGGAGACCAGGGCCGGGTACCACTGGTTGGTCTCGCCTCCGAGGAATCCGTAATACTGCTCGAATCCCCGGCCGCCCGGCCAGTTTCGTTTGGTCGAAGCCATGTGCATCTCTTCCTGCGGGCAGAGGTGCCACTTCCCCAGCATGTAGGTGTTGTAGCCCTGCTCGAGCAGCACCTCTGCGAGGGTGGCGCACTCGAACGGGATGTGGCCGTTCGAGTTCGGGAACCCGGTGGTTGCCTCGGCGATGCAGGCCATCCCGACGGTGGTGTGGTTTCTGCCGGTGAGCAGGCAGGCCCTGGTCGGCGAGCAGAGTGCCGTCGTGTGCCACTGGGTGTACAGCAGCCCGTTTTCTGCCAGGCGGTCGATATTCGGGGTTTCGATCAACCCGCCGTAGCAGGACATGGCTGAGTACCCGACATCGTCGAGGACGATCATCAGGACATTCGGGGCACCTTCGGGTGCTTTCGGCTCTTTATACGGCGTCCAGTCCGGAACCGAGTCCCGGGCATCGACGTTGACGACTCCATGAAATTCCTTCGGCATGCTCTTCCCCCCATTCGGAAGTGCGACGTGGATTATATTCACACATTATTATAGTTACTCGCTCAACAGCTTTGAAGCATACTTCGGACTCATAAATTTCTTCACCCATTTCTCCCAATAGGTTCTCTTCGTCGCCAGTTTCTCAAATGCCTGTGCAATCGTGGCAGTCATGTGCT
>NZ_VCYH01000012.1 GCF_030464345.1 Methanoculleus frigidifontis | reverse complement strand
CCTGAAAGAACGGCGGAAACAGGGGCTCTTCTCTCACACCCTGCCGGGATGATATGGATAGAATTATGAAGACAGGTGGGGAAAATTATTCCGCCACTTCTGGGGAAAAGTATCCCGCCGTTTACACAGGCGTTCCCGGTTTTGGCCAGGCGTTCCCGGAACAGCCAGACCGTCGAACGGTCAGGGATGGATTCCGGATATCCCAGGAAGTGGCGGAATGAGATCCGGTCGGTCGCCTGACGCTCCAGTTCGGGGTCTGAAAGACCATACCACTGCTGAAGCACCAGCAGTTTGATCATGAGAACAACGTCACAGTTCGGACGACCGCCTCGACCCTCGGCATTGGTGTAGAGGTCGGCAAGCAGAGGACGGAAGGCATCCCAGTCGACCAGACCGCTAACCTCACCCAGCCGATCGCCCAGGGCGGTAAGAGAGGCATATTCGTGCCGAATTATGAAATTGGTAAACGTGCTCATGGGAAAAACGTCGATCCGGGACTATAAAGTACTTTTGATGAGAGGGGTTTTTCGAAATCCTCAAAAGCATCCCGGCAGATACATTGCAAAAATTGCTCCCCCTGACACTCCATCCTTCGTTTTCTGTCTGGCGAGGTCACCAAGAGTGCAGCTGCCAGTTGCAACGACGACTTTTCGCTCAGATACTTGGATTCCACTCTGCTAACCTGCTGAAAAAGTGAGATACTGGCGGAAATTAGTATCAAGAGACAAATTGTTTAGAGTTCCTCCAGCGAGCGAAAAAGAGAGGTGCTATTCAATTGCTATCTCTAACTCTTTCGAACACTCGGACAGGCCATATCGGAGTTGCTGCACCTCCACCACAGCACGGGCAATGTGGGAACCAGACGATAAACTTCCAATATTTACAGTCTTTTTTCCCGGGCCAACTATCCGCTCCACTGGAACACCATCCAAGTAAACAGTGCAGAGCAGCGTACGGTATTTTTTATTGCCTGCAGCTGTCTCAACGTGAAGGGACTGCGAACCATCCTCCTGTAGATTAGACCACAACTCCACGTTTGGCCGCACTCTGCACCGCTTCCAGTCAAACCCGATCACGGAGCCCACCATGATCAACAGGACCAGGGGTGATGCATAGAGCATGTCGTTCTGCATCGCATGCCAGAAATCAAGCGAATTTGGAACGCCGTCACCATCGACATCTTCCGCCCAACACGATGCGTTTGACGCTGCAAGGTATGCACCGTAATAGTCCTCGTCAGAGAGGAGAGCCCGAGCGACTTTAAGTTCCATCTCGGCACCTTCCGGATTAAACGCTCTATTCTCCTCGATCTTCGATTCTGCTTCCACAATTAGAGCAGGGGCGAGTGGAGACAGAGGCACGTCGAAATGGATAGGATCATATGGCACCTCAACGGCCTTCTGATAGAGATCAAATCCGGGTGCTTTTACCTCCATGAGATACGTGCCTTGAGGGAATTCCCCCTGGTAGCTCCCCGTTCCAAGCAACCTGCCGTCCAGAAAAATTTCCCCCTCCGAGGGAGAAGCCAAGACTGATATCGTGCCATTTTTTCCCTCAAGAGCGTGATTGAATACCCGAATCTCCCCTGCCTGGATCTCGAAAGGAGAAGACCAATTGTGATAGCCGTATTTTGTCAGGCGGAGTGTATGACTTCCAGGCTCGACCGCCTCGAGCGTCATCTCCGAAAGACCATAGTATTCATCATCAAGGTAAACCGAAGCCTCATCCGGGCTGCAGTTGACGACAACGGTCCCTGTTGTGGGCAGAAGCTCAAACTCATGCGATAAATGTAGCGTGTCACCGTCTTCTACATCCATTGAGTACAATCCCGGCTGATATCCATCAAGGTTCAGGCTTACCGAGTGATGCCCCTCGGGGATTTCTTTGATAATTGTATTTGATTTACCCTTATACAACCCGTCAATGTAGATCTTTGCACCTTCAGGTGTTGTGAGCACAGCAAGGGAACCCACCTTTTGTTTCAGGTCGAGGTGGGCAAATGCCCTTTCTCCAGCCGTTACAAGCACATTGATCTCCGCATCACGATATCCCGGGAGGGTGACTTTTACAGAATGGATCCCTGGGATGATACCTAGGATACGGCGATTGGTGAGTTTACCCGTTGAAACGCCATCGATATAGATCTCAGCCCCATTCGGTTCGGAAGAAACTGCAATCTCTCCATAAACAGGCCCATCGTCACTTTCTGCCGAAACAATGCAGCTGTGTGCAGACAGAATGGCAGCACAGACAAATACTAGGATCCATCGTCGTGGGTATATTATCATATTAGCCCCTGTGTGCTCCCTGCTGAGAGAAAGGTCTGGTTCACCGCTGCAGTGCTGTTGCCATCCATGTTTTCGAGAAACAGGGCGTACATTCCGGATTCTCTAATATGGATGGTTACATTCTGACCTTCAATCTCTGAATCCACTCGCAGCCAGCTGTATGACAGATCTGTTGTATGGCCAACAAACAGCTGTTCTGGCTGTGATTCATTGAGAATGAACACCAATTTTGCTTCAGGGGGAAATGCCAGGTTTTCCGGCTCGATGGCATAATATTTATCGTTGTACGTTGTCCAGGCAGGATCGCCAAATTCACCCTCTGAATAGATTCTGAGCCGAACGGTATCGGCCACGCCATCCGGCAGCGACGATCCATTAATGAGCAACTCTGCTCCACCATCATCGGAGATGTGACTGACCTGTTGACTGCCCTCTGATGCGGCTCCAAGGATAGATGTTGGCAATCCAAACGAAATTGCTGCTACAATCCCCACAATAACCAACCCGGCGATTGCAATAATTGGGAGCAGTTTTTTTATTTTTAAGGTGGAATCAAAGTCGTTGCTGTGAGGATTCGGGCTCGGATCCTTGCCGGAGTTTGGCTGAATTGGAACTGCATGAGGATTGTCAGTTATTGGAGCGGCATACACACCATTTCGAGGAGTAACCTCATAGCGCCCTCGTATATCTCTCTCGACATCCTGAAGTTCCTTGGCATATGATGACAGTCGTTGCAGGATACTTCTCTTTGTGCTTTCGTCTAACTTTACCAGAACTGGCTTGGCAGTTTTAAAGAATCGCAGAAATTCTTCCGCCGGTAGTTTATAGACACACCTTTCAAAATCTCCAATATCAAAGGCACTTGAAAGGTAACGCTCCAGATAGGAACGATCAGCACTTTCTACAGTAGTACGTACGGCATCGTCAATCGAGATTTTGATCTTCAACGGTATATTCTCCCGCTCAAGTGCGCGATGATACTCAACTCTTTGCGTTGAGTTCATCTTACGTCGAACGGCCACACTTATTTCCCTGTGGTATTCTTCTTTCGAAGAAATGGAAGGCCTATTTCTGGTAGACTGAAGTTCTTTATTAACAAGTACTGCCATTTCCCCTGAGCGCTGATAGAAGGACTTTTCCGGAACATCGATGATCCCTGAATCCAGATCGGCAACTTTCTGGCCGAAAGGTTTTATTGGAAGAACCCAGAGGTCAAAGGGATTTTTCCGATCGACGATATCTCTACCAACGGCAAACCGGTACCCGAGATAGAGGATTGGCTGCATGCTCTCAAGTATTCTCGATACAAGCGAGGCAGAGCATGCCATTCGTTTTGTCGTGGCATAAGCAGGTTTTTGGGCGACTATCCTACCGACGAGATACTGAAGGATACCATCATCGTTTGGTTGGCGGCTCGGGATGGTACTTCTCCCGGCACTGAGTGAACTTGCAGAGCATTCCCAGTCATCGGAGTCAATCGACCGGAAGAACGATGCATCGTTTCCGATACTGAGAATAGTATACTTCGCATCTGCAGTTACCGTGCGCACGGTTCGGAAAAACTCCCTCACGGCGGAGGAACCGAACGAACGAAGTGGATATTCCACAATCACAATCAGCATATCCTGCCGTTGTCCTGCTTTTTGAACATTAACCGCCGAACCGAAGATCATCTTGTCGCGATCCGATTCTGCATACAGTGCGACGGAACCCTCGGCAAGGAGAGCCGCAAGATCGCCGTACTGCTTTAATTCTCCCTGAATGTACTTCCCATCCGGTGCATACATTCCATGCTGTGGCGTCATTTCAAGCCTCCAAGGTTGGTCGTCTGTTCAGGAACCAAAACTGACCACCTCCCCAAATCTCCATGGAACCAGTTGGGATGGGGCCTGTTCATCAGCAGCCAACGGATTCGGCTCTGCCGTTGCATCCGCGCTAACAGCATAGAACGACAGAGAAATATCATTCAGCATGTTAACAAGACTTAAAAAGGAGAGATTTTTCTCCAGGCTTTTAAACAGCGTCTTTTCGATCAATTCAGCCTCGGGAGAATTTTCTGGAATGTCCGAAAGGTTATTCACCCCATCCATCTTTTCCACGAGTCTGCGCAGATCGGGATGTTTATTCAGGAGGATATCCAGCTTTGTAATCACTAGGGCATACTTCTTCTTTCCGCCAAAGATCTTGAACCACACTCCACCTTCGAGATCCATGAGAGTCTTGATGTAGTCTCCAAATTCCCGGGATAGATCTGCCATGCCTTCCCGAGTTAACATTTTTTCACCATCGATAAGGAAGATCACTTTTCCTGACCGCGCAAGATGGCTGTACATGGTGCTCAGAACAAGATCACGGGCGAGGCCGGTACCATAGAGTTTGTCAAGGTGTTGTTCGTTGACTTCCTCTAAAAACTCAGGAGTACCGGATCTTTTTGCAAGATCATCAATAGGTATCTCAAACGCTTCGTTGAGTGCTTCGAGTGAGGTCTTATAAGTGTCAGCATCTATCTTATCATAGTACTCGCCGGCATAATCCAGAATGGTCCACGTCACCGGGCTGACCCTGAATTTTTTTGCTATAATCTGATAGAGACTGAGCTGGTAATTTTCGGTTCGCTTCCAGAGCCCCCTACCGCCGGTGACACCAGCATACAGATCTGTGAGACGCAGGTGCTTTCTGTCATCCGGGTCAGATGAAATGATGACATCATGCGGGAACGCATTTGATTTTTTTGTCATTTGAGCCCACAATCCAAGGAGCAGGTATGTCTTCCCTGATGAACGAGGCCCGAGAATGAACACACTCGACCCCTTGACGCCAACAATCGAATACATCAGGACCGCATAAAACAGGATTGTGATAAGGACCCCGCCACCATAGAAAAAGGTGTTTTGTGCGCTAATTTTACTTACATCCACGGCCGTTCCAACCGTCATTGAGGAGGTCACCGTCATAAAACTGGTCAAAAGGTACCCCAGAATCACCACACATGCAATTGTCAAAAGTGCCTTTGCACTCGTTGCAAGGACATCAAAACGATTTTTAAAGAGAACGTACCCGACAATAACAATACCCAGCACAAAACCCAACCCCAATGCCTCCATCACGATGCACTCATAGGGAAGGAAATGCCAGATTATCGCTCCAAATAGCAGTCCAAAGAGAATGCCATTGTATCTGGAATCAGCAGAAAAAAGCATCCCGAGAGAGATAGCCATGAAGAGTCCACAGACCAGGTCGATGACGAGCTTAACCTCATAGGGAGCACTCATAAACCAGTATACCTGAAACAAATTGATAAAAAGAAATGCAATAAGGACACCGGAAATGATAACTCCCAGCGTAACTATCATTCTTTTTCTGTTATTAATAATCATCCGCCCCACCTCTTACACAGTTCCTGAGCGGAGAGCATCTTTGATGTTTTTCTCTTCGTATAATGAGAGAACATTGGATTTTGCTCTTCCTCTTACGCTATCATCCTCTTTCTTTTCACTGTCTGCAAACTCTGCTGCAACAGCTAACGTGAGCAGATCTTTTCGGACGACATACTTGCCCTCGTTCAGGAGCAGCACATGGTGGAGAATGTTGTTTTTGTTTTTCTCGTATTTTGCCCAGTATCCGCCTCCGGTCATCAGCGGAGATATATTCTCGAAGAAACTCGCAGCAGCAAAGAAGGTTAACCCAATCTCCCAAGGCTTGCCATAGTTATGTGCAACCACCTTGGTGTGATGCGGCTGATCCAATGCAAGTTCTCTCGAAATCGTGCGACAGATATCCTCATTTACGTTATGGATGCTCTCTGTTGCGTACTGGGACGGAGATGAAACCACAAGTGCGGCCCTTTCAAAAGTCCAGGCCTCGGTCTGCGATTTACCGTAGCTGATAGCAGAACTCTTGATGCCAAGCAGACCGGTATCAATGAGTTTACGATAATTGCTCTTCACTAGGCCAAGGACGCGTTCGAGCTCATCCTGCCCCTCTTCTTTGATGTCAAGGGCGCCCATATCCGCCTGACTGGAGATCAGTGAGAGGACATTCGGATTGATTCCACCATATCTGGTGCGATACTTACCGCGGACGGTATTATCACCATTCTGACGTTTCTTTTCGATGGTAGCAAGGCTTTCTGTGAGTCCATTATTATGACGATTAAACAGCCTGCGGTATTTTAGCGTCTCTTCAACGAGGTTATCAATCAGGTTGAACGCCTCTATTCTGTGCGCAATCTCACTGCGGCCGTGATCGATCTGCTCGATCTCACGACGCGATTCTGAGATATTTTCATCGTATTTCCCCTCGCTATTTACAATCTCAACGAGTGTGTCACTTATTGCACTGGCTATCTCCTGCACCCCACTGCAGTCAAAAGCCAACATGAGTTTCTCATACTCGGCATAATCCAGTTCCTCAAATTTCAGGGCGGATACTATTGAGTTCGTAATCTCCGTCTTTGTCTGATCCAGATCGACCTCCAGATCCCGTGTGATGAATCCATCCAGAAGTTCGATATTCAGTGGTTCGAGGAAAACTATCGCTGCAGATTTCTGTTCTGCAATTGTCTTCATTCTGTTCAGCATTGCGTTGAGATTTGCTTCGAGGGCATCCATGTCCGGTGCATGTCCGTAGATCAGACCACGCGCCTTATCAAGGAATGACCCGGCACTTGCAGCCGATTGTTTCCGATATTCGTAGAAATAGTACCGAGCGAGCGCTTCTGCAAGTTCTTTTAAGTACTCCAGTCTATCCGGCTGTTGCAGATCTCGCGAGATCAAATCAATCGAGGCCTGCATTTTGGTATATCCGGATTCCACATACCACGCATCCCTGCTCAGACCTCTCCTATTTCTGGGAAGGGATTCGGCAACCAGTTCCTTCAACCTTTGATGCATCTGCTGGAACTCATCGGCTAACTCCTGCTCCTTGATCTGGAAATGCTTCAGATTAGCACGCTGCGTTTCATACGCACTGATCTCTCTCCGGGCATTCCCCAAGGCAGACTGTATACTTGCCTGTGCGTCATCCTGCTGTTGGGAGAACTGGCTGAGCTTATCAGCAGTCTGCTGTTTTCTCTCCTCCAGAGCAGCATCTTCATTCTTGAAAGATGCCCGTTTCGAGATTAACTGACTCAACACATGTGCGAGATCTTCCTCTCCTCGGAGGATCTTTTTCAGAATAACACGGAGCTCATGATCTTTGATCCGGAGAATCCTCTTCTGTAAGATAGCCAAGTGCTCAATCTGCTCCAGAGACTTGGTAATACTACCATACAGGATTTTATCATCTTCGTTTTCAAGGGGTTTGTTCCCCACATCCATAGACCTCTTCAACCTTGAAACGAACTCAATCAGTTTATCATATGTCCTGATCTCCTCGAGGTTCCGGATATCCTCAGGCAGATTATTATTCAGGTGGAGATCAATCTCCAGTGGAGTTTGATATTTAAGCAGCTTTGGGATCTCATTACTCCAGATCTTCTCCAGATTTTGGATCTCCGCTTTTACATAACTGATGTCTTCACCAGTGGTTATGATGTCAGTTTCAAGCATAAGCTGATCTGGATATTTCTGCTGCAATCCGTTCAGTAAATCCTCAACTTTTTTGACGATCTCCTCTCGGTTCCTCCCGAGTTCGGCAAGCTCCGCGATCACCTTTTCGAATTCACCTTTCAGATCCCTGAGCTCTTCGACCGGATACTCAATGACATGTGCGTCAGCGAAGATAAATCCGGAGTAATCTCTCCTTGCATCGATGATATCATAGAAATCTGCTGTAGGTAGATAGAAGGCATTGATCAGAAGATAGGGGAAGGCCAGATCATACTCCACAACTTCCTGTTTTCGGTCTGCACCGTCTCTAAACCCTGTTGGGCCAAGAGACGAGAGAATGCAATAATTAAAGAGTTTCTCACCCGTTAAATTCAGGTACTCCACTTCAGAGAGTGCAATACCGGCATTCAGTTGCTCTTTATCACCCTCAGCGATGGCAGGCAGAACTCCCAAAAGCCAGATTTTGCGTGTCTGTCCAGAGATCCCTTTGATGTATCGCGCCAGATCGATGAACATTCCTGACCCGGTGCCGCCGCCCAAACCGACCACAATCGCGACGTCTCCCTGACCCGAAAACGATGGGAAGTTTGTGTCACCACTCTGTGATACTGCCTTGTAAAACACGGCTTTTGATATTGCCCTGCGTCGGTGGACGCCGCCCCCGAAATCGTCAATAATATTGTTGTCTATCTGGCGAAGATTATCGAAATCAAATCCATTGTCGGGATCGTTCATCCACCAGAAATCTGCATGAGGTTGCCCTCTCCAGTTCTTCACCTGGTCAACAACCGTGGATCCTGTGAGACTCGAGACTCTTCCCACACTTGCGAGATCGGGCAGATAGTAGTACTCCATCTTGACACTCCCGCTTAATCCACTTATCTCGCGCATCATATTCTCGACTTTCTTATTGACCGATTTGGTAGTCTCGATATCACTATTTCTCTGGTTGGAATCGGTATCGAGTACACAAATCTTCAGTGTGCGGTCTTCGTGGAGGTAGTCCTTCAGGAACCAATCGTGTTGGCACAGATTGTAAACTAGTTTCTTTCCGCACCCCCCAATAGCAACAATTGTGAGGTCACTTGGCATTTGAAAGGCCGTTCTTCCCGTTTGGAAGGGCGCTTTTTCCTGAGATAACGCATCTGGATCCATTCGATTCACCTAATGTTTGTACTCATTTTCTCTGACACTTGCATTGTAACCGCGGGCATAGCCTATTCGCAGACCAATAAGCAACGCAACGCCCGCGACTATTACCAGTCCAATTCCCACAAGAAGGGGCGAGACCCCGAGGGGTTTTGCCTCAGAATAATCCAACAATAGATTTGCTTCAAATGTCAGGCCTTTATCATGCAGATCGATAATAATGTCACGTAGCAGCTGATCCGGAACGGCGTTTAAGCGATCGGAGTAGGAGGCCTCCTCTGGAATCTCGATGTTGAAAACCTTTGTATCTGCCTTGCCAACGACGAAGCCGTCTTTATCGAACGACTGAACCCGATAATGGGTATAGCCTGTTTTGCGAGGGTCTCGAGTCGTGATCACAAGACCGTGGGCTTGAATTACTTCAGTGATCTGAGGAGCTTTACCAACAACATGGATGATGACTGGTGTGCTGCTGTCCTCCAGAATATCAAAATTGAGGGTCTGGTTATTGTAAATTGTTTCTCCTTCAGGTAATTTCAAAAAACCAGGCTCTGTAATATTCCACAAAGGTGACTCATTACATGGCTGCAGATCTGTTTCAAATTCAATCTTCGAAACCTGTGGTTGCAGACCACCAATCTTCAACGTGAAATCTACGACATCCCCTTCTGGATGAAGGGAGTTCGGCATACCCTCTACAACAATTACGTCCGTTGCAGCCGCATTTCCAACAACTAAACAGCTGAGAGTGACTAAAATCAAAAATAGCAGTTTTAGTGAACCCGATTTCGAGTGCGCCATGATCGATAATACGCATTCAGCATAATAAGCATTACCATTTGCTTGACCGGATTGGCGACACTTATATCTGTTATAACGACATCTAAGCAGCACAACTGAATAGCAGCGTGCCACAGCACTCTTTTGACCGTTGAATTCCGTATGTCTTCATGTTCGTTATGTGCTGGGCGCATTCAGAAGACAGGTTACTTCTGTATCAAGCTCTTTTAGGAGGACTCCTCAGCAAGATACAACAGACTCTGAGATCCATCTGTACAGCAAAAAGAGCCCGCATTGAGGACATCCAATAAAGAAACAAGTGATTATATTTTTTGGGATTCTGAATGTCACACTGCTATTTTCCATAAATAATGCATTACAGCAGAGCACCATTAACAAAACTTATATAATATATCTTGAGAAAATACCAGATTAGCAAAAGGCCAGGTCGACTGGAATCTTATGCGCGGTGTTTGTGAGTTATGGAAGACGAAGAATCGCTGGAAGCCCTCTATTGACATGGCGCTCCGCGAAGAGGACCCGGAGACGAAGGCTTGCTATTATCGGAAGATACTCGGCGTATCGCCGAATGCTGCGTCGCTCAATAATCTCGGAAATATTCAGGTGCAGCCCTCGAATGGTATGCACGGGCGCTGGAGATCGACGAGGAGATTGCCATTGCCTGGAACAACAAGGGGTACGTCCATACGATCCTCGGCCAGTACGACGAGGCAATCGTATGCTTTGACCGGGCGCTGTACCTTGAACCGGAGGATGAAACCGCCCGGAAGAACAGGTCTATCGCCGAGCGGCGTAGGACGTCCGAGAGCGGGTGAAGGCTAACTTTAGGGGTATGGAAGCATGGTAGAGATACAGATCAGCAGGTATTTCGAGACGGAAGATGCGGATGAATGTGCAGAGCTGCTTGTCGAGTCGGAATGTATCGACCCGGCTGTTGCTGCAGAGATCCGGTCAACGGTAAAATGGGTCTCGGTTGCTTCGGCCGATGACGGCTCTCTCGTTCTGCGGCTTTCGGCATCAGCGATGCAGAATCCCGCACTGCGGGAGGAGCTCGAGGGGCTTGTAGAGACCCTGACCGAAAAGGAGCGTGTGCTGCGCTCGCCGGCCTACCGGAATAACAGGCTGCTGGACGATCTGGTGTCGTCTCTCCAGGGCGATAAAGGAGAGCTCGATGCGCCGGACACGGGGGAACGCTCTCCGTCACAGTTTGAACTTGACAGAATCCTCCTCTCCCAGGCCATCTGCAGTGGAGAGGAGGTTTTGGAGGGGCACAAGTGGTACGACACCATCCTCACAAACAATCCCGACGACGCAGTTGCCTGGAACGCGAAGGGGCTCGATTTTGTTGCAAAAGGGGAGTTTAAGGAAGCGTTCGCCTGCTTCACCCGTGCCCTGGAGATCGATCCCGGGTATGCGCAGGCCCGGTATAACCGTGACCATATCCCTCAGATGTACTATTTCGAATGATAAAGGAGCAAATCCAAACAACCAGTGTATCCCTATCTCTGATACCTTACACTCACACCGAACAAGGAACGCACATTGTCCATGAGCTACTTGCCGTCGCCAAAGCAGGCAGCTGCCCAAAGAGGGTGAAAGGCCGATCTCTGCACTAACTACTGTCACTGCAGTGATACTGGAGAATAAGGCATTGGCACAATTGCTTGAAAGTGCCGCTAAGGGGAACGCGGTCAGCCGAGGATGACCGGGTAACGCTACCGGGTATTATCCGGCGACAAGCGCGGGCAGGACGAGCTCCTGCTGAAGCGGTACCTCTGGCACGCCTTCTTCACCGACCGCTACGAGAATGCAGCCGCAACCCGTGCGTTCGCCGATTTCACCGCCCTGAAGCGGATCGTCACCGGTGAAGAAAAGCCGGACGGCACTCCGTACGGCATCGGGGACGTTCCCATCTTCGCCGACCACGCCTTCGTCGAGGCCGAAGAACTGATGACAGCCGAATGGCCGAAAGGGGCAACCATCCGGGGCCGCGGCGTGCTTGCCGTCGCCTGCCGGCCGGGAGCCCTCGACTTCGCAACCGGCGAGCGCCTGAATGGAGACGCGATTGAGCAGCGCCACTACCACCATATCTACCCCGACGCCCTGCTGAAGGAAGCGGATATCAACAGTTTCCTGGCACTGAACTGCGCACTCATCGCCGATACGACCAACATGGCCATCGGCCGGAAAGACCCGCTCCGCTACCTCAAGGACCGGTATGAATGGACGTCGGAGACGATTGTTCGCGATCGGCTGCAGTCGCATCTCATTCCCATCCGCGAGCTCGCCAACGGCGGTTACGAAGGCCTGTCTGAGCCTGAGAAGAACGAGAAGGTGAAGGCCGACTTTGAAGCGTTCCTTCGCGCCCGTGCGGAGCTGATGCTCAGGGCGGCGAGGCAGCTTGCGGAGGGGCGGCAGGTGAGTGCCGGGGAGCTCTGACCCCGCCATCATTCTCCCCTCAATGCAAGAACAACTTGATCGAGAACCCAATCACACGCTGCTTCTCACCGTGAACGCCCCCGAAACCCCCCGGGTGCCCTTCAGGTAATCGCTCGTGCGGGTAAGGGCGCTCTTCACACCCCGGTTCTGTGAGACGCCCTTCTTCGGGTGCTCGCAGAGTCGGATTTTCTCCAGAGTAAGAGCAAGCCACGGCCGCCTTCTCGCTTCCCCTTGCCAGACACGCAGCCCCTGCCGTTTCTCCTGCTCGACCAGATAGGCTTTCACCTCGTCGCGGGTGAGGAAGACGGCGTCGCCGTAGGTATCGAAGATACGCGAGCGGGTCGTCGGCGATGACGATCCGCCCGATGGCGGCCTCGCCGGCGTAGCCGGTGTCCTCGTGCGACTGGTAGAAGACGAGTTGCACTATACCCCCTATCCACCGTTACCTCCCGGCAGTTCTTGATTAGCCCTTTGCAGCCGCAGATTGTAAAACAGGTACTTTATATCGATTAAAAAAAGATACCCTTTCCAGATAGGTGGCGATCCGTCGTATGGGGCTCCGATTTTTTCGAGGAAGGCGTGGGGAACACGGGCATGAGCACCGGCAGCTGAAAGAGATCGTTGCAGAACTCAGGGAAGAGTACGACGACGAAACGGTGTTTGTGCTCACCAATGTGCGGGTATCCTCCGGGGAACTCGATTGCGTGGTGCTTGCTCCCGGCGGTCCGGTCATCCTCGAACTCAAGGCATACCAGGGAGAGATTATCGGGCTGGAGAACGGGGTCTGGGAGGTCAGAACCGCAGAAGGCGCGGTCGTCCCGCTCAGGAAAAACCTGTTTGAGCAGCTCGAAAGAGAGCGGTTCAGCTTCCTCGACAAACTGCTGCCGATCCGGGAGAAGCATTTTCCAGAGATCGACGAGAAGTACGTCCGACGGGTAGGGGCCTGGGGCTATTTTGAGGCCGGGAGCGGGTATCCCGACGGCCAGGTCAATACCCGTGCGTTCCCGTGGTTCGCGATCGTCACAGCACAGACCCTCCTGGAAAATCTCAGGTTCAACGCCACCGGGTATACCCTCCTGCCGGTGGACATGGAGGCGATCGTCCAGGAGCTCCGGCTGGAAGAGTACGATCCGGAGACCGATAGGGCAGTTCCGGCCGAAGAGCCGGTTCTCCCGGCTCCACGCGTAAAAGCAGAACCAACACCCGCAGCGCCGGTGGACCGGCCGGATCCCTCGCGGGTGCGGCTGCCCCGGCCGGCACCTCCCCAGCCGTGCACTGCCGGCCCGCTCGCAGAGGAACAGATCCTCGAAAGCCCCAAGCCCCTCTCCCCGAGCCAGCGGGAGGCAGTCCTGTCCCAGAACACCAGCATACGGATCATCGCAGGAGCCGGCGCCGGGAAGACCGAGACCCTGACCCGGAAGATCGTCCACCTCCTCCTCGTCGAGCAGGTCGACCCCGCGTCGATCGTCGCGTTTACCTTTACAAAAAAGGCGGCCCAGAGCATGAAGAGCCGGATCTACGACCGGGTCGCACATCTGGGTGGCGAAGAGGCGTGCTCCCGCCTCGGGGAGATGTACATCGGGACGATCCACGCCTACTGCCTCTCGCTTTTGCGGGACGCCTGCGGTTATGGCAACTGGGGGGAACTCGATGAAAACCAGGAGATGGCTTTTCTGCTCCGGGTCGGCTGGGACTGCCACTTCCCGGAGGGGGGCAACTACCCCCGGAAGTGCGAGGCCTTTCTGAAAAACCTCAACGTCGTCTATGCGGAGATGCTCGACCGCACCGTCCTCCGCGAGCAGGCTCCCGGGTTCTCCGCCTCCCTTGAAGCATACGAGGACGCCCTCGCACGCCACCGGCGCCTGACCTTTAACCGCATGATCCATATTGCTGTTGAGCAGCTGGAGCGTCATCCCGGGCTTGCGGCGAACGTCAGGTACCTCATCGTGGACGAATACCAGGACATCAACCGGGCGCAGGAGCGGTTGATCCAGCTGCTCGGGACGAATGCCCGGACATTTGTTGTGGGCGATCCCCGTCAGACGATCTACCAGTGGCGCGGCTCCGACGAGCGGTGTTTTGAACAGTTCGCCGAGGGCCTGAATCCGGATGAGGTCACGATCGCAGAGAACCGCCGGAGTGGGACGGCGATCCTTGACGTGGCAAACACCGTAGCCGACGGGTTCGCCGGCAGGCGGTATGACCCTCTTGCCGCGTTCCGGGAGGTCCCCGGGGGTGTGTACCTTGTCGGGTGCAGATCCGATCTCAGTGAAGCCGAATGGATCGCCGACCAGATCAAGCGCTACGTCGATGCAGAGAACTGCAGGTACAGTGATATCGGAATCCTCCTCCGGAGCGTCACCACGTCCGCGCCGGTCCTCATCGATGAGTTCCGGAAACGTGGGATTCCTTTCGTCGTGGGAGGGAAGGTCGGCCTGTTCCGGCGCCCGGAGGTCCTGGCCGTCGCGAAGCTGTTCATGTGGGTCGTGGAAGGCGGCTACTTCCAGAAGTCCCGGTATGACTTCAACGAGGTCTACATCGACGACGACCTCCTCCGTTCGGGATGCCGGGACTGGAAGGAGGTGATCCCGGGCGGCACCCTTCCCGGGGATATCGGGGAGCGGCTCTCCGCGTGGAAGGCTGCGGCGGCGGGTGAGGCCTTCCCCGATCTCATCACGATGTACTACGATCTCCTGAATACGCTCAGCTACCAGCGGTTTGATCCGCAAGACCCCGGGGATGCAGTCGCGCTGGCGAACCTGGGCAAATTCGCGAAACTGCTCACCGACTTTGAGTCGATCAACCGGTTTGGTGGCGCACCGAGAGACTGGAATCAGTTGCTTGCGTGGCTCTGCGAGTACGTCAACGCCTACGCAACCTCAGCCTACGACGAGCAGTCACCCGACGACGTCCGGGGCGTTGAGGCGGTGCAGATCATGACCGTCCACCAGGCAAAAGGCCTTGAATGGCCGGTGGTCTTTGTACCGGCGATTGTGGATGGCCGGTTCCCGTCCGGCATGATCGGGAAGCCGCAGGAATGGCTCATCCCGAGGGAGCTCTTCGATGCGGAGAAGTACGAAGGGGATCTGGAGAGCGAGCGGAAACTGTTCTACGTTGCGGTCACCCGTGCCAGGGATCTCCTGGTCGCAAGCTGCTTTGCTTCCCAGAACGGAAGGCCGAAGCGGATGAGCGTGTTTGCGCAGGATTTCGCCGACTCGGAGCAGGTAACGTTCCTCGAGGAGAGCGATGCACTGCCGTTCCACCCTCTCTCCGCCACCGGAGAGACGGACGAGATCCAGACCTACACCGCCGGGGAGCTGATCACCTACGGCAAATGCCCGCACCTCTACCGCTTGCGGCAGATCTGGGGCTATGAGCCGCCCCTCTCCGACCTGATCGGCTACGGGAAGGCGCTTCACGCCTGTATGGGCGAGGCGGCCGAGATGATCAGGGCCGGTCAGATCCCGGTCAGCGCCGTCGCACGGGCGGTGGATCAGCATTTCTTCATGCCCTATGTGGACGGCGCACGGCTCGAGAAGCTCAGGGCGGATGCCAGGGCGAAGCTCCTGAAGTTCAGCTCCGATCATACGGAGGATATGCGAGGGGTCCGGGAGATAGAGGCACGGATCGAGTTTCCCATGGAACACGCCACGGTCGCCGGTCGCGTCGACCTTGTCCTCCAGCAGGGCGACGGCCTCGAGGTGCGGGACTACAAGACCTCCGGCAAGGTGGTCACGCCGGAGGAGGCTGCGCTGCAGGTCCGCCTCTACGCGCTCGGGCTCACCACCTGCGGCGAACAGGTGGGATCGGCATCGCTCGCCTTCCTGCAGGACTCCTCGGTCGTCCCCGTCAGCGTCGACGCGGACCAGCTCGACGCCGCGAGAACGACGGCCAGAACCTACATCCAGGGGATCAATAACCGGGAATTCCCGGCTCAGCCGGGTCCTTTCTGCCTCCGGTGCGACTACGGACCGATCTGTCGCTGGAAGGCGCGGTAGGGAAGGGAGGTGTTGCCATACCCCCAGATGAAGTCAAAGAATGACCTGCAGGATCGTGGAGTGCTATCCTGTGATCCGACTACACGGATCGCCAGTCTCAACAGCGTTTTTTGAGAACTCGACAAATGATTGAAGGCCTGATTTCCTATTTGCACAGAAGAGAAATTTCCCGGAGGGGAGGTTATCCCGAACTGTGCGGCACGCCGCACTGCAGCAGCCGCTCCGCATACGTTTCAATGAGCTCCCGGTGGGCGATCGTCTCCCGCCACGACCGGGGAATACCCTCCACCCCGTAGTAGGCGCCGGCGAGCTGTCCGAAGACCGCCCCGGTGGTGTCGGCGTCGTCGCCGAGGTTCACGGCCAGCAGGCACCCCTCTGCGAACGTGCTGCTCCGGCTGAAAGCCCAGAGCGCCGCCTCAAGGGAATTTACGACGTAGCCGGTCCCGCGGATCTCCGGCGGGTCCCGGTGCAGGAACGAGCCTGCCGCGACGGCGTCGATCTCGTCGCAGAGCGGGCGATCCTGCCAGGAGCCGGCGACCGGCGCGTACCGCTCTGCGAGCAGTTCCTGCTTCGGCGCACCCGCAAGGGCACCGACGATGAGCGCCCCGAAGTAGCGGCAGGCGTCCACGGTCACGGTCAGGGCGTGGGTCGTCCGGGAACTCTCGCCGGCGAGCTCGATCGCCCGGGCAGGATCGCCGGCGTAGAACATCGGCACCGGCCCGAGCCGCATGATCGACCCGTTGCCTGCGGAACGCGGGCTTTGCAGTCCCGGAAAAGGTTCCCGGGATGCCATGAACCGGCAGAGCGCCTCCCGCGTCGTCGTCCCGATATCGAAGCAGGTGCCGGTGCTGCTGAGATGCCCCTCTGTATACCAGCGGGCGTAGCGCTCCAGCTGGTCGACGGGGTCAAACCCTCGCGTCTCGATCAGGCTCTCTGCAAGGCAGAGGGCGAGGGACGTATCGTCGGTCCACTCTCCGGGCCTGAGGTGGAACGGACCGCCGCCGATCATATCGTCGATGGGCTCGAATGTCCCGGGCGGCCGGAACTCGAGTGTCGTCCCGAGGGCGTCGCCGACGGCCAGGCCGAGCAGGCAGCCGCGATAGCGTTCGCTGCGGTTCATGGGTACTCTCATCAGGATAATTTGTTTGCTGTAATAATATGCACATAGACTGTGTTCCCGATTGATCTGTCTTATATACTGTCCAAAGCCAGCCCTCAAAAGACAATTGCCCCCTTTTAAAATAGTAAATATCCCCTTTCCAGCAGAAGAATCCCGCAAAATTCAGGTTAAAATCACAAAATTAATAAATCTCCTCGTAAACCACTCCAATATTCAGGTTCCGTGAGTATATGCAGGCAGACTCTTCTGAAATTCAGCCATTCAACGAACTGCCTGAAGCCTTGGTAGAAGAGTTGCTCGATCAGTGCGGAACGATGGGAGAGACGCTCTCCCATTCATTTCGGCATCTCCTCGACAGTAAAGTCGAGATTCGGACTGCTTTGGCAGATAACGGTTTACTAAAACACGATTCTGATCTCCTCACGAACCATTCCTATCCGACGAGTTGTGGCGTAGACGGTGCGTACACCCTGGAGCGGCTGCTCTCCACCGACATGGTGGCAGTAGCCGGGGTCGCCGTTGAAGGACTGACGCCGCCGAGCGAGACCCGCGTCCGCTCAAAGGTGCGGTGATCGAGCATTCCGGGCAGCGGCCGGACATGTGCAGATCTTTTCGCTTTCTTCAGACACGTATAACTGATGATGCCATCGAGAGCATCGAGGAGTTTTTAAAAAGACATTTCACCGCCGGAAGATCTCAGCAGCCGCCGGCTTGAACGCGCCGCAATTGAGCGCATGCTTACTATCATCGGCGAGGCAGCGAAGAACATCTCCGTGCAGATGCGAAGAAAACACCCGGAGATCCCCTGGAAAGAAGCAGCAGGAATGCGGGATAAGATCAGCCATCACTACTTCGGCGTGGATTACGAAGCGGTATTTCTGACGATACGCGACGACCTGCCGGTACTGAAGCAGGGAATCCGTGCAATTCTCGATGAGGCCGACCGGGTATCAATTTCTCACAGCGGCGAAGGATGACTCCGGCCGCTGCTTCAGATGAACGCTCTCCTTTCACCGAAGGCTACTCCCGCAGATACTTTCCGCCGACCGGCACGAACCGTTCCGGCTTCTCCGGATGTTCATATTGACTGACGTTCTCCAGCTCGAGCGCAAGCCACGGCCGCTTCGTCGCCGCTCCTTTCCGGACCTGCGGGCCCCTGCCACTTCTCCGGATCGGCCCGGCAGGCAGCAGCCTCGTCGCGGGTGAGGAAGACGACGTCGCCGGCATCCTCGTGCGACGGGGAGAAGACGAGAGCGTCCCGGTCAGGCAAGCATCATCCCAACTGCTCCGCGGGAGTTTTCCTCGCAGCGTCGGATCGCCGGGATCGAATCCTTCTCAATACACCCGCTTCTCCGGAATCACCCCTCGCACCCCGCCCCGCGGCTCCTCCATATCCCCACCATACCGCGGGATCACGTGCACGTGCAGGTGCATCACCGTCTGTCCGGCGGCTTCGCCGACGTTCACGCCGATGTTGTAGCCGTCGGGACGGAACCGCTCATCGAGGAGCTCTTTCGCCTCGCGGACGAGCGCGAAGAGGGCGGCCTGCTCCTCGTCCGTCGCGTCGAAGAACCCGGCGACGTGCCGGAAGGGGATGATCAGCAGGTGGCCGGGGTTCACCGGGTACTTGTCGTAGCGGGCGTAGCAGCGATCGTTGGCGAGCACGATCTCCTCGGGACGAGGACTGCAGAACGGGCAGGTCAGATCGCCCATGCCGCGTACCCCCGGACGTCGATTAAGTAGGCGCAAGTGTCGGCGAGGCGCTCGAACGCCGCATCCTGCCAGCCGCTCTGCAGCCGCTTGCTGCCGAGGAGCGAAACCGCGATCTCCCGCTCGAACGGGCGTGGTGCGTGGTCGTGGAGCAGGTCCCAGTAGCCGACGATGCATTCCCGGCGGGACTCAAGGAGCGGGCGGGTGGGGATCCGGTCGCGCTTTTCGGCGTTGACCGGCGCGAGGGCGGGGAGCAGGTTCCAGAGGTCGTTGTTCTTCCAGACCGAGAACGGGAGGACGTGGTCGATATGCATCGCCTCCGGCGAAGATATGGCTCTGCCCGACCAGACGCAGGTCAGCCGCCCCTCCTCCGCGAAGACCGAGCGGTAGATGCCGCGTGCATCCGCGATCGCCCGCTCGGTCGTCGGCGTCCTCGCAAGCAGGGAGAGCATGCACTCTTCGGTGACGGTTCCGGTCTTGTCCGCCGCCGCGGTGAACGCAGCCCACTTCTTCAGCAGGCACTCTTCCCCGGAGATGAAACTCCCGAAGTACTCGAAGATCGTGCAGAGGTCGCGGGAGAGGGAGAACCGGCCGGCGTTCTCGATCAGATAGAGCCGGTCGACCGGGCGGCCCTTCGGCAGCCGGTACAGCGGCCGGGAGCAGTCGAAGACCGAGTAGTGCTCCTTCGCCTGCGAGTAGCCGAGGTGCTTCATCGGCATCTGGGTGATGGTGGTCCGGATACTCTTCACCAGCGTCCGGAGCGCCGGCTGGATCTCCTCCGGGACCGAGCCGCGGGTGTAGTCGCTGGAGAAGACCGACAGCCCGCCCCGGTCGCGGTAGTAGTCGATGACCGGCATGAAATGCTTCCGAAACGTTACGGCCTTCCCGGCATTCTGGTCCGGCGTCTCCCCGTTCTTCTGCGGGATGAACGTCGCCGCCGCGAAGATCGGATAGTAGTAGAGCAGCCACTTCTCGACGAGCAGCCCGAGCGGGAACGAGACCGCATCCCCATCGTCCTCCCGGAGATGCGGGAACTGCTGGCAGACCTCGATGACCGCCCGCAGAAGAGCGTACTTATAGGTCGCGTCGGCGCTGTCCCGCTCGATGATAGTATTGATCCTTCGGTATTCGGCGAGGTCCATGCTCTTCAGGGAGAAATCGGAGAGCGGGATGATATGGGTGCCGGTTTTGGTTTGGCATTGCGTGTATACCCTGAACTTTAACGAGACAATTAAACTGTGAGTCAAATAAATCCAGAAGCTTTAAATAGCCTTAAGAAAATTGTCACACATGGTGTTTAATGAACGAAGATTTCAGATCAGAGTAAGCAAACTCTATCAGGGCATGCTTAAACGATATAAAGAAGGAATCAAGAACACTGGAAAGAGAATTAACCCCTCCAGTGCCCAAGGCCAAATGGTTGTAGATAATTGTCAACGAAGATGTACAATTTGTTTAAAACCGTACGATAAAGATCCCGGAGATTTTGAAATTCATCATCTGGACGGCGATAGAAGTAATACAATTACAGATAACTTAGAATTGTTATGCCATAGTTGCCATAAAAAGGCAGGTGTTCATGCAAGAGCGAAGCTCAAGGACTATAAGCAAAAACAGGGAAAGGCTGAACAGTCCAAACCTGTTGGACATACTCAAGAAAACAAACCTCCTAAAAAACCATCCAAAAAACGCCCTACTAGCGTATTAGACGAGTGGAACAGCCAGCAGCAGGATGCAATGAACGAGTGGAAGAAGAGGACTAAAATTTTTTAGTCCAATATGTTAATAGACAATCATTCTACTCGGAAGAAGCAGAAATGGCAGTAACGAGCAATCCTTATCGATAATAGGCCGTGTAGCAGTCATCACAGATCGGCCGGGTTTTCGTTGTCGCACATTTGACTCCACACTTATGGCAGAATTTCTCTTTATAGCTAGGGTTATTGAAGCGTGACCAGGAGGCGAAACACTTTGTGCAGTATGGTTTTTCCGGGTTGTAGTCGATCATCTCTCCGCACCGGATGCAGTGCGCCTCCTCACCCAGCACCGAGTCAAGCGCCTTCTCAAAGAACCCTTTCTTCGGAGGAGTCTTCAACTTTGGCGATATTGTCTTGTAGGGCTTTTTCGGTTCAAAGACCCGTTGATTTGCCGAAGTAGCACCAGTTGTTCGACCACCACGCTCCGGATGGCTCGCTTTCAGAATTCTATCGATTTCGTTGACGGTCTGGGTATAGAGGTCGAGATCCGTTTCGCGCGAGAACCGAACACCCATCTCCCAATTGTTGCTCTGTGAGTGTTCGTACATGTTCATCGAGGTGATGATGCCGAACTGCTCGTTGAGATAGCATTTGGCATGGAGATCGTTGCATTTATAAATCTGAACGCTCTGCAGTTGTTTGAAAAATGCCAGATCCTCCGGGTTCAGGGTCGCGTCGCTCCGGTAGATGATGTTGATAGGAATCCTCTTGTCGTCGATACTCTGGAGGTATTTCTTATTGTGCGGAGTCAGGTTGATGTACGGGCTGACAATAGAGATCTGCTCCGCAGCGTTCTTGATGAGATCAGAGATCGCTGCACTGACACCCAATGCATCGAGAAAATCGGCCATGAGACTGCTCCTAATGTGATACATTGTGGCAAGGAGACGAAAAATGTTTTTATATGCTCGTTTAGCCCCTGAAAGAGAATAATTCGTCCTATACAAGAATGGATAGCTCATGCGAAGGCATCACAGTAGATCTTCCGCTCCTGATCCGAGCAGCATAACTCTTTTATGATTTCAACAACCGAGAAGAAAGGGATGAGATCCTCTGCGAACTTCGCAGGATAGTACAACCACTACTTGAGGAAGTTGAGCACACTCGACCAAGTGTTTTGGCAAGCGTTGAAGAAGGCATTTAACGAAACCAGCATATTAAGGGAAAAAGTGAGTGCAGTAACAATAATGCCGATAATAGGGATCGAAGATCAACGATAACATGGAGCGTGCCGGATGCAGCTGACCGTCATCGCCGGGTTCGGGGTGGGCGATATCGATACCTCCGAGATAGAGCCGGCAGTCCTGGAGATAGCAGTCGAGCCGGAGCGAGGCCGCGTTGTGGACGAGATCCTCCTCGGCCACGCGATCGGGGGGAACTTCCGCTGCACCGCAGAGCCGATCCCGGGCCGGTTCCGTATCGCCGTCGGCCAGTACAGCGACCTTGACCGCCTCGAGGAGGCGCTCGCGGAGATCGCAGCGCTGGAATACGATGAAACATCGTACAACGCCGTCAACATCTATACTGTACGGGATCTCGTCAGCGACCTGCGGCGGCAGCGGGAGGAGGCGGTCGCGAGAAAGGAGACCGACACGATCGAGGACGAGATCGCGACGGGGATCTACGGCGAGGGTTATTTAGAATACTAAGGATCATACCAGGGCTAAGGATCTATACCAGGGAGCGAAGCCTTGAGTACTAATCCAGATTAGTACTAACCATGGTTAGGAACTTCACCAAACGCAAAACTGAACGCACCCTTCTGAAAAAAGTGACACAATAGGGCCAGGAGGCCGACCTTCCATTGCACGGATGTCCCTGTTTTACCCAAAACGCCAGGGGATTCCAACCAAATGCTCTTTGAGAAGCATTAGCGGAAACAGTCTGAAAGAGAGGACTTTACAATTGAGCTGATCTCCTGGTCACTCCTCAACACGGAGTGCATCGATCACACCCGACCGGCGTGAGGTCTGAAGCCCCATTGCTGACGACAATCTGCCTGACCCAGGAGGTCCGGTGCTGGAACTACCATTGTCCCGCCGCTCATCCGAGCCTCGACTGGATCTGACGAATTCGATCAACGTCGCGGAATCTCGAATTGTACGGCAATTAAGTATAAATTCCCCGGATTGATACTGTAGGGTATGAGACTGCGTGTAGTGCTTGAACCCAGTGAGGAAGGAGGCTATACGGTCTATGTACCAAGCCTTCCCGGCTGTATCAGCGAGGGCGATACGAGGGATGAAGCACTGGAAAATATCCGGGAAGCTATTGACCTGTATCTTGAAACTGTTGAGGATGATCTCGTCTTTAGCGAAACAGCCGAGCAGATTGAGATTGCTGTATGAGTAAGGTACCTGTTCTTGATTATGACAAAATCGTTGCGGCTCTTCAACGGGACGGGTGGGTCGTCGTCCGCACGCGTGGCAGCCATATCCGCCTGCAAAAGCATCTGCCGGATAAAACACTGAAACTGACAGTCCCTATGCATAAACCGGTCAAGCGTTCTACTCTGTCGCATATTTTAAAACAGGCCGATATGACCGTCGAAGACCTGCATGATCTGTTCTAGGCCGTCACCCTTGCGCCCGGCGACACCGCCCGAAAAAGGAAGGCCGCTCCCCCGCCCGCCGTCCCGTCGCCACTCCTCCTCGAGGAGAGCAGGCCCGGTCTCGCGTCGACAAACTCCCGAATCGTGATTCATACTCATCTGGACTGGCATCACAGACGTCGGTCCCGGGCGGGGGTACCGGTGCTGAATTGCGTCCGGTCGTTCGATCGGAAGAGAGAAGATGCGGTGCTCTGATGGCTGGAACGAATGCACCCCGGTAATTGAGACAGAGGGATCTCGGTTGGATGCGTGCTATACAAAATGGGTTAAGCAAAACTTATATGTCAGCAATCAGGGCCGGATTCTTCGAGAAAACGACCCTCACAGAAGTCGTTCGGCATGTGCTACAGGAAACCTTATCCACAAGATTATCGCAGACCTGCGGATGCAAAGAGGCTGCTCAAAAAAATTCCCGCGGATGAGCAAGCACACGGTGCTTGGGTTCCTGGACGAGTATTCTTTGCAGACGACCGCCAATACCCAGCGGATGTGGTCGTTCGACCACCCGCCGCTCATGAAGAATACCGCAAAGATCCGGGTCAATACCTTCGCAATTTTTGCCGTCAACGGCACGTCCATCATCACGTTCCGGGAGCGCTCCAAACAGGAAGACATCCAGGAGGTGTTGAAAGAATATCGGAGGGCAAATCCAAACAAACGGCTCGTCATCGTCCTCAATAACTTCAAGTCGCATCATGCGGTTCTCGTCAGGCAGTAAACCGCCGGTAACAACATCCGCCTCGCGTATCGTCCACTCGTATTTCCGCTGCCAGACTTGACTATTGCCGTCCACGATTTCTGGGTGGATTGATCGGCAATTCCGGTAATAGAGTTACCATCCATCTACAGACTTGGCCGAACTTGGCGACAGTATGAAATCCCCATATAATCGAACGCATCAAAAATAACGCATGTTACACCCCCATTTTATGACACGAGCTCTAATGTCTCCCTATAACTGTCCGCACAGTTGCGCAACTGTACGTACAGTAGAAGAGAATCGAGGAAAAATGAGCAAATGGCAATCGGGACGAATTTGGAGCGTAAACGCCTTATATTAAGCCTCACGATATCAAAAGAGACGTATCACTACCTGAAAAACAACGTGAATAACGTATCTGGATTTGTTGATGCTATTATCAGACAGGTTATTCCAGGAATCGAGCCCTCATCCGCGGCTGTTTTCAAAAACGGGAGTGCTGCTATGGGGATTTGAACCCCAGTCGTCGGCGTGAAAGGCCGACATGATTGGCCCCTACACTATAGCAGCGCGCACAGGTGTGCCATATAACTTCGACGGATACAGATAAAAAAGTTTTGTTGCGGATATTTCTGCCCGCCGATCAGGCTATCGGGGTGCCTTGTGTCTCGGTCACGCGCTTGAAGCCGGCCATCAGCTGGCGGGTGACCGGTCCGGGCTTGCCGGTGCCGATGATACGGCCGTCGATCACGCGGATCGGGGCGACTTCCGCCGCCGTTCCGGTCACGAAGACCTCGTCGGCGGAGTAGAGATCGTAGTAGCCGAGGTTCTGCTCGCGGACGGTGATCCCGAGCGAGCGGGCGAGGTCCAGAACGACGAGCCGGGTGATCCCGCGCAGGTTGTTCAGGGTCGGCGGGGTGACGATCTCGCCGTTCTTCACAACGAAGATGTTGTCACCGGAGCCCTCCGAGACGTAGCCGTTCGTGTCGAAGAAGATCGCCTCGTCGCCGCCCTTGTAGTTCGCCTCGATCTTGGCGAGGATGTTGTTTAAGTAATTGAGGCTCTTGACGTTCGGGGGCATCGCCTCCGCCGGCGTCCTCCGGACCGAGACCGTCACCGCCGAGAGGCCCTTCTCGTAGAGGTCGCCGTACATCGCGCCCCACTCGACCGCGATGACGATGACCGTCGCCTTCGGGCACTTCCGGGGGTCGAGGCCGAGGTCGCCCCTGCCGCGGGTGACGATCGGGCGGATGTAGGCGTCGGTCAGGTTGTTCTTCCGCAGCGTCTCCCTGATGACCCCGGCCATCTCCTCCCGGGAGATCGGGACCGCAAGATCAAGCGTCTTTGCCGAGTCGTAGAGCCGCTCGAGGTGCGCCTCGAGCTGGAAGATCTTTCCGTTGTAGGCGCGGATCCCCTCGAAAACACCGTCTCCATAGAGCAGTCCGTGATCGAAGACCGAGACCTTCGCCTCCTCCTCGGGAACGTACCGGCCGTCAAGATAAATGATCATATACTGATTTTGGCACCTGCTCTTTACAATAGTTCCGCTTCATCACCGATACCAAAATTACGGCAGAAAGAGCGTAGAGCCGGAGGATTCAGCTCCGGATGCGGCACTGATCGACGAAATGCGCGAACATCCCCCGGCTCGCGACCGGGTGGAGGTGGACGTAGCTCGCGAGCGTCCGGTCACGCACCGCCCCGTCACGACCGTCCGCGATCCCGCCGCCCCGGGAGAGGCGGTAGGCGTAGCGCACCCCGTCCGCGAGCCGTACGTCGCTGTAGTGGAACTCGTGCCCCTTGAAGGCCGCGGCCCCGAGCGGGCAGTCCGCACTGCTCGCCCCCACGACGTAGCCGAGCATCCGGCGGGAGGGCATCCGGGTCTCGCCCGCAAAAACCCCGGCCGTCTCGTAGACCTCCTGCCGTTCGGCGCCGTGGAACCCGGGCGCGAGCACCATCCGCTCGGTGAGGTAGATCAGCCCGCCGCACTCGGCGTAGATGGGAGTCCCGCGGCGGGATTCCTCGCACAAAGCCTCCCGCAGGGGTGCGTTCGCCTCGAGCTCGGGACCGAAGAGCTCGGGGTAGCCGCCGCCGAGGACGTAGCCGTCCGCCTCGGGAAGGCGGTCGTGGATCGGCGAGAAGGGGACCGGCTCGGCACCCTGCGCCCGGAGAACGTCGAAGAGCTCGGCGTAGTAGAAGTTGAAGGCCTCGTCGAGGGCGACGCCGATGCGGGTGTCCGGCTCCGGCGCGGCGAAGAAGGGGTCAAGCGCTTCCGGCGGCGTGTAGTCGTCCGCAAGCCCGAGGAGACGGTCGAGGTCGACGTGCTCGCCGATCTTCTCGGTGATCGCCGCGATCCGCTGGTGGAAGTCCTCGTTTCCGGAACCCTCGCGGTAGGGGACGAGCCCGAGGTGACGCATCGCAAGCTCCATCTCCGGGGTGCGGGGGATCGTGCCGACGACCGGGACGCCGCAGTAATGCTCGATCGCGGTCACGGCTTTCTCGCGGTGGCGGGTGCCGGTGAGGTTGTTCAGGATGACGCCTGTGATCCGCACCTCCGGGTCGAAGGCCATAAAGCCCTTCACGAGCGCCGCGGCGCTCCGGGTGATGCTCCGGGCGTTGACGACCAGGATGACCGGAAGGTCGAGGCGTTTTGCGACACCGGCGGTGCTCCCGAGGTCGGTGAGGGCCTCGGCGCCCTCGTAGAGCCCCCGGACGCCCTCGACGATCCCGAGATCCGCGTCCCGGCAGCCATGGTCGAAGACCATCCGGATCTCTTCAGGGCTCATCACGTAGCCGTCCAGGTTCCGGCACGGCCGGCCGGTCACCCCGGCGAGGTAAGAGGGGTCGATGTAGTCCATCCCGACCTTGAAGGTCTGCACCCGCCGCTCCCGCGCAAGGAGGGCCGAGAGCGCCAGGGTGATGCTCGTCTTGCCGCTCCCGGAACGGTCGCCGGAGACGAGGAATGTCTTCATGCCATGCTCCGCAGCACGGCGCCGAATTCGCTCTCGACGATCGCGCGGACGCCGAGGGTCTTGGGGTGCAGGTCGACTTCGACCACCACGTGAGCGTGGCCGATCTCCCGGAGAGGCTCCACCTGCCGGGGGCCGTTGGTGACCGAGAAGACCTCTATCCCGGCGGTGTACTCCGGCGGGATGGCGTGCGGGACGCCGACGAGGAGGACGAAGTCAGGGGAGAGTTCGCGGAGCCGTTCGCCGAGAGCGTCACCGAGCGCCCCGTACTCGTCGAGGGCGCCGAGGAGCTCGGGGTTCACGCCCCGCTCCCGCATCCCGGCAAGGATCCGGCTCGCGTCCTCCCTGACCTTCGGGAGCCCCCGCTGCTCGAGGTTCGCGATGTAGGTGACGTTCGCCTCCGGGCAGGCGTCATGGAGCGCGAGGAGCTCGTCGGCGAACATGTAGGCGGTCTCCTTCTTGGCGTTCATGATCGCGACGCCCCGGGCGCCGGAGCTGGCGAGTTCGAGCAATTTTCCGGCAGCGACGTGTTTCAGGTCGCCGCGGGACGGCGCGATATAGTCCTTACAGGCTGCTCCCCGGAGCCGCTCGACCTCGTTCGCCTTGCCGAGGAGGTGGCGCTGGCGTTCGAGCTCGTCGGCGCTGATCCAGCCCGCCGCAGCCGCGGGTTCGAGCGCGGCGATGACGCCGTCGATGTTCTCCCGGTAGCCGGCGTGGATGTCGACCGCGATCGTCGGGGTAGCGATCCCGGAGTCGCGGACCGCCGACTGCATATCCTCGCCGATGATCATCGCGACGCAGGTGCCGACGACCGCCATGCGGCGGGGCGAGAACGTCGCTTCCGCGTGGCGGAGCACCCGCTCGAGCGGTTCCTGGCCGCCGAAGATGAACTCGTTGTCTGCAAGCGACGTCGTCAGGACGCGCATCCCGTCCTCCTCGAGCAGCCGGGCGTGCTTGAACGAGCAGCCGGACGGCCCGTGGAGGACGGCGACGTCCACCCCGAGGTCACGCGCCGTGTAGAGCGCGGCCACGATCGAACTCGGCCTTGGTTGAATGTAGTGCATACGTCTCTATCTCCATGTCTTCACTGCGAGCACGATGCTCCCGTCGTCCGTGAGCGACCGGGCGAGGGCGAGCCCTTCGGCAAGGTCGGCGGCGGTGTGGGATCTCCCGCTCGCCGTCCAGTCGCTGCCGGTGTAGACGACCCGGTCCGGCCGGACGAGCGCGACGGCCCGCTCGACCTCCGCCGCCGGGAACCCCTCGCAGACGGTCTGGGAAAGCACCCCGATCACCAGGGTGATACGCTCTTCCCCGGAGAGGCTGCGGGCGTAGCGGGCGGCCTCGACCGTCGTCGCCACGTTCGTGCCGCTGTTTGCGTTGTCGACGATCAGGACGCCATCCTCGACCCGCGAGGCCATCCGGCCGGGCAGGGCGGCGAAGTCCGCGAGCGGGGCCGGATCGATCCCGAGGACGCAGGCGGTCGCCGCCGCCATCATCAGGGGCGTTTTGTAGCCGGCGAGGGTGCAGAGGGGATTTGCAAACGCTCCCGCGATCCCGCAGCAGTCGTAGCGGCAGATCATGCCCGCAAACGAGACCGCCTCCTCCGCCCGGACGGCGCCGGGGAGCGTGACCCCGGGCGGGACGACGACGGTCTTCGCCCGGGAAAGCGAGCGGCACTTCTCGGCGAGGGCGCTCTTCTTCCCGGCAGCGATACGGTAATCGTCGGCGCTCGTCAGCACCGCAACGTCGCCGGCGGCGGTCACCCCGAGCGACTCCTCGGCGATCAGCCAGCCGCCGGCCGCTTCTGCGGCCGGGATGACCGAGGCCGGGGTGATGCTCCGCCGCCAGAGAACCTCGCCGTCCGGGCAGCGCCGCGTCCCGGCCGAGGTGTGGAGGATGCCTGCGCCCGGCATCAGGTGGGCGAGGGCGTGGGCAGTCGTCGTCTTGCCGCGGGCGCCGGTGACCTCGATCATCGGCGACGGCACCGCATCGCGGAGAAGCATCCCCACCGCCTCGTGGTGGGAGACCGCGTCCGGCCGGAGCAGGGGGTGGTCCGGGTCGAGGTGGACGGGCGCAGTAACGCAGTCGTACTCCCGGGCAAGCGCTTCACTGACCGAGATCCCCCCCTCTCCCCGGTAGACGTCCACTGCGTCGACTTCGTGGCCGCGGGAGCGCAGAGCCGCGGCGATCTCCGCCCCCCCGTGGATGGTGTCCAGCACCAGCAGCCGCATACTGATTAGTCGGCGAGTTCGGCGACGACTTCTTTCGCGTTCTTCAGCATCAGCTCGGCGAGCAGCGGGTCGCTGCCGATGGGGCTTGCGTAGTAGAGCGGAACCTCTTTGCCGTTCAGCCGGAAGGTGCCCTTCCGGGTGCCCTCGGCGAGCCCGAGGATCCCGGGGATGTCCTTGTTGATGTGGATGCCCTTGGCAAGGAAGAGCGGCACCACGACGAGCATATCGATATCCTCACTGCGGAAGGCCTCGAGCTGCTCCTCGACCGAGGGGGTGTTGATGCTCATGAACCCGGACTTGACCAGGTATTCATCGGAGCGCTCGGCGATCATCGCGGCCGTCGTCTCGATGAGCTCCTTGTTGTGGGGAAGTTTGCTCCCGTGTCCGACCAGTAACATTCCTTTTGTAGCCATATAGCACAAGGTACTACGATAGGAATTTAAAATACTTACCGATTGTCCCCCACCGCATCGGCGCCGTCCCGTCCCGCGCCGGGTTCGTGCCCGGGGAGGGGTGGACGCAAAACAATTTCCCCTTCCAGCACGAAAAGTACAGGAATCATGATGGAAGCCTATGATCGTTTTGAGCTCCTCATAAACGATCGAATTGTCAAAACACCGATAGCCATCGCATCCATGGCCGGCATCGTGGACGCCGCCTATGTGCTCGAGCGTGCGCCGCATATCGGGGCCGCGTTCATCGGCGGATACTCCATCGACCGCCCGACGCTCGAGGCGAGTGCGCAGATGGCAGCCGAAGGCAGGAAAGAGTTCATATACGACGACCCGGTCGAGGAGCTGGCCCGGCAGGTCAAGCTTCTGGAGAAGAGCGACGTCGTCACCGGGATCAACCTCCGCGGCAGCACACCCGCGGCCTACCGCGAGATCGCCGAGGCGCTCGAGGAGAGCGTGGTCTACGAGATCGACGCGCACTGCCGCCAGCCCGCGATGGTCGAGGCCGGGTGCGGCGAATACCTGCTCCACCACCCTGCCCGGCTGGTCGAGACGGTCCGGGAACTGAAAAGCGCCGGCGTCACGGTCTCGGTCAAGATCCGCGCCGGCGTCACTGCCGACGACCGCGCCCTCGCGGTCGCACTCTGGAAGGCCGGCGCCGATATCCTCCATATCGACCTGATGGACTTCGGCCACGCAAAACTCCGCCAGATCCGGAATGTCTGCCCCCTGACCCTCATCGCCAATAACGGAATAACCAGCTTCGACAAAGCCATGGATATGTTCGCCCGGGGTGCCGATCTCGTCTCCCTCGCCCGAAAATCCGATCCCTGGACGCTCTCCGGGCTCGATGCGGCCATCACCCGCTCAGCCGAGGAGACCGGCTGGTACAACGCCCCGAAACAACTCTGCCGCGGCGGCGACATCAGGGCGCTGACCTTCTGCTGCATGCCGGTGAAGAACTGCCCGCTCCTCCCGACACTGGAGAAGATCGGGATGAGCCGCGACGACTACCTGAAGATGAAGCAGGAGGCCGTGATGGGCACGCCGCTCGCCGAGGGAAAAAACACCTGCTTCGGCAGCCTCGCCTGGTGCTGCAAGGCGAGTTCGCCCTGCATGTTCCGGAACATGACGCTCCAGAAGATGGGGATCTCCATCCAGGACTACATGCGCTACAAACACCGCCTCGCCGATAAACTGATGCACAGGTTGTTTAATGGAGCATCTGCCGCCGACACGGACTGAACGCGCCCAGCTCGCGATGATGCTGGAGGTGACGGCCTACCCGAAGCCCGGCAACGTCGACCGCTGCCACGACTACGCCGACACCCGGCTCGAGCACTTTCTCGCCTCCACGATCTTTGTCCGCCCGGCCTTCGAGCGGGCCGAACGGGAGGGAGGACGGCTCGGCGCTCTCATCAGGGAGGCCGTTCGTCTGACCAGCGGTCACGCCGGCGGCAACACCCACTTCGGCGCCTACATCCTGCTCTTCCCCCTGCTGGCCGGCGGAGATATCGCAGGAGCGCTCGCCGCCGTCCGGGAGACCGATGTCGAGGACGCCGTCGACTTCTACGCCGCGTTCGGGCTCACGCAGGTCCGGATGCCGGACGGCGACGGCCTCGATGTCAATGACCCGGCATCCGTCGCCGCCATCCGCGAGCGCGGGATGACGCTGCTCGACATCATGGCGTATTCGGCGATGAACGATATGGTCGCCCGGGAGTGGACGAACGGCTACGCCCTGACCCGCAGAGCCGCCGACCTCCTCCACGAGCACGGGGGCGGGCGGCAGGCGATCGTCGCCGCGTTCATGAACCTCCTCGCCGCAGAGCCCGACACCTTCATCGCAAAGAAGCACGGCCAGGCCGTGGCGCTGCAGACGCGGGAGCACGCACGCGAGGTCGTCGCCGGAGCCCGGACGATCGCCGACCTCGACGACGAGTGCATCGCAGGCGGGATCAACCCGGGATCGATCGCCGACATCACCATCGCCGGGATCTACGTCGCGCTCGGGGAGGGGTGGCAGTGGGACTGCTAGGCGAGGGGATCAACGAGGTGATCGCCACCACCAGCGGCAACGCGGCGCCGATAGGGATCATCTGCCGGGACGCCGTTCCCCGGATGGTCCTCTTCCGGGGCAGCCACACCGCGGAGAACGTCCTGCGGGACGGCTGGATCGTGGCGAACTTCGTCTACGACCCGGTCGTCTGGGTCAGGACGGCGTTTGAGGACCTTCCGGCGGAGGCGTTCCGCACAGAAGCGGTCGACGGGACGTCGGTGCAGCGCCTCGTGGACGCGGAGGCCTGGATCGCTTTTGCCGCCGAGGTCGAGCGCTCGACGCAGGAGGCGCACGTCGTCAGGCTCACCCTGCTCCGCGAGGCGGTCGAAGACCTCCGGCTGCACCCGGTGAACCGGGGCTTTGCGAGCATCATCGACGCCACCGTCCACGCCACCCGCTACGTGCGGACCGGCGACCCCCATCTCCGGCGCCTGATCGACCACCACGCATCCCTCGTCCGGAAGTGCGGCGGCCGGCGGGAGTGGGAGGCGCTCGACCTTCTGCAGGGCTATATCGCAAAGCAAGCTCCGGAATAAGGTTCATTTTTTCGCCCCAAAACCCCCGCCCGGAGGGGCAGTTCCATGGCTTTACAATTATAATAAGGAATATATATTAGCGAGTCGCAGGAACGCCCGTAACAAACGGAGGTACATGGTATGGCAAATATCTTCGAGACCCTGAAGAATGACGGGCGGTTCGGGAAGTTCCTGGAGGTCGTCCAGTCGATCGACAAGGAGGAGATGCTCAAGAGCGCGGGACCGATGACGCTCATCGTGCCGGTCGATTCGGCCTGGGACGAGATCCCGGAGCCGAACCGGTCGATGATCTTAAACGACAAACAGATGCTCTGGCACCTCTTCGACTTTATGCAGATCGGCGAGCACAAGTACTCGATCGACGACCTTGCGGAGAAGAAGATCATCCAGACCGTCGAGGGGGTGAACCTCGAGGTGATGAAGACCGACGAAGGCTACCAGATCGAGACCGGAAAGGTCATCGACCAGGACATCGGGGCCGACAACGGGATCATCCACGTCATCGACAAAGTGCCATTCGCAACCCTCTCACAGGCCTACGAGGCCTACGCCAAGACCGGCCAGTGAGATACAGACTGCCGGCCGGAAGGGTGCGTTGTGGGAAGAAACACCCACACTCTTCTCTCTGTATCGATACGCGCCTGTCCGACAAGCCGTCTGCCAAATCGGGCGTATCGGCGAGCACGGAGCAGTTACTCGGCGTATACAAATTTTTAAATATCTGAGCGGCAGAGGAACCGGACCGCCCCAGGAGGGAATGAGCAATGAAGAATATCATTGAGACGGCAAAGGATGATGGGCGGTTCAACACGCTCCTCAAAGCGATCGACGCCGCCGGGCTGACCGACACCCTGAGTTCACAGGGGCCGTTCACGGTCTTCGCCCCGACGAACAGCGCCTTCAACAAGCTCTCGAGAGACCAGCTGCAGAGCGCGCTCAAGGACAAAGACCTGCTGCAGTCGATCCTGAAGTACCACGTGGTCTCCGGGAAGATGATGGCGCAGGATATCATGCAGCAGAACTCGGTCCAGACGCTGGAGGGCGAAGACCTCTCCATCGACGCGTCGCAGGGGACGGTGCGGGTGAACGATGCCCGGGTCACGCAGGCGGACATCGAGTGCACCAACGGCGTCTGCCACATCATCGACACGGTACTGGTTCCAAAGAAGGCAGAAATTCCGATACCGCGGTGAGGCCGGGGACATCTGGATCTCATTTTTTTCCGGAGGTGTGCGATGCAGAACATCATCGATACGCTGCAGGATGAGGGCAGATTTTCACGCCTGCTCGAACTCGTCCGGGCGGCGGAGATTGAGAGCATCCTGCAGGGGGCGGGACCGTTCACCCTCTTTGCCCCGACCGATGCCGCGTTCGGCGGCATCCCGGAGCAGGTCATGCACGATATCGTCCACAGCCGGCAGCGTGCGGCCGACCTGCTGACCTATCACATCGTCCCGGAGCGGCTGACCGCAAACGACCTTATGGAGCGATCGGCGGTCGCCACGTTGCAGGGTGCGGATCTCAGGATAGAGGCGTCAGCCGACCGGGTGATGGTGAACGATGCGCACGTCGTCGCCGCCGATATCGAGGCAGGAAACGGCGTCTGCCACGCCATCGACACCGTGCTGCTCACACAGTCCGCGGCCCAGATCCTGCCCCGGTAGGCCGCCCGGCCTGGCGTCTCACAAGCCCTTATATAGAAGATGACAGAAGAGAGAGCGTCACGTCCGGGGGTATGGAGATGAAGAATATCATCGAGACTGCAGAGGCCGACGGGAGATTTACGAAACTTCTCGGGGTCATCCGGGAAGCGGGGATGGAACAGACGCTCGCGCATGAGGGGCCGTATACGCTTTTTGCGCCGATGGATGAGGCGATAACCGGAGTCTCCGAGGCGGTCTTCAACGAGATCATGGCAAACCGGCGGAACATGACCGATATACTCTCCTATCATGTCATTGCCGGGAAGTTCGTTTCCAACGACCTGCGGGTAGCGGAGTCGATCAAGACGCTGCTCGGCGACCACATCGATATCAGCGAGGCCGGCGGGGCGATCCAGGTGAACACCGCGACGATCGTCCAGCCCGACATCGAGTGTTCGAACGGGTATATCCACGTCATCGACGCCCTGCTCATCCCGAGAGCCGCCGAGGCACGGACGGCAAAGTGGATATGAGGCACGTTCCCGGGTGACCGCAACAGATATACGCCCTCCCCTGGGAAGGAGAAGTCCATGAAGAACATCTACGAAACTGCCCGTGAGGCTGCAGAACTGACACGGTTCGTCGACGCCGTCCGGGCTGCCGGGCTGCAGGATCTGCTGAGCGGCGAAGGGCCGTTCACCGTCTTCGCCCCGACGAACGAGGCATTCGGCAAGGTCTCCGGCCGGTTCCGTCCGGCCATGCAGAACCATGTCGTCCGGGCACGGATAAGCACGGCCGATATCCGGCAGCAGGGAACGATGCGGATCGGCACCGTCGGCGGCGATGCGATCGCCGTCGCCTGGTCGCCGGACGCCGGCCAGCTCACCGTGGAGGATGCCCGCATCATCCAGGCGGATATCGCCGCCACGAACGGCGTCATCCATATCGTCGACTACCTTATCAGGCCGGCGGCTGTGGAGACGGCCGCCCGGTGAAGGGGGGGAGAGACAGCGATGAAGAACATCCTCGAGACGGCACGGGAGGACGGCAGGTTCACCGTCTTCCTCGCCGCCGTGAACCGGGCAGGGCTTGGAAGCGTCCTCGCACGCCAGCGGCCGCTGACCGTCTTTGCCCCGACCGACGAGGCGTTCGGCAGGTTCCCGCAGGAGCAGCTCGATGACCTGATGCAGGAGCCGCCCCGGCTCGCCGAGGTCCTGAAGCACCATATCCTCTCGGGCAGGCTGCTTTCCGGCGATCTTTCCGGGACGATCGAGACGCTGCACGAGGACGATCTCGCGATCGATGCCGCCGGAGGGCGTATCCGGGTTGGCGGGGCGGAGGTGACTGAGGCGGATATCGCGTGCACCAACGGGGTCGTCCACGCCATCAACCGGGTGCTGATCCCGGCGACGACGGAGGCTGTCGCGCCTCGCTGGTGAGGGTCTGACGGCTGCGGGAACGGTACGATCTGCAGACCGATCGGGCATCCGGGGCTGATTCTGCCGTAAGTCACAAAAGTATATATGGGAGCGGCAGCTGAAGGCAGCCGTTTATTGGAGGAGTATGGACATGGCATCAATTCTTGAGACGCTTGAAACAGAGGAGAACGTAAGCGAATTTCTGAGCCTCGTGCGGATCGCCGGGCTTGAAGACATGCTCCGGAACCGCGGGCCGTTCACCGTCTTCGTCCCAGGCGATGAGGCGGTCAGGAGCCTCCCTGCAGAGGCGTTGCAGGCCCTCAAAGAGACTCCGGAACGGCTCGCCGACATGCTGCGGTGGCACGTCGTGGTCGGCGAGCTCTTTGCAAGCGAGGTTCCTTCGATGCGCAACCCGACGATCAAGACGATGCAGGGTGCCGAGCTCGACATATCCCGCATCGGGGAGGATATTGTCGTCAACGACGCACGGATCGCGCGGGCCGACATCGAGTGCGACAACGGCGTGGTGCATATCATCGAGTCCGTGCTCATGCCGCAGATGGCGGAGGTGCTGGCGTAGGTATATATACGCCCCCGCCGGTACCGGGCAGCTATCCGGAAGGGGGGAAGATGAGATGAAGAACATCTTTGCAACACTGGAGGACTCGGAAGGGTTTTCCACGTTTTTGAAACTGGCACGCGACGCCGAGCTTGAGAACCGCCTGCGGAACGAAGGGCCCTATACCGTCTTCGTGCCGACAGACAGCGCCTTTGCACGCGTCCCGGAGGAGCGGATGCGGGAGATCGGCGCCGACCCGGACAAGGTCGCCATCATCCTGATCTACCACATCGTGCCCGGGACATGGACGCTGGACGCCCTCAAAAATGTCTCGATGGTCAGGTCGCTCCTCGGGACGGAACTGACGGTGCGCTCCTCGGACAGGGGCGTGACGGTCAACAGCGTCCCGATCGTCGAGGCGGACGCCTTCTGCACGAACGGGATCTGCCACGCCATCGACGCGGCGCTGGTGCCGCCGAGCCTGGAGGTCACGGTCACCTAGGGGCGGCGAACCGGGGATCCGTGGCCGCGATGGCTGCGGCCAGGAGAGCGCTCTTCTCTTTATCCTTTATCTCGAGCATGATGTCGCAGTCGACCGGCGCCGACTCGGCGAGGAACGCCCGGAAGTTGTCCGGGTCGATCGTCTCTGCGTGGTTTCCCCGCCGCCCGCCCGGCTGCTGCGAGCTGTAGTCGACCATCGGGACGCCGTCGACAGCCCGCCAGGTCCCGGCAGCGCTGATGACCGCATCGCGCGGGCTCTCGCCGGAGGAGTGCACCTCGTGGTGGAACCGGTCGAAGAGCACCGGCACGCCGGTCTCGTCGTGGACCCGGAGGCAGTCGGCGAGGGTGTAGCGCCGGTCGTCGTTCTCGATGACCAGCCGCCGCAGGATAGTCTCGTCCAGGGTCGTGTACGCCCGGACGAACCGCTCCAGGCTCCGTTCCTTCTCGCCGTAGACCCCGCCGACGTGGATCTGGATCTTCGCGGTGGTATCAAGCCCCATCGCGTCCAGCAGGTCGGCATGGTAGCAAAGCTCGGCGACGCTCCGTTCGACTATGTCGGAATCCCGGGCGTTGATGACGACGAACTGGTCCGGGTGCATCGAGATCCGGGTCCCGGTCTCCCGGACGTACTCGCCGACGGCCGCAAGATCGGCCGCAAACCGCCCCCGCCAGTCGGCGGCGCAAACCGGGTGGGAGGCGAACGGGACGAGGTCGGAGGTGATCCGGAAGAAGAGCAGGGTATGTTCAATGTTATAGCGGAGCATCGCTGCAAGGCAGCGGAGGTTCTCTGCGACCGTCGCAAAGAGCCGCTCCTCCGAGTACGAAGCCAGCCGGAACGTCCGGTTGCCGCGGCAGGCGATGCTCCGGTTGATGCAGGGATAGCCGATCTTCACAATACGTGAACTCCGGCGGCCGCGGCGATAAAAGTATGGAAGGGTTCTGTTAGTGGAGCGTCCCGTAGCCGGATACCCCGATGACGTGCCGGGCGAGGTAGACGGCGTCGTAGAGCGAGGCGGCACCGTCGCCCGAGACGTCGGCGACGTTGGAGTGCATCGTGTAGCCAGGGATGCCGAGAACCGACCGGGCGAGGTACTGGGCGTCGGGGAGAGTCACGCTGCCGTCCTCGTTCACGTCGCCGTTGGCGATCACCGTCAGGGCGATGACGGTCGTGTTCGTCTGTGCAGCGGCGTCGGTGGCGGTCACGGTCAGGTTGACCGGCTGGTACGCCCCGCCCGAGAACGGCGAGGCAGTCGAGGCGTTGGTGGCGAGCGACCAGACGCTGCCCGACGCAATCATTGCGGCGGATGCCGACCCGCCGATCGGCGAGAGGTCGACAACGACCGAGGTGATGGTGCTCCCGCCGGTGACGTTCACCGAGAGGGCGGCGCTCTCGCCCCACCCGGCCGAGCCGTCAGTGTCGGTTGGGATGGTGTCTGGAGATGCCGCAGGGCTTGCACAGACCGGCGGGGCGGGGAGCCCCTCGGGGGCGAGCTTGACGATCCAGAAGATAAAGTTGCCGCCGTAGGTGAGCGGCGGCACGTCGCCGTCCGTCGATCGGGTGTGGCCGGCGCAGACGAACCCGCCATCGGTCGTCTGCGCGACTCTCGGGTAGCAGTCGGAGCCGGTGCCGCCGACGCACTTCTGCCACTCGATGGTGAAACTGCTGTCGAGCTTCACGATCCAGTAATCACCCGCGGGCGGGTAGTCGCCGTGAACACCACTCACATCGCCGTCGACGGAACCTGTCGTCCCCCCGACGATATAGCCGCCGTCGGACGTGCGGTCGATACTCACGCCGTACTCCGTCCGGCTCCCGCCGAAGGTCATCTCCCGGACAACCGCACCCGTCGCACCGTCCACCTTGACCAGATAGACATCGTTGTGGTCGGATATCCCCTCCTCTTCGAGGGTTATCGTCCCGACGACGATGGCGTTTCCGTCGTCGTCCAGAGTTACACCCGAAAGTTCGGCATCGTCTGGGCCGCCCATGAATCCGTCGTCGGCGGTGCCGCCGAAGTAGCTCTCCCAGACAATGCCGCCGGTGCTGTTCAGCCTGGCGACGAGGCCGTCCCACTGGCTGTCGATGTTCGAGCTTCCTGCAATGATATAGTCCCCGTCGCTCGCCTGCACGACGCTGTTTGCCATCTCGCCCTCTCCATCGCGCCCGACGCAGGTCTGCCATTCGATGCCGCCGGTGCTGTTCAGCTTCACGACCCAGGCATCGTAGGTGCCGCCGACCCGATCGGTCACGTCGCCGTCGGTCGAGCGTGTGTTGCCGGCGACGATATACCCGCCGTCGCTCGTCTGCCGGATATCCATGCCATCCTCGGTATGGCTCCCGCCGAGGCACGTCTGCCACTCGATGCCGCCGCTCCCGGAGAGTTTGGCCACCCACATATCATAGTAGGTGCCGTGCAGTCCGCTCACATCGTTATCGTTCGACTTTGTCGTTCCCGTAAGAATAAAACCGCCGTCGGAAGTCTGGCGCACCCGGCCGGAAGCTTCGTTCTGTGTTCCGCCGAGATTCTTCTGCCACTCGATCTCGCCGTCCGCGTCCTGCTTCAGCAGGACGATATCGTATCCGCCGATCGGATCGGTGATATTCCCATCCTGTGAGTTTGACTGCCCTGCGAAGATCGACCCGCCGTCGGCGGTCGCCGCGACATCCGGCCAGTAGTCGGTCCCGCTGCCGCCGAACTTGTACGACCACTCGATATCGGGGGCTGCCGCCGCTGCTCCGCCGACGATGCAGACGGCGCAGACCAGCATACATACTGCAAAAACCCTGCTCCTCATTGCAAGAACCATCCCTGTTACGTTCACGCTGCCGCACCCGGTGCGACGCAGACAACAGGGAGATATTTTTTCCAGGGATTATTTAAAGCATTCTCTTTTTTGAGAGGTCTTGAAACATTTTTTTCTTGAAAAGAAATATATTTTCCCAGTAAATAAGGAAACACAGGTCACCGCAGGGCTACCGCGACGGCCCGTCCCCGGCAGGAACGATCCGGCCCTCCTGGACGGCCAGGAACCCTTCCCGTTCGAGCGCCGCCACGATCCTTGCCACCCGATCGGCATCCTCCCCAAGAGAGGCCGCAAGCGTCGCCGCGTCGAGCGAGCCCTGCTCGAGGAGGGAGCGGAGAATAGCACCCCGGATCTGCCGGTCCGACCCCGCAAACCGACTCTGCACCGCATAGGCCGCGCTCCTCCGGTTCGGGTTTTCCGTCCGCTGCTTGAGGACGGATCCGTAGTCCATCAGCGCATTGTACCACTCCCGCGGGCTCTCCTGATATAGCGTCCGCTCGACGAGCGGCAGGATCTCCGCATCGGGGACGCCCTCGCGGCCGGGGAAGAAGACGTGGATGAAGACCCGGCGGATGTTTGTCTCGACGTAGACCACCGGCATGTCGAAGGCGTAGGCGCAGACGGCGGAGGCGGTCGCCCGGCCGATCCCCGGGAAGGTTGTGAGAGTATCGACATCCGCCGGAACCGTGCCGCCGAAGTCGTCCACAATCCGCTGCGCCGTCTTCTGCAGTGCGATCGCCCGGCGGTTGTAGCCGAGCCCCTGCCACGCCGCGAGGACGTTCTTCAGCGGCGAAAGGGCAAGGGCGTCGGCTTCCGGGAACCGCTCGAGGAACGCGTTGTACTTCGGGACCACCCGGTCGACCTGCGTCTGCTGGAGCATCATCTCCGCGACGATGATCCGGTACGGGTCGGCCGTCCGCCGCCAGGGAAGGTCGCGGCCCCACTTTCGATAGTGCATGAGAATCAACTCCCGAAAGAGGGCGATCGCTTCGGGCGTGGCGCCGTCCCGCCTGACGGCGGCGATGAGCCGCTTCTCAAGGCCGTTCAGATCCGGATCGAGGGTGCCGTTCACGTACCCAAAGGTGGGTCTCCCGGAGAGAAAATCCTGCGCCCCCTCACCGGGCCGTCCGGCAGACAGCGCCCGGAACGGCTATCTCAAATCGTGCCCCGGCGCCTTCTGTTCCGGTCTCCCTGATGGAGATGCCGGTGATCTCCAGGATCTCCCGCACGAGAAACAGCCCGTACCCGGTATTCCTGCCAACCCCGCGCAGGAAGATCCGCTCTTTCATCGCGTCGGGGATTCCTGCTCCGTCGTCCTCGAAGAGAAGGGTTCCGCCGTCGTGCGCCCGGGTGAACGAGATCGTGATCCGGGTAACAGCGCCGCCGTGCCGGAGGGCGTTGTCGAGCAGATTGGCGATCACTTTCCGCAAGAGCGGGTCTGCATAGACCTCGAGCGGCCCGGTGGAAACCAGAACCTCGATAGGCCCGAAATCAAACTCCGCCAGCGCCTCCTCGACCAGGCGGTCGACCCGCTGCCACTCCGGGGCGGCGACACCCATATGCTGGTAGTCGCGGGTGAAGGAGATCTGGTGCTCGATCGTCTCGGCAGCCCGCTCGACCTTTGCGACGTATCCGGCAGGGTCGTCCGGGTAGTCGGTGCGGACGAACGAGAGGTAGCCCCGGATCGCCGCGAGCTGGTTGAGGATGTCGTGCCGGGTGATGTCGGAGAGGATATTCAGTTTCTCGTTCGTCCGCTCAAGGCTCCGCCGGTACGTCTCGAGCTCGCTGATATCGATCATGGAGGCGATGAGACTGAGCGGTTCGCCCCCTTCATCCCTGAAGACCGCCGCCGAGACGTGGAGGGTGACGGGTGATGCGTCGCTGCGCGCAAACTCCAGCACCCCGACGAACGATCCCGTCTCCCAGAACGTCCGCACCTCTTCCGGATAGCGCAGGTCTGCCTGCCGGAGCAGGATACAGGCGGTGCCGATCACCTCGTCCCTGCCGGCATAGCCCCACATCCGGGCAAAGGCGTCGTTGGCATAAAAGATCGTGCCGTCCGGCTCCATCATCGTGACCGCGGTCGCCGAGACGTCCAGCGCCGTCGTCTTGATCAGCAGGTCTTCCCGGCTCCTGTGCAGCGCCTCGGCCGCCTCCTTCTTCCCGGTGATGTCGTGCATCACCCCGGTGATGAGGAGGGGAGTTCCGTCACGGTCTCTCTTGGCGATGCGTCCTGCACTGTGGATCCAGACATATCTGCCGTCCTTATGGCGGAGCCGGTACTCGGCGTCGTAGAAGGGGGAGACCCCGCCGAGGTGGCTCTGGATCGCCTCCGTAACTCCGCCAAGATCGTCCGGATGGACGAGCGAGCGCCACTCTTCCTCCCTTCCCGAAAAATCGCCCGGCGAATAGCCGGCGATGCCTGCAGCCCGGGCGTTCATCGACTGCCTGCCGCTGGCAAGGTCGACCGCCCAGACACCCATGTTGGCGCTGTCGAGAGCCAGGGCAAGCTGCTGCCTGCTCTCCCGGTAGCTCCGTTCGTTCTGCTTCTGCTCAGTCACGTCGCGGATAAGGATGCAAACCGCCGCATCTCCCCGGTAGGTTATCGGGACCGTGCCCACATCGGCTTCGATCTCCCGCCCGTCGAGGCCGAGCATCGTCACGTGCGAAAATCCGGACTGCCGTTCCCCGGCGTAATTCTCTGCAAAAAGAGCCCGTGCAGCCTCCCGGTGGGCGGGATGCACGAATTCCAGGAGGCCGCGGGCGGCGAGCTCGTCAGGTACCCCGGCACCGAGAAGGGCGAGGACGCTCCGGTTGGCATAGACGACGCTTCCCCGGTAGAGGACGACGATCCCGACGGGGGCGTTCTCCATGAGCGTCCGGTAGTTTGCCTCGGCCTCCTGCTGCGCTTCCTGGAGCGCAAACTCGCGGGTGACGTCGGTCAGGAAGTTCAGCGTCGCAGGGCGCCCCTCCCAGGCGATCACCGAGACGTTCATGGCCATCATCCGGGTGTTGCCATCGCGGTCGATCACCCGGATCACGTAGTTCTCCGGAACCTCCTCGCCCGCCAGCCTCCGCCGGTGCATCCCGGCGACGTGCTCCAGGTCGTCCGGGTGGAGATAGCGGTCGAACGACAGGGCATCGGAGCCGTCCGGCTCCCGCCCCAGGTGGTCTGTTATCACGGGATTCGCGTACCGGATCCTGCCGTCCTGGGCGACCACGATACCGGAGGTGGTATTGTTGACGAACGACCGGTACTTCCGCTCGCTCTCTTCGAGGGCAAGCCGCGTCTCCCGGTGTGCAGTGACGTCGATCAGCGTCCCGAAGACGGCAGTCCGGCCGTCGTAGACGGTGACGCTGCCGAAGACCTCAAACCACCGCACCTCACCGGCTTTCGTAATCCCCCGGAACGCGTACTTCATGCCGGCCTCGCCGGCCAGCCGCCGTGCGATATTCTCGCTGACGCTCGCCCGGTCGTCGGGGTGGACGAGGTCGTAGGGGGAGAGCCCCAAAACCTCCTCCTGAGAGTAGCCGAAGATGGCGCTCATGGCAGGATTGACGTATACGAACCGACCGTCCCGGATCACGTAGATCCCGACGAGCGACGACTCGGAGAGCAGCCGGAACTTCTCCTCGGATTCGTGCAGTGCGGTTTCTGCCTCTTTCAGCCCGGTAATGTCCAGCACGGAGACGACGCTGCGCCCGGTGCCCGGGATCATAGACGCCATGAGGAAGCCCGGCCGCCGCTCCCCCTGCCGGTTTAGAAAGAGGAACTCGTACGCCTGCGGCGCCTCCCCGGGCATGCACCGCCGGAGGCGGTGATACTCCTTCATCCGGTCGAGGTCGTCCTCCGGTATGAAGGACGTCCACGCCACTTTTCCCTCGAGCTCCTCGCGGGAGTAGCCGGTGAAGCGCAGCATCTCCCGGTTGGCGTAAGCGATCGTCCGGTCATCCTCCAAGATCGCCATGGCGGTGCCCGTGGTCTCGAAGACTGCCCGGTAGAGGGCTTCCGACTCTTTCAGTGCAGCTTCGGCACGCTCCCGCCGGATAACCGCCTCGTTCGCCTGCAGTGCAAACCCGAGGTCATCCCCGAGTTCGCAGAAGAGGGTTTGTTCCTCCTCATCGGCCGCGAACTCCCGCGGCAGGGTCGCCGAGAAGATGCCGAGCAGCCTTCCGCCGCCCTCGATCGGCGTCGTCATGGTGCTGATGGAAGGGTGGCTATGCACGAGCGGGCAGTCCCGGCAGGTGGCCGCAGGGTTCGTGACCGTGACGACGCCCCTGCGGCCGATCGCTTCGCGGGTACAGGGAGGAAATTCGCCTCTGTCGAGCATCGCGACGAACGTCCTGAATGTATCGCCGATCCCGGCTTCCACGGCAGTCTGCACCCTCCCCTCGCCGTCGAGGAGCAGGATCCAGACGTGCCTGTACCCGCGGGCCTCAACAAGCAGCCCCGCAACCTTGCGCATCAGAGACGCTGCATCCCGCTCCGAGGCGACCAGGTGGTGGACGTCCCGTATCGCGTGCAGCACGCTCTTTAAATGTGCATTCCGCTTCTCCGTGATCCTGCGCCGGACGCCCTGCCGGATTTTATGCACAAGCTCGGCGAACTGCGCCTTCGGGTGGCCGCCCTTCTGGAGGTAAAAATCGGCGCCGTGGTTGATGGCGTCGATCACCACCTCTTCCCGCCCCTTTCCGGTGAAGATAATGAACGGAATACCCGGATCGCTCTTGCGAACCGCTTTTAAGAGATCAATGCCGTCCATACCGGGCATGTCGTAGTCGGAGACGATGCAATCGTAGCAGCATGACGAGAGTTTCTCCAGCGCCTCGGCTCCGCCCGGGGCGGTGTCGACGGAGATAGCGCCGCTCCGTTCGATGAAAAGTTTTCCAACCTCTAAAAGCGCGGGTTCGTCGTCAACGAGGAGAATTTTCGTCATAATGCGCAAACAACTCTAATAGAGTTTTGTTCAGATCTGAAAAGTATTAATAGTTGTGAAATCGATATCCACGCCCTCACTCATCCCGGATCCAGCCCTCCCGCACGATCGATGCGAAGCACTCGCGCCTCTCCGCCATCCCGGCCTCCTGGTCGGGGTACCGCGGCCGCTCCCTGACGGCACGGACGAGCCGCCGCCCGAGGTCGCGTGCCGCCGCTTCCGCCCGGTCGAGCGCCTCCGGATCGTCACCGAGTGCGACGCTCATCCCTTCTATTGCCGTCACCCCGAAATAATTGAGCACGTGGTTCAGGTAGCCCGTAACCGCGTCGCCCCCAGAAACCCGGGTGGTCGCGACGCTACAGCCGTACTTCCCGGCGAAGGTCTGGTAGTGCATCGCGTCCGCCAGCCGATCGATGAAGACCTTCATCTGCCCGCTAATGTTGTCGACGTAGACCGGCGATGCGAGCACCAGCCCGTCGGCGTCCAGCATCCGGTCGTACGCGGCGGAGAAGTCGTCGGCAAAGACGCACATGCCGTCCAGGCTGCAGCTCTCACAGGCGGTGCAGGGGACGATCTGCAGGTCTGCAAGGTCGATAATATCGACCATGCCTCCCGCTTCTTCGGCCCCGGCAAGCACGAAGCCGGCAAGTTTTCTCGTCCTGCTCCGCATCCCCCGCGGGCTTCCCACAACTGCAGTAATCTTCATCCTTCAGTCACTTCCGAAAGAAAACGTTGGCGGCAATGCGGGAAAAACGTGTAGAAACGGGATCAGGATAACCCGCTGTTGCGGCCGGATCCTACTCCGGCTTTTCCCGGATCGCTGCGACGGCGATCGAACTCTCCTTGACGGCGCCGTGGCCGGCGAAGATCGCTCTGATCTCATCGAGAATGCGGTCGGCAAGAACCTCTGCATCGCACTGCTGGTCGGTCTCGACCTCAATATCTCCTGTCAGGTCTACGGTGAACGTCTTCATGGTATACTGCCTGGTGGGAGAGGTTGTACGCCCACCGGCATGAAACCGCCGAACCTGACAAGTGTTCTCTCACTCGAGAACCTCATCGACCGTCCGCCGCGGAGTCGGGGGGACGTCCTCCGCGTAGCCGAGCCGGATCAGCACCTGCGGATGCCCGGAGACGCCGGCGACCTGCCGGAGCCGCTCCCGGATCTCGGGCACTTCCACCGCCGGGTTCAGGTAGGACGCCCAGACGCCGCGGCTCCGGGCGAGGAGCAGGAGACGGGCGAGCGCCCGGCCGGCAGAGAGCCAGGCAACCGGGTCGTCCGCCGCGGTCTCGAGCAGCACGAGGGCCGGGGCACGAAACGTCGTCTCCGCATCCCCGGCGGCCTGCCGGTCGCCCATATCGACCAGACTGACGAGCAGCGGACCGACGAGCGACGCTGCCGTCCCCATCCCGAGGGCGTAGCCGGGGATGCCGTCACTTCCCGGGTTCGCGTTCGACCGCATCCACGACGCGAGCTCCCGCCGGTAGGCAGCGTCCGCCTGCTGGATCCGGTCTGCTTCCGCGACCAGCCCGGCGATTCCTCCCTGTTCGACGTCGTCGGCCGCGACGTGGAGCCGGACGCCGGCAGTGGCAGTCGTGATCTCGTCGAGAACGTCGGCAGGGAGGGGTTCGTCCCGGTACGCCCTCCGGTTTGTCCGCCGCCGGGTGATGGCGGCAAAGCACCGGTGGACGCTCTCCGGGGCGTCTGCAGGCTCCCCGGGCTCGACGTGGGCGAGCAGCACCGGGCTTGCCGGCTCCGGGAAGACGGCGAGCCTGCCTGCGTGCCCGAAGTGCCAGAGCGCGATCAGGAGATGCTCGAGCGCCGCACCGCAGCTGATGACGAGCTCCCTGCCCGCCGGGTCGACGACCGGGAGGGCACGGCCCGGGTCGGCGAAGAGCAGGACGGCTCCACCTTCGATGCGAAACCTCCACGGCTGGCTGTTGTGGCTCGACGGCGCCAGGATTGCGTAGCCGAGGAGAAACCGGAGTTGTTCGTCCACGCTTCCCGACCGCGGGTAGTCGCTCTCGTGCAGGTTCCAGACATCACGGTGCGGGTCTGTCATCTCGCACCGGTGCTGGACGCCGGGGCGTAAAAAGATACCGTCGAATGGGAACGCGGACACGTGCGGCTACATATACCTTACTTTTCCGGCAAATCAATAGGAGTATATTGATGTAGCTTACTTCAACAAGTTTCGAAATGTCTATTTACGGCCGCACAAACCCTCCTGTCATGGATAAGCGTAGCACATTCCTTGTTGCGGCGGTCCTGGTTGCAGCACTCCTCGTCTGCGGATGTACGCAGACGGGGACGACGACAGCCGAACCCCCGCAGACACTTCGCATCGCGACCACGACCAGCCTCTACGACACCGGGCTGCTCGACTCCCTCGTCCCGGGATTCGAGAAGGAGCACAACGCCGTCGTGCAGATCGTATCCGCCGGAACCGGCAAAGCAATCGAGTACGGCCAGCGTGGCGACGTCGATATCCTGATGGTACACGACCGCGCCCGTGAAGACGTCTTCCTCGCCGACGGCTACGGCCTGAACCGCCGGGTCATCGCCTACAACTACTTCGTGATCGTCGGCCCCGAGTCCGACCCGGCCGGTATTGCGGGCATGCAGCCCGAAGAGGCGTTCCAGACGATCTACGCGCTCGGCACGAACGGCACCGACGGCGTGGCCTTCATCTCCCGCGGCGACAACTCCGGAACCCACTCCAAGGAGAAGGCGATCTGGAAGTCCGCCGGGTACAACTACACCGAAGACATCCAGAACTCCGGCGCCTGGTACATCGAGGCAGGCAAGGGCATGGGAGACACCCTGGTGATGACGAACGAGAAGCAGGCCTACACCCTCTCCGACATCGGCACGTTCCTCGCGTATAAGGGCGACCTCGACCTCGTGGCGCTCGTCGACTCGGGAGCGATCCTCCTCAACGTCTACAGCGTGATGGAGATCAACCCGGCAATGCACGCGGGTGTCAACACCAGCATCGCACAGGACTGGATCAACTACATGGTCTCCGATGACGTCCAGCAGCAGATCGAGGTCTTCGGCGTCGCGGAGTACGGCCAGCCGCTCTTCTTCTGCGCGTCCGGCAAGGCAGAGACGATCGGTGTCCCGGCAGGCGAGTGCGCAACCCCGCTCGCCTGATCAGAGACGTGAAACCCTCCCCTTTTTTTCGATCGCAGGCCAAACGCAGTAGTGCAGGACACCCATGAACGAGATCATCGAGGCATTCTTCCAGGCCGTCGAGCTGATCGTCACCCTCGATCCGGCCGTGATGGAGATAGCCGCACGCAGTCTCATCATCTCACTCTCGGCGACGATCATTGCGACCGCGATCGCCATCCCGCTCGGGTTTCTCATCTACGTCCACGAGTTCACCGGCAAGAAGATGCTCATCAACCTCATCCAGACGTTGTATGCTCTTCCGACGGTGATCGTCGGTCTCTTCGTCTTCGTCTTTATATCCCGCGCCGGGCCGCTCGGGTTCCTCGGGCTCCTCTTCACCCCGACGGCGATGGTCATCGCACAGACGGTACTGATCCTCCCGATCATGACCGGGCTGACCATATCGGCGCTCTCCGGCGTCGATCCGACGATCCGCGATACGATCCGCTCGCTCGGTGCGAACACCCGGCAGTACCTCGCCCTGCTCGTCCGCGAGGCGCGGTTCGCCATCCTCGCGGCGGTGGTGGTAGGGTTTTCGCGGGCGATCGCAGAGGTCGGCGCGGCGATCATGATCGGCGGCAACACCAAGACATCGGCGTTCTGGACGTCGACGCGCGTCCTGACGACGGCCATCTCCCTGGAGACCTCGATGGGAAACATCGAGTTTTCCATGGCGCTCGGGATCATCCTCCTCGCCATAGCCCTCGTCGTGAACCTCGTCCTGATGACGGTGCAGCAGCGGTGATAACGCCATGATCGAGATTACAGAACTCTCCAAACGGTTCGGCGCAAACGAGGTGCTCCGCGGCGTCGACCTGACGGTTCGGGACGGCGAGATCTTCGCCGTCATCGGCCCCTCCGGGTCGGGCAAATCGACGCTGCTTCGGATCGTCAACCTCCTCGAGACGCCGAGCAGCGGATGCGTCCGCATCGACGGCACGGACATCCACGCCGCGGACAGGCAGATTTCGATCCGGCGGGGCATGGGAATGGTCTTCCAGAAACCGGTCGTCTTCAGCACCACGGTCTTTGAGAACGTCGCTGCCGGGCTCCGGATACGGGGCATGAGCGAAGCGGCAATACGGAGCCGTGTAAAGGAAGCGCTGGAACTGATCGGGCTCGCCGACCGGGCGGAGCAGAACGCCCGGACGCTCTCGGGCGGGGAGATGCAGCGGGTGGCGGTCGCCCGGGCGCTCGTCACCGACCCGGTCCTGCTCCTGATGGATGAACCGACGGCGAACCTCGACCCGATAGCGACGGAGAATATCGAGGATCTGATCCGCCGGATCAATCGCGACTACGGCACCACCCTGATCCTCACGACGCACGACCTGTTGCAGGGGCAGCGGCTCGCCCACCGGATGGGCGTGATGATCGAGGGCGGGTTCGCCCAGGTCGGGACACCGCGCGAGATATTTTCAGAGCCGAACACCCGGAGCGTGGCCCGGTTCGTCGGGATGGAGAATATCCTCGAGGGCAGGGTAACCGCACGCGATCGGGGGGTCGCCACGGTCGATGTCGGCGGAACGCCGGTCACGGCACCCACGGACATTCCGGCGGGCGAGGAAGTCTGCCTCTGCATACGGCCGGAGGACATCACCCTGTATCGGGCGGGCGCAGACACCGGAAGCGCACGGAACGCCTATTCGGGCAGGGTGACGTCGGTCCGGTCGCTCGGGCCCTTAAGCCACGTCGGGGTCGACTGCGGGTTTGCCGTCGCCGCGCTCGTCACCTGGAAAGCGGTCGACGACCTCGGCCTTTGCACCGGCGCAGAGGTGCAGGTCGCGTTCAAGGCGAGCGCCGTCCACGTGGTCAGGCAGGCGGAAGAGGAGCGATAGGAAAGGCTGCCCTGACCGCGATTTTTTTTGCAGCATCGAAAAAAGTCAGCTCTTCCCGCCGCACGAGCCGCATACGTCCTGCTCCGTCTGAAGCCTTCGGCAGATCGCACAGATGCGGGCGGCGAGGTCGTCCACCCGGTCCGCATAGAGATCCCCGGCGAGGTCGCGGATCAGCGCCGTCACGTCCTCGTCGAAGACGATCCGGTAGCCCCGCTTCTTCGACCGGTACTGCGAGATGGCCGACGGCGCCATCTCCAGTCTGCGGGCGGCCTCTGCCTGCGACGCCCCGCACCGGATAAGTTCCAGGGCGATGGCCGCCCGGATTGCGGGAAGCACGTCCCATACGATAACCTGGCAGGGCAGTTTCATGGCATCACAATCTTAAAATTGTCCGGAAAGATACATAAGAGGTGTGTTCACAATTGCGAACACTGCAGCACCAGGGAGAGATCTTACCGTGTACAACGACACCGTCATCGACCACCTCACCAGCCCGCGGAACACCGGGGAGATCCCGGACGCAGACGGCTACGCAGAGGTCACGAGTCCGGCCTGCGGCGATATGATGCAGATCTTCATCAGAGTCGAGGAGAACCGGATCGCGGATGCAAAGTTCAGAACCTTCGGATGCGGAGCGGCGATCGCCTCGAGCTCGATGGCGACCGAACTGATCAGGGGAAAGACCCTCGAAGAGGCGTGGACGGTCTCGAACGGTGCGGTTGTCCGGGCGCTCGGCGGGCTTCCCGAACCGAAGGTCCACTGCTCCGTTCTCGCCGAGGAGGGAATCCACGCCGCCATCAACAACTACCGCGCCCGGATGGGTCTGCCGCCCTGGGAAGAGAGCGCAGACGAAACGCCGTGAGAGGGGCGGATGCTCACCGAACGCGAACGCGAGCGCTACCGCCGGCAGATACCGCTCTTCGGTGAAGCGGGGCAGCAGCGGCTCGGGAAGGCCAGGGTCGCCGTCGTCGGCGCCGGAGGACTCGGCTGCCCGGCCGCCCTCTACCTCGCCGCCGCCGGAATCGGGGAGATCCGGCTGGTCGACCCGGACCGGGTCGAGCGGTCGAACCTGAACCGGCAGGTACTCCACCACGAGGGCGACGTCGGCCGGCCGAAGGTCGCGTCGGCTGCAGAGAAACTGCTGGCGCAGAATCCGGGATTAACCGTGAGCGTCCGGCACGCGGCGATCGACGAGAAGAACGCTGAAGACCTCATCGGTGATGCCGACATCGTCGTCGACGCCGTGGACGACTTCGCTACCCGCTACCTCCTGAACCGGGCCGCGCTCGCAAAGGGCATCCCGCTCGTCCATGGTGCCGTCTCCGGGTTCGACGGCCAGGTGACGACGGTTCTCCCGGGCAGGACCGCCTGCCTGCGGTGTATTTTCCCGGTGCCGCCGCCGAAAGAGAGCGTGCCGGTGGTCGGCGCCACGGCCGGGGTCGTCGGGCTCATCCAGGCAAACGAAGTCATCAAATACGTAACCGGGACCGGAGATCCGCTGAAGGGACGGCTGCTGCTCTGGGACGGGCGCAGCGCGTCCACAGTGCTCCTGTCGGTCGAGCGCCAGGAGGACTGCGCCGACTGCGGGAGCGGTGCGCACCGGTGAAGACATAAAACACGAGGAGAAGAGAATGCAGATACAGGTCAGATCATTTGCCCGGATCCGGGAGGCCATCGGAGGCGACCTCATCGTCGAGGTTCCGGACGGGGCACCGCTCGCCCGGCTGCTCGCCGTCGTCGGCGACGTATCGGAAGAAGCACAGAACGCTCTTTTTGAAGAGAACGGAGAACTGAAAGGCTACGTGATCCTGATGCGGAACGGAAAGCGTGTGCGGCAGGGCGATATCGACGCTCTCGCCCTCGCGGACGGCGATGAGATCGCCCTCTTCCCGCCGGTCGCGGGGGGCTGAGTCGATGATCGGCATCGTCCGGGAGGAGATAGACGTCGCCGCCGTGCTCGAGGCGGCAAAACGGCCGGAGATCGGTGCCCTCGTCACGTTCCTCGGCACCGTGCGGGACGACGGTATCGAGCGGATGGATCTCGAAGCCTACGAAGAGGTCGCCGTGCAGGAATTTGCGGCAATCCGGGAGGAGGCGATAGAGAAGTGGCCGATCACGTCCGTGGATATCCTCCACCGGGTCGGCTCCCTTGCGGTCGGCGAGAATATCCTGCTGATCGTCGTAGGGGCGGGACACCGCAAAGAAGCCTTCGACGCCTGCGAGTACGTCCTCGAGCGGATCAAAGAGAGCGTCCCCATCTGGAAGAAGGAGGTCCGGGAGGACGGCGAGACCTGGGTGCCGGGAGAGTACCCGGAGGGACCGGCATGATCCGGCTCGAATCGTGCAGGAAGGAGTACGCAAACGAGACCCAGCGGGCCGTGCCGCCGGAGGAGACGCTCGCCCGGGTGCGGGGAGTCCTCCCCGCGGCAGGGATCACCCGGATAGCCGACATCACCAACCTCGACCGGATCGGGATACCGGTCTTCTCCGGCATCCGGCCGACCGCCGAAGCGGGCGCGATATCGGTCTACAACGGCAAAGGAGCGACGCCCGTCGAGGCCGAGGTTTCGGCGATGATGGAGGGGATCGAGCGCTGCTCCGCAGAACAGGGCGACCGGCCGCTCCTCACCGGGAGATACAGCGACCTCGCCGCCGACGGCAATACCGTCCTCGACCCCGCCGACCTGATCCTGCCCGCCCGGGCTCCGGCGGACTTTCCGATCCCCTGGGTGGCCGGCTACGACCTCCTGCAGGACGAGGAGATCCTGGTCCCGGCGCACGCCGTCTTCCACCCGCTGCCGGTCACCTGCGGCCGGCTCTTCCGGACGAACACCAACGGCCTCGCCTCGGGCAACACCCTTGAAGAGGCGGTCTTCCACGCCCTGATGGAGGTCGTCGAGCGCGACGCCTGGTCGCTCGTCGAGGTGCGCCGGAGCACCTGCCCCGAGGTCACCGGGATCGCCGGCGGGCTTGCGGCAGAACTCCTCGAGACGTTCGCGACGGCAGAGGTCGAGGTCAGGATCCGGGATATGACGAGCGACATCGGGATCCCCACCTTCGCCGCCGTCTCCGACGACCTGCTGCTGCGGGACCCGACGCTGCTCACTATCGGTATGGGGACGCACACGAACGCCGGTATTGCCGTGCTGCGGGCGCTCACCGAGGTGGCGCAGAGCAGGCTGACCCAGATCCACGGTGCCCGCGAGGACACCGATACCGCGGACGTGCGCAAGCAGCTCGGCTACGAGCGGACGAAGCGCCTGAACCGCCACTGGTTCGCCGAATCGGAGGAGCGCGACTTCGCCGCGATACCGTCCTGCGACAGCAGCGACTTTCTCACCGACATCACCCACACCGCTGAGCGGCTCCGGGCGGCAGGGTTCGGCCGGGTGATCGCCGTCGACCTGACGCGTGAGGATATCGGCATCCCGGTCGTCCGGGTGATCGTGCCCGGGCTCGAGGTCTTTGCGATGGACCAGGAGCGGATGGGAGCGAGGTGCAGGGATGCACGGGATCGTCGTCTTCCTCGGCCCGAGCCTTGATCCGGAGAGCGCCCGGGCAATCCTGGACGCGACCTATCTGCCGCCGGCACGCCGCGGCGATATTCAGGCGGCGGCATCCGGCGGTGCCGGAGTAATCGTCCTTATCGACGGGGTCTTCTTCCAGGACTGCGCCGTCGCCCACCGTGAGATCCTCGCCGCCCTGCGTGCGGGCGTCCGGGTCGTCGGTGCCTCCAGCATGGGCGCTCTCCGGGCGGCGGAACTCGACACCCTCGGGATGGAGGGCGTCGGGGAGATCTACCGCGCCTACCGCGACGGAAAACTCGTCGCCGACGACGAGGTGGCGCTCGTCTTCGACCCGGAGACAGGAACCGCACTCTCCGAGCCGCTGGTGAACATCCGCGCAACCCTCGATCGGGCGGTCAACGAGGGCGTGCTCACGCCCGACGCCGCCCGGGCGGTCCTCGACGCCGGCCGGCGCCTCTATTTTCCCGAGAGGACGTACGATTCGGTCGCCGACGCTGCAGAACCGGTGATCGGCGCCGACGCCGCGGAACGGTTCCGGTCGTTCGCCGAAGGGCATGCGGTCGACCAGAAAAGGACCGATGCGGTCGCCGCGCTCACCTCTGTCAGGGAGACGGCGGAGCAGAGAAGAAAAACGTGAAACGGTTACTGCCCGGACTCTTTTGCCACCGGGCAGAACGACGCACACTCCGAACAGGCCTCGTCGCAGGGCTCGATGTGAATATTGATACTCGCCCGCGGAAACTCGAGCCGCAGGTCCGACTCGAGATGGTCGGTAAGGTCGTGCGCCTGCTCGACCGGGACGCCCCGGGCGACGACCAGGTGGAAGTCGATATGCACGTCCGGCCCGGACCGCCGGGTGCGCAGGTTATGGAAACCGGCGTACGAGGAAGCATGCTCGCAGATGATCCGGCGCACCCGCTCCTCCTCTTCGTCGGTGAGGCGGCGGTCGGTCAGGTCGGCGAGCGACCGGCGGGTCAGGTCGATCGCCGCCCGGACGATCACCAGAGCGACGCCGATGGCGACGAGCGCGTCGAGCGCCACGATACCGGTCAGCCGGATCAGCACGAGGCCGGCGAGCACGCCGAGCGAGGTGTAGACGTCGGTCCGCAGGTGCCAGGCGTCGCTCTCAAGCGCGATAGATTCGGTCTTCTTCGCGACCGCCATCAGCCGCGACGAGACCAGCCAGTTGACGACGGCCGAGATCCCCATGACGGCGATACCGGCGACGAGGAGATCGGGCGAGAGCGTCTCCGCCCCCTCGCCGAGCAGGGTGCCGACCGCCTCGCGGATGATCAGGGCGGCCGCAATCAGGATGAGCAATGCCTCGATCAGGCCCGAGAAGGCCTCGTACTTCCCGTGGCCGAAGGCGTGGCAGTCGTCGGGCGGCAGGCTCGACCGCCTGACCGCGAAGAATGCTATCACCGCCGCGACGAGGTCCATGCCGGAGTGGATCGCCTCGGAGATGATGCTGACCGAACCGATAGCAAACCCGACGACGAGTTTCATCAGCACCAGCGCGGTGTTCGAGACAACCGAAAGGCCGGCCGTACGCTGCTTAACGGCGTCGAGATCTTCTCGCGTCAGTCCATCAAGGGAGATCTGTCTACCTAACACGTCTTCTCACCGGACTCCTTTCCGGTACCGTCGGAAAGGGTGCATCGTCACGGCGGCCACGGCGACGCTCCGTATGCCGGGCGTCTCTGTCCGCCACCATACCAGGGTGTACTGATCTGTCCCGATCCGGCATAGGGGTTCCTGTCCGTTGAACTACCGGTTCAGCAACCTGATCCGCACTATGGTAGATGCTTATACCCTGCCGGGCAGATCCGGTAACCGCAAGGGGAGAGCAACATGAACAAGCGAACGATTGCCCTCGGGCTCGGAGCAGTTCTTCTGGTTCTGCTTGTGTTCGCCGTACCGGCGGGCGCTGCGGCTCTTTAGTCCAGAAAGGCCGACCATGCAAGCGACAACTGCCCCGGATGCCGGTATGCCTGCAACGGTGCCGGCGCCGGAGATGCGAACCGGAACCGCGACCAGATCAGACTGCCGGACGGAACCGGCGCAAACTGCCGGAAGTAGGAAAACCCTGCAGCCACCAGAGCGGAAGGGCGAGGATCGCCCTTCCTATCCCTTCCATTCGGCTGGAAGACACATTCCTGCTCCCACCCGAAAGAAAAACATTTTCTCGCCTGAAGACAGAGCCGTTACAGCAACAGTGAATCCTGTGGCGTGTCTTCCTGAAAACCGGGAAGACCTCCCGGGATACGATTATCCCATGGCTCTCTTCACCCTCCAGGTATCCTTCTGCCTGGTATCCGCGCTGATCACCTACGGTCTCGGTATCTACGTCTACGCAAAGAGCCCGTCCTCGACGGTCAACCGCCTCTTCCTCGCCGCGACGCTGACCGCAACCTACTGGGCGCTCGGCGAGTTCTTCCTCTGGCAGGCGGCGGGCTACGAGGGTGTCGCCTTCTGGCTGAAGGCGAGCTCGTTCTGGACGCTTGCCGTCGCGTTCATCGTTCACTTCGTCCTCGCCTTCACCGGCCACCCCTTCGCGGAAAAAAAGAACCGCGGGATTCTCGTCGCCGCCCTCTACCTGCCCGCCGTGCTCTTCGCTCTCATCGAGATCTTCACCGACCGGATCTATACCGTCGCCTTCGACCCCGTGGCGGGCTACGTCTACCTGCCGGTTCAGACAGACCTGCTCTGCCAGACCGAGACGGCCTTCATTATCCTGGTGATGCTCTTTGCAGCCTCCGTCAGCATCTCCTCCTGGAGACGGGCACAGCCGGGGCCGATCCGGCGCCAGAACCGCCTTGTCAGCGCCGGTATTGCGGCCGTCATCGGATTCGGATCCCTCTCCGGAGCGGTTCTCCCGGCGCTCGGGATCCATGCCCCGAACCTCGTCTTCATCGGGATCCTCGTCTTCTCCGTGGTGATCGCCTACGCCGTGCACCGGCACGGCCTCTTCGTCTTACGGCCGGAGACGGCGGTCCCGGAGATCATCCGGACGATCCCGGACGGCATGATCCTTGCGGATATGAACGGCGGGATCATCACGGCGAACGCCTCCGCCGCGAACCTCTTCGGAGTGGCGGAGGCCGACCTTCCCGGAAGATCAGTCGCATCGCTCATCCCGCCCGCCGCCTACGCCGCGATCATGGCGGCGGTCACGGAGCGGGGGCGCCTCTCGGATCGCGAAGCCGTCCTCGCCGGGCAGGGAGAGACGGTGGTCAGCATTGCAGCCTCGATAGTGCAGGACCCGGACGGCGGAAACGCCGGCATCGTCCTGATCGTCAGGGATATCACCGATCGGAAGGCTGCAGAGACGGCGCTCCGGATCGCCAATGAAAAGATCTCGCTCCTGACACAGCTGACCCGGCACGATATCGGCAACCTGGTGACCGCCCTCTCCTGGTACCTGTCCCTCATTGCGGAGGAGCGAACCGGCCCGCAGAGCGATGCCTGCCTCGCATCAGCCATCGAGGTTACCGAGAAGATCAGCAGGCACCTCGCATTCTCCCGCGAGTATCAGGAGATCGGGGTGCACCAGCCTGCCTGGCAGCCGCTCGAGGCGCTGATCGCCGATGCCGTCGGGAGCCTGCCCGACGACGGGGTCTCGATCGTCTCCAGCGTCGCACCGGTGGAGGTCTACGCCGACTCGCTCGCGGCAAAAGTCGCATACAACCTGCTCGAGAACGCTATCAGGCACGCGGGCTCCCTCACCCGGATATTGATAACGACCGAAGAGCAGCCGGACGGCAGTCTCGTCGTGGCCTTCGACGACGACGGCGGCGGTGTCCGGGACGAGGAGAAGGAGAAGATCTTCACCTACGGCTACGGGAAGAACACCGGCCTCGGGCTGGCTCTCACCCGCGAGATCCTGGCGGTGACCGGCATCGGCATCGCCGAAACCGGGACAGAAGGAGCGGGAGCGCGGTTCGAGGTCCGGGTTCCCGACCGTGCGTGGAGAAGACCTGGAGAAAAGGGTGTGTGATTCGGCGGGTTACCCCGTCCCTGAGCAGGTGCACCCGGCCGGTTTTCTGGCACCGACCTTAATGCTCACGATGCTCTCGAGGAGAGCCCTGCGCTCCGCTTCGTCGAGGGAAGCGGCGGCGACGGCAGCCGCAAGCGTCGGTTCGCTGACGATATGGTCGAGCGGGAAGACCGTCTCCCCGACGACAGCGATCTCCTCAAATCCTGCGGCGGCGATATGCCCGAGATAGTCTTCCTTCTGCAGTGCCCCTGCGACGCAGCTCGTATAGAAGACCTCCGACTCACGGATGGGCTCCGGGAGCGGCATCGTCAGGACGATGTCGGAGACCATGAGCCTTCCTCCCGGGCGGAGCACCCGGAACGCCTCGGCAAAGACCCGGGCTTTGTCGGGCGAGAGGTTGATGACGCAGTTTGAGATGACTGCGTCGACCGTGTTGTCCGCAACCGGGAGGTGCTCGATCTCGCCGAGCCGGAACTCCACGTTGGTATACCCCGCTTTCCGCGCATTCCCGCGTGCCCGGTCGAGCATATCGGGTGTCATGTCGACGCCGATCACCCGGCCGGTCTCCCCGACCCGCTCGGCAGCGAGGAAGCAGTCAAACCCGCCTCCGGAGCCGAGGTCGAGCACCGTCTCGCCTTCCCGGAGGGTTGCAAGCGCCACAGGATTTCCACACCCGAGACCAAGGTTCGCGCCCTCCGGCGCCTGTCCAAGATCCTCTGCCGAGTAGCCGAGCCCGAGGCCGACCGACTCGACCGACCGGCCGGTGCCGCAGCACCCGCTCCCGCACCCGCAGCTGGAATGCTCCTGCCGGGCAACCCGTCCGTATTCGCTTCTCACTCGTCTGCGAACGTCGTGTTCCTTCATCGTATACGTCTCCTATGCCGTTGGATCCCTGCCGTCTGCGATCTCCTCCATCATGGGGGAGAGGAGGCTCTTGACCATCCCGGTGAGATGATCCGCCTTGATCAGCGTGATACAGCAGACATCTCCTTCCTTCTCCCAGAAGACGACCGCGAGCCGGTCGCCGGGGGAGAGGTTCGCTCGTTCGCGAATCTCTTTCGGGAGCACCATCTGCCCCCGCCCGTCGACGCTCACGACCGCTTCGACGGAGCAGGAGCAGGCCCGATCATCTCTCCGAACGTGTGCCATGCAGGTTCACCGGAGAAGAGTGGTCGGGCAATGCATATCAATATTCCGATTTTTCTGAAATTTCAGAATTCTCAGCAGATGGCGCGAGGGGTGCTCCCCCCTATACGCTACCGTACCCTCTGGGTGCACTGAAGGGCGGGTAGTGCCCTCCGAGACACCCGGTACTCCCTTTGGTGAGATCGCATCCGGGTGTTCCCGACTTTCCATCGGGTATCGCCATAGAATTGTTCCGCTCAGGATGCTCAAGCCGGAGGCGCAACCCGGAGCACGGCTTTCCATTGGGTATCGCCATGACTGCCCCCGCCCCTGGGGGCGGGGGAGGAGGCCGGAGGCCGGGTGGGGTGGGGTTGATGATGTCTGTGGATCTTTGCGTAAGACAGGGGAGGGGAGAAACCCTCCCCGTCGGTCCCAGTCCGGCACCAGCCCGGTCAGGGGAAGAACATGGTATACGCGCAAATCCCCGTATCTCAGGGTAGCGCTAACGGGGCGCTCCCCACCCGCCTCTCCCCGGCACAACCGCTCTATCGGCCACAAGGGTGGAGCCGGGGTTCTCGCTGTCCCATCAGGCGGGCAGCGGCGGCGGGCGGATCTCCTCCTTCTCCTCCGCGTCGCTGATCCTGCCCTCCCGCACGATATCGGTGTAATCATCGAACCAGACCGCCTTCGGGCACCGCCGGAAGACCATGAACTTCCCGATATCCTCGCGCCGTGCCGCCTGGTGATACTTGAAGTAGATGTTCTCCTCGTCGAGGCCCACGACGGCGATCTTCCCGGTGCGGTGCGACATGGCGAAGACGGAACGTTTGGCAAGCCCGGAGCAGCGGCTTTTGGCCTGTTCGTAGATCCGGTAGCCCTCCTCCACCGGCACGGCGAAGTGGCGGTTGCCGAGGGTTGGGCGGCACTGGAAGAGGTAGTAAGGAGCAGCGCCGACGAACGAGAGGCTCCGGAAGAGGTCTGCGAGGACGACCGGGTCGTCGTTGACCCCCCGCAGGAGCGGCGTCTGGTTCGCGAGTACCGCACCGGCGTTCTGCAGGGCGTCGAGCGCCCGGACGGCCGGGTCGGTCAGCTCCCGCGGGTGATTGAACTGGGTCATGATGTAGATGCGCTTCTCCGGCGTGCTGTAGCGGCTGAGCATCGCGGGGAGTGCGGGATCATCGAGAATCCGGTAGGGGTTGAAGGCCGGTACCTTGGTGCCGATCCGGACGATCTTCACGTGCTCGATCCGGCGGACCTGCCGGACGATCCGCTCGAGCCGGGGTGTTGCGAGAAAGAGCGGGTCGCCGCCGGAGATGAGGACGTTCGTGATCTCGGGGTCCCGGCTGATATAGTCGATGTCGGCCGATACGTCCCGCGCCACCTCATCGGTGCGGTGCATAAAGAGCCGCTTTCTGAAACAGTAACGGCAGTATCCGGCGCAGAGGTCGCTCGCGAGCAGGAGAACCGTCTGGTCGTACTTGTGCTCCATCCCGGGCGCCACCACGTACGCGCTCTCGGCGGAGGCATCGAGGCTCCCCCACTCCGCGAGCTCCTCGGGGTCGGGGACGGCGATCTTCCGGAGGGGATCGTCCGGATCGCTCCAGTCGATGAGGGAGAGATAGTAGTCGTTTGCGCGGAACGCAAATTTCCGTGCCACGTCGGCGAGCCGCTCCCGCTCGGCAGCGGGAATCTGCACAACCTTCCTGATATCGGTGATATACGTCGGTCCTGCCATCCCGGTTCCCGGATAGGGATACCATGATCTGACATATATAAAAATCGGTAGATGCAATGGCTACCGGAAGAGACCCGTGCCGTTGTAGACGAGCACCCGTTCGATCCCCCACTCCCCGAGCGCCCGCATCACCTGCTCCATCAGAAAATCCGAGCGAAAGGCTGCATCCGCCATCCTTTTTGTCCGCAGTGCCGCCTGCAATTCGTTCCCGATAGCCTGCCGCCACGCCTGCTCGTAGGCCTCAAGAGGTTCTCCGCGGAGCAGGTGCGCCGCTGCGGCGAGCCCGGCGAGCCTGCCGCAGATCATGGCCGGTCCAATCCCCCCGCCGTTCGACGCCACGACGTGCCCCGCCGCGTCCCCGGCGGCGAGAACCGGACCCCGGACGGTCGCAGGGAGCGGACCTGCCACCGGGACGTAGCAGCCCCGTATCGGATCTGCGGGATCGAGCCCGTGACTTTCGAGGAAGGACTCGAGCAGACGCTTCACCGGCACCCCCGACTTCTGCAGACCGAGACCGACGTTGGCCGAACCGTCTTTCGGGAAGATCCAGGCGTAGCCGCCCGGCGCGTGGCGCTTGCCGAAGAATATCCGCAGATCGTCGCCGAGATCCGCCTCGACCCGACAGGTGACCGCCGGCGCAAGGACGGTGCTGCGGGAAAGCCCCGCAAAGCGGCAGACACGCGAGAGCGGCCCGTCGGCGGCGATCACCACACCGGCGCGGACGCTGCCCCTGCTGGTCGTCACGGTGTGGCCGTCCAGGGCAAGGAACTTCGTCTCCGTGGCAAGGGTCGCCCCCTCCCGGACGGCGGCGGCGGCCAGACTCTGATCGAGGGTATCGCGGTCGATGGTGCAGCCGGGAAGCGGGATCGGATACTCCCTCCCCTTCGGCGAGACGACGACCAGGCGCCGGATCTTCCGCCGGATCGCCGCAGGATCGACCGGGAAGAGTTCGTCCGTCCCGGGGGCATTCGGGAACGCCCTGGCAGCGACCGAGGGTGCGGGAAGAAACTCCCCGCAGCAGACCGGGACGCCGATCGTCTTCTTTTTATCGAGCAGGAGAACCGAAAGACCCTCTGCTACCGCGTAGCGTGCGGCAGTGCTGCCGGCGGGACCCGCACCGACAACAACGAGATCGTACCGGCTCTGCATCACGCACCGGTAGGAGCATGCTCCTATATAAAATGGATTCCGGAAAGCTCTCCGAACAATCGAAAACGTGCAGGCACGCCCCCATAAAAAAAGAGATTTTGGCCTGGCCGGCCGGAGGTTACGTGTATGTGTGGGGTTTGTGGGTAATGTGTGGGGGGTTTGTGTGGGGACAGGCGAAGAGTCTGGATACGGGCATATCGATCAGCAGACAGTAATCCCGCTCGGATTCGTAATACGGGCAGGAAGAATACCTGCACCGTCCGGACAGTCTCTCCTCTCCTCGTTTCCCGTCGTTCCCTTCACCCGGAAGAGGAGCCGCCGGAGCCGTTTTCGCGGTTTTGTCCTGCATCTCGACACCATACTGCTGCGTTGGTTGCGGTACGGATCGCACGGATCCGGTACTCGTGCCGACGATGAACCGTTAATCCGTTCGGATACTATTCATCGTACATATTAATGGTAATCAATCCCGACATTTAACCGTATCGCTTGACCCGATGCCGAAAGGAACGGCAGTGTTTCGTAAAACTGCTGAAAGAGTACGTGGCAGGAGAGAGGCGGCGGCCATGGAGGAGCGCACGAAGCGCTCACCCGAGAGTGAGTCTCTCCGCGCCTCTCTTATAGTGCTGGAAGACCTGCTCGCCCCACGCGACCGCACGCCGATCGCGGCTGGCAAGGTCGGCCGCAAGATCGTAGGTCTCGGTGCCCCGCTTGTAGAGCCCGAGGGAGAGGGCGGTGTCGGTGACGGTCATGCCGAGCCGGATGGGCTCGGGGGATATGTAAAATGCGAACGTCTCGATGCCGGCCAGCTCGTCCTGCATGTGCGCGTAGGGCGAGGCCATCAGCTTCTCGGCAAGCGTCTCGGGAACCACCAGTTCGATCGGCGTGCCCCGCAGCGCCAGGCGCCGGAGCGTATCGGCGTGATCGTGGCTCGTTATCGACGATACCGCGTGTATCCACTCCGCCCGGTCGAGTACCTGCAGGAAATGCGTGTGCACGTTGAGAATATCCTCCGCGACGGCATGGAGGACGGTCGCCTCGTAGAGGTCGCCGAGACTTTTGCGGAACGGTTCGGGAATACAGGCGATATCGTGGGCGCTCCAGAAATCCTCGTGCCTGCGGATGCCGGCCATCAGCCGTACGAGGCGTCCGATCTCGGGCACCACAATCTCCCCGAGCGGCGTCAGCGCGTACCTGCCGGGTTTCGACTCGACGTAGTGGAACGACTCGAGCTGCCGAATCCGCGGCAGGAGTGCCTGGGAGGAACTGCCGGTGATGCTCCGGAGGTCAGCCAGGGTCTTTTCCCCGCTGTCGAGGCCGATCAACACCTGCATCAGGATGCCCGATCGGAAGATGGACTGGATCTCGTCGCAGAACTCCCCGTAGATGTCAAGTAAACCCGGATCTTCCATAGTCTCTATAGAGATCACTGTCTGCCGCTTAATGTCTTTTGCATCTGCTCTGTGCAGCGCACCGCCCTCAGCCGTTCCCGAGCATCCGGCGGCAGAATCCCATCGCGTCCTGCACCCGCCGGGCGTCGTGGACCGCGGGGGTGACGAGGAGCGGGCGGTCGATCTTCCTGACGACGGCAAAGACGTCCTCCCACGCTATCGGGTCGGAGGGCGACGGGCACCGGTGCCGGTGATGCACGTGGAGCCCGGCGATCGCCCGTTGCGGCACTTCAGAGAACGCCGCGGCGAGCCGGCCCCGAGTGACGGCGTAGAGCTGCTGCAGGTCAATGACGAACCCGAAACGGCAGGCGGTCTCGGGTGCCTCGGTGCGGATGCAGTCCCAGAAGGCCGCCATATCCGCACCGTCGGCGATGATCTGGTTTGTCCGGTTCTCGAGCAGCACCAGCGGCGCGAAGCCGAAGGCGCTCTCATGCGCCTCGACGATGTCGTCGACGGCGAGGATCAGATCCTCATGGGTGTTGCGGGCGTCGCCGGGATGGATCTCGACGGCTGCTGCAGGGCTCCCGAGGAACTCCTCGATCCCGAGGAGCATCTCCACAAACGTCGTCACCCAGGCGTCGTCGTACCACCGCAGCGGCGTCTGGGTTACCAGGTCGTAGCCGTCCCGCCGCGGGACGGACGGCTCGGTATGCAGGATGTAGCGCACGCCCCCGTCAACCCCGCCGCCGCTCTCGTAGAGCAGTTCGATCGACGCTGCCGAGAGGAACGAGCCGACGTCCTGCCCGGTGCGCTCGACCTCGGTCCGGTTCTTGACGAGGTCGGCAGGCATCTCGACGTACGAGCAGCCCGCCGCATCGGCAAGCGCCCAGCGTTCTGCCAGCCCGCCCCGCTGCCGGACGGACGCGACGTTCGGGTAGATGAACTCGACGACGGCCATACAAACGATCGCGGTGAGATAGCACCGGGAGAAGAAAAAACTGTTGGAGGGGGCAGGGGGAGGCGCGCCATCTCCGATCCGTGATGCGGACGAGCGCAGAAAGAGAAGAGAGGGGGTTTTCAGGTCGGCACGTCTTCGCCGTGGAAAACCTCGCCGACCGCGTAGTCAGGCGCTGCGCAGCCGAGTTCGCAGGTGAGCATATCCAGGTAGTCGACGAGGAGCCGGGTGATCAGGAAGTGCTTCCGGACGTATTCCTTGCCGGCACGGCCCATCTCGACTGCACGCTCGGGGCTTTCGAGCACCCGGAGGATCCGGTCAGCGCAGGCCGCGATATCCGTCGGGTCGATCAGGTATCCGGTCTCGCCGTCCTGGATCTGGAGCGGGATGCCGCCGACCCGGCCGGCGATGACCGGCCGGCCCTTCCAGAGCGCCTCGGTGACGGTCAGACCGAAGCCCTCCTTGAGCGACTTCTGCACAATCACGACCGAGACACGCTGCAGGGCGTTGACGAGGAGATGATCTTCGGCGGTTATCAGGATGACGTCGCCCTGCTCGATCAGGTCCTTTGCCGCCTCCTCGACCTGCCGGTAGATCGTCCAGCCCTCCGGGTCGTCGGGCGCCATGCTGCCGCAGAGCACCAGCCTGCAGTCCGCCTTTTCCCGGGCGATCTTGAAGGCCTCGACGACGCCGACGGGGTCTTTCCACTTGTCGAACCGGGAGATCTGGGTGACGAGGGGCTTGTCGATCGGGATGTTGTAGCGCTCGAGGAGTCCTGCGATCTCCTCGTCCGTAAGATCGCGGTTCTTGTCGGAGAGCGGGTCGATCGCCGGGTGGATGATCCGCTGCTGCTTCGCCATATTCGCGCGGCGGTAGTCCTCGTGCGAGATGATCATGCCGTCGTAGAGCTCGACGTAGTCGCGGAGGAACCGCCAGAGGTCGCCGTCCGGTTTCGAGAGGTCGACGTGGCAGCGCCAGATCCAGGGCTGCTTCTTCTCGTAGAAGCTGATCAGCGGCAGCGGCTGCGGGTCGTGGATGACGACGAGGTCGTGGTCGATCGCAAGCTGCGTCGAAAACTCCTGGTTGGTGACGACGTACTGCGACTTCTCCATCTCCGAGAACGCGATCCGCTGCCCCTGCAGTGCGTTGTGGAAGTTCTTGGTGATGGTGAAGAAGTCCCCGTGCCCGGTGAGGATCTTCCACTCGGTCTCGATCCCGACGTCGTTCATCAGCGGTACGAGCGAGAGGATCATCTCGGCGACCCCGCCGCTCTGGTATGTCGAGTTGACGTGGATGACGCGCCTGCCCTGCAGCACCGCGGCTTTGCGGAGAATCTCGGAGACGACGTCGTCACCGACGATAGGCCTGTGGTCTTCGAGTGTCCGCCCGTTGTCGCAGATGCAGGTGATTCCCTGTAGAAATGCCATTTCTCTCCCCCTGGTGCAGGCCGGCGGGCATATATATACCCGGCGCCGGTCTGCAATGGACTATCTGCACCTCAGGGCATATAAATATATGCATTGGCAAATAAAAATCTGAAGCCGGCCTTGTATCAATTAAGCAGCAATACTCTCAAAAATCATGAATAAAATGGTCGGATCGCCTGGCCGGCCATTCTTCGCCCAAAATCGGATCGCACCCCACCTCCGCCGCGATCCGGCCGCCGCGGGAGGTGGGCGCGAAGGGCGGAGAGCACCGATATTCGGGATTTGCGCCTGGAAAGAGATCTTAAGGCCATTTCAACATCCCGCGCTGTCCCGAATCCGGGTCAGGACGGCAAAAAAGGTGGTGTTACCGTCTTTTGCCCATCAGGACAAACGCCACTCCCGCAACGACCAGCACCGCCACAAGAGCGACGGCGATGTACAGGAACGAGAGTGTTTCGGCGCCCTCTCCGGCAGGAGGCGTCTGCGGCGCTGCGGTTGCCGGCACCGTCACCGTCTGTTCCGGCGTGACCGGCGTCGTCGCCTCAGCAGCGCAGGTGAGAGCATAGGTGCTGAAGTGGCTGATCGATGCAGTCACCGTCCGGGCGGCGGCATCGACGCTCGTCGGGCAGTCTTCCCATACGCCGCGCGTGGCGTTGTAGCCCTGCACGACCAGCCGCCCCGCATCGCCGTCCGCCGTGGCGAGCAGACCCGCCCACTCCTCTGTGGTGAAGGTGAAGATCAGGTCGATCGCCGGCGAGAAGGCGGAGCCGTCGGGGGTGCAGTCGACCGCATAGCCGGAGAAGGTATACGACGGATCGGACGGGAGGGTCGAGACGACGGCTATCCCGACTTCGGGAAGCGGTTCGCCGTCGACGTCGAGGGCGATCACGCCGGTATCGATCGCCAGGCAGGCGAACCCTTCGTCGGCAGAGACGAGGTAGGGCCGGAGCACCCCGCCCCAGGAGGCGGTGAGGAGGCTGGCGCTGCCGACCACAGTGGTCGGTTTCACCGATGACCCGCCGCCGCCGGAGGCCGGGGACGGGGTCGGGGCGGGGGTGACGACGGCCTTTGCCGCGATCACCGCGAACGCGGAGAAACCGCGGGGTGAAACCGCCTCAAAGACCATCATCCCGTCGGCGTCAATCCCAAGATACGTCGTCGCGAGCGCTTCGGTGTCGCCGTCGTCGCCCTGCCGGAAGATCCGGATCGCGTCCGTGCCGCCGTTCGCGTTCACCCAGTCAGGCGCGACGGTCATCCGCAGGACGGCGTCCCGGATAGTGTCGTTCTCGGTCAGGTTCGTCTTGGTGAAGTAGACCGCGTAGGCCGTCGAGGTGACAGAAAGCCCGTCGTCCGCCGCAGCAAGCGTGAACGACGTTGCCGCCTCGTCACTCGGCCGGTCGTAGATCGCGGTCGTGATCCCGAGGTCAGGGTTGTAGCCGTTCATCGAGGCGTTGAAATTGACCGAGACGTTGCCGAGGTCGCCGAGGTCGGTGCTCACCGGGCTGCTCTCGAGCAGGACGCCGGTGACGTTCCCGACCGAGACGTTGCCGGCCGTGGTGAGCCCGTCGGTCCGGATGGTGACGTTCATGTTCCCGCCCGTCAGGACGATCTCGTCCCCGCTGACCGTTCCGTTCCCGGTCGTTGCGTTGAAGCTGACCTGCTGTTTGCCGCCGACAGCGGTGACGCTCGTCCCGTTGTCACGGAGGGTGAAGTTCTCGGCCCGCTCCGGCGGCTCCGGCGGGACGTCCCGGACGGTGATGTAGTGCGTCCGGGTCAGCGTGTCGGTCCCGATAGCGTTGCCGACGGTGAGCGTCACGTCGAACCGCCCGATGGCGGTGTAGGTGTGAATCGGGTTCTGCCCGGTCGAGGCCGCGCCGTCGCCGAAGGTCCACGACCACGACTCGGCGTTCCGGGAGGCGTCGGTGAACTGCACCGCGAGCGGGGCGTCGCCGTCGGTCGGCTCAGCGGTGAAGTTTGCCCGGGGCATACCGCTCGCCGACCAGATCGGGGCGAAGATGGAGAACTCGGTGATGTTCTCGGCGTAGACATAGCGCCCGGCCGTGTTCACCCCGTTCGGGGCGGGCACCTTCGACCAGGCGCTGCCGTCGTGCCGCCAGACCGCAAGCAGTGCCGGGTTCCTGCCGTCGAGGTCCTCATCCGTGTAGGTAAAAGCCACCGAGACCTCGCCGGTGCCGTCCGACGTGAGGTTCAGGTAGTGGCCGATGTTCATCGTATCCTCGCCGTCCGGCGGGACCGCCGTCGCGTTCGATGCCGTGACGTTGCCGGCAGCATACAGTGAGGTTATCGCGGCGAGCGGGCCGAGCGTGGTCGCTTCAACGCTGTTCGAGTAGGCCGACCGCTCGAAGACGACATAGGAAGAGGTGTTCTCAGGGAGAACCGACCCGATCGCCGAGTCGACGATCCGGGTGCCCGTCGCACCGGTGAGGGAGACGCCGGTCGCGTTCTCGGGCGCGTAGAGGCCGTCGATGGTGCACTTGCGGAGCACCGTGCCCGCCGTGTTCTGCCGGACGATGACGCCGGAGACGCCCGCAGGGCCGCCCCGCAGATCGGTGAAGGTCGAGTTCCGGATCAGGTTTCCGGAGGCGCCGATATCCGCTCCGTCGACCCGTGCCGCCTCAAACCCGCTGAAACTGCAGGTGTCGACGGTGTTGCCGGACGAGGAGCCGGAGACCTCGAGGCCGGTGACGGCGTAGCCGATCGCAGCAAGGTCTTTGACCGAGCACCGGGTCACGGTGTTTTCATCCGAGTCTTCGAGGACGATGCCGACCAGGCGGGAGCCCCCGGCGCCGCCGTCGACCCGGTTCGCGGTGAGGGTGTTTTCGTCGGCTTCCTTAAGTACTATTCCGAGCGGCGAGCCCTCGACCGTGTTTTCGCCGACAGCGTTCTCCTCCGCCTTCTCGAGCAGCAGGCCGGAATCAGTCGTGGCCGTGACGGTATTTCGCTCAACGGTGTTCTCATCGCTGTCGAAGAGGTAGATCCCGAGCGTGCCGCCGGAGAGGGTATTGCCGGTCACGCGGTTTTTGCCGCCACCGTCGACGACGATCCCGTAGTCGGCGCAGTCGGTGAGGGTGTTGTCGGCAAGGTAGTTCCCGGTCCCGTCCTCGATGCCGATGCCGACCGCGCCGGAGAGGGTGCAGTCAAAGACGTTGCAGTCGTTCGACCGGTTGATGTACACGGCACCGTGCTCGTTCCCGGTGACGGTGCAGTGCTGGATGGTGCAGTGCGACGAGGGTTCGTGGAAGTAGTCCTCTTCGCTGCGGATCGTAACGCCGAAGTAGTTCCCCTCCACCCGGGAGTTCTTCAGCTTGACGGTCTCCGCCCCTTCGACCCGGAGCCCCTGCGAGCCCGTCGCCCCCGTGAGCACGAAGCCGTCGATCTCGACGTCGTCAGAGTAGACCGTCACGACGGGCTTGTACGGGTCGGACGCCGTCAGGACGACGTCGGCGGGAAGGCCGGATGCCGATTTCAGGGTGACCTCATTGAAGATAGCGAGGTTCTCCTTCGTCCCGCTGTAACCGCCGTCGACGGTGATGGTATCCCCGTCCTGGAACTCGTAGTCGCGGAGAGCCTCGTCGATGGTCGAGTAGTCCTTGGGTATCCGGAGGTTGTGGACGGTCTGCCCGCCGAGCGGGGCGAAGATGCAGAGCTCTTCCACCTCGACGCCGATCTCGCGGTTGTCGAGGTCATGCCACCGGGTGCCGTTCCAGGAATCGCCGTCCGCGCTTCCCGCATCCCATCGGGTTCCGTTGTGCTTCCAGATCTGGAGCGTGCTCGCGTTGACTTCCCCGAGATTCTCTTTCGTGTAGTGGAAGGTGAGGTTGAGCTGGACGTCGGTCTTGCCGAGCTCTCCGTAGATCTCGACCCAGTTCCCGATCTCCTGCTTCGTCGTCTGGTAGTCGGGATACGACGGCGGCTCCGGCGGGTTCTCGACGCCGCGGATGAAGATCGGCTCGTTCGGATCCGTGATGGTCACGGTCGTCGGGTGGCTCTTTCCGAGCGTGTTCTTCTCAAGGAGGAGCGTCTCCTGGAGAACACCCTCGGGGATGCTGAGAATGATATCCCAGGCGCCGGGGCTCGAGGCCGTGAGGGTGTTGCTGACGACCCGGTTTTTCTCCGGGTCGTTCACCTGGATGCCGCAGATGTCGTAGCCCGAGATGACGTTATCCGCAACGGTTGTGTTCTTGGTGCCTTTATTGATCCGGATGCCCGTTTCGGAGACGTTGAAGACGTTGCCGCTGATGACCGAGTCGTATATGCTGGCGGCGTACACCCTAAATCCGGTCTCGACGTTCTCGCAGAGGTTTTCGGAGACGACCGTCCCGTTGCACCGTTCGATCATAATTCCGCTGCTGCAGCCCTCCACGCGGTTCTGCGCCACGGTCACTCCATCGACGTCGGAGAGGGCAAACCCGTAAAACCCATTCTCGGCGATATTCTCCTGTATGACGACGTTCGCCGGGCCGCGGTTCTTCTTATAGGGATCCCCGTTCTTCGCTGCATTCACCCGGATGCAGGTTGAGGTGGCGTTCCGGACGGTGTTGTTCCGGATCACGAGACCGTCGTCGGCGGACACGACGTTGATGCCGCGGCGCCCGCCCTCTATCCGGTTGTCGCAGACGGTCGCGTTCCCGGTACGGTGGACATAGATGGCCCCTCCATCGCTCGTCCCCGTGATGTTCTCAAAGGTGTTGCCCTCGATACGGCCGCCGTAGAGCTCATAGGCGTAGAGTCCCCACTCGCCCCAGCAGTCCAGCACCTCGTTGTTCAGGATTGTCTGGTTCTCCCTGTCCCCGGCATACATGCCGTTCTTGCAGTCATACACGGCATTGTCCCGGAGCATGCCGTCCTGACCGGAGAAATAGATGCCCTCGGGGCATCCGTCCTCGGTATAGAGTCCGGTGACGATGTTGCCGGCGACGGTGAGGTTCCCCATGCCCTGCTGCGTTCCCGCACTGATGCCTTCACCGTCGTACAGGGTGACGGTGTTTTCGGAGATCTCGGCATCGCCGCCGGCGAAGTAGATTCCCCCGTTCCGGCAGCCGGTGAGGGTGTTGCCGCTGACCTTCGACCAGTTCGTGGACTGCAGGTAAATGCCGTCATAGAGGCAGTCGGTGACGGTATTCTCCCCGACCGTCCAGCGCTGCGACGGGAGCTGCGCAAAGATGCCGTATTTGCAGTCCCGGATGGTGTTGTAGTCCACCGTCCAGTCCTCCATCACCGACGCGTATCCGCCCGTGGCGTGGATTGCCTTGTCGCCTGCCTCGGCGATGGTGTTCTCGAAGAGATCGACGTTCCGGTAGCACTCGTACAGCCGGATCCCGGTGCCCTCTTCGGTCACATAGTAGCTCTTCTCCCACCGCGTCGCGTTCCGGATATCGTTGTAGCGTATCATGAGATCGTTGCCGCTCACATAGATCCCGTAACCCGGCACGTCGCGGATGGTGTTGTTGCGGATCGTCAGGTTGTTGCCGGTCGCCCGAATCCTGGTGTACTCGCCGATACAGTCCTCGATCACACCCCAGTCGCCCTGCAGGCGCACCTCGGCGTTGCAGCTGCTGATGGTGTTGCCGTCACCGTAGAGGTAGAGCACAAGATCCCCGCCCACCCAGTTCGAGTCCCGGGGGACCGCAACGTTCGTTGCCGCGATCGTTCCGCCCCTCACCGTTATCGGCCGGTCGCTCCGGACGTTTTCAATCAGTGCCCCGGGCGCGGTGACGGAGACCGTGATGTTGGTCAGGTCGGCATCGGAGATCCCGAGTTCTCCCGAACCCGATATCTTGCGCTCAGATGCGGCGTCGATGGTGCAGCCGCTGATGTTCAGCGAATGGCCGTTCAGGTCGACGTTCCCGTCCATCGTCAGGAAGGGGCGGGTCCAGGTGTCGTCCCCCATTGTAAGCGTTCCGCGGGGCTTGCCGACCGTTACAGAACAGGTCTGATCGTCCGAACCGGATTCGGTGACCGTTCTGACCCGGTAATCGTATGTCTGACCCGGCACCAGGCCGTCATCCCGAAGCCTTACATCGTTCTTGCTGTAGATGGTCGCGATCGCTGTGTCGCCGCGATACACCGTGTACGACTCGAAGTCGTAGCCGTATGGCTCCCACCATTGCAGATCGACTTTATCGATACCGACGTACGTTGCAGAAAGAGCACCTGCCGACGATATGCCGCAGATGCAAAAAAGGAGGAGTACTCCACATATCCGGAAATATTTTTCATTCATCAGTATGCCTCCGAATGCTGTTATCCGCATCCTTTCGACCGTTCCCGGGGATCGGGAGATCGAGACAGCCCTGTTTGCTGATCCATTCTGTATACCAGTACGTATCCGACCTGCTATGAAAAGGTGCCGGTTTTATCGCCCCGGAAACGAGCCCGATTGGAAAAATGCAGTTTAAAAGTGATTAATATTTGGTATTTCGCGATAAAAAATGAGATTCCTGGTCTCCAGAATTCGCGGAGAATACGCTTCGCGTGACGGCAGTAGCAGAGGCTGCGCCGGACTCCCGCCGCCGCTGCACGCCGCACCTGCCGGTGCCTGAACTCTGCAATTCGCAGGCAGGAAGCGCCATATAAACACTCTGGTGCAGCGGCCAGTACCGGGTCAGGGCATTGCGGTGGAGATGTCTGTCGCCACCCCCTGTAAAACGGCCAATATAACACCGCATCCGCAAAAACCAGCGAATTAAGCGATACAACATTCGCCAGGGGCTGGCGCGATCGATAAGGTTATCTACCGTTTTTAACTATTACTCACTATGGTTCCTGACGGGGCGGGCTCGACGGTCATCTCCCTGCTGTACGTCGATGACGAGCCCGCCCTGCTCGATGTCGGGAAGATCTTTCTGGAGCGGGCGGGCGACGTCGTCGTAACGCCGGCGCCGGGCGCGGCGAGTGCGCTCCGGATGCTCGAAGAAGGCGAGTTCGACGCCGTCGTCTCGGACTACCAGATGCCGGGCATGGACGGCATCGACCTCCTGCAGCACCTCCGCAGGCAGGGCAACGACATCCCGTTCATTATCTTCACCGGGAGAGGTCGGGAAGAGGTTGCCATCGAGGCGCTCAACAGCGGCGCCGACTTCTACCTCCAGAAAGGCGGCGATCCGAAGACCCAGTTTGCCGAGCTTCTGCACAAGATCCGCCGGGCCGTCGCCGGCAGGCGTGCGGAGCGGGAACTGCAGCAGCGGCACGACGAGCTGCTCGCAGCGAACGAGCGCCTTGCCGCCGCGGAAGAGGAGATGCGCCAGCAGGTCGAGGAGATCGCCGCCGCACAGCAGGCGCTGCGGGAGTCCCGGAACCGGTACCGGGGCATCTTCGAGAATACCGGTTCGGCGACGATCATCATCGAGAACAATACGACCATCTCCCTCGCAAACGGCGCGTTCGAGCGGCTCTCCGGATTTTCCCGCAGGGAGATCGAAGGCGTGAAACCGTGGACCGGGTTCGTGCACCCGGACGACCTCGAGCTGATGAAGTCCTACCACCGGGGGCGGCGGGCAGGCCTTCCGGACGTGCCGAGCCGCTACGAGTTCCGGTTCCTCGACCGCTCGGGGGAGATACGGCACATCCACCTGACCGTCGGCATTATCCCGGAGACGGACCGGTCGGTCGCCTCGCTGGTGGACATCACCGAGAGGAAGCGTGCAGGCGAGGAGAGACGCATCCTGACCCGGATCGTCGACGCCGCCCCCTGCTCCATCACTGTCCACGACATGGACGGGCGGTTCCTGTACGCCAACCAGCGGACGTTCGGCCTGCACGGCTGCTCCCGGGAAGAGTTCTTCTCTATCAGCCTGCACGACCTCGACGTCCCGGAATCCGCTGACCTGATCGAACCGCGGATGCAGCAGCTCCGCGAGACCGGCGAAGCGGTCTTCGAGGTCGCACACCGGCGGAGCGACGGCACGACCTTCCCGCTCCGCGTGCACGCCCAGACCGTCACCTGGGGCGAGACGCCTGCAATCCTGAGCCTTGCCGAGGATATCACCGGAGAGAAACAGGCAAAAGAAGCCCTCGCAGAGAGCGAGGAACGGCTCCGGCGGGCCGTGAAGAGCGGACACGAGTTCCTCTTCAGGGTTGAGTTTACCCCACGGCCGGTCATCACCTACGTCGACCCGGCGGTGACCGATGTCACCGGATTCTCCGTCGAGGACTTTGCTGCCGATATCACCCTCGCGTTTCGGCTGATCCATCCCGATGACCGGGCGGCGTTCGAGAAGGTAATCAGAAACGAGACCGACTGGTCAAAGCCACAGACCTTCCGCTGGGTCCTGGACGGCGGGCGGACGATCTGGGCCGAGGAATATTACACGCCGTTCTACGATGCAGAGGGAAGGCTCGCTGCGGTTGAAATTGTCGTCCGCGACGTCACCGCGCAGAAATGTGTGGAAGAAGCGCTCCGCGAGAGCGAACGGCGGCTCTCGACCCTGCTTTCAAATCTCCTCGGAATGGCCTACCGGTGCAGGAACGACCGCGACTGGACGATGGAGTTTCTGAGCGACGGTGCGCTCGCCCTTACCGGCTACAGACCCGAAGAGATCGTCGAGAGCCGGCGGGTTGTATACAACTCGCTGATCCACCCCGACGACCGCGAGCGGGTATGGCAGAAGGTGCAGGAAGCCCTTGCGGAGCAGCGGCCCTTCCAGCTGATCTTCCGCCTGGTCGCCCGGGACGGCGAAGAGAAGTGGGTCTGGGAGCAGGGGCGTGGAATATTCGATACGGCCGGCGGGCTCGTCGCCCTCGAGGGTTACATCGCCGACATCACCGAGCAGCGGCGTGCCGTGGAGGCGCTGGCAGAGAGCGAGGAGCGGTTCCGTGCCTACTTCAACGGTTCTCCCGACGCTATCTTTGTCTCGGATGCAGAGGGGCGGTTCCTCCGGGTAAACCCCGCCGCATGCGCTCTGGCCGGGTACAGCGAGGAAGAACTTCTCGGGCTTGCAATCCCCGATATCCTCGACCCGACCTGCGTGAGCGCCGGCCTTGCATCGTTCCGGAACCTCTGTGAGACCGGCCGGGCGAACACCGAATCCCTCTTCCTCCGGAAAGACGGCTCCCGCTACGCCATGAGCGTTGATGCCGCACGGATCCGTCCGGACGAATATATTGCTTTCTGCAGGGACATCACCGAACGCAAACGTGCTGTGGAGGCGCTGCGCCTTGCAAACAGGAAACTCCAGCTCCTCTCGGCCATCACCCGGCACGACATTCTCAACCAGGTGACCGCCCTCACCGGGTATCTCGAATTCGCACGGGAGCGGAGCACTGATCCGGAGCAGATCGACTACCTGGAGAAGCTCGAGAAGGCTGCAGAACTGATCCGGCAGCAGATCGAGTTCACCCGCGACTGCGAGAAGGTCGGCAGCGCAGCACCGGCATGGCAGAACGTCGCCGCGGTGATCGCACAGGCCTGCGACGGGCAGATACCGGTCGGGTGCGACCTTTCCGGACTTGAGGTCTATGCCGATCAGATGCTCGCGAATGTCCTCGCAAACCTGATGGACAACACGCTCCGGCACGGCGAGCAGGCGACCGCGGTACGGGTGCGCTGCCACCCCTCTGCCGGGGGTGTCACCATCGTCTGGGAGGACGACGGCGTCGGGGTGCCGGCCGACCGGAAAGAGCAGATCTTCATACGCGGGTTCGGCAGGAACAGGGGATACGGCCTCTTCCTGATCCGCGAGATCCTCGCGATCACCGGTATGACCATCCGGGAGACGGGGGTGCCCGGGAAGGGAGTCCGGTTCGAGATCACCGTCCCGGAGGGTGCCTACCGGTTTACCGGGCCAGAAACCGCATAGGCGTCCGTACCTCTTCTGCAGGATATCTGCCTCGAGCGGATGCTCTCGTGCACGGCCGGCCGATGGGGATATATAGGATGATATATCACATTAGTATGAAAAGTATGAATTACATTCCGAGGATGAGAAGTATGAATTACATTCCGAGGATGAGAAGTATGTTCAAGGATCAGCATATCGGATCCTGCAGAGGAGGAGTCGTATGGCAGTAGCCGCAGGAACTGCCGTCAGGATGTCAGACGGCCATTTCCGGTTGATGTCGCTGGCGTTCCGCATCAGAGATCTGATCCGCCCGCCGGAGAAGATGCTTGCGCAGTTTGGGATCCGGGAGGGCATGACCGTCGTGGACTACGGCTGCGGCCCGGGAAGTTACATCAAAACGGTCTCCGACCTCGTCGGTCCGGACGGCACCGTCTATGCCGTGGACGTCCACGATCTCGCCGTCGAAGCCGTCTCCCGGCGGATCGAGACCGAAGGGCTCGCGAACGTCGTCCCCGCCCTGGCGAAGGGCTACGACTCGGGCCTGCCGGACGGCGCCGCAGACCTCATCTACGCCCTTGACATGTTCTTCATGGTCGAGGATACGGACACGTTCCTCGCGGAGCTTTGGCGGATCACAAAACCGGACGGCGTCCTGATCGTCGACGACGGCCACCAGCCGCGGGAGAAGACGCGCCGCGCCATCCGGGAGTCGGGGTCCTGGACGATCGAGGAGGAGAAGCGCGAGTACCTGCGGTGCCGGCCGGTGCTGCCCAACCGTACATGAGGAGATGAAAGATGTTCCACAACCACCACCGCCACCACTGCAGCGAAGAGACGAAACACATCTTCGGGACGGTCAAGGTCGGCGAACGCGGCCAGATCGTCATCCCGAAAGAGGCCCGGGAGATCTTCGACATCAAGCCCGGCGACACCCTGATGGTCCTCGGCGACGAGGCGCACGGGATCGCCCTCGTCAAGGCGGACAAGTTCCGCCGGATCGCCGAGAAGATGCTCCAGATCTTCGAGAGAGCGCCGGAAGAGCCGCCCGAGGAGTGAGACAGCGGGTCACTGCCGCCGGAGAGCACCATGCCAGCAATAGACGTACATGACCTGACAAAGTCCTTCGACGGATTCGTCGCCGTCGACGGCATCTCGTTTACGATCGAGAGCGGCGAGATCTTCGGGCTGCTCGGCCCGAACGGAGCCGGAAAGACGACGACCATCGCGATGCTCGCGACGATGCAGCGGCCGACCTCGGGCGCGGCGACGGTCAACGGCCACGATATCGTGACCGACGAAGACGGCGTCCGCAGGTCTATCGGGATCGTCTTCCAGGACCAGAGCCTGGACGAAGAACTGACGGCGTATGAGAACATGGACTTCCACGGCCGCCTCTACCGGATCGGCGGCGAAGTGCGCCGGCAGCGGATCGGTGAGCTCCTCGCCCTCGTCAGGCTCGAGGACAGGAAAGACGACCTCGTCAAGACCTACTCGGGCGGTATGCGCCGCCGGCTCGAGATCGCCCGGGGGCTGCTCCACGAACCGACGGTGCTCTTTCTGGACGAACCGACCCTCGGCCTCGACCCGCAGACGCGAAACCACCTCTGGGAGTATATCGAGCGGCTGAACGCCGAGAAGGGGATCACCATCATCCTCACCACCCACTACATGGAGGAGGCGGACCGGCTCTGCGACCGGGTGGCGATCATCGACCGCGGGTCGATCGTCGCGGAGGGCACCCCGGCGGGCCTGAAGGCCTCGATCGGCGGCGACGTCATCACCATCGCCTCGCCCGACCCGGACGCAGTCGCCGGCCTCCTGACCGCTCCCTGGGTCTCCGGGGTCGAGCGCCGCGACGGCCAGGTGACGATTCGCCTGGAGAACGCCGAAGAGCACGTCCCCGGGATCGTGACCGCCATCCACCAGCGGAGCATCGGCATCACCTCGCTTGCGGTGAGGAAACCGACGCTCGAAGACGTCTTCCTGCACTACACGGGACGGACGATCCGCGAGGAGGAGGCGAGCGGCAGAGAGGCGATGCGCATGTTCCACCGGGCAGGGAGGCGGTAGGGGTGGATATCGTCTACGCCATCTGGCTGCGGAGCATCAAGCGCTACCTGCGCTCGAAGAGCAGGATCGTCGGCAGTCTCGGAATGCCCCTCTTCTTCATGCTGGTGCTCGGGTTCGGGTTGAACTCGATCGTCCGGGTGCCGGGCATGGAAGGGGACTATATAAGTTTCCTCATCCCCGGCGTCGTGGCGATGAGCGTTCTCTTCACCTCGGTCTTCTCCGGGATCCAGATCATCTGGGACAAGCAGTTCGGGTTTCTGAAAGAGACGCTGGTCGCCCCGGTCTCGCGGCTCGAGATTATGCTCGGCCAGACCCTCGGCGGCGCGACGACGGCGGTTATCCAGGGGCTGATCCTGATGGTCTTCGCGCTCTTCATCGGGCTTGAGCCCACCGGAGTAACCGGGTTTGTGATCGCCGTCCTGTTCATGGCGCTGATCGGCGTGTTCTTCACCGCGTTCGGGATTGCGATCGCATCACGGATGGAAGATATGCACGGCTTCCAGCTGATCATGAACTTCGTGATCTTCCCGATCTTCGGGCTCTCGGGAGCGCTCTTCCCCATTGACAGCCTCCCCGCCTGGCTGCGGCCGCTGACGCTCGCCGATCCCCTGACCTACGGCGTCGAGGGGATCCGCTACGGCCTGACCGGGGCGGCACAGGTAAGTCCGGTCATCTGTCTCGCCGTCCTCGCCGGGTGCGCCGTGCTCATGACCGCCGTCGGGGCGTACCTCTTCCGGAAGATCAGCGTCTGATAGGGGCTCGTCCCCCCCTCCACTCTTCAATAGCGGAGGAAGGTCGAAAGGGTGCCGGGCCGGTGTAACCGATACTGCCGCACCGACCCAGGCCTTTGAGAGCAGCGAACTCAAATAATCCTGCGCAGATACTCTTTTTCGATATGGGTGCACGTGATAGCATGACGTACGATGAGCAGATACCCGAATACCCGCTATGGCCGATCGGGACTGCCGACCGGACGGCGGTCATCGACCTCTTCAACTACTACGTCGAGAACACCTTCGCGGCATACCCAGAGCAGGGGGTGCCCTACGAGTTCTTCGAGATCTTCCTCGCCACCTGCAGGGACTATCCTTCGGTCGCGGTGGAGGATGCGGACGGCAGGTTTCTCGGGTTCGGGATGCTCAGGCTGCATAATCCCATCCCGGCGTTCGCGCACACCGCCGAGATAACCTGCTTCATCGACCCGGGAGGATTTCGAAAAACCGCCCTCTTCTCAAAAGTACTTTATAGTCCCGGATCGACCTGATCTCCATGAGCACGTTTACCAACTTCATAATTCGGCACGAATATGCCTCTCTTGCCGCCCTGGGTGAT
>NZ_VCYH01000011.1 GCF_030464345.1 Methanoculleus frigidifontis | reverse complement strand
CTTTGTGGTGCTTGATCCGTTTCTTCAAAACAGAAAAGGGAACGTGTTTCACGATCGCGATCTGCTCCTGCCCGGTCATGAAGGCTCAGGTACTTCAAGGTTCAAAAGGGTAGCGCCAAGAACTATAATCGAAAGGCCTAAGTAGAAATGAAGAGGCAAATACTAACTTGTATGTACGTATGGTGAACCCCCTGAAGCAGGTAGCGACATTATGAACTCAATACAAATAGAACCGGGAATTCAGTTTGGCGACATCAAGGAGTTTACCCGGTACCTCGAATACGAGCGGATAAATAACCATTTACCCGGGGTTCTTAATCTCGTTGCAACCATCTCTACCTTTGAAACAATAAATCAGTTCATCGAAAGTCTGGAGAGTGCAGGGTTCGTTATCGAAGAACAATACGGAAAGTTGTTGTCAATCTCAAAGCGCTCTAAGAACGATAAGATATCCTATTACGCATTCTTTGACGACTATAACAACATTCCACTGTTCTTGACTGATGCAAACAAAACGGATGAGATTCCAAAAACTCTTTTTAACTATATTAATAAGACGAGGAATATCTCAAATATGTGGATATCCCCTCAGGTAATGAAAGAAATCAAAGATGATCTATCAATAAAATATGAAGATATGATTATCACCTACTTTTCTGCCCAAAGAGGGGCTAACACAGAGGCCAGATCAGAATTAAGACCACACTACGAAAGGAATGTTCAATATCATGGGAACGATGGGAAACAAACTTTGGAAGAAATGGAATATTGGTATGGTGTTCTCCCAAGAATCCTTGAAATTAAATTGCCTACAGTCGCATTCAAGATAGATAATAAGGGGATCATAACACTGCGAAGTGGAAGATTTGGCGAGATATTCAGCATCATCGAAAATGTTGTCGGTCAATTATTAGAACTGAGAGATGCAATTGGAAAATCGAGCTATTCAATAAGACATATCGGGAAAAGACATCAGTTTGCTCATGCAATTCAGAGACCCTGGTCTATCGAGATGCCTGTCGGGCTTGATATAGACGAGGTACCAAGATTCTGCAACACATTACAAAATGAGGACTTCACAATCCTCGAGCGCGTCCTGCTTCACGGATCCATGCAGTTCACCGCACGGATCATTGACGACTACACCGGATCTCTTTTCGATATTAAAACATCTGGGAGAAAAATCGACGTATTCCCAGTAAAACAACCAGATATTGGTTCATCTATGCGGTTTTATCAATTCATCTGCGAAAATATTGATAATGCTGCCCAAGTGGGGTGATTCGTATAATACCACCTCGCGATGGGGAAGACTTTGATACCTTCTATAATAGGGCGCCAAAGGATATCCAGGATGAGATGGTTAAACTAAAAGAAAGGTGGAAAAAGGACTTTATCGTTACTAGAACTGAAATCGTAAAGAAAGAGATAGACACTGATGAGAGACACCATCAATTAATTCTGGCATGTGCCAAAACCTTCGCTGAAACTTCCTTATCCCAAAAAACAGGATATGAATTCTATTTTACTGAACCTTTAATCGAGTTTAGCTCGGAAAAAAAAGGAAACAGCCTTTTTGATTTGTTGATTTATAGTGAGATCAAAAATAGTGCACTATTTATTGAATGTAAATCTTCTGTGGGCGACGTTACGGAAACAATGAAGCAAATTAAGCTCGCAAAAGACCATGTCATAGGGAAAATAGATTACCTATCAGAAATTATCGGTTGTGAACTGGAAGAGGACAATATCGAGTGCGTATTATGCGTACCTTTTTTAGAGAGCGCTAAGATAGTTCAAGCCGTAAGAGCACAATTCAGAAAGCCCGCTTCTTCGCAAAAATACGATCCAAAATTCGTGAAACTATGGGAACATATGCCCGGCAGTGAAACGATCCGGCTCAATAGCGATTGGGAACACGAAGATGCAACTTTGTCAAATATTTTACTAGCCGGATATGGAGATGGCGAATTAAAAAACCAATTTGATTTGCCTTTCTACTTGAATATGCATCAATTTCGAGTTATCAAAAATATCATCGTCGGGTACTGTTACGTTGCCAACAAGCTCGACGAAGAAAACAGGGATCCAAAATCTATCAAGAAAAGCGACATATTCCAAATACTTATGGATAACGCTTCATGCGGCATGAAAAGCGATCTGAAAGCAGAACTTGTCCAGGAAAAACTGAACCAGGTCATTAAGTATGGCATATGCTGTGACCTTCTCGAAGTTGTTGACGAAAAGCGGATTAAACTGAAATGCCCGGGAACAAAGCACCAGACTGTCATTAGAAACCTCGAAGAGAAATATATCAATAACTGGTCAGACGTTAAGGCAGAAATGGATGCAAAAATCGAGGCAATGAAGGACATCCAACTAAAAATATCGAGAAAAAATCCATCAATTTTTGATTTTAGCGGAAATGCAGAGAATTTAGAGTGAGACACTAGGCTCCACTATAGCGAAAATCAGTCTAAACACCTCAACTTCGTTCCGCAATCCTTTTCCCCTCCCCGCCCATCAGCCATCCGCCGAACCCGGTGACCCAGAGCAGGATCGGGTAGGCGATCCACCGTTCGAGCCCGCCGAGGCCGAAGACCCCGAACGGACTTGCCGAAAGCCCCATGATGAAGTACAGCGCCAGGTCGGAGAGCGATACGGCGCCGAGGATCACCGAGAAGTAGCGCAGCGGCGGCGGCTCCACCCGGTAGGCGGCGACGGCGGCAAGACCCCCGGCGCTGAATGCAAGCAGGGCGAAGATCCCGTGCACGTCGCCCCAGTATCCCGGAAAGATCCCGACACCGAGGACGCCGGCGCCGAAGAGGGCGAGGAAGAACGTGACGATGCGGTCCCTGAAGGCGCGGTGAACACACCACGCGGCGGCGACGACGAGGATGCCGCTGGCGATCATCGTTGTATTGAAGATGGTTGCGGAGGGTTCGACGACGATGCTGTCCGGCGGCAGCGTGGCGCCGAGGTCGCTGATCGCGTTCTCTGCCGTGCTGTACCCGGGATAGAGGGTTTCGGCGGTGACGATCCCCATCAGGGCGATCACGCCGACGGAGAAGAGCAGCGCTCCTGCAGCGGTCCGGCAGGACATGGGTATCAAGAATCGATCGGCCATGGCAATATCCGGCAGAGCGTAACCGTTCAGAGATATTTAGACATTGTGCCTCTGATGAGGAGGAGACCGGTACGAGCAGGTGTTGCCGCACCCGCAGATTCCACGCATCTCCGGCCGAGCCGGTGAAGAAGCATCTGTGGAAGCGCCTGGGATCTGCCGCGTTTGCAGGCGTCCTTCACGGGAGAAGGTGCACAAAAGCACCGCGGATGGTTACGAAAAAAAACGGGTTCTCGGGTTACACCGGAACGACTCGATCGCCGTAGACCTCGTTGATAACCTGGCCAAGTCCGATATAGAGTGCGAGACCCCCTGCAACGAGCCCCATCAGTCCGCCGAGGGTCAGGATGAAAGCGTTTCCGGAGAGATCCGCCGCGACCAGAAGGGCAACCAGCAGTACGACTGCAAGGAAAGTGACCTGCAGGATACGGTGCATCCTGAATGTGCAGATGAAAAGCCCAATCGCGAAGAGCCCCCAGACACTGAGAAACGCAGCAATCTCAACAGGCCCCGGCGCTTTTGCAAGACCCAGAACCGGGAGCATCGCAATCGCAGCAAAGGATACCCAGAAAAACCCGAAACTCACGAAGGTGACGAAGCCGAAGGTGTTATTCTTCTTCCATTCCAGGATACCGGCAATGATCTGTGCGATGCCGCCGTAGAGAATGGCCATCGCAAGGATGGGGCTCCCGAGGGCTATGACACCGACGTTGTGGAGGCTCAGAGCCATAGTCGTCATACCGAATGCACACAGTCCGAGTGGTGCAGGATTTGCCGTTTCATCGACAAGGAAGATGCTGTTCCTGCTCGTATCATCTATCTGATTCATGATTTTTCCTTTCCCGGTACGGCGGATTGAACCCCTGCTGCACCAGCCCGATCGCGTTTGTGGTGCCCACCATTTATCCATTTCATAATTTGTGCACCAATTGTGACATAAATTTGCCAATTTGTGCGCCTTGAGTGAAATATGTGCACCACACAGCGCCAGAAAATCCTGATTTTCCGGATCGCTTCTGATAGGCAACGGGCGTGATCCGCACCACATCTCAGCCGGATCCATTCGGAAGGCGCCGGACCTGCGATCTCTCGGAGATGGGAAGCAGAACAGCGCAAGATGCGCGCTCACGGGACTGCGGCAGGCGACGATACCATCCCGGGCGGTTCCTGACGTTCTGCCGTGCCGGATCATCTGCTTCGCCACTCTCTTGACCGCCGTCACCGTAACCAACACGCAGGTATGATACATCTGCAGGTCGATAGATACATGCTGCAGTATCCGTGCAGTAACGGGATGCGAGTATATGAGCTGGCAGGATATCGGAATAACATTCATCGTCGTTCTTCTGGCAGTCATGCTGCTGCCGCAGCTCCGCGACGTCCTGGAACGCACCACGGTGCTGAACGTCTTCTCAAGCCTCTTCACCAGTATCCTGGCTTTCCTGCTCTGCGCGATATACGCCACCCTCGGCCTCTGGCTCTCGGTCGCGGCCCAGGGAACCGTGGCGCTCGTCTGGGCGCTTCTGGCCTACTTTTCGCTGCGGAACGTCCGCGACACCGCCTACCCGGACGAGACGCTCGGGTTCGTGGTGCGGGACTTCTTCAGCGTCTGGGCGATGGGCGTCGTCTTTCTCACAGCGAAGTGGATGAGGAGGATATGGTCGAGAGAGCGTCCCGACTGACGTGCCGCCGGAAGCGCTGCGGTTATCCGTCCGCATCGCCCACCAGGAGATGAGAGACCATGCACACCTTCCCCCGCCGCTTGCTTTCGGCCATCCTGCTCCTGCTCGTGGCAGGCACGCTCGCCTGCGGGTGCACCGGCAGCCCGGATGCGCAGACAGGCACCGTGACCATCTCCTCGAATACGACCGCATACGCACCTGTGATGTCGCAGACCGTCGGGATCGAGCTTGCGGCGCACTACAGCGGTCCGGCGCAGGACGCCGCCTACCATTGGATAACCGATTACGGCGAGTTCGTCGCCTGGGCGTCCCCTGACTACGAGGTGACGCCGCTCGGCGCCGACGCGGTCACACAGGAGCCGGTCGTCTACTGGACGTATCTTCCCGAGCAGCCGGGCGAAGAACCCGCAACCGTCCGGGTCGCCGTCACCGTCGAGGAGGCGGGGACGGGCAGGACGCTCGCGACGGCAGAGCAGAAGATCGTCCGCGACGGTTCGCTCTACCGGCCGGCGGCAGAATAGTTGTCTTGCGAGAGAGGAGGGCTGGAGCCTCCCTCTCACGCTCAGGTCTGGTTTGTGGTCTGATTTTCGGTCTGGTTTGCGGTCTGGTTCATCACCATGCCGCACTGCTCCGTCAGGTTCATCAGCGTGGCGTTCTCGGCGGTGACGTTGAACGGCCGGATGACGATCTGGCCGTCCGCCATCTGCTCGGTGTCGGGAACCGGGTACTCAAAGACTGCCTCCATGCCCGCATCCCGGTGCAGGACGGCAAAGAGCTGGTCGGTGGCGACGAACGTATGGATGGTAACCGTGACGTTCTCGGTCATCCCGGACTCAACCTCGGTGTAGCCGATGACACCGCCGGGGTGGCCGAAGAGATTGTTATGGATGACAAGCCAGCCGGAGCCGTTGCTCACGACCTGGTCGACGGTGACGTTGCCGACGACCCCGTCGCCGGCGACCGCCTGGTCCGTGACGTTGATCGACGGCACGGTCGTTTCGTTCATCCCGGTCGCGTTTGTCATGTTCGTCGTCTGGTTCACCTGCTGGGCGCACGAAAGGCCGACCAGGCATGCCAGCAGCAGAACACCGGCAATAACAATCCGGATCTCTTTCATCGTCTCTCCCCCTTGCCCCCCCAGGGGCCGCCACGTCTGGTGCAGATGGTGACGGATAAGTGTTTCCCCGACCTAATGTGCAGGTCGGGAAAACGGCCGGACATGTGCAGGTTACGAGGAAAGAAGCCCCGTCGTCTGCCCTACCTCGATCAGGTGCCCGTCCGGGTCACGCAAGTAGCACCGGATCTCGACACCGCGGTCGATCGGCGGCGTCAGGAACACGGCACCCCGATTTCGCCACGCCTCATAGACTGCGTGGATGTCAGCGACCCTGATGTTCAAAGCACTGCTGACAACGCTCGGGTTTTCCGGCGGCGCCATCGTCACCTCCGGCTTGTCGTCGGTCGGCCCGCCCCCCACATTGATGATGAGCCAGGCGTTCTGAAAACGCATCACGCACGGATCGCGTTCCCGTACCACCTCTGCCCCCAGCACATCCCGGTAAAACATGCGGGAGCGATCGATATCCTCAACGATGAGCAGCACAGTGAGCAGCATACCTTCCCTGGGTGCAGGAAAATCCTCTTTCACAACAACACCCCGGTTCAGGACAGGAGCCATCTTTCATAAACCTATGCCCCGCTGCGCCGTATGCAGTGCTGCCGGACGAAAAACCGGAAAAACCAGGCAGAAAAGGTTAGAGATTGTGGCGGCCCAGGAAATAGACGCCGATGCAGATGACGCCGATCGAGATCGCCATCGCCAGCATATCAATCGACGTGGTGAACTCCATAGTGAGAATGCGCTGGAAGAAACTGACGATCAGCACCATGATGATCACCTTGATGATCTTGTTCTTCAGGTCATCCAGGCTGGCTACTTCGAGGATGTTCCCGATACCCTCATGGTTCCGTGCAATGTCGAGCTCCGAGATGAAGAGTTCGTAGATGCCGAAGCTGAAGATGAGCAGCACAAGCCCGATCAGGTAGAAGTCCACCGCCCCGATGATGGCGATCAGAATGTCCTCGTGGGTCAGGTGGCTCTCCGTCACGTGAAGGTACTCCACGAGTACGGTAAAGATTTCCAGTGAGCCGGCAATAAACAGAACAACTGCACTGAGCGCCCCGAAGATCACGCCGAGCAGAACGATGAACCGTGAATTCCAGAGGATCCGTTCAAATACGCGCTCGAGCGTGCCTGCGTTGCGCTGCAAAGCGGCCGGTGCCGGGGTATCCGGTGTCGTGACTTTCTCCATGGTCGGTCCCTTGATATGGGTAGTACATCTGTCGGGAAGAGATTAACAACTTTTCAGGATCACGCCGGCCGCCGGATACGGATCATGTCGGGAAAGTATATATCCATCTTCAGCATGAACCACCGGCAGGTACGGACGGGCATCGGCGGTATGGCGCTTCACACATTCATGCAATTCATCCGGCTCGGGAGGTTTCCCTTTCTCCTCTCAGGGTTTGTCCCGTTCCTCGGAGGAGCATTCTTTGCGCTGCTCCGGGGAGCGGACTTCTCCCTCGACCAGTTCCTGCTCGGGTACACGGCCATGGCCGCAGCCCATCTCTCGGTCCACTACAGCAACGATTACTTCGACGCCGATGCCGACCGGCTCGGTGAACCGACCGGCATCTCCGGCGGGAGCGGCATCCTTGCGCAGGAACCCGCCCTCAAACCATACGCGAAATGGACTGCCATTGCACTGATGGCCTTCTCCATCCTGCTCGGGTATCTCTTCCTGATCATCTACGAATTCCCCTCGTATTTTCTCATATTTGCCATCGGCGGAAACCTTCTCGGGTGGTACTACACCGCGCCCCCCCTGCGGCTCGCGTACAACAACCTCGGGGAGGTCACCAATATGATCACTTTCGGCCTTCTCATGCCGGGGGCGGGATACTTCGTGGCGATGGGGACGCTGGACCTCGCGTTCTTTGCATACAGCGTGCCGTTCTTCCTCTACGGACTGGTCTTCATCACCAGTGTCGAGATACCGGACAGGGAAGCGGACGTGGCCGGGGGGAAACCGACGATGATCGTCAGGAAAGGGAGAGCCTACGGCTTTCGGGTCATCGCCGTCGCGGCGGCAGCGGCAACGCTGGTCATCACGCTGTATGCGGCCACGGATCTCTTCGCACCGATAAACTTCTGGCCGGTCGCCGCGATCTCGTGCATTCCGCTCGGCGTTGCCCTCTGGGGATATAGCGCCCGGTGCACAGAGCGAAAATGCGCCATGCGCTACGTGACCGCGAATATCACCGCCTACTTTCTCTTCACGGGGCTGGTCGCGCTGTACTTCATCCTGCTTGCGATCGGCATCTGAACGCCGGCGTCCGCACTTCCGGTACGGCAGAGATCAATGCATGTATATCGGTTCCGGACGAGCTACCACACAAACCGGATACGAGAGGAGGAGAAAAGCGTGACGTTCGCGTGCATCCAGTGCGGCGAGTGCTGCAGCCACCTCGGGCAGGTGCATATCATCGCAGAGGCCTACGGCGGATACCGGTTCCGGATCCGGAACGTGTACACCGGTGAGGAGACGCTCGTCCGCGTCGACCCCGATAAAGAGCACCTGTATGCAGAGAAGAGCATCTTCAAAGAGCGTCCGGAAGCCTGCCCGTTCCTCCGGGCAGACCCCGAGAACCGGCGAGTCTGCTGCATCGTCCACGCCACCCGCCCCGGGATCTGCAGGGACTTTTCGTGCTGGCGCCTGCTGATCGTCGACGCCGCCGGCACGCGGGCAGGGAGAGTTATGGGTTCGCGGCACCTCGTCGCCGACGACCCTGCCCTGCAGGAACTCTGGGACAGAGACGTTCGGACGCTGCGCGAGCCCGATGACGCAGCCTGGGAGGAGGAGATGACCCGGCGGATCCGGCGGGCGGGATACGCGGTGCGGCGCTAGAACCGCCGGGCTACACCCGCACCTCAACGGTGCGGGTGAACGGGACGTCGAACGAGGTGATGGTAAAATCGATCGTGGCCGAACCGTTCACCAGAAAGGTGACCGCTCCGTCCCGGGCAAGCCGGAGAAATGCCGTTATAAGCCTGATGTTGTCGACGGTCACCGGGACGGTGACGGTCGTAGCGCCGGAAGGCTCTATCGGAAAGCCCCCCCGCTCGCCGTGCGCCAGGAGCTGCTGCCGGTCGCCCTCCAGGAAGAAGATGTCGAAGGAGAGGTTCTCCAGCGTGGCGCCCACCGGGTTTGGGTTGGTGATGGTGAGGCTGAGCAGAAGGTCGATGCTCGAAAGCGAGACGTTTTCAACGGCAATCCCGTCGACCGCGACGGTCGGCCGTTCATACGCGGGCGCCGTGCAGCCTGCCGCAGCAAGAAGGACGGCAGCGCAGATGAGAAGTCCCGCATATTTCATGATACGGGAGGGTAGAGACGCGGGACATAAAAAAGGTTGTGGGTACGGCTCCACGAGCAGCAACGGCCGGGGCTGTTTCAGCACCCCGTGCAGTCCGGTGTCGCCGGCGGAATCAGCACACCGTCGATGACGTGGACAACACCGTTGGAAGCGTCGATGTTTGCATCGATGACCATTGCATCGTTGACCATGACACCGCCATCGGTGACAGTGATCCTGATCTCGTCGCCCTGAACAGTCGTGAGCGTGTCGATGTCCGCAAGGTCGTCGGCGCAGTAGATACCTTCCACCACGTGATAAGTGAGGACGTTGGCCAGTTCGTCAGGATTCGCAAGGAGATCCTCCAGCACTCCGTCCGGGAGCTCATCAAACGCCGCGTTGGTCGGAGCAAAGACCGTGTAAGGCCCTTCGGCGCTCAGGGTATCCACGAGATCGGCGGCCTGAACCGCCGTCACCAGCGTGGAGAGGTCATCGACGCCGGAAGCCAGTTCGACGATATTCGGATTTTCCTGCATCGGTTCTGCCACTGTCTGCCCCGGGCAGGCAGTACAGGCGGGTGCCGCCATGCAGACAGCCAGAACCGCAACAAAGGCAAGGAGGCACCATCGTGCTGTCGTTGATCGATTCATTACAATTCCCCCTGAGGGTGCCCCGGGAGTGGGAAACATCGTATTTAACCTTTATCGCCGGATCCGGGAAACCACGCATACATCGCCGAAGAGGCGAGGAAACGGGATACAGATGCCTGATACTCATGTCCGTCCCGCCACACAGGTAAACTGAATGGCTTGAACATTCTGATACAATCAAATGACAAAGTTGGTGATGGAGCAGCGCCACACTACAGGGTATGGCCGAGGATTTCGAGGTGCACCCCATCGCCATCGAAAAGACGCTCACCGAGCTCCGGGAAGGCCTCATGCAGGAGTACGCTGCACGGCGGGTGCCCCGGCACCGGCGATCAGAGAGACGATCGCGAAATCTCTGTACGATCCAAAGGTGGATCGCCGGGATAGACAGCCTGCTGGCGCAGATCAACGAGGTGAACCGGGAGGTCATCCCGGCGATCGAAACCGACCTCGGCATCACGATTCATGACCCCGACCTGATTACGAGAGTTCTGGCCGACTCCAGCATACAACCCCTGTTCCGGGACATACTCGCAAAGCTTCCCGAAGAGGACCTGCCGGTGCCGGCAAACGATCTCTATACCCTGTATACCATGCCGGATAACGCCGATGCGCTTGCTCTCATCGGCGACGTCACCATGCGGCTGAAGGTGCTCCCCGAATGTGACGAGAAGAGCACACACCCGATGGAGCCCGTCACGGCTGCGAACGTGGCCGCACTCTGCGACCGCTGGAGACTTGCCGAACACGTCATCGGTTTTCACTGCGGCCCCCCGCCCGGCGACGAGACCGGGCAGCAGAAGAAGTGGATACTCGCCTCTGCAGTCCTCGGTGTTCTCTACAGAGAGGGGGGGGCGGATACGCTCCGGCGGGCGGCAGGGCTGCTGCGACAGTGCGGTGAGAGCCGGCACTGATACCGCTTTTTAACCGCCGATACCGGAGTGAGGCGGCGCATCTGCGCGGGATCTCATCCTGTGCGCTCCACCGCAGGCACAACGGCCGCTTTGTCCCCCAACAACCCCGCTTTTTCAATAAATACTTTTAAATCCGCCAATTTCCGGATATACGAAGTTTTTTCACACCATTCCGGGAATTGAGCGGCAGGAAGAGAGAGGTGAAAAAAATCTGTTTTCAGGATACTTTGCACCAAAAAACACAGCAATATGGACTCAATATACAATATAAATTGATATAGGGCATAATTAAAATTAAAAAGGGTTTAATATAATTAAATCATTTAAAAATTACTGAGTAGATATCGTGATATGGAGCATTCTATCAGTGATCGTTCTCCTCTCCCTTCTCACCCCGCAGGGAGTACTGCTCTGCTCCGGCGACTTACCGCAGATCGGCTACGGGCATTCGGATGGCGCGGAGATAGCCGCGATCACGAGCACCACCGATCCGGCCGTCGTCGCCCGGCTTGAAAACGCGTCGCTCCCGCTCGACGAGATGATCCACATGGTCGAGGCCGACACCTCCCGGTACATCGACGGCCGGCCGCGGCTTTTCCCGGTAGGCATCAACGCCACGCTGCAGAACCGGATCGGGGACTGCACCGATCTTGCGCTGCTCCGCACCGAGGTGCTCAAAAAGAACGGGATCAGGGCGCGTCCCGTTCACGGCATCATGGTCTGGGACACAGAACGGCTGAAGAGCCAGGCTCTGCACCTCGAGTTCGGCGAAACCGCAGTCGCCATTCACGACTGGGTCGAGATCGACGGCGGACGGACACTCGGGGCTTACGAGAGCAGGGAAGGCGTTCTGTGCGTGAAGGTCGGAAACGGCGTCTGTCTCCAGCCCGTCTTCGAAGCGCTGGGGTACCTCTGATAGGCAGACGTCGGCCGGTCATCCCTGCATGAGCCGCCGCAGCGGACAGACCGGACGATTCGCGCGTTTCCGATAGTACCGCTTCGCATGCTCTACGAGAAGCGCGTGGTATTCCTGGTAGACGGGGAGATCGGCGGCGAGGTGCTCTTCGATGAAGAGTCGGATCGTGTCGTAGTCCGCACCTTCGTCGACGAGCCCGAGACCGCCGAAGATCCGCCGGGTGTAGGCATCGACCACAAAGACTGGCCGGTGGAAGGCATAGAGGAGCATCGAATCCGCCGTCTCGCGCCCGACCCCCCACAGTTCGAGAAGCTCCTCGCGGTCCGGCGCCCTGCTCTCGAGGGAGAGAAAGAAGTCGGCAAACTCACGCAGCTTCCGCGCCTTCTGATTGTAGTATCCCGCAGGCCGGATGGCCTCTTTCAGCGCCGCATCACCGAGCCCGCAGAGCCGTTCCGCGTCAAGCCCCCCTGCCGCGTGGAGACGCAAAAGTGCCTGTTCAACGTTCAGCCAGTTGGTATTCTGCGTGAGAATCGCACCGACGCAGATTTCAAACACCTGCCCCCGCGTCTCGGGCAGGTCGTAGCGCAGGGGGTGATAGCCCGCAACACTGCCGCTCTTCGTCGGCTGCACGCCGTCGTACCCGAGGAGCGGCCACCACCCCTGCGGCCCGTAGGCGCGGTAGAGCTCGTGGTAGATCCGCTCGATGATATGCATCGTGCTCCAGAAGTGCGTCACCGGAGCCAAAAAACATGACGCTGCCGGGGGGAGCAGAGAAAGATCGCGGCGTCCGGGGCTCGCCGACGCCGATCGGAATGCGGGCGATGAGATCCAGAGCTGCAGCAGGCAGGGAATCCAAAAACCTCCATGGAGAGCCTCCGCATAGGATATATATTCCTTGAAGAACAATTGATACGTTTAAAGAAAAGTTCGGGCAGGAGCCCGGGCTCTATCAGATCAGGGAGTGGACGCACTGGCTGAGAACGATAAGCGGAAAAACCCTGCAAGAGCAGGGGGCGAGGAAGAGATCATTCGTGCACGGCTTCCGAACAAGCGCAACCAGGAGATGTTCGGAAGCGCCGAGCTGATGCTCGGGGCAAACCATATCAAGGTTCGCTGTTTCGACGGGGTCACCCGGACCGGAAGGATCAAGGGAAAGATCAAGAAGAAAGTCTGGATACGTGAAGGGGACGTCCTGATCGTCGTACCCTGGAGTTTTCAGGACGAGAAGTGCGATATCATGTACCGGTATACAAAGCCGCAGGTCGAGTGGCTCCGGAAGAACAGGTACCTGTAAAGAAACCCTCTTTTTTACCGTCCCGGGGCAGGAAACACAGAGCGCCCCACGCATGGTGGAGGAAAAAGGTGTGTTCTAGACACTGTGCACGGTGACGGTGTACGATTTTACGATGAGTTTTTCGACGCCCGTGAGGGTGTAGGTATTTGCAGCGGTTTCGGCCATGTCGAGGGTTCCGTTCAGGTAATTCTTCCAGCCGGTCGAATAATCGTCGTCGGTATCGGGAGCATAGATCACGTTCACACCCATCGAGGCTCCGAAACTCGTGTTCATGACAGTCGTCGGAGAAGTAAGGCTCATCCTGACGGTGCTCATCCCCATCGTCGAGAGCGGTTCGCTCGCACTGATATTGATCGTATAGACGACCAGGGTGTCGGTACTGTCGTCGAAGAACCACCGCGGTTCGGCGAGGATGGCCGAGCCCTGCTGCCCGTCCTGGCGGGTCAGCACCGCACCGTTCTCGAGCGCGATCACCGCAGAGCCCCGATCCGAGAAGTAACGGAACTTACCGAGAGAGATATCCCCGGTGGAGAAACCCTCCGACGTGGTGATATTGAAGGATGACAGCGCCGCGCCCGCATCAACCACCTCCAGTGATCCCCCGCTCACCTGCAGGGCCGTCTCCTCGTACGGGACACTCTTGTAGCAGAGGTTCTTGATATCGTTCTGGATGACGATCATCGCCCGCTCCATGTTCCGGACATCGGTGTTCGACTGCTCCTTGAGGAGCACCGGGTAGCCGTACAGGGTCACCATCGCAATACTGGTTATCATCAGCCCGAGGATCAGGACAAACCCGATCGCCTCGGAGACCCCTCGCTCGTTCATTCCCTTCAGAGTCATCTCACTCAAAACCCTTCACTGCTGTATTCTATGACGTTCCAGCCCGCCCCGGTGGTATTTCCGGTCACGCCGCGGGTCGCCCCGATGCCGGCAATGGAGATGCTGCTCCGGATATCCCCGCTACTCACCAGGATCCGCTGCTTGGCACGCTCAAGATCTGCCTCGACCAGGTACTCCCGCCCGGCCACATCGTCGGGTATGTCGAATTGGGTGGATATGCCACCGTTCGTAGGCGCGATGACGTACATGTCCACAATCCGGGTGCTGATCCCGTTGCCGATATCGATGAACGCATGGTACTGCAGCGTATCGGCGGGCCCTTCCATGAAGACGGCGTTGACCGTGAACATCACCATCACCAGCAGCAGGAGCAGCATGCCCGAGAGGATCAAATACTCCATCAGGTTGCTGACGGCGTCATCACCCGGATCAGTAGTAATACGGCGTTGTATCATTGTATACCGTCACCCCGTTGTTGTAGTGCAGCCCGACCAGGTGGAAGTCTCCGTCTGAGGAAGTACCCGAGGTTACGTCGAAATCGACGATTGCATTCTTCCGGTAGAGAGAGAGCGTCGTGATATCGTTTTTCAGGTTGGCTTTCTGAGCCTCAGTGAGGCCTTCCCACGCATCCGCCAGGTCCTGCATCTCACCGGAGATGTCCCGGATATCGCTCTTCGGAAACTCGAGAACCGCCTCAGACGTCGTCTGCCCGACGAGTGCGGACTGGTTGATGATCAGCGCCAGGAAGAAGATCCCGACGGCGACGAGGAGTCCCATCAGGACGATCCACTGCCCGTCTTCGTTCAGCCTCTCCATATCCTCACCTCCACGAGGGCGACCTGCTTGCGGTTGTCCATTCCCGCTGCTCCCGTCGTCCCGTCCAGCTGCACCAGGCGGCTGACGCGCACCGAGGGTTCCATTCCGGTTTCGACGCCCGACACATTGAGGACGTAGCTTCCCACCGTCTCACCGCTTCGATACGCAACGGTCGCGTTCATGCAGAGACCCGTATCCGTCCCCCCCGCCCGAAGCCCGCAGTAGTCGAGGAACTCATCGCGAAAGCCGCTGCTGTCATTGCTTGCAACAAATGTCTTCAAGGCGCTGTCGTCCCCGTCCGCCGCCGGCGTATCCATCATGGCGAGGGCGTCGTTTGCGAGCTGCTCGAGCTGCATATCGATGATGTGCGCATCCCCCGGCGTGTAGATGCTGGTCGTATTCAGGACGAAGTAGGCGGTGACGATCATGATGAGGCCTGCCGCAACCCCCTCCATCGAGTAGAGCTGCCCGGAATCGTTCACCATACCGCCACCTCCAGAGCGGCCACATCGAGCTGCGGGGCGGCGGTCGTGTAGTCGAAGGAGTAATCACCCTGGATCTGTGTCTGCGCCGGGTCGTCTGCAAACCGATACGTGATGGTGAGGAGATTTCGATCTCCCTTATTGACCGGGAAGTTCTTCAGCCATGCCGGCTTCAGCGTCAGGTTGAGCGCGCTGCCGACCGGTGCGCCGGGCGTCAGGTCCGCCGGGGTGCCGTCGATGAAGAACTGATAACTCTCGTCCTTTATCATCGTGTACTCGTCCGTGGTCGCCGGCAGCGTCACCCCGTTGACCGAGAAGGTGATGTTGTCGAGCGTAGCGAACACATACGGGTTGACCAGACACCCCGCGAAGTTCGTAATGTTGATCGATATCGGTTCCGTCCGCGGGTCGATCCGGTACGCGGGGTCGACCGCCGCATCGAGCAGCTCGGTGTAGTTCAGGGTCACGGTAAACGTCTGATCCACACCGGCGATGTACGAGCCGGCATTGATCTCGGCGACGGCCGGCTCTTTTATCTTAACGACCCTGCGGATATAGCCGTACTGCCCCTGCGGCAGGGGCTCGCCGAGGTACCGGGTATCCTCCCCGGGCTGCACCAGCGAGATATTGAACGAGTAGGGATAGTCGGTGAAGAATACGCGGGAGCGGTAGTCGTCCGGGTAGGTGAAGAACGTCGTATCGAAGAGACGATCGATCTTGGCGGGAAGAAGAATATTGGGAGCGTCTTTCGAGACGGCAAGACCGAGCCGCTCGACCAGGTCTTTGTGCGCAGTGCCGTAATGCTCCCAGGCATTCGGCGAATCCGGCCAGCCCGGGTCTTCGACCAGGATGACGGCCGTCCGGTAGGCCACGGCATCGTAATCGATGCTGCTGCTCGCAACACCGGCCAGCAGCCCGGGGATGAGGCTGACCACAATGATCAGGGAGATCATAAAGATCGTAAACCCGGCCAGAAAATCGAGCGACATCAGGCCTTCGTCACCGGTCACTGCGATGATACCACCTCCCCGGTCTCCGCCCGGAACCGCACCGTCTCGATGCCGGCACCGGAGCGGACCGTCAGGACGTACCTCCCGCCGGCCAGCGCAAGATCGGTGACGTCGGTGCCGTGGCGTTCCAGGACATCCCGGATCTCTGCGCGGTTCCGGTCATACAGGTCCTCGGGCGGTACGATAGATTCGAAGACGATCTCATCTGCAGGAAGCGAACTGTTCAGTGAGAGAACCGCTACGTCCTGCCGGTCGTACATGAGCCAGAGAGGTTCGCCCGCCCTGCAGGTGCCGAAGACCCAGCTCCTGGCCATGCCGCCCGGATCGACGCTGATGCCCTCAACCCGGTATATGCGGATATCGGAAGCGTTGATCTGCTGCTCGTCCAGCCACACCTCGAGCATGGCACGTGCATCGTCGAGCGCCACCTTCGGTTCCGTGTAGCCGTACGCGATCTCGGTGATACCCCCCTCGGCACCCGCGGGCATACCGTCCGTTGTCTGAGAGTCGGTACATCCGCAGATGCAGCACGCAATAGCGAGAATTAGCATACACAATAGAACGGCTCTCGGGGCACTCATCTCAGTTCAGTTGATTGACTGAGGAGGTATAAATAACTATAGCATTGGATTACGGCCAGATTCGGTTAAATTTGGAAAAGAAACGATATTCACCGAGTTTGAGAGGAGAGGCGAACGATCGGGAATACATCCGGGAATCGAGGAAATATTCAACACCCTTCGGCAGAGACGCTCTCCTGTCCGGCACGAGGGTGCAGAGTCATACCTTCAGAACATGACGTAAAATTTCGTAAACGTATAATACAAGTACAGTAAGACCATATCCAGAGAGGTTTATCAGAATGTGTTCTCCATCACCCGATCGGCATGACGACACACCAGCCCCTGCGATCAAACCATTTGCCGAAGCCGTGCGGTTCCACGGCCATGTCTGCCCCGGCCTGACACTCGGCTATCGTGCTGCCGGGATTGCCATGCAACGGCTCTGCTCGGACCGTTCCGTCGATGAGGAGCTGGTGACCATCGTCGAGACCGACGCATGCGGCGTCGACGCGATCCAGGTCGTCACCGGGTGCACGGCAGGCAAGGGCAACCTGATCTTCCGCGACCTCGGGAAACACGCATACACCTTCATCAACAGGAGGACCGGCGAGGCGATCAGAATCGTCACGAACCCATCCTTCTCCGCCGACGAACTCGATCCCGCTCTCGCCCGGCTCCGCCCCCGGGTGATGGGGGGAGAAGCAACCGACGAGGAAAGAGCCGAGTTCTGGAAACGAATGCAGGCAATCTCGGATACAATCATGGCGATGTCCGAGGAGCAGCTCTTCACAATCCGGCAGGTCGAGGCCGATATCCCGGAGCGAGCCCGGATATTCCGCTCGGTCCCCTGCGCGCGGTGCGGAGAGATGACGGCTGAATCCCGGATCCGGCTGGAGAACGGTGAGCACGTCTGTTTCACCTGCTCCGGGCACTACTCCCGCGGCTGGTAGAGACAGATCTCTTTTTTCGTCCCGGTGCCCCGGGTCTCTGCAAAAAAAGTTCGTGAGAGTGACGTATCACTCAAGCGTGTGGATGACGAGCCCGCTTACGAGCTTTGGCTCAAACCAGGTGGACTTCGGCGGCATGACGCCGTCCCGGTCGGCGATGGAGAGGACGGTCTCGATCTTCACCGGCTGCATGGCGAAGGCAAGAACAAACTCACCGCCGTCCACCAGCCGCTCCAGGCCAGAGAGCGGCTTTGCCCCTCCCATGTAGTGGAGGCGGGAGTCGCCCCGCGGATCGGTGATCCCGAGAATCCTTTCCATAACATCTTTCTGCAGAACGCTCACGTCGAGTGAGCCGATCAGGTCTTCTGGATGCTCGACCGGCCGGGTGAGCTCGTACCAGGTCCCGTCCAGGTACATGTGGACGACGTGCATCTGCACCACGCCGGCCGCCTTCGGGGGGATCTGGTATGCGGACGCATCGACTGCACCGTATGGGGCAACAGTCCACTCTTCGGCAAGTTCTTTGAGGAACTCCGCCGGCGCCCGCCCGGCGAGGTCGGTGACGAGACGGCTGTATCCGTGGATATCGACGCGGTTATGTGCAAAGAGCACGACCATAAACCGCCCGGTCTCGTCCGTGAACCGTCCTTCCGCAGCCCTCCGCCCGGCAACGTTGACGGCCGACTTTGCCCGGTGATGGCCGTCGGCGATGTAGAGCTCCGAAACGCCGGAGAAGAGGTCTTCGATGCGTGCGAGAGAGGCTTCGTCGCTGATCCGGAATACCTGGTGAAGCACCCCCTGGTCGGTCATCGAGCTGCCGTCCGGCTCGGCGGATGCCGCCAACGATGCGATCGCCGGGTAGATCTCGCCGGTGTCGCGGTACAGCAGAAATACAAGTCCCGTATTGGCATTGACCGCATCGATATGCCGGGTCCGGTCTTCTTCTTTGTCATACCGCGTCAGCTCGTGACGCCGGATGCGCCGGTTCTCATAGTCATCGGTCGAGACACAGCAGACCAGGCCAAGAAACTCCTCGCCCTCCTGCACGGCCCGGTAGACGTACATGCCCGGCTCAGGGTCGCGCACGAAGAGGCCGTCCGCCATCATCCGGTCGAAGATATCGGCCGCCCGCTCATAGACCCGGTCGTCGTCCGCCGGGATGCCAGGCAGCTCGGCATCCGGCCTGCTGATACGCAGAAAGCTGAGAGGATTCTGTTCGATGCACGCCCGCGCCTCGTCGACCGTCACCACGTCGTAGGGGACCGACGGGATACGATCGGAGTACTTCTGTTCAGGGCGAACTGCCGCAAATCGATAGATGTGAACCATGAAAACCGCCACTCGTTCTGTGCCTAGTATTTTGTGCCCTGACACTATATTAGATCGGGTATAGACCGGCACAATCCGCGAGGGGGGGATCTGCAATACGTATGGCAACACCGGAAAGCACCATTCACAAAGCCGAACCAGCAGACATTCCCGAGATAGCTGATATCGAGAGAAAGGCGTTTCCTGACCCCTGGAATGAGGAGACACTGGTCGAAGCGCTGGCAACCTATCCCGGAGAATTCTTCGTCGCCCGGAATAACGGCCGGATCGTCGGGTTCGTCGCCGGCGGGCTTGAGGATACGGGGGAAGAGGTCTACGGCCATATCATGAACCTCGCCGTCGCTCCCGAGTGCCGGGGCAGGGGCGTCGGCGCACGGCTCGTACGGAGGCTCGAACAGCAGTTCGCGCTCGGCGGGGCTGCCGGCGTGCAGCTGGAGGTTCGGGTCGGCAACACGGGGGCGCAGCGGTTCTACCACCGCATGGGCTACCAGGAGGTCTTCGTCGTCGCCTGCTACTACGCAAACGACGAGGACGCCGTCGTGATGATGAAGTGGTTCCGGTTTTAAAAAGACGGGGTCTAGCCGCGCCCGAGCTGCTGGTGAGCCCGGGCGAGGTGCTGCGCCGCGAGCGCACCGAGCAGAGAGAGTTCGCCGGCCAGAACACCGGCAGCCACAATCTCGGCGAGCGCCCGGGCGTTGGTGCCGGGCGGCGTGCCGCCGCCGTGGACGCCCAGGAGATCGAGGCACTCACGCTGGGTCGCAAGACCGGTGCCGCCGCCGACCGTGCCGACCGGGAGCGACGGGAGTGTTACCGCAACATACGCCCCGCCGTCCACCTTCTCGACCGTCGTCATACAGGTGCTCCCCTCGACGACATGCGCCGCATCCTGGCCGCAGGCGATGAAGATCGCCGCAATGACGTTGGCGGCGTGGGCGTTGAACCCGAGGGAGCCGGCGAGCGCGGACCCCACCATATTTTTCCGGTAGTTGACGAGCGCGAGCGTCTCGGCATCGGTCTTGAGAAGATCGGCGATGAGGTCATCGCTGAGCTTCACGCCGGCCACGACTGTTCTGCCGCGCCCCCGGATCAGGTTGATCGCAGCCGGTTTTTTATCGGTGCACATGTTCCCGGAGAGGGCGACGAGCCGGGCGCCCGTCTCCCGCTCGATGAGATCCCCGACCTTCGCTCCTGCAATCGTCACCATGTTCATCCCCATGGCGTCCTTGGTGTCGAACTCCATCCGCAGGAAGACGTTCGTCCCGGCGACGTAGGGGACGATCTCAAAGAGTTTCCCGTGGGAGGTGGTGCTCTCGGCGGCCTCGCGGATCTCGGTCATGTGCTCTTCCACCCAGGTGACGATCTCCCGGGCGTGAACGATGTCGCGGGCGGCGAAGACCGGTGCCCGGGTCATACCGTCGCGCAGAACCCGCACGTCGGCTCCGCCCGCCCGGGTGATCAGAGCGCACCCCCGGTTCACCGACGCCACCAGCGCACCCTCGGTGGTCGCCAGGGGGAGGTAGCAGGAGGGGCGGGCATACTCACCCTTCACGGCAAGCGGCCCTGCCACGCCGACCGGCACCTGCACCGCGCCGATCATGTTCTCGATGTTCTTTCTGACCGCCTGATCGATATCCATCGAGAAAGAGCCGATCGTATCGAGGTTCGCGCCCGTCTCCTCCTCGATGAACGCACGCCGCACCCGGACGGCCTCCCGGGCGTCGAGCTCTTTTTCAAGGGCGTAGAGTTTCAGCGAGCCGCTTCTGATCCGCTCGATATAATCATCCATGAATACCATTAGGGTTCATACATAATGAGGGCTGGTGGTTCGCATCACAACGACGCAATGGTGTCTCGCCGTACCGAAATCCGATGCCGAGGCGATGCGGCGGCGCCTGGCCGCATCAGGGCTGCTCGACCGGCGCCTCAAGCCGCGGGCAGAGGGCGGGCGCGTCCTCCTGCCGGTCACGGAGCCCTGCGAGGGAGCCCGCCGGTGTGCATTTGAACAGTTCCCGGAGCGTCTCATGCTCCCGCGGCACGAGCTCGTGGGTGGGATCGCGATCATGCAGGAGGACGACCCGGCCGGAGCGGAGCGGCTCCTTGCCTCCCGGCCTTCGCTGCACACCGTTCTCTTTCCCGAGAGCGCCGTCGAGGGCGAATACCGCACCCGCCGGTTCACCGTCCTTGCAGGCACCACCACCACGAAGACCCGGTACACCGAGTACGGCCTCCGGTTCGACGTCGATCTCGGCCTCGCCTACTTCTCGGCACGCCTCGCGACCGAGCGGCAGCGGATCCTCTCCCTGATGAGCGAGGGAGAGTGCGTGCTCGATATGTTTGCAGGGGTGGGTCCGTTTGCGATCACCCTGGCGCCGCGGGCGCAGGTCGTCTTTGCCGCCGACATCAACCCGGCGGCCGTCCACCTGATGATCCACAACATCGCCCTGAACCGCACCCGGAATGTGGTGCCGATCCTCGCGGACGCGGCCCACCTCTCCCGCATCGGGATGCCTTCTATCGACCGGATCGTCATGAACCTCCCCCTCGCGGCACGGGAGTTCCTGGACACGGCTTTCTCTCTCTGCAGAGACGGCGGATGGATCCACCTCTACGCGCTGCAGGAGCGGGAAGGCGAATATCTGCCGCTGCTCGACGGCCTGCCGGCCGGCGAGGTGACGGAGCGGGAAGTCAGGACGTATTCACCGGGCAGGTGGCACGCGGTCTACGATATCCGCGTGGAAAAATAGGAGACAGTTATTCTGCCGGCACGAACTTCGTGCCGTAGTGGATGACGCCACTCTCGCCGTCGGCCGCGATCCTGCGGAAGACGCTCCGGACGCGCATCCCGATCCGCGCCTCCTCCGGCGTGCAGACGACCTGGGCGGTGAGGTCCGCCCCTTCGTCGAGCCTGACGATGGCAAGGACGTACGGGGTCGTGTTCTCGAACTGGTCGCTCGCCGAACGGATGACCGTGTAGGTGACGATCTCGCCGTCACCCTTGAACTGGTAGTCGACGATCTCGCCGTCGCGCCGGCATTCGGGGCAGAACGACCGGGGCGGGAAGAAGTACCGCCCGCAGGTGGTGCACTGCGTCCCGATGAGGTTGTAGCGCTGCGGAATCTTTCTCCAGAATCGTGATACCGACATATTAGCACCCTCCAAGGATGTGTACGGCGACCGTCGCACCGGTGCCGCCGACGTTGTGGGCCATGCCGATCTCCGCATCGACCTGCCGTCCCGTCGCCTCGCCGCGGATCTGCTTCACGATCTCGTAGATCTGCTTGATACCGGTCGCACCGACCGGGTGGCCGCAGGCCTTCAGGCCGCCGCTGGTGTTGACCGGAATGTCGCCGTGAAGAGCGGTGACACCCTCCTCCGTGAGTTTTCCGGCTTCGCCCTTGGCACAGAACCCGAGGTCCTCGATGGCGCAGATCTCAGCGATGGTGAAGCAGTCGTGCACCTCGAGCATGTCGATGTCCCGGTGCTCGATGCCCGCCTGCTGGAACGCACGCCGGCCGGCGGCGACGGTCGCGTCCAGGGTGGAGATCTCACGCCGGTCGTGGAGCGCGATGGTATCGCTCGCCTGGGCGCTCGCCAGCACCCGCACGGGAGTGTCCGTAAACTCGCGGGCGCGCTCGAGCGGCACCACGACGACTGCCGCCGCACCGTCGGTGATCGGCGAACAGTCGAAGAGGCGGAGCGGATCGGCGACCAGCGACGACTTCAGCACGGTGTCGACCGTGATCTGCTGCCGGAACTGCGCGATAGGGTTCTTGGCGCCGTTGGCGTGGTTCTTCACCGCCACCTGCGCCAGCTGCTCCCGGGTGAGGGAGTAGCGGTGCATGTAGTCGTTGGCGATCATCGCGTAGAGGCCCGGGAACGTCGCGCCGGCAAACCCTTCCCACTCGCGGTCGGCGGCGCCGGCCAGGGTGTCCACGCTCGCTCCCGTGCCGACGTCGGTCATCTTCTCGACGCCTGCCGCCACCACGATATCCTCCATGCCGCTTGCAACCGAGATCACCGCCTGCCGGAACGCGAGTCCGCCGGATGCGCAGGCCGCCTCCACGCGGGTCGAGGGGATGTGGTTGCTGGCAAGGCCGGCGTAGTCGGCGATGAGCGCCCCGATATGCTCCTGTTCAACGAAACGGCCGGCGCTCATGTTGCCCACATAGAGCGCATCGATCTGCTCCCCGGTAACCCCGGCATCCTCGAGCGCCAGAGCACCGGCCTCGACAAAGAGGTTCCGGAACGAGGTGCTCCAGTGCTCGCCGAACTGCGTACACCCGATTCCGATTACTGCTACGTCTCTCATCGCTGCATCACGATCTTTCCTTTGTGTTTGGCGTACAGTGCATAGTCCACGTAGATGGGGTTCGCCAGCAGCTGCTCCACGGTGGGGGCCGCAGAGCGGTCGAATGCGCCCGATGCGATGGCATCGGTCACCTCGATGTCGAAGGCGTCGCTCCCGGCGCCCGACCCGAACGACGTGACGAAGATCCGGCTCCCCGGCTCTGCGACGTCAAGCGTCGCGGCGAGGCCGACCATGGACGACCCGCTGTAGGTGTTGCCGAGCCGGGGAACGACGAGTCCGGGGCGGATCTGGTCTGCCGAAAAGCCGAGCATCTTTGCGACCCGCTGGGGGAACTTGGCGTTCGGCTGGTGGAAGACCGCATAATCGTAGTCGGAGGGCGTTTTGCCCATCTGTTCGAGCATCATCCGTGCCGCGCCCTGAACGTGCTTGAAGTACCCGGGGTCGCCGGTGAACCGGCCGCCGTGCCGGGGGAAGTTCTGGCCTTCGCGCCGCCAGAAGTCGGGCGTATCGGTGGTGAACGAGCAGGTGTGGTTGATGACCGCTATCGGGTCGTCATTTCCGATCACGAACGCAGCCCCTCCCGCCGCCGCGGTATACTCGAGCGCATCGCCGGGGGCGCCCTGCGCCACGTCGGCACCGACGGCGATGCCGTACGGGACCATGCCGCTCTTCGCAAGACCCATGCAGGTCTGAATGCCCGCCGTCCCGGCCTTGCACGCAAACTCATAGTCGGCGGCGGTCATGTGCGGCGTCGCACCGATCGCCTCGCCGACGGTACATGCGGTAGGCTTGACTGCGTAGGGGTGCGACTCGCTCCCCACATAGATCGCACCGATCTTCTCGGGATCGACGCTGCGCCGCCGCATCGCCGACCGCGCGGCTTCAACGGCGATCGTGGCGGTGTCCTCATCCAGATCGGGGACGGACTTTTCAAAGACACCGAGCCCTTTCGTTAAATCATCCGCGTTGGCGCCCCATACCCGGGCGATCTCGGGGATCTTTATCCGAAACCGCGGGATATAGACACCATAGGAATAAATGCCTACCATAACTCTCCTCGTAAGGAACTGATGATCGTCTCGACATCCAGCTGCGTGCACAGCACCGTTATCCGGTCCCGCTCCGCCAGCCTCGGGATCAGCGGATGCATCTGTTCGGGTTCGATCCCCTGCAGGACGACACAGCGGGGTTTGAACGGTGTCACCCGGATCGCCACCATCGGGGATTTTCCGTTGGAGACGTCGGTGAAGATCAGGGCTCGCTCCGTGCTCCAGCCGTAGATACGGTTGAACTCACTGGCTGAGAGCTGCATGATCGCGTTCAGGCTGTTGATGACCGTATACCCGTAGATCACCTGGTCAGGCGAACCGCAGAGCAGGGTGCAGCGTGTCACCCGGGCGAAGTCTTCGAGAGCGACCGGCGATGCATACTCGTGGATGTCGTAGATGACGTCTTCGTCAAATTCGCTGTACAGAATTTTTGAGAATTTGTTGATGTATTTTCCGCCGTTGTCCTCGTCGATAGCAAGGATGGTATCGACGATCTTTCCGACAATGGCAGTCCCCGGACTTTTCCGCCGCCCGCTTTCGTAGTCGCTGATGACGGAAGGGGAGACCTCGAGGCGTTCTGCCAGTACCCCCTGGGGAATACCGAAACTCATCCGCCATTTCTTCAAAGCCTTTCCGGGAGAGTCCGAAAGCGTAATCTCACCCGCCATTTTCTCGGCAAGCTGATGACGCAGTCCGGATTTCATGCCTCCTATGTCGGCACCGATACTTAAAAAATTAGCGTATTCCACATCGACATTTCACGAACGCCACGGTTGAGATTGCAGGATGCTGACAGATAACAACCCATATATAGTATGCTTCTCAATTCTGATATATGGTCGTGGCAGAAGATCTGCAGTGCCTCAAAGCAATTGCTCTCCTTGGCGGGTGCGCGGGATCCGTATGGCTTTCCTCCCAGACATTCGGCAAATCACTGGACATCAGTCCGCAGACAGCTTCGCGCCGCCTGATCTCCCTGGAACGTCAGAACCTTATCGTCCGCTCGATGCGGGCCGACGGCCAGTACGTCGCGGTTACGCCGCAGGGGGAGGCCGAACTCCAGCGGGAGTATGCCGAATACAGCAGGATATTCAGTCAGAAGAAAGAACGCTCAATTCTCACCGGCACCGTGATCAGCGGCCTTGGAGAAGGGCGCTACTACATGAGCATCCCCCATTACCGGGACCAGTTTGCCGGGAGTCTCGGATTTACACCCTACCCCGGCACGCTGAATATCAAACTCAACCCGCTGAGCATCCAGATCCGAAAAGAACTCGATACACACGACTGGATAGATATTGAAGGATTTACTGCAGACAACAGGACGTTCGGAGCTGCCCGGGCCATCCCATGCCGGATAGGCGGGCACCCCTGCGCGATCGTTGTTCCGACCAGAACCCATTACCCCGAGGATATCATCGAAGTTATCGCAGGGTGCGAGCTTCGCAAAGCCCTGAATCTCACCGATAACGATACCGTCGAGGTGGAGGTAGCCCATGATTGAAGAAGCATTACGTGCACTGGCAAACGGCGAATTTATTCTGCTCTACGACTTTGACGACCGGGAAGGTGAGACGGACCTGACGATCAGGGCGGATGCGGTCACGCCCGCTCACGTGCGGCAGATGCGAAAAGATGCAGGCGGACTGATATGCACGGCGGTGCATCCGGAAGCGGCGGAACGGCTCGGCCTTCCGTTCGCCCGCGACATCCTGAGCACAAGCAGCCTCGTGGAGCAGGACGGGGACATCCCCTACGACCCGAAGAACCATTCGTCCTTCTCCCTCTGGGTCAACCACCGGGAGACGTTCACCGGCATCACCGACCGTGACCGGTCACTCACGATCACTGCCGTTGCCGAGCAGGTGCAACGCTCGCTCAACGGCGGCGGGCATAATTTCGGGGCTCACTTCCGGACACCCGGCCATATGCCGCTCCTGCGGGCTGCAAAGCGGCTGCTCGACGAGCGGTGCGGGCAGACCGAACTCTCCGTCGCTCTCGCGGACCTTGCCGGGATCACACCGGCGGTCACCGTCTGCGAGATGCTCGACGACGAGACCGGCCTTGCACTCTCGAAAGAGGATGCCCGGGCGTATGCCAGAAAACACGGGCTCGTCTTCATCGAAGGCAAAGACGTTGTGGAAAAATGGAGTTCACGCTAATTCCCGACACCCATACCTTTTATCTCCCGGATCGTCCCGGCTAGTGCCCGATATCCCGGGAAGAGCCTCCCGGAGAGAGATCCGGCATACAACTTCAAAAACCATATATAGTAGCCTATAGTATCAATTGATGAATGAAAAAAGATGCAGTCGTGTATCTGAATACAAAAAGAAAGGGGGATTTTGAGGTTCAGAAGAGCGAAGTCGAGAACTACTGTAAATACCGATTTAACATCATCAACATCTACCACGACCACCGGATGAGCGGAGTGCCCCCGGAGAAGCGCGAGTCGTTCCGGGAGATGATGGAATACTGCGATGCATACGGCATGCAGCATATCATCCTGCACAATCTCTGCGAACTTGCAAAAAATCCCGAACACAGCCTTGCAGCGCTCAAAAGCCTGATTGACGACGACTACGTCGTCCACTGTGCGACAAAGGACATCTTCGGCGCGGTGGACGATCCGGAGCAGCGGCAGGAACTCATCGCCAACTTCCTCGACTTCATGAGCCAGTACCGGGATGCAGCAGGGAAACCTACCCCGTCGGGAGCAAAAAAGACTGTCAAGAAGGGAAGGAAAACCATAGGAAGGCCGAAGGCGCTGAATGAGGGGCAGATTGAGGCACTGCTCACCGTCAGACGGACCGGCACGAGCATCAGCCAGATCTGCAGGATGTTCGACGTCAGCAGGAGCACCGTCAGCAAAATTCTCTCGGAGTATCCGGAACTCAAGGGTGAGTGGAAAGGAACCAGAACCGAAACCCCCTCGGAAAACGAGTGAGCGGCGACTGCAGGGTATCCCCATATACTTTTTCACGGCTGCCGGAAAAGGCGCGGTCGTGCGATATACCACACAAAAAAGAGAAGACAGGTCTTTTAGAGCTGCACCTGCGTAAGGGCGTCGTAGACCATCTTCCGGTAGATCTCAGGCTTTATGCCGTACTCTTCCTGTGCTTTCCGTGAATCGTCGGTCGTCCCGATCGCGTCGAGGCGGTCGAGCGTCTCGCGGGCGGTGTCGAGCACCCAGATGTCGCGGGTCTCCCGGTCGACGGTTGATATCGACTCGGCATTGATAGAGACGAGGTAGGCACCTTCGGGCGTCTGGTAGATATTCGGTTTCCCGATCACGGCGACGAACGCCGGCACCTCGATCTTGGCGATCTGCTGCATCGCCTCGGGCTGATACGACCCTGCCATGATGAAGAACGTGCCCGTCGGGTCGATGATCCGGCCGCGGTAGAAGATGTTCTGGTCACCCTGGCGCTGCTTCTCGGTGAGCGTTCCGACGACGAGGATGCGGTTTGCCCGGACGCCGCTCGGCAGCAGGGCGTAGTTCGGGCTCTTCTCGTCGTCGCTCGCCTTGAACTGGACGCGGGTTTCACGAAACTCCGATGCAAAGACCCTGCGTGCAGGCTCACGTTCGTAGGATATCTGCCGGCGGTTCATGCTGCCTCACCTCCCGCACGGTTCAGCAGCGCAGCAAGCTCTGCAGAGTCGAACGTCACCGGGCTGCACCGGTTCACCAGGAGCCGGCCATCGATCTCGCCGCCGCTACAGGTATAGTAACGGCCGAGGACGGCATTCTTCACGCGGTCGAAGACGTCGTCCATACCGAGAGGGCTGCTCTCCGCGATCTCGACCGCATCGTCGAGCGAAAGGCCGGTAAGGGCTTCAACCAGGTCACGCTGCATCAGGACGTTCCGGGCACGCAGACCGTCGTCGACGACGGCCTTCAGACGGAGGTCGTAGCGGAAGTCCGGCTGGATCTCGTGCACGGGACAGTAGTTCTGCCGCGAGAGCGTGCGGCTGCACCCTTCAACCGGGCAGCGCTTGATCAGTCCCGAGCCGGGTGCGACGTGGACGATTGCGCCGGACGCTTCGGTCTCGTTCCTGCCGACCTCGATGTCGCCCTCGTCCGCGATGTACATCGCGGTGTTCAGGGTGAGGGAGAGCCTGCCGTTGTACTCGTCGACGACGGCATAGTAGATGTTATAGACGGTATCGAGTTCGAGTTTCTCTTTGCCGTCTTCCTTCCAGATGACGAACTTGATCGTCCCGGTCTCGTCACCGAGAATGCCGACCTGCAGCATCCGGTCGTGCGTGACGTCCCAGTTCTGCACAACCTTTGCACGGACGCTGCCGACACCCGTTTTGAGCTCGGCAACCGGGGTGATCGACGGGATCAGCGGCGTGTCGCTCTCCACCGTCGAGATGGTCGTGCCGGAGTGGATCTTCAGGTTCGGCGCACCCCGGTACTCGTCCACGACGGCGGACTCGATCCGGTACCACTGCCCGTACTCCATCACAGGCGGGTTGCCGCGGCTCCAGGCGACGAACCGGATGGCGCCCGACGAGTCGGCGATGATGCCGGTCTGGGCGATGGATGGAGAGGGTGACGGGCTCAGTGCAACGATCTTGCCCTCGATCGTTACCCACTCCTCGGGGGCAAGATCACGGATCCGGCGCTCTTCGGACGAAGAACCGCCACCGCTGCCCGTCAGCGGTATATTATGCTCACGGGCAAGGTCGCTCATGACCGTCCGCTCCGCCTCGGCGACGTTGACGCCGAACTCCTCCACGAGGCGCCGGAGTTTGGACTCAATCTTCTGCCGGTCGGCAGAGACACCGTTTGCTTCTATCTTCTGGGAGATTCTCTCTGTTACTTCTGACAATGTCATACTACATCTCCGGTGATCTCTTCGCACTGATTATGTATTAACCATCGTTGCGCGGTGCGAAAATGAACGGTAGTGCTCCAGCATATACCTGATACTTGATCTCAGAGAACCCGACCGAATTACATTGCGCACCAACCGGCGTACATGACAAAAAAGAACATAGGGAGAAGATTTCCATTATCGGGCTCTGGTGAAGCCCTATTCCGGCTGTCATTCTTCCCTGACGGGATTGGTGCCGGCCTGGCCTGTACCCAAAGTTCGGCCTTTTTGTCACGCATGCCCTCATGCCGCAGACCGTGGTGGCTATCGCCATGGAGGTGGGGCTGACGGGGAGGGATCTGCCGTGCCCCGGGTTACAACCAATCGGGAACACCCGGATGCGATCTCGACAAAGGTAGTATCAGTTGTTTCGTAGGGCACTACCAGATGAACCGAACGATCGCGGCCGGGGATGAACGGGGTTACGGCATAACGTCGGCAGAGAACGCCGCCGGGCGTCTCCAGCGCATTCTCCGTCAGGCAGAGCACGATTCACTCCAAGTATATATACAGGGAAAGCCAAGATCAGTGGCATGACGTTGAACGCAGACAGTACAATTGCAGAACTCCTGCGCGAAAAGCCCGAATCCGCTCAGGTACTCTTCCGGTTCGGCATGGGCTGCCTCGGATGCGCCATCGCAAACAACGAGACGGTCCGGGAAGCGGCACAGGCTCACGGCATCCCGCTCGACGAGATGCTCTCCGCGCTTGGAATCCCTGAAAAGTAAGTTTTTACAGCGTATCCCTGAAGCGCTTCACCTCGGCAAGTGACGCTTCAGGATTTCTTTTTACATACTCTGCCACTTCCGGGACGTGCAGGAGCGTGCAGCGCGTACACGCCCAGACCGGGCCGCCGTTCGAACTCTCCACCCAGTCTCCGAGATCTTCGTCGCCGCATGGGTAGTAGGGGCAGTAGCAGAAATCGCACCGCTGCCCGGCAAAATGGCACGGGTAGTACGGACACCCCTCTGCAATCCACTCCACCCAGCGCTCCCCGCCGTATCTGCTGAAGATGAAGAACGAAGGTTCTTTGCGGTGAACCACGCCCTCCTGGCGCTTCAGCGCCTCCTGAACGCCGAAGTGCACTGCAGCGTAGACACGCCGGCCGACCTCGGTCAGCGTCCCGGCAAACGTATGCTGCACGGGCTGACCCTCGCACGCGGCGATCACCGCATCGGTCGTCGTGCCGGTGAACGCGTACCCCATGTCCCGGAGCGCCTGCGCCTTCGCCTCCGTCACCGTGACGATCGTCTCGAGGAGCGCAGAATCGGCCATGCCCTCACGGGAGAAGACGATGACGTTGATCGTATGCGGCGGATCCGGATTCGGATTGGTCACACCGGCAGTGACAAAGACCGTGACAAAGTCGTACTGGAGAATGCAGAGATTTTGCATCGCAACCGCGGTCAGCAGTCCGAAATACTCGTTCGAGAACCCGCGCTGTACAGCGATCCCGTCCATGTAGCGGGAGAGCTCCTCATGATCGAAGTTCTGCGGCACAGTGTGATTGTAGATCGTCGTGATATCCGCAAGGCCGCCGCGGACACCGGTGCTCGCGGCTCTGAAGGTACCGCGGAGAAAAAGGGTGCCGTCCCGGAGAAAATATCTCATACTGCGGAGTAACGGACTCTGTCCTTCAGTTCCTGCTGCTTGCCCGCATTCCAGCCTGCAACGTCCTGCATATACCCGGTCACCCTGCTGATCTGCACCACGTCGTGGCTTCCGCACTCGGGGCAGACCGCCTGGCCGCAGAGCGGACAGTACTCGATCCGCTCAATGACGGTGTGGGGGCATGAGCAGTGATCGAGCGGGCACATGATCTCAAGGTGTGTCTCGCCGCAGTGCGGGCACGGTGTCTCAGCCACAACATAGTGGCAGGAATGGCACTTGTATCTCCGCTCTCCGACGGGAATATCATCAAGCCGCTGATATTTCTCGGCCAGTGCACGCTGCTCGGCATTCCAGTTCATACTATCACCTTGTCAGACTGCTTATTTAATCTTTCAGATGCGGCCGGGGCCTGCATCCGCCTCAGGCAACTCATAGGGTTCGTCGTCTCCCACCGCCGCTAACGGCAGGCGGGATCGGAACGGAATTCTCATCATCGGCGGATGCGGGCGAACTCGCGTGCCGCTACGGCAGGGTCGGGTGCCTCATAGATGCTGCGCCCTACGATGATGCCGTCGACGAGCCGCGCCACAATCTCGGGATCGCCTCCCTGTGCGCCGACACCGGGCGAATAGATAGCCTTCGAACCGACGATCTCGCGGAGGACGGATATCCGGTCGGGCCGGGTCGCAGGCGCGATGATGCCGTCGGCCCGGCAGTCGACCGCAAGGTTCGCGAGCCGTTCGGCGGTCCCGCCGTGGAAGAACTCAGTCGCTCCGGGGTGGCTCATCTCGACGACGACGTAGCATGCTCCCCCGGAGTCATGGGCTGCGGCGACACACGCCCGTGCCGCATCCGTCCCGGTGAACCCGTGAGCGATGACCGCATCAAACCCGGCCGCAAAGACCTGCTCGCAGATCAACCGGTTGGTGTTCGGAATATCCGCCACCTTGAAGTCTGCGATCAGCGGAAGGCCGAGGCCGCCAAGGTCGCGGGCGATCCCGAGACCGGCGGCGAGCACCAGCGGATACCCGATCTTGACGGCATCGATGCAGGGGCTTGCGGCCTCCGCAATCTCGACTGCGCGCTTCCGGTCGAGGACGTCCAGGGAAAGGATCAGTTCGGTCATGCTTCCAGCCTCTCGAGCACCGCAGCGACGAGCAGCGGAAGGTTGATGGTCGCATCGCCGTAGACCGTCGCCGCCGTCGCCTCGCCGGTGATCTTGCCCCAGGATCGGGCTTCGTCGAGCGTCGCCCCGGAGAGCCCGCCGAGGTCCGGCCTATCCCCGGTCAACTGGACGGCATACTCAAATCCCTTCTCGGTCATGAGCATGCTCTGCAGGATGTAGTTCTTCGGGACACCGCCGCCGACGAGCACCGCCCCGGCACGCTCCGCGGTAAAACAGCGATCGAGGAGTGCGGGCATATCGGCGAAGGCGTCCACGACCACGCGGTGCGTCTGGGAAAACAGCCAGTACTGCAGCCCGATCATCGAGTCCTGGACCGCCGGACAGTAGATCGGAACCTCCTTCTCCGCAGCGGCCGCGAGGATACCGGTGTCGAGGCGTTCGCCGATCATGCGCAGAAGACCGCTGATCGAGATCACGCTCCCCTCTGCAAGGTCTCCGTAGACCCCCTGGAGAAACTCCTCAAAGCGTACAAACGCCTCATTCGGCAGGAAGACGTCGTAGATCCGGTTGATATCCTCATCCCGCAGTTCGACGTCGGAGCAGGCGGCGGTACCGTGATAGTGGTGGCATCCGATCGCCTCGATGATGTCGTGGGTGAGGTTGGCGCCGGTCGAGACCAGGACATCGACATGCCCCCGCCGGATCAGGTCGGCGACGATGCCGCCCATCCCCGCCGGGACCATCGCACCCGCAAGCCCGAAGAACCGGGTGGCCTCCTCGTCCCGGAGCATTCGTTCGTAGATATTCGCCGCAGTCCAGAGCGAACCGGCATTATAGGCGCCGGCACGCCCGAGCTGCTCCAGGAGTTCGCCGACCGTCATCCCGGGGCGAACCGCTGCCTGCTTTACCGCATCCCCGCAGTGTACTGTCATGATGAGTCGCACCAGTTCACTGGAAGGTTGGCGTTCATATACAATAAACGATAACACCGCCTCCCGGAGAGCGGCGGGTATTTATTACAGGCGCGGAGATCTTTCTTCGGTGATGCCATGGTTGAACCTTCGCTCCCGACCACCATGCCCGCATGCGGCCGGAGAAGAGAGGTTCGACGGCGTCTGAACCGTTAAGGAGAATTTCCCCCTCACGAACCGGATCGCCTCGCTGCGGGCGCACGCCTGCCATATGACTACTGGTACGTGTTGATCACGCATGAAACCTATATGCATACAGACCGAACGAATGGATCTCGTACCGGCAACGGTCGAGCTCCTGACCTGTGATCGCTTTGACCGCCAGTCGCTGGGCATTACACTCAATGCCCGGATTCCGACATCCTGGCCGCCGGACGAGGTGACGCCTGAAGTTCTCGAGGAGTTTATCGAGCGACTCAGCGAAGCGATCCCCCGCGTCGAGACCTACTACTGGGTGGCGCGAGAGGGTGAGACAATACCGCGAAAGCTCGTCGGAAACGGCGGATACCTGGTGCATGACGACGGAACGCTCGAGATCGGCTACTCCGTCGCCCGGGAGCACCAGGGATGCGGGTATGCCACGGAGGCAGTCCGGGGGCTCGTCGCCCGGATGCTGCGCGAATACCCGGGCAGGCGGATCATCGCCCACACCTACCCCCATCGGGCGGCATCGATACGGGTTCTCGAGAAGAACGGGTTTTTGCTCGCCGGAGACGGGGCGGAAGAGGGGACGAAGGTCTACGAATGTGCACTCCGGAGCGGCCGCCAACCGTGAGGAACCCTATTCTTTTCGGGATACCACAGGAATAGAGCGGTCAGGGCATAAAAAAAAGGGTGTCAACAGGGGATGTTGGCACCCGGCACGGGGCGATCCCGTCTACACCGCACCGGGAATATCGAGTTTGGAACGAACCATCTCTTTTGCAGCGGGTGCAGAGGAGGCTGGCACCGGAAGAGCTTCCGGAGGGCATCCAGAAGCCTCCTCTGCACCCGTTCGGGCAGCACGCCCGGGAGATCGTCGATCCTGGGTTCCGATCCGTCTCGCGCCGGCGATAGAGCACCCCGACCGATCCGTCACATACACCCGTTCCGGGATCACCATACCTCATTAGCCAATTCAGATTAAAATATGAATAAGTTAAATAAGGTACCTTTTTCAGCTTAACGTCCCCGGCAGGCTCTCCCGGGCAGGGCCGACAGAGGAGGAACTCCATCACAGCACGGAGCAAAAAATCCAATCAGACCCGGGGAAGATCGGGAACGCCCCGCACCAGTGGTTTTGCAAGGTGGCGGCGTGCCGTCGGCGGCACTTCGTACCAGCCCGGCCGGATGGTGCGCTGCCGATCTACCGTCTCCGGCTCCGCCGCACGCGCACCGCACCGCCTGCACTTGTATCCCTTCTGCGATCCGGCACTGGTCATCCGTTTGCCGCAGGCCGTGCAGATCGGAGGGCGCAGATCGACCCTTTCGGCGAGGGTGCGGATGCAGATCTTCTCGAGGTTCAGGCTCCCGCCTTTGTAACTGCCGACGGCGACCACCGCATCCCCGGGGATCAGCCGCCGGATGACATCCCGAAACTGCTTGGTGGGTTCATAGGCCATGCATCGCAGCGTCTGTCCCGCATCCTCGAGAGCGACCGAGACGTGGCCGCCGACGCCCGTTGCAGGCACGGCGGCGACGCGGCCTGCGAGAATATACGAGCGGCCTTCCAGCAGGTTGCCGATTGCCCCCGGGATCAGGTGGGCGTCGGTCCCCTGGTTGGTGACGTAGACCTGCTCGCAGAGCGGCTCCTCGGAGGAGATGCAGCCCCGCGCCTTTCCGACCCATTCCGGGCTCTCGCCGCGGATGCCGAAGAGCACCGGGTCGGGGGTATGGGGCACGCAGACGACGACGTCGTTTTCCCGGTCGACCGAGTCCCAGGTATGCGGCCACGTCGCCTCTTCGGCGCGGAAGATGCTCACCGGATCGACCTCGCGGGCTGTCTCCCACCGCTCGGGCCGGCGGTAGGCGAGGAGCTCGCAGGTGCGGTCAGGGAGCTCGCTCGAGACCGCCGCCGCCGCTCCGATCAGCCCCCGGCCGTTCTTGTACCCCCGGTAGCGGGCACCGATCGCTTCAAGCATCTCCCGTGCATCATCGATCTCGCAGAAGTCCCGGAGCGCAGCATAATAAAAGTCGGGCGGCGGGGGTGTCTCGCAGACCACGACCCCGGGGTTGGTCTCTGCGCCTGCAAAGTCCGCCAGGTCCTCGACGCACCGGCATGCCTCGGCGAACGCACGGTCCGGGTCGCCCTCCGCCTCGATACAGACGGCCGCATTGCCCCGGGTTTTATAGACCACGTTCGGGTTCAGGCGGATCAGCCGTGCTTCCCCGACAGAGATCCCGGCGCTATGGAGACGCCGGATCAGGGCTGCCCCGAGGTATGTCGTGCACATCCCTGCAGGAGAATCCGTGTCATCGACCCCGATCCGCATAACCCTATATTTTATATTGTTCCCGCACTATATCGATTCTTGCGGGAATGTCACAGGATCGTCTACCCCAGATGGTCATCAGCGTCATGCTCCTTGCCGAGTACGACGTATCCGAGCGGTGCAATATCCGGCCACGGAGCTTCGACGTTATTGCCAAACGCGGCGACACGCTTCTCATCTTCAAAGTCGTCTCCCACATCGACAGTGTCAGTGCCGACATCGCCTGGGATCTCAACCAGATCGCACGCTACATCGGCGCAACGCCGCTTATCGTCGGAGAACGTGCCCGGGACGCAGAACTCGAGCGGGGAGTCGTCTACCTCCGGTACGGGCTCTTCGCACTCAGCCCCGAGACGCTCTACGATTACTTCGTCGAGGGGGTCTCCCCGATGGTCTATGCGTCACCCGGCGGACTCTACGTCAGGATCAAGGGCGACCTGATCCGCGAGATGCGGGAACGCTCGCAGATGTCCCTCGGCGACCTGGCATCGGTGCTCGGCGTCTCCCGGCGGACGATAAGCAAGTACGAGAGCGGCATGGGAACGACGCTCGACATTGCCATCAAGCTCGAAGAGCTCTTCAACGCCCCCCTCGTCGAATCCATCGACATCATTGAGTACCATACGCCTGCCGAGAGCGAGGCCGACCGGGTCAGGGCGGAGATCCTCGGCGACCTCGAACGAATGGGCATGGAGCTCCATGCCATGCGGCAGGCACCCTTCCAGGCGCTCGCGCTCTTCGAAGGGCACACCATTCTGGCCGCATACGGTTCGGCACAGAAGGTCGTCAAGCGCGCCTCGCTCATCGGAAATATCTCGCAGATCACACGGACGCATGCGATCTGCATCATCACCGACTATAAAAAACAGAAAAGGGTGGGGAGGACGCTCATTATCGGCGAAGAACACCTCCACTCTCTTGAAGAAGGATCCGATCTCATCGATATCCTTCAAGACTAGAAACGTTTATATAGAACCACAAACCTACATTTTTACCGCGTAAAACGGTGATAGCAATGTCAAGTCTAGGAGGACAACCAATTCTTATTCTGAAAGAGGGTAGCCAGCGTACCCGCGGTCGTGACGCACAGGGAGCAAACATTGCAGCGGCAAAGGCCGTCGCAAGCGCCGTACGGACGACGCTCGGCCCGAAGGGCATGGACAAGATGCTCGTCGACACCATCGGCGACGTCGTCATCACGAACGACGGTGTGACCATCCTCAAAGAGATGGACATCGAGCACCCTGCAGCAAAGATGATGGTCGAGATCGCCAAGACCCAGGACGATGAGGTCGGCGACGGAACCACCACGGCAGTCGTCGTCGCAGGCGAACTCCTGAAGCGTGCCGAGGATCTCCTCGAGCAGGACGTACACCCTACCGTCATCGCTCACGGCTACCGCATGGCCGCTGACAAGGCGCAGGAGATCCTCAAGGACATTGCGATCGATGTCAAGGCCACCGATATCGAGATGCTCAGAAAGATCGCAGACACCGCCATGACCGGCAAGGGCGCCGAGGCAGCCAAGGAGAAGCTGACCGACCTCGTCGTCAAGGCGATCACCATGGTTGCCGACGCAGACGGCACCGTCGACACGGAGTACGTCAAGGTCGAGAAGAAGGTCGGCGGCTCCATCGACGAGTCCGAGATCATCGAAGGCATGATCGTCGACAAGGAGCGTGTCCACCCCGCCATGCCCCGCAAGGTCGAGAACGCAAAGATCCTGCTCCTCAATGCAGCCGTCGAGTTCAAGAAGACTGAGGTCGACGCCGAGATCAGCATCACGAGCCCGGATCAGCTTCAGATGTTCCTCGATGAGGAAGAGCGGATGATCAAGGGCATCGTCGACAAGATCGTCGAAAGCGACGCGAATGTCCTCTTCTGCCAGAAGGGTATCGACGACATCGCCCAGCACTACCTCGCAAAGGCAGGCATCTTCGCAATCCGCCGCGTCAAGAAGAGCGACATGGAGAAACTCGCCCGTGCGACCGGCGCATCCGTCGTCAGCAGCATCGACGCCATCGCATCCGAGGAGCTCGGAAAGGCAGGCCTTGTCGAGGAGAAGAAGGTCTCCGGCGAAGAGATGGTCTTCGTCACCGAGTGCGAGAACCCGAAAGCGGTCTCGATCATCATCCGCGGCGGCACCGAGCACGTCGTCGACGAGCTCGACCGTGCCATCGAGGACGCACTCCGCGTGGTCAGCGTTGCGGTCGAGGACAAGAAGTTCGTCGCCGGCGGCGGCGCACCCGAGATCGAACTCTCGCTCCGGCTCCGCGACTACGCAGCAAGCGTCGGCGGCCGTGCCCAGCTCGCCATCGAGTCATTTGCAAACGCGCTCGAGATCATCCCGCGCACGCTCGCAGAGAACGCCGGTCTCGACCCCATCGACATGCTCGTCGAGCTCCGTGCATCCCACGAGAAGGGCGGCAAGAACGCGAAGTACATGGGCCTCGACGTCTTCAACGCCAAGTCCAACGACATGCTCAAGGCAGGCGTCGTTGAACCCCTCCGCGTGAAGACCCAGGCCGTGACCAGCGCTGCCGAAGCAGCCATCATGATCCTCCGGATCGACGACGTCATCGCCGCATCCAAGTCCGGCGGACCCAGCCCCGAAGAGATGGCCGCAATGGGCGGCGGCATGGGCGGCATGGGCGGCATGGGCGGTATGCCCGGCATGATGTAAACCCCACCAACCCTCTACACCAACTGCGAGGAGCCTTCGAGAGGCTCTCTCCCCTTATTTTTCCGAACGATTCCCGCATCGAAACCTGCAGTGCAGGACCATCGTCACTTCCGGGAGCACCAGGCACGCATCCCCAGGTCATAATTCCGGAGCGTTCACAGCCCGAAAATGGTGATCTCAATAGGCAAACCGCACAGCCTAAATAAACAGGAATATATACAACAATACGAGGAAGACGGCGATCCGTCTGCCGGGCGGAGCCAGAGAGAAAAGATCGGCGAGATGGCGATGAAGGAACACATGACCCCTGCGGCACGGCAACTCTCCTTCACCCGGTACCTGATCATCGCCATGCTCCTGATACTGATCCCGATCATCGTGTTCATCTCCTTCATTGACTACACCGACGTCGAGCAGACGCAGGTGGAAAACAGCCAGATACTCCGGAAACAGACCGAAAGGAGCATAGTCCTCTCAATCTCGCTCGTCGATGCAGGTCTGAAAGCATTCGACGACAGCCTGACCGAGGAGATGCGGGAGGGATTCGTGCCGTTCCTCGCCGAGTACGAGCGGGCAGGAAGCGATCCGGCAGAGATGGACCTTGCAGCCGTCAAAGCAGAACTCGGCGGCATCATGGACCTCTACGTCATCAACGAGTCCGGCGTTATTGAGTATACCACATGCGAACCCGACCGCGGACTCGACTTCAGCACCATCCCCTACTTCTACGAGTACATCACCGATCTCCGACAGAACGGCAGCTTCGCAGCGGACCGGATCGTCAACGAGATGTCGACCGGAGAGCTGCGGAAATACGCCTACATGCCCACACCCGACCGGCGTTACCTCCTCGAACTCGGCCTTGCGGAGTCGGAGTTTCAGCAGTACCGCTCGATCCTGAAATACAGCGATACCGTTGCAGCGCTGATCGCGCTCAACCCGAACGTCGAGAACCTCCGGATCTTCAACTGGCGCGGAAAGCAGGTCACCAACGTGACGGTGCCGGGCGAAGAACACCGCCACGCCATGGTTCTGCAGGCGTACGAGCAGAAGCAGGATCTCGAGACCGTCAACGAGACGACGGGGGACGTGATCCGGTTCATCTTCGTCGACCTGACAAGCCCCGAGTACGCCTCGGACCTGAGCCTGATCGTCGAGATGGCCTACAGCACCCGGTTCGCAGCAGCACAGCTCAACCGCCTGCTGCTCACGCATACCTTCATCGCCGTGATCGCAGTCCTCTTCGCCGTCGGGCTGACGGCGATCGCAGCCCACCGGGTTACACAGCCTATCCGCAGGATCGCGGACGACGTCGATACGATCGCCGGCGGAGACCTCGACCACGCCGTCGGCGCAACCGGCGGCGCCGAATTTGTCAGGCTCGAGCGGAGCATCAATACGATGGTCGCCGCCCTGAAGACGCATATCGATCGTCTCACGGCAGCGGAGCAGCGGGAACGCGAGCATAGCGAGCGCCTCGAGGAACAGGTCCTGGAACGGACGGCGGACCTGCAGAAGAGCAACGAGAAGGTCAACCTCTATCTCGATATCATGACCCACGATATCGGCAACGCCAACAATGTCGCAGGCCTCTACGCCGATCATCTCCTCTCCGAGGTCGCCGGGGAACCGGAGGAGGCATACGTGCAGAACATCCGGAAAGGGCTGCAGAAGAGCTCCCAGATACTCAAAAACGTCAACACAATACGGCAAATCCGGGAGAGCCGCCTCCCCCTGACGAGTCTCGCTCTCGACCCCGTTATCCGGAGCGAGATCGGCCACTATTCCTGTGCCGCCATCCGGTATGCCGGAACCGATGCCTGCGTCCTCGCCGACGATCTCATCAGTGTGATATTCACCAACCTCCTCGGAAACGCCGTCAAATTCGGTGGTGACGGCGTCCGGATCACCATCCGCGTCGAAGACCAGGGCGATACGGTCACGGTCACGGTCGAAGACACCGGCCCCGGGATTCCGGACGGCATGAAAGAGACGCTCTTTGACCGGCTCAGCCGGGGGGAGACCAAAGCGAGCGGCAGCGGCCTTGGCCTCTACATCTGCAAAATGCTCGTCGAGCGCTACGGCGGCAGGATATGGGCGGGCGACCGGGTGCCGGGCCGCCCGGAGGAAGGGGCAGCGTTCCGGTTCACTCTCAGACGGGGAGGTCCCGCGGCATGACGCCGGATGAACCGGAACGGCGGGAGGGGCTCTCCTTCACCTGGTACCTGCTGGCTGCGATCATCCTGGTCGCCGTCCCGACCATCGGATTCATCGCGGCGATGGACAACTGGGAGGTCGAAAACGAGCTCGTGACGGAGCACCTCCTCCTGCAGGAGCAGACCGAGAAGAGCATCGGTCAGGCGATGCACCTGATCGATACCGGGCGCAAACTCTTTGCCACCTCTCTCGACCGCAGGATGCGGCAGGCTTTCGGGCCGTTCCTGGAGGAGTACGAGCGTTCCGGCAGAGACCCGGCAAGAATGGATCTTGCAGCCGTCCGGGAGCGGATCGGCGGCGATATGGATCTCTACATCATCAACGAGAGTGGAATCATCGAGTACACGACCGACGAGCAGGATCTCGGTCTCGACTTCAGGATATACCCCGAGTACTACGCGTCCCTTACGGCGCTGCGCCTCGGCGACGCCTTCTCGGCGGAGCGGATGGTGAAAGAGCCCGGCAGCGGGCAGGTTATGAAGTATGCCTATATGCCGACGCCGGACCACCGCTACCTCTTCGAGCTCGGCACGACGCTCCCGGACGACTCTCCCTACTCCGGCGATCTCACCTATACCTCCGTCATCAGCAGAGCGCTCGACCTGAATCCCGACCTGCTCGGCATCAGGGTCTATTGCGAATTCGGGCAGCAGGCCGCAGTAGAGCGCGACGGGGCAGCGATCCACCAACCGCCGGCGTGGCCGATCGTGGCGGCCGTGCTCCGGGACGGCACCGACGTCGAGGTCGTTGACCCGGAGAACGGCACGCTCACCCGCTATATCCACATCAACTGCAGCGATCAGGATTACGCCATTACCGTGGACAGTGTCGTCGAGCTGACCTACACAACCCTGCCCCTTATGGAGACGTTATACTGGACCCGGATGCATCACCTCCTCCTCGCTCTTGCTGCCATCATCCTGACCGCAGCGATTGCCTTCCCCGTCGCACAGCGCATCACCCGCCCGGTGCGCCGGATCGCCAACGACGTCGATACCATCGCCCGCGGCGACCTCGACCACGCCGTCGGCGCAACCGGCGGCGCCGAGTTCGCCAGGCTCGAGCGGAGCATCACGGCGATGGTCGCAAGCCTGAAGGACAATATCAGGCGGCTCGAGGCATCGGAGAAGCAGATACAGCAGTACAGCGAAGACCTCGAAGAGAAAGTCAGGGAGCGGACGGCCGAGCTCGAGTCCTCCAACCAGGAGGCGAACCTGTACCTCGACATCCTCATCCACGACATCAACAACGCCAACGCCGTCACTGTCGGCTACGCCGCGCTCCTCGCCGAGATCCTCGAGGGAGAGCGGCGCGAACATGCGGAAAAGGCTCTCCGGCGCCTCCAGATGAGCCGGGAGATCATCGACCGCGTCGCAACCATCAGAAAAGTGCAGGACGAGGCTGCACCGCTGCGAGCGGTCGATCTCGACAGCACCATCACAATGCAGATCGCGGGCCACCCAACGGCAGCCATACGCTACGAACCCCGCCCGGTCACGGTTCTCGCCGACGAACTGCTGCCGGAGATCTTCACGAACCTCATCGGCAACGCCGTCAGACACGGCGGCTCCGACACCCGGATCACCATCACCGTACAGGAGGAAGGGAACGAGATCGTCGTGACGGTCGCGGATACCGGCCCGGGTGTTCCGGACAGGCAGAAAGAGAGTCTCGTCACCGGGTCGCGGGCAGGAGAGGAGAGCCCTGCCAGGAAAGGCCTTGGCCTCTACATCTGCCGGATGCTCGTCGAGCGCTACGGCGGCAGGATCTGGATCGACGACCGGGTGCCCGGTCACCCGGAGAAAGGGGCAGCGTTCCGGTTCACCCTGCAGAAGGCACCAGAATCCGACATTTCATCACCGGAGCGCGGTATCTGAGCAGAGGGAGATGGGAGGAAGTCTTAAGCACGGAGAATGCGATACGGGTGACCGATCTCCGGAGGCATCCCGACCACAGGCGGGTCTCCTGCCGGAGTGATATCCGCCGCACCGATCCCGGACAGCGCCCGTAGCCTCTGCGCCCGCATATACCCGGCTCATGAAGAGAACCAACAATGGTGACACGAAAGACCGGCCGTTCACCCATATATTTATCCTGGCCATTCTCCTCATCGTCATCCCCACCATAGGACTCATCTCGGTCCACGATTACGTCGAAGAGCAGAATCGGATGACATCGGATCTGAGTACGCTGCAGAATGTTACGGAGCGGAGCATCCGCACCTCGGTCGAGAACACCGATGCAGGCCTGAAACTCTTCGACGACGCTCTCAACGCCAGGCTGGAGACCGGGTTCGATCTCTTTCTCCGGGAGTACAACCGAACCGGCGGAGATCCGTCAGCGATGGATCTGGCAGGGATCAAAGAGCGGATGGGCGGGATGATCGACCTCTACGTCATCAACGAGGAGGGCGTGATCGAGTACACCACCTACCCGCCCGACCAGGGACGCGACTTTCGGGACAACCCTGAATTTTACGCCGAGATCACCGAGCTGCGCCAGGGGGACTCCTTCGCCGCCGACCGCGTCGTCTACGAGCAGGCGACCGGGCAGATCCGGAAGTTCGCCTACATGCCGACGCCGGACCATCGTTACCTCCTTGAGCTCGGGTTCGTCCCGGAGGCGTTTGCCGACGAGCGCAACCGGGTGCGATCTATGGAGAATATGCAGAACCTGGTCGCGCTCAATCCGTACCTCGAATCGATCCAGGCATATGACGTCTTCGGCAATCCCGTAGACGAGACGAACACAACGATCAACCCGGATGCGCAGCGGCTGGTGACGGAGGTGATCGTGCCCGCCCGTTCGGACTACGAGGTGCAGGGCGACGGAAAACTGACCCGCTACCTCTTCATCGACCTGAAAGATCCCGCGTATCCCTCCGACACGAGCCTCATCATCGAACTGACCTACAATACGGCGCTCATTCAGGACGAGCTCGATCAGATGCTCTTCTACCGGTCGGCCATCGCGCTCCTGGCGATCAGCCTCTGCAGCATCGCCATACTGGCGGTGACCCGCCGGCTCACCCGGCCGATCGCGGAGATCGTCGACGATATCGAGGTGATCGCAGACGGCGACCTCGATCACACCGTCCGGGTCGCGGCGGCGCGGGAAGTCCGGGTGCTTGAGCAGAGCATCAACCGGATGGTGGGAACACTGAAGTCCACCATCAGCCGGCTGAAAGAGTCGGAAGAAACGATCCGGGAGTACAGCGAGGGGCTCGAAGAGCAGGTCCGGGAGCGGACGGTCCGGCTGCAGGAGTCGACGGAGAAGGCAAACCTGTACCTGGACATTATGGCGCACGACGTCAACAACACGACGAACACGGCCATCCTCTACGCCGATCTGCTGCTGGAGGAACTCGACGGCGAGCCGCGGGAGTACACCGAGAAACTGCACAGAGCGCTCCAGAAGAACGCCCAGATCATCAGAAACGTCAACACCATCAGGCAGATCCACGAGGGGAAGACCGTCCTTGCCCCCGTTGCGCTCGACCCGGTCATCCGGGCAGAGATCGAGCATTACCCCGATACCCGGATCCGGTATGCAGGCACCGGTGCCCACGTCCTTGCCGACGACCTGCTCTCCGAGATCTTCACAAACCTCATCGGCAACGCCGCAAAATTCGGCGGCCCGGAGGTCGAGGTCGCCATCGCCGCCCGGGAACACGGCGGCGAGGTCGTCGTATCGGTCGAGGATACCGGCCCCGGCATCCCGGATGCGGTGAAGACAGAACTCTTCAGCCGGTTTACCAGAGGGGGAGGAGAGAAGAGCGGTCGGGGTCTCGGCCTCTACATCTGCCGGATGCTCGTCGAGCGGTATGGCGGCAGGATATGGGTGGAGGACAGGGTTCCCGGAGAACCGGAGCGGGGTACTGCAATCAGGTTCACGCTGCAGAAGGCGGATACAGGATAGGGTTATTCACCGTCGACGATCGCCTGCACGCGCCCGACCCGGCCGTCCTGCAGGCGCACCTTGATCCCGTGGGGGTGCTGCGCCGAGTTCGTGAGGATCTCCTTTACGACGCCGCGGGTGCGCCTGCCAGTCCGCTGATCCGCCTTCTGGACGATCTCGACCGTCATGCCCGGCCGGATCGAACTACGCTGCGTTCCCTTCATCGCTCTCGACGGATTCTTCCGACTCTTCCGCGCCGCTCTCCTGCTGCTGCACCTTCATCTGCGGGAAGAGCAGCACCTCCTTGATAGAGCTCTTGTCGGTCAGGAGCATCACTAGGCGGTCGATGCCGATACCGACGCCCCCGGTCGGCGGCATCCCATAACCGAGCGCGTTGATGAAGTCGTAGTCGATCATCTGCGCCTCGAGATCTCCCCGCCGCCGCTTTGCGTCCTGGAGTTCAAGCCGTGCCTTCTGGTCGACCGGGTCGTTCAGCTCCGAAAAGCCGTTGGCCATCTCCATCCCGTAGATGAAGAGCTCGAACCGCTCGGTGAGCCCCTCGTGCTCGCGGTGCTTCTTTGCGAGCGGCGAATTTTCGATCGGGAAGTCGTAGACGAACGTCGGCTGGATGAGCTGCTTCTCGGCAAAGTGCTCGAAGAAGAGGACGAGGAACTCGCCCCGGGTCGCGGCCGACTCGTACTCCTCGACGCCGTGCTCCCGGGCGAATGCTGCAAGTTCTTCGACCGTCCGGTCGAAGACGGATATCCCTGCATACTCACGCACCGCCTCGTCCATGCTCATCCGCCGCCACGGCCGCTCGAAGTGGAGAGGCGTCCCCTCATACTCGATCGTGGACGAGCCCTGGACCTCGCGGGCGAGCGAGGCGATGATCTCCTCGGTGAGATCCATCATATCGTAGTAGTCCCGGTATGCCTCGTAGATCTCGACCATCGTGAACTCGGGGTTGTGGTTGGTGTCGATGTCCTCGTTCCGGAAGTTCTTGGCGATCTCGAAGACCTTGTCGAACCCGCCGACGACGAGCCGCTTGAGGTAGAGCTCGGGAGCGATCCGGAGATACAGCTTCTGCTCGAGGAAGTTATGGTAGGTCGTGAACGGCCGTGCGTTCGCCCCGCCGTAGATCGGCTGGAGCGTCGGCGTCTCGAACTCCAGAAACTCGCGGTCGAGGAGGAACGTGCGCAGGTGGGAGATGATCCTGCTGCGTGTTCGAAACGTCTCGCGGCTCTCCTCGTTCATGATGAGGTCGAGGTAGCGCTGCCGGTAGCGCGTCTCGACGTTCTTCAGCCCGTGGAACTTCTCGGGCAGAGCGCAGACCGATTTCGTCAGGAGGGAAAAGTCGTCCACCCAGATGGTGAGCTCGCCCATCTTCGTCCGGAAGACGTGGCCGGTCACCCCGATGATGTCGCCGTTGTCGATGTAATCTTTGAAGAGATCGAACTTCTCGTCTCCGAGATCGTTCTTCCGGATATAGAGCTGGATCCTCCCGTCCGCATCGCCCATGTCCGCAAAGATGGTCTTGCCGTGGCGGCGTATAAGGTAGAGCCTCCCGGCGGTGGAGACCTGCTCGTCGCTCTTTTCGTGACCTGCGTCGCTGAACCGGTCTTTGATCGCAGTGATCGCATCGTTCCTCGCAAAGGAGTACGGATAGACCGTCATGCCGCGTTCCCGCAGATCGTTTATTTTATCGATCTTTGATCTCTCAAAACAGAGATTCTCATTCTCGTCCATAATTGTCAACAGCTCCCGTTCCGTCCTGCAGCGGGCTTTCTGCAGGGCTCCCTGCCTCCAGGGGCACGATGCGGATCGCTCGGGATGAGCGATCGATACCATATATATTCACGCTCATTGCTATTTATACCTTCAGACCCATTTACGGCGCAATTCTCGCCAAAAACGGGAAAACCAGTTCAAACGGCCATTTCAAATCCGGCACGCCCGCAGAAACGAGACGACTTTCCGGCGATCCTTTATCCCGGGCGCTGCCTCGAGCCCCGAGCAGACGTCGACGGCGTACGGCCGCACCTCACGGATCGCCTCCCCGACGTTCTCCGGTGTCAGCCCTCCGGCGAGATACACCGGCACCGGCGAATCACGGACGATCCGCCGGGCGTATTCGCCGTCGTATCGCCGCCCGGTGCCCCGGCTCGCATCCACGATCACCGCATCGCAGTCGGCCCGTGGCGGGTCGCCTGGCTCCAGCACCCGGATGACGCGGACAGCCCGCTCATCCGGAAACGAAAAGTCGTGGGATATCTGGACCGCGGTGGGCTGCAGGGCGAGTATTGCCGTAAGTTCGTCACGCGACGACGTATGCGTGACGCAGACCGTCGCCGCCCGCGACCCGACGGCTGCAATGATCTCCGCCGCCCGTTCGAGCGGGATCTCCCGGAGCGATTCGGAGCAGACGACCATCCCGACGGCGTCCGCCCCTGAATTGACGGCGAATGTCGCATCCCCGGGAGTCGTCATGCCACAGATCTTGACAAACATACTCACCACCTATGCACGCGCATCCGTGATGAGGCGATCGATCCCGGGAACGCCGGCACAAGAAACACAACACTTAACATAGTTCCCCGAATGAATGAAACTGAGGAACTCTATGGACGAGGCACCCGGAAGAGGAGAGCAGATGGAAGCACTCTCTGCGGTGATCCGGGAATGCAGGAAGTGCCCGCTCTGGAAGGAGGCGCATCACGCCGTTCCGGGAGAGGGGAGCGTCACCGCCGGGCTGATGTTCATCGGCGAGGCCCCCGGCAGACAGGAAGACCTCACCGGCAGACCATTCGTCGGGCGTGCAGGGGCTCTCCTCGAAACGCTCCTCGCCGGGATCGGGCTTGCGCGTTCTGACGTCTTCATCGCAAACATCGTCAAACACCGCCCGCCCGGCAACCGGGATCCGCGGGAGGACGAGATCGCGGCCTGCACACCCTACCTCGACCACCAGATCCGGATCGTCCGGCCTGAGATCATCGTCACGCTCGGGAGGCACTCGACGCGGCACCTGCTCTCCCGGATCCCGGTCGCGTTCGACCGGATCACCGATATCAGGGGAAACGTCTACGAGGCAACCATCGCCGATCATCCGGTCCGCATCATCCCCACGCTCCACCCGGCAGCCGCCCTGTACAACCCCGCATACCGGACAGGGCTCGAAGAGGACTTTGCAGCGATCCGGGCGGAGCTTGCCGTGGCCGGGGGGTGACCGGAGGTGCCGAGAGAGAAGTCCTGTGGTGCCGTCGTCTTCCGGAGAAACCGGGAGACCGAGTATCTGCTCCTGCAGTACGAGGCCGGCCACTGGGACCTCGTCAAGGGCCACGGCAGGCGCAGCGAGAAAGAGGTCGAGACGGTACTGCGGGAACTTGAAGAGGAGACCGGTATCACCGACGCACGGTTCGTTCCGGAGTTTCGCGAAGGGGTGCACTACTTCTTCAGGCGCCGCGGGCACACGGTCTACAAGGAGGTTATCTACTACCTGATAGAGACACGGCAGCACGATGTCGTGCTCTCCGACGAACATATCGACTACCGGTGGCTGCCGTACCGGCAGGCGATCCGGGCAATCACCTTTAGAAATTCGCAGGAGGTTGTACGAAAGGCGCAGGAACGCCTGCAACAGGAGATCCCGTCCGAAAGGTAACCGCGAGACTACTCCTGCCCGTGGTTCGCCGCGGCGGAAATTTCATCCGGTTCCGTTCCCTCTCCCGACCGGACGGCCTGCAGGAACTCCTTGAGTAGCGGGATCTCTGTCCGCAGAACCTCGACCCCGGCCTCCGCGAAGAGATACGCCGGCCCCTTCCCGGCCATACGCTCCCGGGTGACGACGACGTCGGGTTTCTCCGTAAGGAGCCGCCGCGCCGTCTGCATACCCTTTCCCTTCTCAACCTCCGTGTAGGGGTTGGTGATGAGCCGCATCTCGTCCACCTTCCCGGCAGAGCGGTCGAAGTCGATGATGGCGAACAGCGGGGCTTCGCCGAAGTGCGGGCTGATCGTCCCCTCTTCATCGCCGAGGGCCACGGCATACCGCGTATGCGTCACCGATGCCGGTTCGAGGTGCAGGACGACCCGGTCGACACGGGGTATGGTATCCCGGATCGTCTCCTTGATCCGCTCGCTGATCCGGTGCGCCTGCTCGAGATCGTCGATCCTGAAGGCGACATCCGCCTCGACAAAGACGTATCTGCCCGAGTTGCGGCCGGTGATGCGCCGCACGTCGGCGACGGCCGGTTCGGCGAGGATGAACCCCCGGATCTCCTCAAGCGTCTTCTGATCGACCGATGCGTCGAGGAGCACTCGCATTCCGTCGACGAGGATTCCCCACCCGGCCCGCAGGATGAAGACGGCGACGATGACGGCGGCAATCCGGTCGAGCGGAAGACCGAAGGCGCTCCCCACAAGGCCGAGAAAGACGATCGCCGACGAGAGAACGTCAGCGGTGAACTGGTTGCCGTCGGCGACGAGGCCCGGGGAGTTGTAGCGGCGGCCGACGTGCATCTCGTAGCGGCCGAAGAGGAACGGGACCGGGATCAGGAGCGCCACCACGACGAGGACCGGCAGGTCGTAGGATACCGCAGCCGTATCCTCAAAGAGCGCCTGCTGCACGATCTCGTAGGCGGTCAGGAAGAGGAGCAGCGCGATGACCACCGAGACGACGTTCTCGATCTTATAGAGGCCGTACGGGAACTTTGGGCTCTTTCGCGTCGATATGACAAGGCCGAGGATCAGGGCGATCGACGCGAAGACGTCGACGAGCGAATGAACCGCGTCGGCCCGCAGCGCCAGGCTTCCCGTGGCCACCGAGAGCAGATACTTGATGGAAACCAGCGAGATGTTGAGCGCCAGCGAGTAGACGGCCACCCGGCGGACGGGTGAACTGAGGAGCCCGTTCTCTTCCATTTCGCGGTTCATACAATCACCATTCGCGTCCCGGCACAGTAATCGGGATTTTTCTCCCGATACCATTTAGGCCTTCGCACTGTGACACTCCTGCCGCGCTCGTGCACAAACCTTATCCATCTGCTCTCCCTATGGCCGCCGGAACAATGGTGCTCGAACAGGCCATCGGGATCGTCGAGTCGGTGCTCGGCATCTTCGGAGCCCTCTTCATCGTCTACGGGGCGGCCATCGCCATTGTCCAGCTCCTGAAACGCGAGTCCGGCCTGCAGAAACTGAGCTATCACGACATCCGGTGGGGTTTTACCACCCGGATCCTGATCGGGCTTGAGTTCTTCGTTGCCGCCGACGTGCTCAAAACCATCCTCGAACCGACGTTCCAGGATCTCGCCGTCCTCGGCGCCATCGTCGCCATCAGAACCGTTGTGAGTTACTTCCTCGGGAAAGAAGTGCAGGAGATGCCGGAGGATAAAAAGATCTGATCAGGCCTCGTGCCCGGCCAGCGGAATGACGAGGGAGAAACCGTTGTAGCGCTCGACTGTCACCGGCACCCCGTAGACCGCCTCGATGGTCTCAGGGGTCACCACCTCAATGCCGCCGGCGGCGTGGATGATGCCGTCCCTGAGGAAGATGAACCGGTCCGCGTACCGGAGCGCGAGATTGAGGTCGTGCATCGTCATGACCGCAGAGACGTCGTGGTCGGCCACGACCTGCCGGACAATCCCGAGAATATCGAGCTGGTTGCGCAGGTCGAGGCTGCTCGTGGGCTCGTCCAGCAGGAGCAGACGCGGCTCCTGCACCAGCGCTCGTGCAATGTTCACCTTCTGGAGTTCGCCGCCGCTCATCTCGTCGATGTAGCGCAGCGAGAGGTCTTCGAGGCGCAGCCGCCGGATCGCCGCCTCGACGATCTTCAAATCCTTCTCAGAGACATTCCACCCGATATGCGGCCGCCGCCCGAGCAGGATGGCATCGAAGGCAGTGAGCCTGCCGGCCTCGCACTTCTGCGACACATACCCCACCTTCCGGGCTATCTCCATCCGGTCCGCACGCAGCATATCCGTACCTTCCACGAGAATGCTGCCGCAGCGCGGCTTTAAGATGGCGTTCATGCACTTCAGAAGCGTCGTCTTGCCGACGCCGTTCGGCCCGAGGATGGCCAGGGTTTCGTGGGGGCGGAGCGCGAAGGTGACCTCCCGGATGACGGGGGCGCTCCGGTAGGTGAATGCCACATCGTCGACCTCGAGGATCACGAGCGATACCCCCGCAGAAGCAGGTAGATGAAGACCGGTGCGCCCATAAACGCGGTCAGAACCGCTACGGGGAGCACGTACGGCGCCACGATCAGCCGTGCGACGGTGTCTGCGGCAAGCAGCAGGACGGCGCCCATGACGCAGGAACCGGGAATCAGGAAGCGCTGGTCGTCTCCGATGATACGGCGGACCATATGCGGGCAGACAAGTCCGACGAAGCCGATGACCCCGAGGAACGAGACGATCACCGCGGAGACCAGCGCCGCGACAACCATACCGATGTTCCGGACGCTCTCGACGTTGACGCCGAGACCCTTGGCGGTCTCGTCCCCGGCATCGATGGCGTTGTAGTTCCAGCGGTTCACCGCAAAGAAGAGCGTCGCAGCGGCAACGATCACCGCCATGAGCCCGACCGTCTCCCACGTCGCCCGGCCGACGTCGCCGAACGTCCAGAAGACGACTGCGGCGAGCTGCGAATCGTCCGCGAAGTACTGGAGAAACATCGTCCCTGCCGTGAAGAGCGAAGAGAGCGCCACGCCGGCAAGCACCATCACTTCAGGTGACGCCCCCCGCACTTTTGAGATAAGCAGGATTACCGCGGTCGCCAGAAGGCAGAAGAAGAATGCCAGGAGCGTCGTCACGTAGGGGTTGTTGATCGTGACGGCGCCGGCGATCGTCGACTGCATGGTGCCGGTGCCGAGGAGGATCACCGAGACCGCTGCGCCGAACGCGCCGGCGTTCGATATGCCGAGGGTGAAGGGCGACCCGAGCGGGTTTCGCAGGATCGACTGCATCGCGACACCGGCGACGGAGAGCCCGACACCGGCGACGACCGCCGCGAGCGCCTGGGGGAGCCTGATATTCCAGACGATCGCATCCCACTTATGCGACACAGTGTCGCTGACGTGGGGGATCCCGAGGTGCAGCACCCCGTCGATCCGATCGATGAGACCGTTTACGAGGGTGAGAAACACATCGTAGGCGGGAATACCGACAGCACCGACCGATATCGAGAGGATGAAGAGGACAAAGAGGGCACAGAGGCCGCCCAGTATCCACAGATGCTTGTGGCGGATGTAGGTAAGGTAGTCCTCCGGCACCGTCCCGTCAGCGAAGTGCATGCCCCTTAGCCCTCCGGTATGCTGCTCTCGGAATCATCGTTCATCTTCTCACAGGGGAATCCGTGCAAATGCCAGACCGCCGTAATCGTCATTGATCTCGCCGAAGACCGGCTTTCCGACGAAGAAGGTGTAGATCTCGTCGGCCTTCTCCGCGGGATCGATGTCGGCGAAGCGGTCAGGGTAGAGGACCTTGCCGACGAAGTAGGCGTCTGCAAGCACCGAGCCGTAGTTGACGTTGTAGTAGTTGTAGGGCAGGACACCGTAGATATTGCCCTCCTTCACCGCGGAGAGACCCTGCAGTGCGGGGTCGGTCTTCAGCTCTCCGATCGCGCTGCCGTCACCGAGCTGCGCGGTGCCGATATCGACGAAGATGTAGTCGGGGTCCCAGTCGACGAGGGCTTCTTTGGCGATATCTGCGTGCGCCGCGCCCATGCCTGCCGCGACGTTCTCTGCATGGATCCAGAGGAACGGCGGGTAGGCCGGTTCGGTGGAGACGATGCCGTGCGCACCTGCCGAACTCACGCCGCCGACATAGACGGTCTTCCGCTCGGACTCGGGGATGTCCGCGGTCCGGCTCTCGAGATCGGCCATCGTCGCCTCGATGTAAGCGATCACCTCTTCAGCCCGGTCCTCCTTCCCGGTGACCTGGCCCATCACCCGGAGGCCTTCGTACATCTCAGCCTTCTCGGCGTCGTTCCTGAGAGAGCCGTACGGGAATGCGACCACCGGGATACCGGTCTTGGCCTGGAGTTTCTCGGCGTCGTCGGCGCTGGTCGCGTATGACGTGCCGGTCGACCCGGTCTTGAAGACGACCTGCGGCCCGATGCCGATGATCTTCTCAGGGTCGTCCTTGCCCCGGAACTCGCCGATCAGGGGCAGGTCCTTGAACTGCGGGTTTGCGTGGACATATGCCCGTGCATCGACCGCCCGGTCATCCTTCTCGATGCTGTCGACGCCGACCGCGAGGTCCTGCCCCTGCAGGTAGACGAGGTAGCGCAGGCAGCCGGACCCGGAGCAGACGACGCTCTCCACAGGGGACGGAACCTGGATCTCTCGCGAAAACCCGTCGGTGACGGTGATCGTCTCCGCTGCCGCACCCGTTTCGGGCGTGGTGCTCGTGCCCGTGCAACCGGCGGCAACCAGGACGAGTGCCAGCATAAGCGCCATAAGGGGAAGTATCATACTCTTTTTCATCGGGAAGCTCCTGCGGATAGTTGTAATACCAAACAAGTAGAAGGTAATACCAATTATTAACTGTATCGATATAACGCCGAATTCGTAGCAGGAATTATTCTTGAGTGTGAATAAATCGATCGGGATCCGGCAATTGTAGTAATCCCCGGAGCCGTCGCCCCGTATTACCGGGATACTTTTCCCGGATTTTGAAAATCCCGCAGTGGATGACAACGGCATATACTATCGGCATCCGGATCGGAATCGTCTTCAGGTAGTGCTCCAGCATATACCTGATACTTGATCTCAGAGAATCCGACCGGATTACGCTATCCACCAACCGGCATTCATGATAAAAATACCATGGGGAGAAGATTTCCATTATCGGGATTTGGTGAAACTCTCTTCCGGCTGTCATTCTTCCCTGACGGGATTGGTGCCGGCCTGGCCTGTACCCAAAGTTCGGCCTTTTTTCTCACGCATGCCCCCATGCCGCGGACCGTGGTGGCTATCGCCATGGGGGTGGGGCTGACGGGGAGGGGTCTCCCCCTCCCCTGTCTTACGCAAAGATCCGCACACCTCACCCCCCACCTCGCCCGGCCTCCGGCCTCCTCCCCCGCCCCCCAGGGGCGGGGGCAGTCATGGCGATACCCAATGGAACGCCGTGCCCCGGGTTGCAGTCAATCGGGAACACCCGGATGCGATCTCAACAAAGGGAGTATCAGTTGTTTCGTAGGGTACTACCCATCCCCGCCGGCCGGCTTCTCTGCGACTCCTCCCGGCTCTGCAGGCGCACCTCCGCCGTCCGAAAAAACGACGGAACGGCGGTACAATCCGGGCACTCCGGTGGCGGAAACTATTATTAGTGACAATCGTTCATGCTCTCGTGTCAGCACCATCGGCCATGCGGCACTACCGCAGAACCGTGTCTTTGCGAGGGATACTATGGCGGAAAAGATGTTGAGTGAAACTGAAGGATACGACCTGCTGGACGAACGCGGTATTCCGGTACCGCCGCACCGTCTGGTGACGAACGCCAAAGATGCCGCAGTGGCCGCCGAATCCATAGGCACCCCGGTCGTTATGAAGGTCATCTCCCCGCAGATCATTCATAAGAGCGATGTCGGGGGCGTGATAACCCACATCGAGACACCGAAACGGGCGGAAGCGGCGTTCCGGGACATCATGGAGAAGAGCACCTCCCGGGTACCTGAGGCAGAGATCACCGGGATCGTCGTCGAGAAACAGATGCCCCCTGGCCTTGAGGTGCTGATCGGCGGGAAGACCGACCCGGCCTTCGGGAAGATCATCACCTTCGGCCTCGGCGGCAAGCTCGTCGAGCTCCTCCGCGACGTCTCGATCCGTGTGCTTCCGATCTCGCGCGAGGATGCGCGGGAGATGATCCGGGAGATCGAAGGCTACCGTCTCATTCAGGGCTACCGCGGTGAAGAGCCGAGAGACGAGGAAGCGCTCGTCGACATCCTCACCAGCATGAGCCAGACTTTTCTGGAACGAGCGGAGATGCGCGAGTTCGACTTAAACCCGGTCATTCTCTACGAAAAAGGCGCCCATGTCGTCGACGCCCGGATCATCATGGACGGCGCGATTGGCCCCGAACGGATCCCGCCCCGGGTCGAAGCGCCCGAAGAGATCTTCTTCCCCCAGTCCATCGCCGTCATCGGTGCTTCATCGAACCCGAGAAAGGTCGGCTACGCCGTCTTTAGAAACCTCCTCGAGTTTCCGGGACGGCTCTACCCCATCAACCCAAACCGGACGGAACTCTTCGGGCGCGATGCCTATCCCTCGATAACCGACGTTCCCGAGCCCGTGGACTGCGCCGTCATCGCCGTCCCCGCCCGCTACGTGCCCGCCACCATGGAGGAGTGCGGCAAGAAAGGTGTGAAACTCGCCGTCATCGTCACTGCGGGGTTCCGCGAGGCCGGCGAGGAGGGAAAGCGGCTTGAAGAGGAGGTCGTGAAGACCGCCAAACGCTACGGGACACGGGTCATCGGCCCGAACTGCCTCGGGATCATGCTGCCTCACCAGGGCATCAACGCAACGTTCGACCCGGTCTCTCCGAAACCCGGGCACATCGCTTTCATATCCCAGAGCGGCGCCATCATCACCACCATCGTCGACTGGAGCCTGCCCGAAGACCTCGGGTTTTCGGCGGTCTTCAGCGTCGGCAACCAGGCGGACCTCGGGTTCGAGCACTTCCTCCGGTTCGTGGAGGAGCATCCCGTGACGCGGGCGATCACCCTGTACATCGAAGAGATCAAAAACGGGCGTTCGTTCATGAAGGACGTCAGGGAGGTCGCGGAGAAGAAACCGGTCATCGTCATCAAGTCCGGATCGTCGCAGAAGGGAAAACAGGCTGCTTCGTCGCATACCGGATCGCTGGCTGGCAGCCACGACGTCTACATGGCGGCGTTCCGGCAGGCGGGCGTGATCCCGGCGACCGATCTCCGCGAGGCGTTCCAGCTTGCAGAGCTCCTCGCCTCGGAAGGGTATCCCGCAGGGAAACGGGCGATCGCGATCACCAGCGCAGGCGGGTTCGGTGTCCTCGCCTCGGACTACGCCGAGAAGTACGGGCTGACCATGGTCGACCTGCCGGAGGAGGTGCGGGCGAAGCTCGACGCTTTTTTGCCGAAGTGCTGGAGCCGTGCAAACCCGATGGATCTCCTCGGAGATACCGGCGTCGACCGGTTCGCGGCGGTCTTCGACATCATGATCCAGCACCAGGACTTCTGGGACGTCGCATTCGTCATCGCGGTTCCGACGATGCTCACGAACCCGACACACCTCGCCAACGAGATCGTCCGGTTTTCACGCCACACAAGCAAGATGGTCGTGGGATGCGTTCTCGGCGGCGACAGCATGAAGAGCGGCCTGCGGATCCTGCGGAGCTGCAGCATCCCGAACTTCTCGGAGCTCGAGGACGCGTTCAAGGCCGTCGGCAGCATATTCGCCGCCCGGGGAGCTCATCCCGACGGTGGCAGGCAATACCCGCCTCCCGAAGAGAAGTGCATGTGGCGGGAGCCAGCGGAGGAGCGAGCACCAATAGAGAAGAGTGCACGCTGAGGGATCAATTTATATATCATCCTTCAGCACCCCTGATTCGCCGTAGCAGTGAGCGGCGGCGAGGTTGAGTCTATGCTGTTTGAAAAGGTAAAATCCGATCTTCTCGCCCACAATTCGTATATGATCGGCTCGGGGAGTGAGGCTGCCGTCATCGACCCGAGACGCGACTGCCGGATCTATACGAAGATTGCAGAAAGCCGGAACATGACGATCACCCGGATCTTCGAGACGCACAGGAACGAAGACTACGTCGTCGGCTCCCGGGAACTTGCCCGCCCCACGGGAGCGGAGATCTACCACGGCGCAGCGATCGATTTCGGCTACGGAAACGCCGCCGGGGAGGGGGACACCTTCTCCATCGGAACGCTCAGGCTCCGGGTGCTCGAGACTCCGGGGCACACGAAGGAGAGTCTCTCCTACGTCCTCTCGGACACCGCCGTCTCGGACGATCCCCTGATGGTCTTCACCGGGGATGCGCTCTTCGCCGGCGATGTGGGGCGGACCGACCTTGCCGGAGACGAGATGCGGGAGAAGATGAGCGGGATGCTCTACGACAGCCTCCACGACAAGATCCTCCCGCTCGGAGACGACGTGATCGTCTGCCCGGCACACGGGGCAGGATCGGTCTGCGGCGGCGATATCAGCGACCGGGAGTATACCACCATCGGCTACGAAAAAGAGCACACGCCGCTCCTGCAGTGGTCGAAGGCGGATTTCGTCGAGTACAAAAAGCATGAGCACCTCTATGTGCCGCCCTACTTCCGGAAGATGGAAGACCTGAACCTGCACGGCCCGCCGCTCATCTACACCATCCCGCACCTTGCGGCGCTGTCGCCCAAAGCGATCCGGGAGATGCAGAACGCACAGATCCTCGATATCCGGTCGCCGACAAGTTTCGCCGGCGGCCACGTTCCCGGCAGCATCAACATCTGGCGGGAGGGGCTGCCTGCGTTCATCGGCTATCTCCTGAAGTACGACGATCCGATCGTTCTCATCGACGACTTCAACCTCGACCTCGACCCGGTGATCCGCCACTTCGTCCGCCTCGGCTACGACACCATCACCGGATATCTGGCAGGCGGGTTTGCGGCATGGTTCCGGCAGGGCAGGGAGCTCGAGACCGCCGGCATCTGGTCGCCTCGCGATCTTGCAGAACATCTCACCGATCCGTCAGTCTTCATTCTGGACGTGCGGGACATCACCCACCGCGAAAGGGACGGATACATCCCGGGGTCGCACCACATCTACGTCGGGAACCTCGACCAGAACCTCGGGCGGGTGCCGCGGGACAAACACATCGTCGCCCACTGCGACGTGGGGTACAAGGGAAGCCTTGCGGCCAGCATCCTCCAGAAGAACGGCTACGAGAACGTCACGAACCTGCTCGGCGGAACGCACGGTTGGGAGGGTGCGGGATACTCGCTCACCCGGGACTGACGGTCATCTCCAGGACCCGAAAACCAGAGCACGTATCACCGATCCGCAGGTACTTCCTGCTCGAGCCTGACCATGACCGGAACCGGGTGAGAAAGCGTATCCAGTACCGCCGATCGTTCCTGACCCCGCTGGACGATCGCCGCGATCCTCTCCGGCTCTGCGTCGGCGTCGACCCGGGCGGTCACCCGGACCGCCGAAAAGCCGGGTCCGGCATCGGTGGAGAGATCCCGTCTGAAGAACCCTGCAAGATCGATATCGCCCTCGACGTCCAGCTCCACCGACCGAAGATCGATCCCCTCTTCCGCAGCACTGTAAGCAATGGCGACCGTGATGCAGGCGCCGAGCGCCGCCAGAACGAGCTCGGACGGCCCTGGCCCCCGATTCGTCCCGCCGACACCCCCGGACTCGTCGGCGGCAATGACAAAATTACGGAAGATGCCGGTCGAATGCGCCCCGCCGTTCCAATCCGTGATACCCTTCAGCGTCAGGCGGCCTTTGCGCGGGTCCGCCTCAAGTCTGCTCACCGTAGCCGCTACCTTCTCCATATCGATCCCGTTCACCATCATGCGCCGTCCTCCGCATAGATGCTTATGAACCTTGCCCCACGCCCGGTACCGGTCAGACAAACGGCTCCGGAGGCTTTGGGAGCGTGAGGAGGTCCAGCATCTCATCTGCATCGGTCGTCGGGATGTCGCAGGCGTAGTTTATGCAGACATACGCGGTCGCCCGCCCCTCAAGCGGCACGGCGTCCTGTGCAAACGGCGCGACGGAGGCGATCGGGGGCGGCTCCCCGCCTGCCGGCCGGAAGAGGATGACCGCATTCGGAATGAACCGGGAGCGGATTGCACCGATCATCGCATCCGTATCACCGGCGCCCGGCACGCCGGTGATGATCACCTCATAGTTCGGGCCTGCGATGAAATCGACCGCCGTCAGGAAGAACGTATACGCCGCCGGCATCGAACTGATCGTCCCCGAAAACACCTGCAAAGCCCGGTACGCAGCCTCTTCAAACTCCAGGTGCGCCGTCATCCTCCCGAGAACCAGCAGGTTTGTGACGGCGACGCTGTTTGCCGACGGCACTGCTCCGTCGTAGACCTCCTTCTGCCTCACCGGGAGATCGATCTCGTCGGCGGCGGTCGTGTAAAATCCACCGTTCTCGGCGTCCTGGTAGTGCGCAAGCATATCGTTCTGGAGCAGAAGAGCAGTCGTGAGATACCCGACGTCGAACGTGGTCTCGTAGAGTTCCCAGAGCCCCCAGATCAGGAACGCATAATCGTCCGCGGTCGCCGTAATCCCCGCCTCGCCGTCCCGGTAGCGGTGGAGGAGGCGCCCGTCGGGACGGCGCAGCCGGGAGAGAAGAAACGATGCAGCCCTCTCGGCGGCCTCCCGGTACTCCACTGAACCGAACGCCCTGGCAGCTTTTGCAAGTGCTGCGATCATCAGCCCGTTCCAGTCGGTCAGGATCTTGTCGTCCTTGTGGGGACGGACACGCTTCTCTCGCGCTGCAAAGAGTTTCCGCCGTGCCGACTCGACGAAACGGCGGAGTTCATCCTCCGACATTCCGAGGTCCGCCGCCCGGGCAGCAGGGCTTCTTCGCATCCGCAGGATATTACTTCCCGTCTTCTCGCCCGTCGCCTCAACCCTGAAGTTCCCAACCTCTTTTACATCGAATACCGCAGAAAACCGGCCGCCGTCCTCCTCCCCGAGCACGTCGCGGATCTCGTCCTTCGTCCAGAGATAGAACTTCCCCTCGACACCCTCGCTGTCCGCATCCTCGGCGGCATAGAATCCGCCGGCGGGGTCGGTCATATCTCGCAGGACATAGGTGATGGTCTCCTCCGCCGTCCGCCGGAACGCTTCGTCTCCGAGCGCCAGGTACGCCTCGACGTACGCCACGACGAGCAGAGCCTGGTCATAGAGCATCTTCTCGAAGTGCGGCACGAACCACTCCGCATCGGTCGAGTAGCGATGGAACCCGAACCCGATATGATCGTAGATGCCGCCCTGCCGCATCACGTGGAGGGTCTTTGCAACCATGGCGTATACCGGCTCCGCATCGGCACGCTTCCCGTAGCGCAGGAGGAAAGAGAGGTTGTGCGGTGTAGGGAACTTCGGGGAGCTTCCGAAGCCGCCGTGAAGACCGTCGAAACTCTGGAGCAGCGTATTGTAGGCCTTTTCAAGCGTCTGTACACCGAGCTCCTCCCTCTCGGCGGTACTCGCCGCACGCCTGATGTTCTCGAGCACCTGATCCCCGGCCTCTTCGAGAGCCTCCCGCTGTGAGACCCAGGCTTTGTGGATCCGCGGGATCAGGTCGAGCAGGCCGGTCATCCCGTACCGACTCTCCTTCGGGATGTAGCTTGCGGCAAGGAACGGCTTTTTGTCGGGCGTCATGATGATGGTGAGCGGCCAGCCACCCCTCCCGGTCAGCAGGTGTGCTGCGGTCATGTACACCTGGTCGAGGTCGGGGCGTTCCTCCCGGTCGACCTTGATGCAGACAAAGACGTCATTGAGGAGCTTTGCAATCTGGGGGTCTTCGAACGACTCGTGCGCCATCACATGGCACCAGTGGCACGTCGAATACCCGATGGAGAGGAATATCGGTTTGTTTTCGGCCTGCGCTTTTGCAAACGCCTCTTCGCTCCAGGGATACCAGTCCACCGGGTTATACGCATGCTGGAGCAGGTATGGGCTCTTCTCCCGGACAAGCCGGTTCGGCTCGGCTGCCTGGTTGCGTGCTCCAGTTTCTTCGGGGTTTCCACGTGCCGGATCCATACGCCTCACACCCTGAACTCCATATACAGGGTAATAAAGATACTGCCCATACCGGAGAAGTATGAATGCCCCCGGCACGCGAAGGAGACAAAAAAGAGAATGAAGACCCGGCTCTATCATTCGGAGATGGGGATCTGCCGGGCCTCTTCGGGAACCTCCTCTTTGTACGGGACGTCCACGGCCAGGAGGCCGTTTCTGAAGGTTGCCTTCGCCTTATCCGGATCGACGGGGCAATAGATCGCATAGGTGCCGACGTACCGGATGTTCTCGCGCGATGCATCGACCGTGAAACTGTCCTCCTGCATCCGAAAGGAGACATCTTTTTTGTCGACACCGGGAAGTTCAACCTCGATATGGAGATTCTCAAAGTTTTCATCCGAATATGCACAGACACTTGGAGATACGTTCACCCTCGCCATACCACTCCCTCACAGAACGCACCAGAGATGGCTGCCACATACTTAAAGATTGTCCAGTCGACACGGAAAACACCCCCGGAGCCGCTGCACCCGGGAGGATTTCGCGTACCCCGGCCGCGGGAAACAGGGAATGTATTAAATCGCGCAAGTCCGGTACTACCCTATATGACCGAGCGGTTCATCTTCACCAGGCACCGGACAAACTGCTACAACTGCGGCGAGGTGGCGGATCAGATCATCAAAGCGGTTTCGGCGCAGGCTCAGGTAATCTGTTCGCATTGCGGCGCCGCACGCATCTTTCTCCCCCGGATTCAGGAGATCGGAAAAGAGGGAGCATACACTCCCATCGGCTGCTACGATGTCTGGGAACTTGAGACAGAAGCGCCCTGCAAACGCTGCGGCGTGACCGGGCCGCACGACCTGATCATCGGGTGCAACCACTTCACGACCCGGTGCAGGAACTGCGGCTATACGCACTTCTATAAGTATAATCTCCAGTATATCGCCCAGTGCCCGATCGAAGAAAAAGAAGAGGCGGAAGACTAACGGTCTTCCCGTACCATTGTTATTGCTTCCTTCGGGCATTCGGCCGCGCAGATCCCGCAGCCTTTGCAGAACTCGATATCGATGACGAGGTCCTCATCGATGACGCTGTCCGGACAGAACTGCGCGCAGAGCCCGCACGCGTTGCATTTCTCCCGGTCAACCACGGGGCGGAACGTCCGCCACGACCCGGTCTTGCCCGACGACGCTTCGGTCGGTCTGCTGAGTGCAAGCCTCTCTCTCATACGGTCATCTCCTGGTATGCCTTTTCCGCAGCCTGTACGTTCCGCTCGTCCGCAAACGTCTCGCTGATCGCTTCCTTCACCGACGGGAGCGAGACGATGCCCAGCTTCGCGAGGGCGCCGAGCACCGGCGTGTTGAGGATCGGGCTCCCGGCCACGACCAGGTCGAGGGCGAGGGCGATCCCGGTCAGGTCGACATGGTAGGCGGTAAGATCGCTCCCGTCGAGATCGTGCGAGCTGTTCAGCAGCACCGCGCCGTCCTCTCTGAGACCCTGGAAGACGTCGACCACGTCCATGATACTGGTGTCGAGGACGATCACCAGATCGGGCTTCTGGATCTGGGAGTAGACCCGGATGGGCTGATCGTCGATCCTGACGAAGGAGACGACCGGTGCGCCCCGGCGCTCCGCACCGTAGAAGGGGCAGGCGGTCGCATGCTTGCCGTCGCGGAACGCCGCAAGGGCCAGCAGCCGTGCGGCCGTGACGCCTCCCTGCCCGCCGCGGGAATGGATGCGTATCTCATACACGGTCGTTCACCCCGAACCAGAACTCCTTGCCGGACTGTCGCGTCTTCACGAACCCGGCAATATCCTCATGCGTTACCTCCTGGCCGCCGAGACCCGCGATCACGCTGTACGGCTCGGCACCGGTCGTCGAGCGGATGGAGTGCGCGACCACACCGCCGAAACCGAAGGAGTAGTCACGGTCGATGACGACGACGTCGCGTCCGGCGAGGTCGAGTTTCGGGAAGGGGCGGAACCAGCGCAGGCGCATGGAACCGGCAGCCACGCCCTCCTGGCGCAGCAGGTCGACGGCGACCTCGGCCTCTTTGCCGAGCGTGCCCATGGCGACGACGACGACCTCCGCATCCTCGCACCGGTAGTCCTCGGTGGGGCCGTAGCTCCGGCCGAACCGTTCTGCAAACTCCCGCTCGACGTCGGCGATGACGCCGACGGAGTCACGCATGGAGCGCTCAATGTCCCAGCGGAACCTGAAGTAGTCGGCAGGCCCGGTCAGCGGCCCGTAGACACAGGGATTCTCCACGTCGATCGCGTGGGGAATGCGCACCGGCGGGATGAAGTCCCCGGGATCGAAGGCCTCGAGCGACTGGGTGATGTGGCTCAGGGTGAACCCGTCGAGGTTGACCATGACCGGGAGCAGGACATTTTCGTGCTCGGCAATCCGGAACGCCATCAGCGTCGCGTCGTAGGCCTCCTGGACGGTGCTCACGAAGACCTGCAGCCACCCGGTATCCCGCTGGGAAAAGGCGTCCGTATGCTCCGCCCAGACGTTCCACCCGGGCCCGAGCGCACGGTTGACGTTCGCCATGACGATCGGCAGGCGGGCTCCGGCCGCCCAGTGCACCATCTCGTGCATGTAAAGAAGGCCGTGCGAGCTCGTCGCCGTGAAGGTGCGGACACCCGCTGCGCTCGCGCCGATGCAGGCCGCCATCGCGGAGTGCTCGCTCTCCACCGGAATGTACTCGCTCGCAAGAGCGCCGGCAGTGACGTACTCGGCGATCTGCTCCACAATCTCCGTCTGCGGGGTGATCGGGTAGGCGGCGATGACCCCGGGCTTCGCGGCCTTCACCGCCGCTGCTACAGCCTTGTTTCCGGTTGCAATCGTCAGCATATGCCTTCCTCCTCGCGGACAAGCCGGGTGATGTTCGCCTGCATCTGCTGACGCATCTGTTCGAGCATCGCGGGTGTGACACCCTTGAACCTGCCCTGCCCTTTGATATAGTCCTCAAGCGGGGCCGGCTTTCTGATCGCGGCCTTTGAGGGGCCGTTGATCGTGAGGTTTCCGTATTCACGCTCGTAGAGCACCCATGTGCCGGTCTTGACCGCCAGTTTCCCCATCTCGATGGTCTTTTCTGCCGAGTAGCGCCACCCGGGCGGGCAGGGTGCAAGAATATGGATGAACTTCGGCCCCCGGATCGAGAGCGCCTTCTTCACTTTCTTGAAGAGGTCGAGCGGATATGCACTGCAGGCGGTCGCCATGTACGGCGGATCGTGCGCCTCGACGATCCGGTCGAGGTCTTTCTTCGTCGTCGGCTTTCCGCCGGGCGTCGTGGTCGTCCGCGCACCGAGCGGCGTTGCGCCGGACCGCTGCATCCCGGTGTTACCGTACGCCTCGTTGTCGTAGCAGATATAGAGAAAATCGGTGCCGCGCTCGAACGCTCCGGAAAGAGCCTGGATACCGATATCCACCGTGCCGCCGTCACCGGCGTAGACGATGACGTTGGTCTCCCGCCGAAGCGCCCGGAATGCGTTGCTCAGCCCGGATGCACAGGCCGCTGCAGCCGCAAATGCGATGTTGTACACGGGTATGTCCATCGCCGTGTTCGGGTACATTCCCTGGATGACACTGGTACAGCAGGCGGGAACCACCAGAACCGTATCGGGCCCCGCCGCTTTTGTAATATATCGCAGGCAGAGGGAAGAACTGCACCCTGCACAGGCGGATGTACATTTTAGCAGATATTCTTCTTTCGGGATCGCGGTCATTCACATCCTCCTTCATTAGTCTGTCACCAGGTATAATGAGGGTTTTGCAGTGGAGTCCGGGTCGGGACAGACCGCTTCCCCACCGAAGAAGGGCAGAAGTATCCTCACAATATTGTTAAATAGTTCAAATGCCTCCTTTCAAAGTGGGAACCTTCTTATGCCAGAAGAACCAGAGACAGCGAGCAGCTCACCGGTGCCGGAAGAGCAGACGGAGGATCTCTCCTCCTCATCCGGCACCGGCGGACCACAGGAGACGCCACCGGAAGAGCCGCAGAAGCCGATGGCCGAGACCGTTGAACCAGCCGCACCTGCCCCTCCGACAACCGGTGCGGCGAAACCAGAGAAGAAGCGCAGAGGGCTGAAGATTGCCGTCGGCGTTCTGGTCGTCATCGCCGTGCTCGTGGTCGCCGCAATGGCAACGCTCACCATCGTGACGACACCGTCGAACTCCGCGGCAGCATACCCTTACACCGTCACCTACGACGTCCTCTTCCCGAACTCGGAGGTCGTCAAACTGGGGAACGTCGAGATCCTCGCGATCCCCCAGGCAGATAAAGTGACGCTCTCGGTCAACAAACAACCGACCGAACTTCCGATCGGGGAAGAGCACGAGATCTCTGCAATGCATGCCGTCATCAGCACGCTCGGGATGCAGATACTGGAGTTTGACTTCAAGATCGACGGCGTGTACCGTGGAATGGTGGGTGACCGGGCGGACTTCTACCTGATGGTTCGAACCTCAACGCAGATCCCGTCGTTCCTGATCGACGAACTCCTCCCGCGCAACGTGGACGCACGGCCGGTATAATGGATCTCTATTTCACCCAGTCCCTTTTTCCCGCCGCCGAGATGCCCCGTGCGCCATACCGGCACAGGCGACATATTTATAAATGAGAACCGGCCATTCCCAGCAGATGGGAACGTGGCTGAAGAGAATCGCCCTCGGCCTCCTTGCACTCGCGCTGGCCGCCGTTCTGCTGGGACTGCTGTACCTGTATCCAGGCGTTGTGCTTGCCTACGAGATCGGGCTGATCGGACTCGTATTCGCCCTTGAACTTCTCGGCAGCACCTCGTTTCGGCAGCATCAGTCTGTCCAGTACCTCAGAGCAACACTCGCTGCCGGCCTTGTCATCTTCGGCATCATCGTGGTGAACAAACTCCTCGTCATCCTGGGAACGTGAAACGGGAATGTCTTTCTCGTCTCGCAGGATACTGTTTCCACACGCCTGTGTGCAACCCTATGCAGTCACCGCAAGGCGCCGCCGAAGACGAACGATTCCGAAACCACCTTCGGGAGGGCGGATCCGTTCGCTGCACCTGCAGAAAGGTTTAAGTAGCGGCGTACGCTTCATCAGAGCATATTCCCCGCGCCGGGACCAGCGGCTCCGCTGGCCCATCCGCCACCGAAGAAGGAGAGACGCACGCCCGCAGAGCCCGGCAGCAGTGATGATGGGAGACGAGTACCGTGGATTCCAAACAGATAAAGAGTAAAACAGTCTGTATCGCCGGGCTTGGGTATGTCGGCCTTCCGCTTGCCGACAGCTTCGCCCGGCACCTGACGACGATCGGTTTCGATATCGATGCACGGAAGGTATCCGCCATTGCGGCCAGGGACGCGAACAGCGTGCAGGCAACCTCCGATCCCGCCCGAATTGCCGACGCGGATTTTGTCCTGATCTGTGTCCCGACGCCGGTCACCCGGTCGAAGGAACCGGACCTGCGCTACGTCATCTCCGCCTCCGAGACGGTCGGAAAGAACCTCAAGCCGGGCGCATGCGTCGTCCTCGAATCGACCGTCTACCCGGGGGTGACCGAGGACGTCGTCAGGCCGATCCTGGAGCGTGAGTCGGGCGGTGTCTGCGGTGTCGATTTTACCATCGGGTATTCCCCGGAACGGATCAACCCGAGCGACAGCGACCATACCCTGGATCGGATCACCAAGATAGTATCGGGCTACGATGCAGCGACGGCAGAAGACCTTGCAGCCCTCTACGGGCTCGTAACGACCGTGTACGTCGCACCCGACATCAAAACCGCCGAAGCCGCCAAAGTTATCGAGAATATCCAGCGTGACCTGAACATCGCCCTGATGAACGAACTCTCCATCATCTTTCACCGGATGAGGATTGACACGGCCGCCGTCCTGAAGGCTGCAGGCACGAAGTGGAACTTCCACCAGTATACCCCGGGGCTCGTCGGCGGCCACTGCATCCCGGTCGACCCCTACTACCTCGTCTACCGGGCGAAGGAGCTCGGCTACCACCCGCAGGTCATCCTCGCCGGGAGAGCCATCAACGATCACATCCCGCGCCACGTGGCGGACATGGTCGTCAAAGGGCTGAACGAACAGGGCAGGGTTATCAAGGGCTCGAATGTCCTGATCATGGGACTCACCTACAAGGAGAACGTGCCCGACACCCGTGAAAGCCCGGTTACGGAGATCGTCCGGCACCTGAGCGAGTTCGGCGTCGAGCTCTACGGCTATGACCCGCTGCTTCCTGCAAACGCGATCGAGACCTTCGGCGTACAGGCGCTTGAGGAGATCACGGTGCCGATGGACGCCGTCATTATCGCGGTTGCACACGACCAGTTCAGGGATATGTCCCTTGCAGAGATCGGGAGTTTCATGAACTCAAGCAAAGTGCTGGTCGACATCCGGGGCATCTTTGCCGGGAAGGCTCCTGAAAAGGACGGATTCTATTACAGAACGCTGTAGCCTGCCAGCGGCAGAGCGGTATAAAAACGGGGATGCGGGGTTCTCTTCCGCATCCCGGACCCTGTCAGGCGAACCCGGGATTTCCCGGGTCCGCCTCTGTTCCCAAAGAGAGGGTGCCAGCGGGTAGTACACGCTACCGTGCCGTTATGCCGTCGGCACAGCGGCAAGGTCGCCGGTGAGGAGGAGTTTGTCCAGTTTGGTACCGTCTTCTCTCCACATCACTTTCAGCGTGTGCTTGCCTGCAGCAAGCGGGTACTGACCCACTTTGTTCCAGGTCCAGGCCTTGCTGTTGCCGGGCTCCCACTTGAATGCGGCAGCACCGTCGAGCGAGACCCAGAACGAGTCCGTCGTGCTGTCCGGAGCGATTGTCCGTCCGTGCAGGGCGTACTCACCGGTTGCGGGCACGTCGAAGGTGTAGGTCGCGGTGCCCGTCGCCGGAGGAGTTGCCTGTGCACCGCTGCCCATCGGGACAACGATGTACTTCCCGCCGGACGCAGCCACGTCATTGAGCGCCTGCATCGGGGCTGCCAGGCTTCCGCCCTCTGCCTCGATCACGATATCCTGCTGAACCGGGACGACGATCGGGGTGCCGTCGCCGCTGCCCTCAGGAACGAAGGCGGGATCGCTGCTGACAACGACCTTGTCGATCCTGGTTCCGTCCTCACGCAGCATCACCTTCAGGGTGTGCTCGCCGGCGGAGAGGGGATACGACCCGACTTTGTTCCAGATCCAGTCCTGACTGTTGCCGGGCTCCCACTTGAATGCGGCAGCGCCGTCGATGGAGACCCAGAACGAGTCTGCCGTGCTGTCAGGAGCGATCGTCCGGCCGTAGATGGCATAGGTGCCCGAGGCAGGAACCGTGAACGTCACGGTCGCCGCCCCGTCGGCCGGGGGCGTTGCCCGGTTGCCGGTGCCCTGGGGCGTCCAGACGTACGCGCCGCCGGAGGCTGCTGCATCCGATGCGGCGACCATCGGGCTTACGAGGTCTGCAGACTCCATCTCAATCCAGGTCTGGGGACTGGCGGGCGTCGGCGTCGGAGTAGGCGTCGGGGTAGGCGTCGGAGTCGGTATGACGACCGGTCCGGTCGCCTCGCCGCCCGTGCCGGTCGGCAGGTAGGCGAGGTCGTTTGTGACGAAGATCTTGTCGAGCTTCGTGCCGTCCTCGCGCCACATCATGTCGAGCGTGTGCTCACCGGCGGCGAAGGAGTAGGTACCGACCTTCGTCCACTGCCAGTCCTCACTGGTGACCGGGGCGAACTTGAAGCCTGCTGCTCCGTCCACGGAGACCCAGAACGAGTCGCTCGCACTGTCCGGAGCGATGCACCGGGCGTAGACGGCGTAGGTACCCGCCTCAGAGACGCTGATCGGGTAGGTCGCGGTGCCCTCGGTCGCCGGGGGCTCTACCGCGTGTCCGGTTCCCTGCGGGACCCAGATGTAGTTCCCGTTGGATGCGGCCGCATCGGCGGCTGCCGTCATCGGTGCGGTCACGCCGACCGCTTCAGCCTCGTACCAGAGGTACTCCGGGTTCTCGACCGGAGCCGGGGTCGGGGCAGGTGACGGCGAAACCACGTCGGGGCCGAAGACAACACCGCTCGTGTCGACGGCGGAACCGCCGATAACCCGGATCGGGCTCGTGCTGGTCGTTGTGATCGTACCGGTCACCTTGACGCGCTGGGCGTTCTCAAAGCAGAGGACGGTCGACGGCTTGCAGTTCTGGGCGTGGATATCGATGCTGCTGTCGGTCAGCGGCCCTTTCCACATGCTGTAGGCGAACGGATCGTCGGACGACGTCGTCGCTGCAAACTTGGCTGCCGTGACGGTCGAGGAACCGCTATGGAGCGGGTAGCCTGCGGCACCGTTCAGGTAGAAGTCGTTGACCGTGATGTCCCAGGCCTTGGAGAGGACGATCCCCTGCCGGGCGGCATCGTTCGAGATACAGCCGGTCATGGAGATGTCGTAGCCGTGCCGGACTACAAACCCGTACCACGAGGCATCGTCCCGGCAATTGATGAAGGTATCATCATAGCACTTGCTGACGCTGCCGCCGCTGACCAGATACCCGTGCTTGTTGTTGTACGAGTAGCAGTTCTCAAGCGTGCAGCCCTTCGGGACGGTGAACCCGGCGCCGAACATGCATCTGTCCTTGCCCTTCTGGGCGTTGTTGATGCTGACGCAGTCCTTGAAGTGGACGTTCTTGATGCTCAGGTACGAGAAGCCCTCGAGGTGGAACCCGCTCTCCTGGTTGCCTTCTGCATAGCAGCCGACGATCCAGGCACCGTCGATGTTGTTCTTCTCGACGATGTCAAACCCGGTCACCCACGGCCCCGTGGAGACGGAGCTGTAGCGTCCACAGTTGATGGCCTCACAGTTGATGTACCGGACGTTCTTGATCAGGTTCGGGTTTCCCTCGCCACTGTTCAAAAACCCGTAGCGGCCGCAGTCGATAGCCTTGCAGTTCACGAACTCAACGTCCTCGACAACCTTGTTGGCCGCCCAGACGTAGAAGACGCCGATCCGGGAGTTGTCCACCGTCATGGTCACGTTGCGAACACGGGCGTGATTGCTTTCGATGAGCATGTCGGCTTTTCCGGTGACCTTGAAGTCGGCGAAGGTTACGTACTGTGCACGGATGCGCAGTCCGCCAACGCCGGGGAACTTCAGAACGGTCGCCCCTTCTCCCTCACCTTTCAGCGTCTTGTACGCACCGGGCTGCAGGTTGCCGGCGCAGTTGTAGGTTCCCGCTTTCAGGAGAACCGTTCCACCGCTGGCAGGGAGAGCACTGAGAGCTGCCTGGATCTCTACGTGGTCATTCGAACCGTCGCAGACATACCGGGCTTGGGCTTTTGCTGCTGCACTGCTGTCACTTGCTGCTACGATCACTGTTGCGGTGCTCCCGCCGGACTCGGCCCAGTTTGAACCGGTGGCGGTCCGCAGCTCCATCACGGTTGCCTGAACTTCGGCCTCGGTAAGGCGAAGGTCCTGAACAGTCGTTGATGACACCGCTGCGGTGCTGCTCGGTATACATACCGATACAAAGCATAGCATCAGGATTACTGAAATCACTCGTTTTACTGTAAACAGATCTCCCATTACTCACCTCCTTTCTGGAGATAATGCATTATCTGATGAGAATCCTATAAGTAGTTTCTCAAATATAACGGATTTTTATAAAAGAACATATTTTCTAAAGAGGCGATAATTATCGTCAGTTTAACCAACCGGGCAAGATCAGAAACAGAGGTAAATACGATAGTTATTTATATATGAAATAGAGTGAACTGCACCGCATCACCGCGGCCTCACCCCGATGATTTCCAGGGATCTCTCCAACCCGACAGAAATTTCAGGCACTCTGCGAGGCGATAACCCGATCGCCGGATCGTCCCGGGACCGGCAAACCCCACGCATCACCGGGGGCGGCAGAAGCAGAAGATCCGGGACGTGCCGCACCGGCGCGAAAGCCGGACGGGTGCAAAGACCGGAGAATAGCTGGTCTCGCGAAAAGAATAAAAGAAATGTGAAGGTTTTTCTGCGCCATGCACGGTCAGTCGATCAGCGGAATGACGATCGGGGTCGGCTGCGGTTCAGCAGCCCCGTTCAGGGTGGCGACACCGCTTGTGTCGACGTCCGACCCGCCGATGACCTTCACCGCATCAGGACTGCTCGAATCGATCGTCCCGGTGACAGTGACCCGTTGCGCATTCTCCAGGCAGAGAACGGTCTCCGAGCCGCAGTTCTGGGCGTTGATGTCGATCACGCTGTCGGTGACCGGGCCGTGCCACATCCCGCCGGCGAAGGGATCGTCAGCGGTCTTGGTTCCGGCAAACTTGGCCGCCGTGACGGTCGGGGAACCGGCATGAAGCGGGTAGCCTGCAGCACCGTTCAGGGTGAAGTTGTCCACGTTCAGGTTCCAGGCCTTGGAGAGGACGATCCCCTGGCGCTCGGCATCGTTCGAGACGCAGTCGACGAACGTACTGTCATAACCATGGCGGAACATAAACCCGTACCAGGAGGCATCGTCGGTGCAGTTCTTCATGGTGATATCATAGCACTTGCTGATACTCCCGCCGCTGACGAGGAACCCGTGCTTGTTGTTGTACGAGTAGCAGTTCTCGAGGGTGCAGCCCTTGGGGGTCGTGAACCCGGCACCGAACATGCACTTGTCCTTGCCTTTCGCGGCATTGTTGATGCTGACGCAGTCCTTGAAGAACACGTTCTTGATGCTTAAGTACGAGAAGCCCTCCAGGTGGAACCCGCTCTCCTGGTTGCCCTCGGCATAGCAGCCGATGATCCAGGCACCGTCGATGTTGTTCTTCTCGACGATATCAAACCCGGTCACCCACGGCCCCGTGGAGACGTAACTGTCCCTGCCGCAGTTGATCGCCTCGCAGTTCACGTACCGGACGTTCGTGATCAGGTTCGGATCGCCCTCGCCGCTGTTCAAAAAGCCGTAGCGGCCGCAGTCGATCGCCCTGCAGTTCACGAACTCAACGTCTTCGACGACCTTGTTGGCCGCCCAGACGTAGAAGGCGCCGACCCGGGAGTTGTCGACGGTCATGGTCACATTGTGGACGCGGGCATGATCTTCGGCAACGAGCAGATCCGCGGTGCCGACGATCGTGAAGTCGGCGAAGGTCACGTACGGCGACCGGACCCGCGGCCCGCCAACGCCCGCAAACTTCAGGGTCGTGGCGTCGTCACCCGAGCCCTTCAGCGTGGTGTACGCACCGGGCTGCAGGTTGCCGGCGACGTTGAACGTGCCCGGCGTCAGAAGGACGGTTCCGCCGGCAGGCAGCGCCTTGAGAGCGGCCTGGATCTCCGCGTGGTCGTTGACTCCATCACAGACGTACTCTGCCTGAGCCTTTGCAGCGTCATCGGCATCGTATGCGGCCACGACAAGCGTCATGGTACCCGCCTCCGCGGCGGCCCATCCGGAGCTGTCGGTACGCAGGTTGTTCACATGCTCCCAGACCTGTTCATCGGTCAGGCGAAGGTCTTCGATAGGCGTGGCATCCGGTTCTGCAGCTGCACCGGCCGGCATCGTGGCCGCTACCATGCACAGCATCAGACCCATGCTTATCACGTGTTGTATGGTTCGTCTGTATTTCAGGATTTCACCTCCGAAGGGTGACCTTCCTTCATATAATAATAATATTATAAATATCTGTTTAAAATTAACGAGGAGATATTATTGCATTGAAGACAAATCAGAGATTGGAGATATATTTCCCCAGGAAAAGGGGAGCTTCAAGGAAGGACTGCCCGGACGATGGGTTTAAATAGGGCATACTCCGGATAACAGAAAAACGATCCGCTATCGACAGTGGAGCGGTATCGTGGCGTACCGTTGAGAAACACCCGACACGCTTCGTGCAGGTGACCGGCAGGTTTTGTGCCTCCGTGGCCGTCCCCGATCCGGGAAACCGCAAGGGCAACCGCGTCAGGAGGAGGGGGATGCCACCTCCCCTGACTGTACCTCCATGCAGATGTCCCTCACGGATCCCCAGGATCCCCAAAAGCATGAACGTCAATTCGGTCGGAGTCTCCGAAAGGGTGGCACTTCGCAACACTCTCCGGCAGGAGGAAGAGATCCCCTCCCGGACTCCCCAATGCAATATAGCCCAGGGGCGACCGTGTTCGCAGGCATGCCATCCGATGCCGCTCTTCTCAGCAGGTAGATCCGGAAAGGGTGCTGCGGCCCGGGCGGATCTTCGATCCCCAGGCACTTTTTGGGACGTGCTCCCGATCAGGACGTCCGAAATGGATCTCTCTTCCCTTCCGGAGCACAACCCGGCATCGCCGGAAATCACCCTGCACGGGATTTACGGTATACAAAAAAAGGATAGGGGAGCCTTTCGGGCGTCCCTTATGCGGAGGGAGCGGACACTTCGGCACCAGTGGTGAAGCCTGCAGTGTCGACTGCGGTTCCACCGGCGACCTTCACCGGGTTTGCACCCGCAGAGTCCGTACTCCCCGTGAGGGTGACCCGCTGGGCGTCCTCAAGGAAGACGACGGTGTCGGTTCCGCAGCCCTCGGCATGGATATCGAGGGTGCTGTCGGTGACCGCCCCGTCCCACATGTTGTAGGCGAACTGGTCGTCGGACGACCGTGTTCCGGCGATCTTCACCGCAGTCTGCTCCGAGGAGCCTTCATGGAGCGGATAGCCTGCAGCGCCGATCAGGCGGAAGTCCTCTGCCTTGATGTTCCAGGCCTTCGAGAGGACGAGACCCTGGCGGGCGGCATCCTTCGAGACACAGTCGGTCATGGTGATGTCGTAGCCGTGGCGGATGGTAAACCCATAGTCGGATCCTTCATCGGTGCAGTTCGTGAAGGTGTTGGAAAACCCCTTGCTGACGCTGCCGCCGCTGACCAGGTAGCCGTGCTTGTTGTTCACGGACGTACAGTTCTCGAGGGTCACTCCCTTCGGGACGGTGAACCCGGCGCCGAACATGCACGCATCCTTGCCCTTCTGGGCGTTGTTCACGCTGATGCAGTCCTGGAACCGGACGTTCTGGATGTTTAAGTACGAGAAGCCCTCCAGGTGGAACCCGCTCTCCTGGTTGCCCTCGGCGTAGCAGCCGATCACCTCGGCGCCGTCGATATCGTTCTTCTCGACGATATCAAACCCGGTCACCCACGGACCCGTAGAGACGTAACTGTCCTTGCCGCAGTTGATCGCCGTGCAGTTGATGTACGCGATGTCCTTCACCAGCCGCGGCGAACCCTCGCCGCTGTTCAGGAACCCGTAGCGGCCGCAGTCGATCGCCCTGCAGTTCTCGAAGACGGTGTCCTCGACGACGTCGTTCGCTGCCCAGACGTAGAAGGCGGCGATCCGCGAGTTGTCAACCGTCATCGTCACGTTGCGAACCCGGGTATGATCGTCCTCAATGATCATGTCGGCTTTTCCGGTGACCGTGAAGTCGGCAAAGGTCACGGACGGTGCACGGACCCGGAGCCCGCCGGAGCCGGGGTAACTCAAGACCGTCGTGTTCTCATCGGAACCCTGCAGGATTCTGGAGTCACCGGGCTGGATGTTGCCGGCACAGTTGTACGTACCCTCCATCAGAAGGGCAATCCCACCAGCAGGCAGGGCGTCGAGAGCCTGCTGGATCTCCACGTGATCGTCTGAACCATCGCAGATATAGGTAGCCTGAGCTTTCGCTTCTTCACTGCTGTCACTTGCAGCCACGACGAGCGTGGTGGACTCTGCTGCCGCCCCTGCCGGTACAAACACCGGGATCAGGCAGAACACCAGGAGCACTGCAACCAATCGTTTCACGTTTCGCGACTCTGTCATGCTGTTCACTCCTCACATGGAGGTAGATCTGCATCTCTGAACAGTGATATAAGTATTTTGCCCATAAAAAAAGTTTTATAAAAATCCTTAATATCTAAATGTAGTAATCCTCACAAACCGATTTTTATTTTTGCATTATTATATTAGCGATATTTTTTTGCACAAGGTTTATGTACCACCTCGGTGATTAAAACCGAACTCATTAAATATTCGCGCCAATCGCCTTCCGCTGTGCGGCATGATCCTCTATGATACACACGCAGAGCACCGTATCCGGGCTGCAACCACGTGCGCCGCACCTATCCTGCGGACAGACGCTCCAGTGAAGAGGTATTGGCACCGGAGGTTAGGGTTCGCCGTCCCGCACCCGGAAGACCCCGGAGAGATCACTGCAGCAGGATCGGATCTCCCAAAAAAAGGACGGTGGGTTATCTCCTCCGCCGCCAGAGGAGGAAGATTGCCACGGCAAGACCGATGACTGCCACGCCAAGACCGATCATTGCCACGAGTGTGTCAGGTCCGGGCTGCCGGGTCGGCGTCGGCGACGGAACCTCTGCCTCGGCCAGAACATCGCAGTTGACGAACGGCTCTCCCGCCCCGGTCACCAGGACATTCTCCACAAGCACCGCTTGTGAAGCCAGGTTTTCTATCCCTGCCTTCAGAGGCGAATTTTCCGCCAGGGCGGCGATTTTGCTGTTCCTGACCAGGATGGTGCCGGCATCGGCGACATCACCGCTTACGTACACACCAAAGATGCTGCCCCGCGATCCGTCGGAGAGGATGCACGTGTCCTGAACCGTGATGTTTCGGGCCTCGGTTCCGGCGACACTCAGACCGTGCGGCCGGGACGTTGTGATATCCCCGCTCAGGACGACACCGAACGAGTCCTGGATCAGCACCTCGTGCCGGTCGTCGGCACCGCTGCCGGCGGGTGCAGTTCCGGCTCCGTCCGCCGCCGGTCTACTGGTAAACGCCTCTACCAGAATGTCATGCGACCGGTCGATGGTCAGGGAGCGGAGCTTCGACCCGAGCGCCTCACAGTCCTCAAGAACAAAACCCGATCCGTGATCGACGGTGAACCCGTAGTCGGAACCGGTGTCGGTGCACCGGAGATACGACACGTCGTGGCCCCGCACACTGGAGCCGCCGTTGATCAGGAACCCATGCTTGTTGTTCTCCGAGGTGCAGTTCTCGAAAGTGACCCCCTTCGAGACGGTATACCCGCCACCGAACGTGGCCTCATCTTTGCCCTTCTGGGCGTTGTTCACGCTGACGCAGTCCTGGAACCGGACGTTCTTGATGCTTAAGTACGAGAAGCCCTCCAGGTGGAACCCGCTCTCCTGGTTGCCCTCGGCATAGCAGCCGATCACCTCGGCACCGTCGATATCGTTCTTCTCGACGATATCAAAACCCGTCACCCACGGACCCGTAGAGACGTAACTGTCCCTGCCGCAGTTGATCGCTGCGCAGCCCACGTACTTGATGTCCTTCACCAGCCGCGGCGAACCCTCGCCGCTGTTCAGGAACCCGTAGCGGCCGCAGTCGATTGCCCTGCAGTTCTCAAAGACGATATCCTCGATGACCGTGTTCGCCGCCCAGACGTAGAAGGCCCCGACCCGCGAGTTGTCCACCGTCATCGTCACGTCGGTGACGCGGGCATGGCTCTCGGTGATGAGCAGGTCGGCAACGCCCGTGACGGTGAAACCTTTGAACGTGACCGAGGGCCTGTACGCTCGCAGGCCGCCGGTTTTCGGGAACTCGAGCGTCGTCTCCTCCGGCCCTGCTCCTTCGAGCACGGTATTCGCTCCCGGTTCGAGGTTCCCGGCACAGGTGTAGGTCCCTTTCGCAAGCCGGACGGTTCCGCCGCTCCCGGAGAGGGCCGCGAGCGCCTGCCGGATCTCCACGTGATCGTCGACCCCGTCACAGACATACCGGGCCTGGGCTTTCGCTGCTGCACTGCTGTCGCTCGCAGCCACGAACACGGCATCGGTATCATCGCCGTCGTCGGCCGGCCCCGCAAAGAACGGCGCCATGACCAGACCAAGAATCAGGAGTGCTGCAGCGATCACGAGTATCACTCTGGTGCTCTGCTCCAAGGTATCACTCCGCTCACGCGTTGCGTTCCGTCCATGTATGCTCCTTCGGGTACAAGCCCGGTGAACATTCAGTAACCGGGACAAAGTATTTAATGCTTCTTATCGCCCGGAAAAACCACATTTCCCGCCCATTTGTCATTTCCCGGGCCGGGAACACCTCGATAATCTGGGGCACCGGCGTTCCGCCTGCCCGGGAGGAGAGATAAACTATATGGGGGAGCACGGATGAGACGGGCAGGATGGAGGAGTTCCGGAGCCATGCCGGTACGGTGTGAATCCCCCACCCGGCCAACGGAAGATCTGTGACCGGCGAATCGGAAGGGCATGCAGAGGCCGCAACACAACATTAATATAGTCGAACGGAACTACAACGAGACAAATCACGCCGGGATGCCGGTTCGGATGGGGAAGATATCAGAAAGGAATCTGTCTTTCTGCGGAATTGCTCCGTCCAGATGCCCAGGCACCTGCATGCATCATTTTCGGTTCCGGATCGGGCTTTGGTGGCGCCAACCGGAGGTTCTTCCCGGACACCTCCGGGAATGTACGGGACACGCAGGATGCGGTGCGGCAGCGGTAAGATACATGCTTTGAGAGAGGGAAGGGGAGGTTTGAGACAGCCATGAATATATTCATACCAAGAAGCGTCCACGATGTACGGCTCCTGCTGACCGATCCCCTCTTCAAGAACTCGGCCTACATCCTTGCGTCCAACATCATGGGCACCGTCTTCAGCTTCCTCTTCTGGATCGTCGCAGCCAGGCTGTACCCGAAGGAGGACGTCGGTGTCGCCACCGCACTTCTCGCTTCAACGGGACTGCTCATCCTGCTCACCCGGTTCGGGCTCGACCAGTCCATCATCCGGTTCTTCCCGAGCGGCGATAAGAATAAAATTCTCAGCACTACCATCGCGGTATCGACAGGGTTTGCCCTGTTCTTCGGTGTCGTCTATATCATGGGCATCGACATCTGGTCACCGGAATTGCAGATCGTCAGGCTGTATCCGCTGATCTTCCTCGGAATCCTCGGCGTCGAATCGGCAACGCATTACGTGGGGCTTTCATTTCTCGCCATGCGAAAGTCGGAGTACACGTTCCTTCGAAACCTCTTCGGAGGCACGAGAATTCTCCTTCTCTTCCCATTGGCATTCGGGGCGGCTCTCGGGATCTTTTCAGCCTACGGGCTTGCGATCCTGCTCGCGTTCACGGTGTCGCTCATCTTCCTCTTTCGCCTCGGAATCAGACCCGCCAGGGTCGACAGGCCGTTCCTGCAAGAGTCGTTCCAGTACTCCTCCGGCACGTATGTCGCCGGGCTTCTCGCCCTGCTGCCGGCCCAGATCCTGCCCATCCTGGTTTTGAATGTCCTCGGAGCAACACAGGCGGCCGACTATTATATCGCCTTCACGATGACCAGCGTTCTCTTTATCATCCCGCAGTCCGTGACGATGTCCCATTTCGTCGAGGGGAGCCACGGAGAGTCGCTGAAGACGATAACCGTCAAATCGCTCGCGGTCATCTTCGCAGCCCTGACACCCGCAGTCATTCTCCTGTACGTCTTCGGCGGATTCTTTCTCTCCCTGCTCGGAAAGAGCTACGTCGAGGGACTCGATCTTCTGCAGGTGATGGTCATATCGAGTTTCTTTGTCGCGTTCCAGCAGACCTACCTTTCCATCAAAAAGATCCAGAAGGACATCAAGGAGCTGATTGCCATCAGCGGACTCACCTTCGTACTGCTGGTAGGTCTGAGCTACACCTTCATGATGCAGTTCGGGATCGTCGGGATAGGCTATGCCTGGGTACTCGGGTATGGGATCCTCGCCCTGATCATCCTCGTGCAGATTCAGCGAAGCAAATGGCTGAAATGATGCCGAACGAGACGAAGAGCGACGGTGGAGCAGATGCCGGTGAGTACGGATTCCATCCCTGACATGTATCGTTCGGGAGCCGGGAAAACCAGCACCCGGTGCTGAAGGAATAAAAAAGAAGATGGGTGCCGTCAGTTCACTCGTAGGTGCAGTACGCGCCCTTGAAGAACCAGTTCCGGTAGACGATCGGGGTGATGACGGTGGTCAGGAGGCTCATCAAGACGATGGCGACGAAGATCCCCTGGCCGATAAGCCCCTGGTCGAGCCCGATCAGCGCGACGATCATCGCCACCTCGCCCCGCGGCGCCATCCCGAACCCGACGATCAGCGAGTCTTCCCGGCACATCCCCATCGCCCGGGCCGGCAGGCCGCAGCCGACCACCTTGGTGATGATGGCCACGACGGTCAGCGCAACGAGGAAGACGAGGATCTCGGAGGTGAGCGCCGTGAAGTCCGCAAGGATACCGAGCGAGACGAAGAAGATCGACGCGAAGATGATCTGAAGGTACTCGGCGCCCTCCTTGACGTCTTTGCTGTTCCGCAGGCCGACGCCCTCGAAGGCGACGCCGGCGATGAACGCACCGACGATCCCGGAGAGCCCCATCAGGTCGGCGAACATCGCGTAGAGGAAGGCGATCATCATCGCGAAGATGAAGACGAACTCGGGATACTTCCTCGCAAGGTCGGTTGCGTCCATCCGCTCGATGAGCCGGCTCACGCCGAAGAGCCCGATGGCGCCCCCGATGATGATGAACCCGAACGCTTTGGCAAGCACGATCCCGATCGAGACCGCCGAGATGTTCCCCCCCACGAGGTCGCCGGTGATCGAGAGCGCAACCAGGGAGAGGACGTCGTCTATGATCGCAACGCCGATGATCGCTTTCGCAGCCTCGGTCTGGAGCATGCCGATCTCCTTGAGGACGTTTGCCGTGATGGCGATACTGGTGGCCGTGAGCGCCGTCCCGACGAAGATCGCGCTCGCGAGGTCGAACCCGAAGAGCAGGGTGATGGCGTAACCGCCGATCCAGGGGACGATGACCCCGATGATCCCGATGACGCCGTAACTCGCCTTCAGGATATCCTTGAGAGAATTGCGATTAACCCTCTCTTCCATCAAGGATTTGCTCTTTCGTTCCGCCACTGCTGAGCCGCTTTCTTCCTGAACTCTTGCCTTTAGGGGTTCTTTTGGATTTTCTCGAGAGCTACCGCTCG
>NZ_VCYH01000010.1 GCF_030464345.1 Methanoculleus frigidifontis | reverse complement strand
AACCGTGACCGCCCGGATCACGCACTTCAGCGTCTACGCCCTCCTCTTCACCGAAGCGGCCGGGGCTGTTCCCACCACAGCAGCGACCGGCGTCCCGACCACCGCCCCGGCAGAAACGGGCGCAGAAAAACTCCCGATGCTCGCCGTTCTCATCGCTGTGATCGCCGTCATCGCCGTCGCGGCCGCCGCATTCTTTTTGATGAAGCGGTAACCCGAAAAACACCTCTATTTTCACGTCCTGCTCCTGCCGGCAGCCATCGGTGTTTCCAGTGCCTTCAAAGCCGCAGACTGATCTGCAGGGTATTCCCGGGACTCCTCTCTTCCCGAAGGGAGATACCCCGGCGGAGTCTGGCTGAAAAAGTAGGGGGGCGCTCCGTTACGCCCCGCCAATCTCCCTGATAACGATCAACCGCCACTCGGTGCCGTGCAGCCCGACCGTCGTCCAGTAGGCCTCTTTCTGCACCGTGCGGGAAAACCCGGTGTCGTAGAAGGAGTAGGTGGCGTGCCCGGACCAGTTGCCCGCATACGTCCGGGCGAAGGCGATGACCTCCGGGAACTCTGCGTACAGCGACTCGCTGAACGTCTCCTTCCCGACCTCCGCCGAGTCCGGGTCGTAGAGCACCCGGCCGCCGGCCTCGGCGACCATCGCGGTGTAGGGCGTGCCGCTTAGCACCGGCTCGATCTCCTCCCGCAACAGCAGGCAGGGATCGAAGGTGATGCTCGTCGCCCCGGCCAGGCGCTCGTCTTCCGAAAAGACGGGATACTCGATGATCGCCGCCTGCCCGCCCTCCTGGAGTGGAACGACGTCGGTCATGACCGGCACCTTCCGCTCAAACGTCTCCCGGACGACCTCACGCTCCCCGAGGTCCTCGCCGACGAGCGAGGCGACGGACCCCGGAACGGCGGCGAGGCAGGTCCCGTTCCTCGCGATGGTGATGGCGGTGGTGACGGACCGATCCGCCGCGAGGGTCTCTGCAAGCAGCGCCTCTGCGTCGGCGCCGGCAAGACCGGTCGCGGTCAGGTTTTGTGCCGTAGTCTCCACCCGTGCGTCGAGCAGTGCAAGGGCACCGTCGATCCTGCCCTGTAGGAGATTCAGCCGGACGAGCATCTCCTTCTGCTCTGCAACGTCGCTGCAGGCATCTCCGGTCTCCGATGCGCCGGTGCATCCGCATACGGCAGCGGTGAGCAGCAGGAGCACGCAGACCGGAACAGACGTCTTCCGTTTCACGACGAACATCTTGACCGCATACTACATGAGGCATTCGGATAGTGCACAGGGAGAAGAGATACGGTATCCGATAGAACAATAGCGGCGGAAAAAGGGGAATGAGGGTGGTTCCAGGAAGAGGTTAGTTCTTCTTTCCCTTCTCCTGCTTCCCCTGCTTCTTCTCCTGAGCCTGAGCCTTCTTATCCTTTGCTGCCATGAGCGTAACACCTCCCTCCCGAGGTGGGATATATCTACCAACGATCGGTTTGGATATAAATTTTATGCAAAATCCACACTTTACTGGATAATTTATGGGCATATTCCGGTTTAATTTGGGATCCCTGGATTTGGGTTCCGTAAAGCGCATCTTGCAGTGCAATCCGGGGCCGGAGAGCGCCGATCGCCAGGGCTATCACCTCTCCCGCCCACAGTTCCTCCGATTATGAAGATGCTCCTCGGGGTCGGCAATACCCTCCGCGGCGACGACGGCGTGGGAAGCTACGTCGCCCACCGGATGGAAGATGGCGACTGGAACGCCCTCGACTGCGGGACGGTGCCCGAGAACTTCACCGGCGTCGTCCGGCGGAATCACCCGGCTCTCCTCGTCTTCGTGGACGCGGCGGATATGGGCGTCCCGCCGGGCGAGTTCCGGATAGTTCCAAAGGGCCGGATCCAGGACGTCAGCATCGGCACGCATTCGCTCCCGCTCTCGCACCTCATCGACTTCCTCGCGGGCGTTGCGGAGACGATCCTCTTCATCGGGATTCAGCCGGCAATTGTGCGGGACGGCGAGTACCTGAGCGAGCCCGTGCAGGAAGGAGCGGAACGGTTGATCACGGTCCTGAAAAAAGGGGATATTGAAGATATTCCGGTGCTCTGATCACTCGACGATGAGGTGATCGGCGTAACGGTTCTCGTCGGCGAGCAGGAACGCATCGCTCATCGCGAGCGAGCCTTTCGGGCAGATATCCGTGCACTGCGAGCAGAAGATGCACTGCGAAACGTAGATCCGGATCCTTTTCTCGTCCTTCAGCACCTCGATGGCGTGGGCCGGGCAGACCTTTGCGCAGAGGCTGCAGCCGGTGCAGCCCGTCGGGTCGTAGGTGATCTTGCCCCGGAAGTCCTTCGGCACCGGCACCGGGGGGTGTATCGCAGCTTCACCCCTGCCGACCTTCGCCAGGAACTCCGTCACCGAGGAGGGGAGGTACTTCGCCGGGAATGCGTTCGTCGCCGGGGTCCTGAAGAGCTGCCGGAGCAGTTCCGGTATCATGGGTAATGTTGCCATTCGCATCACACTCCTGCGAGTATCGCGTCGATCATCACGAGCGCCAGGCCGACGAATCCGGCGAGGCCGAGCCAGACCCAGTAGATCGAGACGATCTGGTTGATCCTGAACCGCGCCATCGAGACCCGGATCAGGGAGATCGAGAAGAAGACCACGAGCAGCACTTTCGCGAGGAAGAAGACGAAGTCCGCGGCCACGGCGACTGCAGGCGCCATCGCGACGAAGCTCGAGAGGTTCCAGGGCAGGAAGAGTGCAACCGCAAGCGCCGCCATGACGATCGTCTTCACCGCCTGTGCGAGGTAGAAGAGCGCAAAGTTCTTCCCCGAGTACTCGACGAGCAGCCCGCCGGCAAGCTCGGTCTCGGCCTCCTGCGCATCGAACGGGATGCGGGAGAGCTCGGCGGGCGTCACCCACGCGAGGATCCCGAGCAGGATCAGAAGCCCGACCGCCCCGACCGGGCCGACGACGCCCCAGACCGGGTTTGCCGCGATTGTGGTGAGCGAGAAGGGATCGGCTATTCCCGCCATCGAGAGCCGCCAGGCGATCGCGATGATCGCGATCGCGAGCGGGAGTTCGTAGGCGATCAGGATGACCATCTCACGCTGGGCGCCGACCGTCGCGTAGGGCGAACCGGAGGCGAACCCGCCGACGACCATCGCGAGCGCCGGGATCGTGAGGAGATACATCACCAGGATCAGGTCGCCGGCGCCCCCGAGGACCGGCATGATGCTGCCGACCGGAAGGTAGAGCAGGATGGTGATCGCCGATGCGAGCGCCAGGATCGGTGCGCCGTTGAAGATCCACGGGATGGCGTTCTCGGGGACGATATTCTCCTTGCGCATCAGCTTCGCCGCGTCGATGAACGGCTGGCGGAGCGGCGGGCCGATCCGGGCCTGCATCAGGGCCGCGAATTTGCGGTCGACGCCGAGGAAGAAGAGCCCGGCGACGATACCGAAGACCGCCATGGCGACGGTGCCGCCGACTGCCGCAAGGATGGTCTCGATGAGAGTCATGCACTCAGCCTCCGTGTCTTCTCGACCGAGAGACGGTGCAGCTCCTCTTTGGTCATGATGCCCCGTTCGCCGCTCCGGACGACCGCCACGCGGTCGGTGCAGGAGAGGCAGGGGTCGATCGAGGCGACGATGATCGGGATGTCGGCGATCTGCTCGCCCTCGAGCATCGGGATCCAGCTCATCAGGTTGCTGTACGAGGAGGCCTTCACCTTCCACGACGTCGGGTGCTCTTTTCCGTCCATCCGGACGTAGTGGAGGACCTCGCCGCGGGGCGCCTCGTGCCGCCCGAGCGCTTCGCCGTGGGCCTTCTTGAACTGGTTCAGGAGCTTGGCGAGTTTCGGCTCGGCGATGACTTCGCCTGCCGGCATCCGGTCGAGGCACTGCCGGATGATGTCGACCGACTGGTCGACCTCGAGGAGACGGACGACGATCCGGTCGAATACGTCGCCGCGGGTCTCCCCCATGTAGGCGTCCGGGAGGATCGGTTCGATCGCAAGGTCGCCGTAGGCCGCGAACGGGTAGTCGACGCGGACGTCCATGTTAAGCCCCGACGCACGGGCGGTCGGCCCGACGGTGCAGAGCTTGAGGGCGTCGTCGTACGAGAGGACGCCGCAGTCGCGGCAGCGCATCTGGATGGTTTTGTCCTCGAGGAAGATCTTGAGGAGTTTGCTCTTCAGGTCGCTGTAGTACTGGAGCGTCTCCTCGATCGCCGGGAACTGGTCGGGCGTGAAGTCCCGCCGGACGCCGCCGACCTGGATGATCCCGTAGTTGACGCGGTTGCCGGTCAGAAGCTCGATGGTGTCCATCGCCTGTTCGCGGACGCGCCAGGTGAGGTGGAGGAGCGTGTCGAACCCGAGTTCGTGGGCCGCGACGCCCGCCCAGAGGAGGTGGGACTGGATCCGCTCGAACTCGGCGATGATGGTGCGGACATAGTCGGCCCGTTCGGGCACCTCGATCTCCATGATCTGCTCCATCGCCCGGGCGAAAGCCAGGGAGTGCGAGACGCCGCAGATCCCGCAGATGCGGTCAGTCAGGTGCACGATCTGGACCGGGTTTCTGCGCATGCCCATCCACTCGATCCCGCGGTGGGTCTGGCCGGGCGCGAAGTCCGCTTTCAGGATCTGTTCGCCGTTCATCTGGAAGGTGAACATCACCGGCTCCTTCAGCGCCGGGTGGGTCGGGCCGATCGGAACGGTGTAGGGCGTCATCTTCTTCTGCGGATCGTCACTCATGCCGCTCCTCCTCCGCAGGCGCCGGCTCGCGCGCCGTTACTTTTGCTTCAGCCACTTCTGCGGCCTGCACGACGCCTTCCTCCTCCGGCGGTATCGCCGGGCGGGCGGGGCGGTTCGCCGGCCTCCCCACCGCCCAGAGATCCTTGACCATACCGTCCCGGATCCCGGTCTCGTCCTTCCGCCAGGGGTAGACGCCCTCAGGAAACTCTTCGGGGAGGAAGAGCCTGCGGCCGTCCGGTATCCCGACGACCTCGACGCCGAGCATCTCCTGCTTCTCCCGCTCCGAGAAGACCGCACCCGGGATGAGGTCGGCGATCGTCGCCACCCGGAGGTCGGACTTCGGGAGGGCTACGGTCAGGGTGACCATGTATTCTCCGTGCTTCGTCCCGTAGTAGATCGAGAAGTGGTAGTTCAGCTCGACCGCGTCCCCGATGTCGGTGCCGGAGATGACCCCGAGGTGTGGGAAGTGGATCGCGATCAGCTCCCTGACTGCGGGGTGGAGCGTGTCGCGGTCGATGTCGAGCCAGATATCGTAGCTCGGACGCTTCCCGACGCCCTCGCACCGCTCGGTGATCCGGCTCTCGAGGATGCCTTTCCCGAACTTCTTGGCAAAGACGGCGACGACCTCTTCCGGGGTCAGCAGTTTTGCGGGTTTCATGCCTTCTCACCCTCCAGGCGCTCGAGCTTCTGCTGGGCTACCACCACGCCGTGGATGATGGCTTCGGGCCTCGGCGGGCATCCCTGGACATAGACGTCGACCGGGATGACGTCGTCGACCGGGCCGTCCAGGTTGTAGGAGTCGTAGAACGGGCCGCCCGACGTTCCGCAGGCGCCGACGCACATCACGACTTTTGGGTCCGGCATCTGCTGGTAGACCCGCTCGAGCCTATCCCGCATCTTCTTAACGACCGGACCGGTCACGAGGAGGATGTCGGCATGTTTCGGGCTGCCGACGAGCTTGATCCCGAACCGTTCCGGGTCGTAGCGCGGGGTGATCGCCGCGACGATCTCGATCTCGCAGCCGTTGCAGGAGCCCGAGTTGAAGTGGAACGCCCAGAGCGAGCGGTTGAACGATTTTGTCAGTTTCATCAGATCAGACCTACGATGAGTATCAGGATGGCTGCAATTCCGAAGAACCACAGGAGATAGTCGGTCAGCACACCGGTATGAAGCGGGACGATGCGGTCGTAGTAGCCGCGCATTGCCTCGGTGAACCCCCAGTAGAGGTGTCCGCCGCCGACGTGAACGTCCTGTTTCGCCGGTTCCGGGTTTCCGGAGAGGTAGGGCTTCGTCTGCTCGGTGCCGGGCTTGTAGCTGCTCTCGCCGGTGAGCCAGATCAGGTAGGCGATCACGAGCGCGACCGCGAGCACGGCGAGCCAGATGATCGGGTTCCAGAACCCGAATCCGGTCACGAGTGTTGCTACGATGTCCATATCAGAGCCCTCCCAGCACCGAGGCTATGTACCCGCCCTGGTCTGCAAGCGCCGTCGCGGCCGGGGCGACGATGCTGTCGACCACGAGCCCGGGCGCAATCCCGAATGCGATGGTGATCACCGCGAGGATGGCCATGCCGACGAGCATCGGGAGGGGCGCCTCCTGTACGTCGCTGTATTGCGGCTGTTTCGGCCCCATGAAGATCGCGTGGAAGACCTTCACGAAGGACGCCAGCGTCAGGATGCTCACCACCATCGCTATGATCGAGAGAACCGGATTAAAGAGGAACACCGACTCGTATATCAGGAGTTTGGACGCAAACCCGTTGAATGGCGGGATTCCGGCGATGGCGAGAGCCCCGATTATGAAAAAGATCATCGTCCATTTCATCGAGTGGCCGAGACCACCGAGTTTATTTAAGCTTCGCGTTCCGGTACGATAAAAGATGGCCCCGGCCGTCAGGAAGAGGAGACCCTTATACATCGCATGGTTGAGGATGTGGAAGATCCCGCCCTCCATCGCGACGAATCCGAAGGTGTCGAAGGCTGTCTGCTGGCCGAGAACGGCGAGGCCTACTCCGACCCCGAGGAGCATGTAGCCGGTCTGGGAGACGGCGTGGTAGGCCATCAGCCTCTTCACGTCCTTCTGCACGAGGGCCATCGTGACCCCGACGAACATAGAGAGGACGCCGAGGATGATGATGATCCAGCCGACGGCGGCGTAGTCAAGCGCGACGTTGTAGAGCGTGAAGACGACCCGGAAGACGCCGTAGAGCGACGCCTGGCTCGCCACCACCAGGAGCGCGGTGATCGAACCGGGCGCCATCGAGTAGGCGTCGGGCGTCCAGAAGTGCATCGGCACCGCACCCGACTTCATGGCGAGCGCAGAGAGGAAGAGCACGAGGGCGATCTTGTCGAGCCCCGTGTACTGCATGCTGCTCGCGATCACGGCCATGTTCAGGGCGCCGTACTGCCCGTAGAGGAGCGCGATCGCAAAGAGGACGAAGAGTCCGCCGATCGTGCTGATGACGGCATACTTCAGCCCCGCCTCGACCGCGACGCCTTTATCGACGCGGTAGGCGACGAGCGCGGCGCCTGCGAGCGAGTTGATCTCGAGGAAGACGAAGAAGTTGAAGATATCGCCGGTGCAGACCATGCCGAGGATGCCGACGATCAGGAGCAGGAAGAGGGCGTAGAACCCGTCCTTCCCGCTCCCCTTCGCCTCGCTCGCCATCATGTACAGCATGACTGCAAACCCGGAGATGGCCGCGATGATCACCATGAAGGCGCTCATGGCGTCGACGGTGAAGATGATCCGTACCGGGATCCCGCCCGAGTCGAGGGGAAGGGCGCTCGCCGGATCGAGGGCGCCGAAGGTGTAGAGCACCGTTCCGGCCGTGAAGACGTCGTAGGCGAGGAGGAGGCCGATAGCAGAGGTCAGGGTCATCGCCGCGATCACCCAGATGTTCCGGGCGAGGCTTCCGAGCCGGCCGATGAGCGGGGTCGCGAAGGCGGCGAGCATCGGCACCGCGAGAAGGAGCGCCGGGGCGTTCTGAATAATAAAATCGCCGTTCATCCTCTCAGCTTCCTCACGGTGTCGGTGTTCGCAGAGCCGTACTTTTTGTAGATGATCATCGTGAACGAGAGGAGCAGCGCCGTGGTCGCGATCCCAATGACGATGTTCGTCAGGGTCATCGCCTGCACCGTCGGCAGCACCATCGAGGTTCCGGGGGCGTTCGTGAAGATCGGGGCGATCGCGTCCATCCGGTAGCCGAGCGCCACCAGGAAGAGGTTGACCGCCGCCTCGACGAGCGAGAGGCCCATGATCACCTTGATAAGGTTCCGGCGAAAGAGCATCGCTCCGATGCCGATGACGGCGATGACTGCTGCAATGATGAACGGTAGATTATAGTACACTTATGCTCCCTCCTCGGTTCCCGACAGCATGTAGAGGACGATGAGGCTGAGCGCCCCCAGCACCTCGATGCCGACGGCGATATTCATGATCGGGATGACGCCGCCGGTGTTCAGGTCGCCGGGGTTCGGCCCAAACGCGACCGCTTCCCCGAAGATCAGCCCTCCGTTAGCGAGCCAGTTGGCAAAGAACGTCGCGCCGAGGAAGAGGGCGACGAAGGCAGTGCCGATGAAGACGAGCAGGCCGAGCGCCTCGCTGCTCCGGAACCATTCCTTGCCGAACCGGTCGAGCAGAGCCCGGGAGCCGTAGGCCGCGATGAGGAGGACGAACCCGGTCGCGATGACCGCGCCGCCCTGGAATCCTCCGCCGGGAGTCAGGTGGCCGTGCGCCACAATGTAGAACCCGAAGGTGAGGATGAAGACGAAGATGATGTCGGCGGCCGCCCGGACGATCTTACTCATACTCATACTCTTCCTCCTTATGCAGCCGCCGGAAGACGAGGCCGACCGCGAGCACCGCGGTTAAGAGCACCGTCGCCTCGCCGAGGGTATCGAATCCTCTGAAGTCCATCAGCACGTCCGCGACGATGTTGTTGCCGCCGGTCTGCTCCTGGCCGTAGCGGATGAAGTAGTCGTCCAGGCTCGTTTCGGCAGGGTTGCCGAAGTCCAGTGAAAGCGTCGGCACCAGAAAGGCGGCCAGCAGCACGAGCAGGACCGCTGCTTTGATATACTGCTTCATTCCTCCGCCTCCGTCCGCTCTGTCCCCTTGATCGCGACCATGTAGATCGCGGTCGTCAGGCCGGCGCCGATGCCCGCCTCGGCGATGGCGACGTCGGGCGCCTGCAGGATGTAAAACTCAAGAGAGAGCAGGAAACTGAAGACCCCGAACGCGATCGCCGCAGAGAGGAGATCCCGGAACCGGAAGACCAGCGCCGCGGCGATGACGAGGCCGACGAGCACCAGGGTGTGTGCAATCATTGCTATCATTGATTCGCCTCCGCCATTCTGTCGACGACCGCGGGCTTCGGCTTATAGCCGCACCGGTAGGCTGCCCGGGCGATGGCGTGCGCCCCGGTGGCGTTGGTGAACGCGAGAGCGACCACGGCGATGATCGTGTGCACCGAGAGGGTGAGGTACTGCCCTTCCCCGGTCTCGAGGAGCGCCGCTAGTCCGTAGATGACCACCGCGAGCCCGATGAAGATCGTGCCGAAGGTCGTCGTCTTCGTCTCGGCGTGCAGCCGCGTGTAGACGTCCGGGAAGCGCAGGATGCCGATGACGCCGAGGGCGTTGAAGATGAGCCCGATGGCGAGGCAGATCATAATGGCCGTATCGAGGATCGTGGTCATATCTCGCCTCCGAGGTATTTGGCGATGTAGAGCGTTCCGACGAACGAGAGGAGCGCGTAGACGATGGCGACGTCGATGAAGATGATCTGCTGGTAGACGACGCCGAGCAGGATCATCGCGGCGACGGTCAGGGTGTTGACCGCGTCGAGCGCGACAACCCGGTCCGGAGCCGTTGGCCCGGCGAAGAGCCGCACCATGGCAAGGACGATCAGGGCGGCGAGCACCACGACCGAAAGAAGCATTGCGTCGGTCACTCGGCAATCCTCCGGATCCATGCCGGGAAGTCGAACCAGGCCGTGATCTCCGTTGCGTCCAGTGTCGGTTTCTTCTCGGCTCCCGGTTTGACGTGTATCATATGGACAAAGAGGTCGTTCGTCTCCTCGTCGACGCCGACGGTGAGCGTCCCCGGCGTCAGCGTGATGGAGTTTGCGAGCAGCAGGACGCCGAGATCGGTCTTCAGACCCGGCTCTATCCTGACGATGCCGGGGCGAATCCTCCCGGTGATCACCCGGTAGGCGACGTCCAGGTTCGCCTTTGCCATCTCGAGAAAGAACGGCACGACTGCATACACCGCAAGGACCAGCCACCGGAGGGGGTTTGCCATTCGGTAGGTATGGTTCCTGCACAGAAACGTCCTCGCGATCGCGGCCACGATCAGGGCAAGGAACGCACCCATCACGAGTTCTGCCGGCGACCAGACACCAAGGTTGCCGCTCCCTGCAGTCAGAAGCAGATACAAAAGAAATGCAAAGATTGCAGTGAGCAGGAACGGAATCACGATATCACCCGATACATACTGTTCATCCTGTTTGACCTGTACTCATGTAGAATGTTGCGGAACCGGTAACCCCTGCAGATTCACGATTGAGATATTCTACATGATTTATAATGGCAATAGCAATTTGCGCGCGAAATACTTAAATATAGCCAAAGGGGTGGTCGGGAGACGGCGGGAGATCCAATCCATCTCTGGGTTCCATCACCGGAGAGATGCTCCGGTGCAGGCGAGCTGTAGCGGCGGTCACCGTGCTGAACCGCCGGTCGGAAACAATATCGAAGGAATGTTAATAGAGAACAATGCCGTTGAGCAGCGCGACCGCCGCGAAGTTCAGGAACGCCCGGCCACTGCAACGTGCAATTGTCGGAATGCCCGCCGGAAGAGCAGGCGTCCTTCGAAGTGCCGGGCGGACCAGAACCCCCGCCTTGAACGCCACCTGACGGCTTTTCGGTGCACGAAGCGTATCCCGGACGTGACAGCGACCGCCGGAACGGTGACCGGGGTGAAGGGTCGTCCGGCGGTTGCAGTCTGCCTTTTTCCACAGGGATGGTCAGCTTTCTACCAGGGACTGCCGACGTTCCGCTGTGATCGCCCGATAGGTATCGAGCAGGTCGTCGGCGAGATAGTGCCGCACCGTGCTCCCGTCCCTCTGCCTGACGAGGATGCCCTCTCTCTCGAGCCTGCCGACGTGCCAGCTCACGGAAGGACCCGATATCCCGACGGCGCTGCCGATCTCCTGCCGGGAGATCCCGGGGTTGCCCGCAACCACGTCGATGATCATCTTATCCCGCCGGTTCCCAAGACACGCCAGCATCCGTCTTTCGTCCTGAGAAAACTTCCCCGCGTGTGCAAAGTAGCGTAACGTATCGGATTCGTATCGTACCACCATCCCGAACTTCTCCAGGATGTCGAGGTGGTAGCGCAGGTTCTTGTAGGTCGAGCCGGCCATCGCCTCGAGTTCTGCAAGCGATATCCCGGGATTTTCTTTCACCGCGCGGAGGATCGTCTCCCGGGTCCGGTTTTCAAAGAGGCTCTTTTTCGAGATCCGCGAACGCCCGCCGATGATGGGAAGGTGCGAGAGCGAGAGGTGCTTTGCCAGATAGGCAATCAGCGGCACCGCCGCCACGATCCCAAGAACGAAGAGGACGGAGAGCGGGAGATCCTCCGGAGGTATCGGGAGCGGATTCGGCTCTTCGCGAAGATCGCCCATCGTTATCGTTTCGAAGTAGATGTCGCTATACTCAGGATAGGCATCGTAGCCGGGCCGGACGACGTACCCTCCCGTCTCGATTGCGGAGGCGTTCTGGCAGATCAGGAGGAGAAGTGCGGCACACGCCAGCGCCGGCACGCATCGCCGTCCTCTCATCAGTAGATCACCATCATAAACGGCTGACCGCCGGCCGGTGCCTTCTCGGCCTCGACGACCACGTACCAGTCGCCGGGCGCGATCCCCTCCGGCCGTGAGACGTGCAGGAATATCCGCCCGTTCTCTCTTCCGTCGTCCGCATCGTAGTAAGGCCCCATGACGCCGTCGGGTGCGAAGATGGTGGCCTTCAGCGAGGAACTCCGGTTCTCCCAGAAGAGATCGAACCCGAAGGCAGAGAGACCCTCCGGCATCTCACGCTGGAAGGACGCGATCTCGCCTTCGGAGACCGAGTTGTTCATGCGCCCGACAATCCGATACCCGCTCCTGTCGGTGACGACGTTTTCAAGAAGCATCTCTTTTTTTTCAGCATCGCTGAGGGCGCTGATCTGCACCGGGCCGCTCTCGTTCCAGACGTTCGCGCCGTACGGGCATTCAGGGTGCCCTTCGTCCCCCCAGGGCTCTCTGCTTCCCCAGTAATGTGGCTGGCTCCTGAACTCCTCAAGGGTCTTGGGATCTACGTTCTCTTCGATCTGTCTCACGATCTCAGGGTCATAGGCGATCCTCTGGAGATCGCCGTTTGTAATGTTCTCCCCCCAGTGCTCGTTCAGCCACCGCTGCCCCTCTTCGGTGTACGTGCCGGAGATCTCAAACCCGGCGGACGCGCTTACCGGAACGGTCAGAAGCAGCAGGAGAAGCTGCAACAGCAGGATCGTCTTCGGTTTCATCTTCCCTCTCCGGCTCCGGGCGCCAAGCGGGCGCCCGCGTCTTTCCATGGTAGCAATACACTTTTGCGCTATAAAACCATTATTCCAAAACTCTCTACATTCTCCGAATCCTTCCTGTAAATTGCCGGCATATGTAGAGGATTTTGGAATAATGGTTATGACAACTCCGCCGAGATCCTACTCCCGTTCAGGTTCGGGCGCCGTACGCGGTCGTCCTGGATCTGATCGCAGAACAGAACGAAGTGATGGAAATGAATGTCAAACAGAAAGGATCTCTGCTGGCGGGGCTTGCCGTCCTGCTTTTTCTTGCCGTCCCTGCGGTAAGCGCGTTCGAGATCTCCGGTACGTACACCGAAGAGGGTCAGCAGTGGTTGAACGAACATTGGGGCGAGAATATCACGAACGGTGATCTCCAGAGGATCGCCTACGATCCCGAGGACGTCAAAAAGATCGAAGAGAACGTAGATCCCAAGACCCTTGAGGAGTTCAGGAGCCAGCCACATTACTGGGGCGACCGCTACCCACCGGAAGAGGTGCTCCCGGGTTGTAAGATCGTCGACGACGAATACGGCGTGATCTACGATACCGACTACTCGATCAGCAATGCCATCCTGAACGGAGCGGACGATGACATCGTCGCCGCTCTTATGGAGAAGGCCAAAGGTCTTGACGCCCTTCGCCCCGGTTTCGGTGCGAATGTTTGCGGGCCGGTAGTATGACGCACAGAAACCCCTTCCAGTCCGTTCCCGTCTGCCTGACAATTGCCTTCCTCCTCTCTCTTGCCGCGGCACCCTGCACCGCCGGTTCCGGGGACGTATTCATCGCGCCTGCAGGTTCGATCTCGGAGCTCTCCTTCGCCGCGTTCGACGGCGAGTACGTCGCCGTCGCCCGGCACACCCAGCAGGCGATCGACGTCTTCACCATCGACGGAGAGCCGTTCACGTCGATCCCTCTCGCAGGCAACACCTCGCACGCGACCACGCTGGCGGTATCGAACGGCTCCGTTTACTGGTACGAAACGAACGATCGACACGAATACGGCGACCTGTACCGCTACGATATCGCCGCGGGAACGCAGTCGCTCCTCTACCGGATCGACGACGCCTGGGGCAGCAGGATCGTGCGCATCGTCGCCGACTGCGATCACCTCGCCTGGGACGAAGGCCTGAACGGCGGCACCCTGAAGGTGCATACGCTTTCGACCGGGAATACCGATGTCATTTTGTCAAATGATCAGATATACAGCCTTGCGATCGACGGCGACCGCGTGCTCTTCGGCTGCAAGCGCACCGACGGCGGGACCGGCAGGGAGATCCACGTCTACTCGATCGGCGCAAAGGAGGACTCCGTCATCCCGGAGAGCAGATCCGAGGGGACGTGGGGCTACGGCGATATATCGGGCGACCTGGCGGTGTGGACGAGAACCGATCCTGAAGAGGAACCGTTTTCCGTACTATCCGGAGCCGATGTTATGCTGACCGATCCGGCGTCGGCATCCACTGTTCCGGTATATCACCTGGACACAATCGCGGACGCCTGCATCTCCGACGGCACGATCGTCTGGGTCGAAAGAGAGAGCAACGCCGACATGAACGGGACGCTTTGTGCATACGATATCGACACGGGCGTTAGCAGACCGCTCATCACCGGCGTGTACGGACTCTACGACATCCGGGAGGGATACGTCCTCTGGAGCTCGAAGACGCCCTACGCGTACCAGGTAACGCAGATAGCGCCCGACGCTCCGGCGGCGACGACGCCCGCGCAGCCGGAGACCGCCGGCACGCCTCCCAGGAGCACTCCCCTGACGCCGGGAACGGCCCTGCTCGCCCTTCTCGCGGCGGCTCTCGGGCTTGCGGTGCGCCGGCGTAGGCGGTAGACGGGGCTGACCTGCGATCAGATCTTTCCCGCACCCGGCACCGGGGCTGAAAGCCCCTTTCTCTGTCCCGGGAGGCACCTGACGCACGACCGCCCCGGGCATATCCGGGAAGGAGCTCATCGGGCGGTAGCGATCCGGAAGAGACCAAGACGATCCGCTTTGGAAGACGCAGGGTAGTGCCCTACGAAACAACTGATACTCCCTTTGGTGCGATCGCATCCGGGTGTTCCCGATTGATTGCAACCCGGGGCACGGCTTTCCCCTGGGTATCGCCATGACTGCCCCCGCCCCAGGGCGGGGGAGGAGGCCGGAGGCCGGAGACCGGGTAGGGTGGGGGTGATGAGGTCGGTGGATCTTCGCGGGAGACAGGGGAGGGGAAAACCCCTCCCCGTCGGCCCCACCCCGGGGGCGATAGCCGCCACGGTCCACGGCATGGGGAGACGGCCGGGAAAATGGTCGTCCCCGGGACAAGCCCGGTCCGGCACCAGCCTCATCAGGGGAAGAACGCGGTATACGCTTGAATTCCCATATCTCAGGGTAGCGCTAGTGAGGAGACCCCTCCCCGTCAGCCCCACCCCCCATGGCGATAGCCACCACGGTCCACGGCATGAGGGCATGCGTGAGAAAAAGGCCGAACTTCGGGAACCGGCCAGGTCCGGCACCAGTCTCGTCAGGGAAGAATGCCAGCCGGAAGAGATCTTCACCAAAGCCCGATACTGGAAATCTTCTCCCCATGGTATTTTGTCATGAACGCGGGTTGGTGGATAGCGTAATTTCGGTCGGATTCTCTGAGATCACGTATCAGGTATATGCTGGAGCACTACCAGACGCAGAGCCCTCTTTCACACGATCACGATTCCCGTTGCGTTCACGACCGATGCCGGGCCGACTTCGCCTCAATCCGCTGCCCGGTAACCCGGGGTGACTGCGGCCGAGAGTGAACGCGGCAAGTTTTATTGATACCGACTGCCAGAATGCACTCTTGCATGCTTACGTATGGAGACTCCTATGTGTCCACGCCAGGCCGGATCCGCCGAATCGCCATCGATCTACCGCTGGTCCGACGAACTCGACGAGGGCGTCCTCATTACGGATTCTGACGGAGCGGTCGTCTGGCTGAACGAGTACTTTCAGGATATGTTTGCCGTCGGTCGGGAGGCTGCTATAGGGCTTGCTCCGGACGAGTTCGTCCGCCGTCATCTTGCGGAGCATCTGCCGGACGAGGCGGCCGTCGACCGCATCCGTGGTCTGCTGTGCACCGGCGGGCAGCGGGAGATCGATCTTGCGGTGCAGACGGCCCGGGGTGCATCGCGCCGGTTCTTTGTCACGAGCCGAGAGATGCAGCACGGGCCGTACCGGGGAAAACACCTTATCAGGTTCCGGGAAACCGCACGGTCGGATGAGGTGTTGCGGGAGCGTGAGGCGACGTTCCGGGCTATCTTTGAGGGCGCCGGTATCGGAGTGGTGCTCATCGATCTCGCCGGCCGGGTCATTGAGTGCAACCCCCGGCTCCTGGAGATGCTGGGCAGCCGTGCCGATGAGCTGGTCGGGAAGCACTTCACCTGCTACTCCTGTCCGGATGACCTCCACCCGGACGTCGACCTCTTCCGGGACCTGGCGGCCGGGAGGCGTGACCGCTACACTGTCGAGCGGCGCTATGTCCGGAGCGACGGAGCAATCCTCTGGGGGCAGCGAACTGTTTCGCTGGTGCGTGATGGTCGTGGCGCCCCCCGGTTCGCCGTGGCCATGGTGGAAGAGATTACCGACCGGAAACAGACTGAAGAAGCGCTGCGGGAGAGCGAAATGCGTTTCCGCAGCCTCTTTGAGTCCAGCCGCGATGCCATCATCTGTGCGGATCTGGAGGGCTGTATCGTCGACGCCAACATCGCGGCCGAGCGGCTGCTCCATTACACCTGCGACGAACTGCGGTCAATGACCTACCAGCAGCTGACGCCTGCCCGGTGGCATGCCGTGGAAGAGGAGATCCTGGAGAGCCAGATCGTACCTAGCGGCTACTCCGACCTGTACGAGAAGGAGTATGTCCGCAAAGACGGGACGGTCTTCCCGATCAACATCCGGGTCTGGCTGATCGCGGACACCGGTGGCAGGCCGGCCGGGTACTGGGCGATCTTCCGGGATATCAGCGACCGTAAACGGGCGGAGGAAGCCCTCCGGCAGCGGACATGGGAACTCGAAGCCGCACGCGACGAAGCGAACCTGTACCTCGACATTATGACCCACGATGTCCGGAACGCCAACACCGCCTCGGGCATGTACGCCGATCTCCTGGTCGAACTGCTGGAGGGGGAAGAGCAGATCTATGCCCGGAAACTGCGGGACGCCATCCGACGAAGCAACGAGATCCTCGCAAACGTCGCCACCATCCGCAGGATTCAGGATGCTTCGGACATTCTTCTGCCGATGCGGCTTGATCCGGTTATCCGTGAGGAGATCGGAAACTTTCCGGGAGCGGCGATTCGCTATGGCGGTGCCGACGTCCGCGTGCTGGCAGACGGTCTTCTGCCGATGGTGTTTGCAAACCTCATCGGCAACGCCGTCAAGTTCGGCGGGCCCGGCGTCGAGGTCGCCGTCCGGGTGGAAGAGGAGGACGGGCTCGTCCGGGTCTCGATCGAGGATACCGGCCCGGGCGTGCCGGACGAGGTGAAAGAGAAACTCTTCCAGCGGTTCGAGCGTGGCAGAGCCAAAGGCAGGGGTGAAGGTCTCGGTCTCTTCATCGCCCGCACGCTCGTCGAACGCTACGGCGGAACGATCCGGGTCGACGATCGGGTGGCAGGGCGACCGGAGGAAGGGGCGGCCTTCCGGTTCACGCTCCGGTTGCCGGGGCACGCACCCGGAAGCGGAGAATGAGCGATTACCGGAGATAGAGAGCCGGCGGATGCACGATGAAGAGGAGCAGCAAGAACGGGACAGGGCAGCAGGCCTTTGACAGAATCTCACCACCCGAGACCCTCTACCGGACGATCGTCGAGAACACCGGCACTGCCATCATGATCGTCGCGGGCGACGGGACAGTAGTGTATGCCAACGCCGAGTTCGAAAAGAGCTTTGGCTATCCGCGATCCGACCTCGAGGGGACGGCCTTCTGGGACAGGCTCCCCGACAGTGCCGACCGGGAGCGGATGATCCACTACCACCGCGCCCGCCGGGTGGATCCGTCGGCCGCTCCGCGGACGTACGAGGCGGCACTTCGCGATGCTTCCGGGGCGCGGCGCAATGTCGTGGTCACGGTCGCTCTCATCCCCGGGTCGGACCGGAGCGTCGTATCGTTCATGGACATCACCGAGAAGAAGCGCGCCGAAGAGGCTCTCCGGCTCTCGGAGGAGAAGTACCGCACGCTGGTTGAGGGGATCAGCGAGGTGATCTTCACCGTCGACCCGCAGGGCCGCATCACCTACATGAGCCCGGCGCTGGAACGGCTCACCGGATATCGGGTATCCGAGGTCGTCGGAGAGCCGTTCTCCCGGTACGTTCACCCTGAAGACCTCCCGGGGCTGCAGGCGAGCTTCGGGCGGACGCTTGCCGGTGCGCAGGAGCCGCATGAGTTCCGGGTATTCGACAGGGACGGTTCGCTGCATCACGTCGTCACGTCCAGCCGCCCGCTTACGGACGACGGCCGCCTGGTCGGCCTGATCGGCGTCCTGACCGATATCACGGATCGCAAACTGGCTGAAGAAGCGCTCCGGAAGAGCGAGGAGATGTACCGCTCGATCACGCAACGGAGTTTCGACGTCATCGTCACCGTCGACTGCGACGGCCGGATCACCTACATCTCGCCGGCCGTGAAGCGGATTCTCGGATATAAGCCGAAGAGCGTCACCGGCACCCGGTGGCTGGACTACGTTGTGGAACCAGAGCAGCCGGAGGTGCTGGACTTCGTCAGGATGGCACGGGAAGGGGCGGTCGAGGGCTACCAGGTTGAGATGCGGCACAAAAACGGCGCTGTTGTCACGCTCGAGTTCAACGTCTCGCCGGTCCCCTCCGCCGCGGACTGTGCCGGGTTCCAGGCGATCGGGCGGGATATCACCGACCGCAAAAGGATCCGTGAAGAGCTCGCCTACCACGCCTATCTCCTCGACCATGTCAGCGATGCGGTCATCGCCACCGACGAGCATTTCATGATAACCGCGTGGAACCGGGCGGCGGAAGACCTGTACGGCTGGGAGGCGGAGCAGGCGATCGGCCGCGCTCTCACCGAGCTGATCCACTCGGACACCCCCGGAGCAGAACCCGCTGCAGTGCTCCGGGAACTGGAGCAGGAGGGGTCGTACCGCGGCGAGCTGATGCAGTATCGCGAGGGCGGCCAGCCTCTCTCTACCGATATCACTGCAACCGCTCTGAAAGAGACGGACGGCGGAGTTACCGGCTACATCCTCGTTGCGCGGGACGTGACCGCCAGGATCGTGGCAGAATCGATCCGAAAGCGGGCGTTCGAGCAGATCGAGCAGAATATGGAGCAGTTCGCGATCCTCGGCGACCATATCCGCCACCCCCTTCAGGTGATCATGGCCCGGGCGGATCTGCTCGAGGACGAAGCGACCGCCGCGAATATCAGGGAGCAGGTGAAGCGGATCAACGGCCTCGTCCGGCAGCTCGACGAGGGATCGGTGGAGAGCCGCGAGATCCGGGAGTTCCTGCGCAAAAACGAACTTCTGTAAGGAGAAGGCCGTTTCAACCCTTCCGGTTTATGCCCCGGCGGGAAGGTTCTTGAACCGGCGGGTGCATACTCACAATAAGAGCAGAACCGATCCCATGTTGCCGCCCAGTCACCTCTCCGGTCAGGCTGCCGTCGCCTGCACATTCTTCGACGATATCGACGTCGGCCTGCTCATCGCATCACCGGACGGCCGCATCTTCCTGATCAACCGGTCGCTGCAGGAGAGCCTGGGCATCCGGGACGGCGGCATCGGGGATGGGGATGCCGCAGCGATGCTGGAGGCGCATCTTGCGCCGCGGGTACGGGACGGCGGCTGTATCGGGCAGGTCATCCGCACATTCCGTGAGGGCGCGGGGTCTGCCGAGGCCGTATGTCACATAGAAACGCCCGACGGAGAGGTGCGGGTGATGACCTTCGCATCGCGGATCATCGCCGCAGAACCGTTTCAGGGCTGCAGGCTTCTCTGGGTCAACGATATCACCGGCAGGGAACCGTTCTGCGTGCAGGCGGAGGAGCGCCGGTGCCGCCTCCAGGCGATCTTCGACAACGCGCCGGACGCCGTTCTGATCGTCGACGACGCCGGCCGGTGTATCGACGCCAATCCGGCTGCTTCCCTGCTCCTTGGCTGCGCCCGTGACGGACTGCTTACCCGGACGATCTTCGATTTTCTGCCTGCCGGCGAGCGGGATGCCGCCCGGCATCGCTGGGAGATGTCCTGTGCGGCAGGAAAGATCTCCGGTGAACAGCAGATCGTCCGGAGCGATGGAAGCTGCCTTCGGGTGGCATGGCGGGTCGCTCTAAACGTGCTGCCCGGGCAGCACCTCGGGTTCATCAGAGACATCACCGCGCGGAAGCAGACGGAGCTGCGGCTGCTGCACCTGGCAGAGATCGTCGAGGCGTCGGACGACGCCATCGTCGGCTTAGCCCGCGACGGGACGGTCACCAGCTGGAACCGCGCGGCCGAGAGGATCTACGGGTATACGGCGGGAGAAGCCATCGGCCGCCCGGCATCGCTCCTCGCACCGCCCGAACGGCGTGACGAGACGCGGTCGCTCATCGACCGGCTTGCCGCAGGCGAACCGGTCGAGCAGACGGAGACCGTCCGCCTCCGAAAGGACGGCACCACGGTCGCGGTCTCGTTTGCGGTCTCACCGATCCGGGACGCAGCGGGCAGGGTCACCGGCGCATCCGCCACCGTCCGCGACATCACCCGGCAGAAAGAAACAGAGCGGGCGCTCCGGGAGCGCGAGGCGTGGTTTCGGGGGATCTACGAGAATGCCGGCATCGGTATGGGGATTGTGGATCGTGGCGGGCATATGGTCGACAGCAATCCCGCGCTCCGCAACATGCTCGGCTACCGTGCCGACGAGCTCTCTGGTATGCACTTCACCGATTTTACGCACCCGGACGACCAGGCGGACGAGCTGGCTCTCTTTGACGAGCTGATCGCAGAGATGCGGGAGCGTTACCAGATGGAGAAGCGCTACGTCGCCCGGACAGGCTACGTCTTCTGGGGGCGCGTGACCGCCACCCTCGTCCGGGACGCCGACGGGCATCCGCAGCATGTTATCAGGATGGTGGAGGATATCCACGAGCGCAGGCAGGCCGAGGCGGCGCTGGCGCGCCGCACAGCCGATCTCGTCCGCCTGATCCGGCAGCTTAAGGAGGCGCACGCCGAGGCGAACCTCTACCTCGACATCATGACCCATGATATCCGGAATGCAAACAACGTATCGAGCGCGTATGCCGACCTCCTGGTCGACGTCCTCGCCGGCGACCAGTGGCTCTACGCCCGGAAACTGCGGGACGCCATCCGGCGAAGCACCGAGATCCTCGCAAACGTCGACACGATCAGAAAGATCCACACCGAGGCGGCCCCACTCTTCCCGGTAGACCTCGACGCCGTCATCCGGGCGGAGGTTGAGGGGTTCCCGGGTGTGTCGGTCCGGTACGACGGGCCTGCGCCCGAGGTGCTGGCAGACGGCCTTCTGCCGGTGATCTTCGTCAATCTCATCGGCAACGCCGTCAAGTTCGGCGGGCCGGATGTGGAGATCGCCGTCCGGGTGGAAGAGGCGGCCGGAACCGTCCGGGTCTCGGTCGAGGATACCGGCCCGGGGGTGCCGGACGATCTGAAAGAGGCAGTCTTCCACCGGTTCGAGCGGGGCAGAGCCAAAGGAAAGGGTGAAGGCCTCGGCCTCTTCATCTGCCGCATCCTCGCCGAGCGCTACGGCGGCAAGATCTGGGTCGACGACCGGGCGTGCGGCCGCCCCGGGAAGGGAGCGGCGTTCCGGTTCACGCTCCGGAAGGCAGAAGACCCGGGAGACGGCGTTCTGGCGCGGGACGAGGGGGGGGTCGGGTGACCCGGATCAGCGGCTCATCGGAAGACCTGCGGCAGCGTCTCGCGCAGGACCTGCAGCAGGTCGAACGTTCGGTCGATCCCGGGACATTCGCCCGGCTCTGCGACGGGATCGATGCCCTCGTCCGGCGGGACCGGAGTGCCGGGCAGGAACGCTCGCTTCTCGGGACGATCATGGAGAGCACCGATATCCACCTTGCCTACCTCGACTGTGCGTTCCGGTTCGTCCGGGTCAACCGGGCGTATGCAGAAGGAGCCGGATACGCCGCAGACGACCTCATCGGCAAAAAGCACTTCGACCTCTTCCCGAACGCTGAAAACCAGGCGATCTTCGAGCGGGTGCGCGAGACCGGCGAGCCGTTCCGGGTATACGGAAAGCCTTTTGTCTACGAGAATCGGCCAGAACGCGGCGTGACTTACTGGGACTGGAGCCTCATGCCCGTCCGGGACGCCGGCGGCAGGGTCGCCGGCCTGGTCCTCTCGCTCACCGACGTCACCGGCCGCGTGACGGCGGAGCGAAAGTTCCGCCTCCTCGCAGGCCGGATGCTCGAAGCGTATATTCTCTATGAAATTCTCCGGGATGAGGAGGGAACCCCGATCGGGTATCGGTATCTCGAACTGAACGAGGCTGCCGCGAGAGCTCTCGGCCGTCCTGCCCGGGAGCTGATCGGCAAAAACCTGCTCGATGAGTATTCTCCGGTGAACAGATCAATGCTCCGGCTCTTTTACAGGGTTGCCGCTACCGGTGAGCCGGAGCAGTTTGAGATGTACTCACAGATTCTCGGGCGGCATCTTTCGCTGCTGATCTACCGGCCGCAGGAGAACCAACTCGCGCTGATCGGTTCCGATATCACCGAGAGAAAGGAGATGGAAGAGCATCTCGCCTCCCACGCATCGCTCTTCAACAGGCTGAACGATGCGATCGTCGCGACCGATGAGCGCCAGGTCGTCACGGCCTGGAACCGGGCCGCCGCGGCGCTGTACGGTGTCGGCGCCGATGAGGCGATCGGCCGGCCGGTGGCGGACGTCATCGGTTCGGATCTATGCGGTGCGTCCTGTGGCGAAAGCGGGCATCGGGAAGCCGTCCACCACCACGCGGGCGGCATGCCGATCTTCGTTGAGGAGAGCTGCATGCCGATCTACGCCTACGGCGGAACCTTCGCCGGATACGTAAGCGTCATCCGCGACATCACCGACCGGAAGATGGCAGAGAGCGCACTGAAGGAGAGCGAACAGCGGTTCCGGCAGATCTTCGATGAATCGCCGATCGGGATCTGCTATTATACACCGGAGGGGCGGCTGGTTGCTGCCAACACAGCCTGCCTCAGGGTGTTCGGCGCTCCCTCGCGGGAGGCACTGGAGCGGCTGGATCTGCTCAAATCCCCCCTGTTCCCGACGGGTGTGCGGGAGCGGATCCGGCGGGGAGAGCAGATCCGGGCTACGGTTACACTCGACCCCGACCAGGTGCAGCGGCTCTGCGGCGCCGCGGCGATGCGTTCCGGAACCGTTGCCGTCGATCTCTTCGGCGGTCCGGTGATCGACCCGAAGACCGAAGCGTTCCGTGGGTATCTCATCCAGATGATGGACGTCACCGGCAGGATCGTGACGGAGACGATCAAGCGGGATGCGTACCGCCAGATCGAGCGGAACATGGAGCAGTTTGCCGTCCTCGGCGACCACATCCGCCACCCGCTGCAGGTGGTCATGGCCCGGGCGGACCTGCTCGAGGACGAAGCGACCGCCGCGAGTATCCGTGACCAGGTGCGCCGGGTCAACGATATCGTCAGGCAGCTCGACCAGGGATGGATAGAATCCCGTGCGATCCGGGAGTTCCTCCGGAAGAACGAGATGACGTGAGGTCCCTTTGCCGGGGGCGAACCCTTTTGTCTTCTGCGCTCTGAAGAAACGTTTACGAATCTTTTTCTCCTGCTCGGTGAATCTCTCCATACGGCAATGCAGCGGGAAGGTGACTGGAGAGGGTGGCAGGAGATCGCAGATCCGCCGCAATGGGTTCTGCAGGACACGGCGTCCTGGTTCGGAGAGCAGCAGTCCCGCCCCTACGGAGAAGTGGTAAACTTTCCCGGGGAGGCGGTCGACTATCGTGTCTGGTTTGAGAAGGGCGAAGCGGGGCAGATACATGCACATTACTATCAAAAGCTGAAGCAGCCGGGTTCCGGGCGGACCGCCGGTCTCGCCCGGAAGGCTCTGCTCCCTGCTGCAATCGTCCTCGCCGTCTGCTGTATCGCCGTGTTCGGGGGTGCTATTCTCTCGTTTGCCGGAGGTCTTCTGGATCCGGGTAGCCCCGCAGGGCACCTGCAGGCGGATGACCCGCAGATGGCCGCAGCCGATCTGGAGACCGGCCCGGTCTCCCTCCAGTACCCGTACCGGTTGAAGGGAAGGCCGGGCCTGGTCGGTTTCGATGCGTACACGGGTGTTTCCGAGTACTTCTCGTCACAGTACCCGAAAGACTATGACACCTATGAGGATCATTACCGGCAGTATGTCGCAAGCAGCGTCCAGAGGACGTACCTCCGGAGTCTGGTCGAGAACATCCGGGCATCGGCAGAGACCGACGACGACCGGGTCAGGGTTGCGATCAGCATGGTCCAGCACATCCCGTATAAGGATTACCCCCATGATACGTTCGCTAAGTATCCCTATCACGTCCTCTACCACAACAACGGCGACTGCGATGAAAAGGCGCTTCTCCTGGCACTCCTGCTCGGTGAGCTGGGATACGGCTCCGCTGTCTTCCTCTTTGAAGACGAAGCCCATATGGCTGCGGGAATAAAGGTGCCGGCGAAGTACGCCTACAAAGGCTCCGGGTACGCCTTCATCGAGAGCACCGCCCCGAGCATCCCGACCGATGCAGAGGGCGAGTTCGACGGCGGTATCCATCTGACATCCGATCCCGTCGTGGTCGCGATCGCGGACGGCGCCTCCTTCGACTGCATCTGGAAGGAGTACCAGGACGCAAAGGAGTGGAACTCACTGCAGGCAATGGGTTCGTCCCTCGATCCGTATCACTACGGCCGGTGGCGGAACCTGGTCAACTACTACGGGATCCGGGTCGACGGGTGAGCGCCCGATCCCTGCAGACCTTCTCTCCGCGATGCCTGCCATCAGGATCCCCAATCATCTGTCCGACGTTCCGTCCGCATCTCTGCCGAGACCGGAGCCCGGTGCTGCAGCCCTTCGTGTGCATGGGCATGGGTGGAAGGTTTTTCACCTTTGCGCTCGTGTTTCATGTGAGTGGTAGTATGGCGATTGACTGGTACCAGGAATTTGTCGACCTTGAGCACGAGCCTGCAGCGGATGAACTCGTTGCTCTCTTTTACTTCGAACCTGCCGAAGGCATCAGCAGAGAGGAGGCGGTCGGCCGGATAGCCTCGGAGAGCTCGACCGGGACATGGACGACCCTGCACACCCTGCCGCCGCGGATGCGGGACCTGCAGGCGAAGGCGTTTGAGATCGACGGGAATTACGTGAAGATTGCCTACCCGCTGGCACTCTGGGAGGAGGGGAACGCGGTGCAGCTCTTAAGCGGCATCGCCGGAAACATCTTCGGGATGAAGGCGCTCGCGAACCTGCGCCTCATCGACGCCTCGTTCCCGCCCGCCTATCTTCAGCATTTTAAAGGCCCGCACTTCGGGATGGAGGGGATCCGCACCATGATGCGGGCCCGTGGCAGGCCGCTCACCGGTGCGGTGCCGAAACCGAAGGTCGGGTTCTCTGCAGAGGAGCACGCAGAGGTCGGGTTCGAGACCTGGATGGGCGGGTTCGACTTCGTGAAGGACGACGAGAACCTGACGTCCATGCCGTTCAACCGGTTCGATGACCGGGTCGCCCTGCTCACGAAGCTGCGCGATAAGGCCGAGAACCTCACCGGCGAGAGAAAGTCGGCGTTCATCAACATCAGCGCCGACACCGAGACGATGAAGAAGCGGGCCGATCTGCTGGCCGAGAACGGCTGGAACTACGCCATGATCGACGTCGTGGTCGCGGGAACCGCCGCTGTGGCGACCATGCGCGACTACTGCTCCGACCTCGGGCTTGCGATCCACGCTCACCGGGCGATGCACGCGGCCTTCGATCGGGATCCGAAGCACGGGATGACGATGCTGTTCCTGGCAAAGCTCATGCGCCTCATCGGCGTGAGCCAGATCCACACCGGCACCGCCGTCGGAAAACTCGTCGGCACAAAGGAGGAGGCGAGGCTGCTTGCGGATATGCTCCGCGAACGCCGCGTCGGCGCGGTGGAGAAGACGGCGCTCGAGCAGGACTGGGGAGACATCAGGAGTGCGTTCCCGGTCTCGTCCGGCGGGCTCCACCCCGGGCTGGTCCCGGACGTCCTCGATATCTACGGCACCGAGCTCGTCCTGCTCGTCAGCGGCGGCATCCACGGGCATCCGCAAGGCACCCGGGCGGGCGCGGAGGCCACCATGCAAGCGATCGAGGCCTGGAGAGACGGCGAGACGCTCGAGGAGAAGGCAGCAAAAGCCCCCGAGCTCCGTGCCGCTCTCGAGAAGTGGGGGCACTACAAGCCCAAATGATCCTTTTTTCTGGGTTCTGACAGAAATCCGCTATCGATGGCTTCCCGCTTCTATTGCGGACGTCCCCTCCCCTGCTCTTCCGGCTACTCCTTCTCCCGCTTTCGGCCGGTCCTTTTCTGATAGTGCTTTGCAATCGTCTTCTCGACGCGGGTGGTCTGCATATCCGGCGCTTCCGGCGGCAGATTGCTCTCGATGGGCGGCTCGTCGATATCCTTTGGGACCGGGCTGTAGACGGTGTCGGTTCCCTTCTCCTCAAACGGTATCTCCGGATCCGGCCGCTTCTCTTTCTTTGCCATATGCACCTCTTCCCTCCTGGACATGACCCGGCTTTTCAGGGCCTGGCACGATCATGCCTCCGGGATACTTAAACATCAGCATCCGTCCCGGTCGGGGACGAAACCCGGCGGCGTTCTCTGCTCCTCGTAGGCATCGGCCGTCTTCGCCCATTCGAGCCGCGAGAATATCTCCTCGCCAAAAAGCCATGTTCTCCGGGGAAGGTCGTACTCGGCATGGATGCGCATGTTTCTGCCCAGTGTGAGCCGCAGCACGTCGACGGTCCTCGCAAGCGGCTGAATCCGGGGGTGGTTCTGCATCGCCTGCCAGAGGGCGTCCGCCTCGTCCCGGCAGAGGTAACGGGCGATGGTGATATGCAGCGACTTCTTCTCCGGGTAGATATCGGTCGTGTTCTCCGCCCGGGCGATGGGTGCACCCGGCGGGAAGAGCCGGTAATGGAAGAGGTCTTCTGCGAGGGGATGCCAGAACGCGGTAAAGTCTCCGGAGGGAATGACCCGGTGGGCGATTGCGTAATTCCCGTCACGGTGGTTGGCGAGCAGGAAAAATCCGTCGATCGTCAGCGGAAGGAACGCAAAAGGGCGTGCCCGCTCTGCAATGCTCTGCAGCAGGCGTTCCTCGGGGACGCCCGGGCGCAGCCGGAAGTGGCTCAGAACGGTCACGTGCGGATACCACTGGACCCGGTGGCCAAGCCGGAACGCTCCCGCAGTGCGCCTGGCAATCTCGCTGACGTCGCGGTCGAAGACCGTCACGTGCAGGTTGTAGCAGTTCCGCTGCCGGGACATAGCCGCTCACCTGCTCTTCGGACACCCGGCATCGTATAGGTTACGGTGGCAGGAAGCAGGAAAAAGATTGTTCGGCAACCCTGTCGAACTCCTGACTCACCTCTGTAGGCGAGCGGCACTCCTCCCCGCCGAACCGCTCAAGCACGTCGATGACCTCCGGGGGAGCATCGTTCTTCTTTGCCTGATCGATGAGGTCGTTCTTTCCTGCCGGATATGCCCCGGTCGCCGGTCCTCGCCCGCCATCGTCGCATATGCTGTCGCCGTCGAAGGCTCCGGCATGCCGGAGCCTTCGACCCTTCGTTCTTCCTGCAGTGGCTGCTTCGCCTCCTCCCCGGATGCCCATGCCTCCTCTGCACGCGGAGGGATTTCCGTCTGCCTCCCGTGGCCGGTCTCCCTCCGAAAACCCCGGCTCTTCGTCAAGCCTCAACGGTTCGATTATTCACGACGAAGGCGTCGTCCCCCGGAATCGCGAACCGTTCCGCTCCTCCGGTCTGCCATTGCAGACCTTCTGCCGCGTTTCTATCGCTTTTTTCGCTCTTCCGGGTTCTTTGCGTGCCGGAGCCGCCGCTGCGCCGCCGGGCGGGCATCGGCCGCATGCCCGTCTCCTCTCCGCGGCTCGGACGGCTGATATATCGGTCACTTCGGGGCGTTCAGGTTCAACGGGCAGGTGAAAAGAAGCGGGGCGGGCAGCTGGAGATAGGTACAGTACCTGCGGTCGGCATCGTAGTACTCGCAGGAAGAACAGATCTGCCGCTCCTGCCTGTGCACCTCCTCTTCCAGCCTCACGCGCACCCCGGGAGACTTCGCAGTCACGGATACCCGGGAGATGGCGAGGGCTTCTCTCTCAGAACCTGACCGCAGATCCTCATTGTGTCGTCCTGATGCCATCCACGAGCTCCCGCTCTCACGGAGAGGTGACCCGCGCCCCTGAAATTAGTTTCGTCGTTGAATGTTCAATCCTCATGTGAATATCCAGCCCGCTAGTACCCCCCGGCGACCGGGCATCCCTCTCCCTCCTGCTCGATCTCGATCGTTGCGTGGCTGATCCCGAGACCTGCCGCCGCCTCCTTCGCCCTGCATTTGATCTCCCGCATTGCGCCGTAACCGCCCCCGCCCGCTACCACGATATGGGTGGTCAGGATGTGGTGCTCGCCGTCGAGCGACCAGAGGTGGGTGTCGTGGATGCTCCTGCCGCCGTTGATGGCGGTGAGCGCCTCCCGGACGGTTCCGATGGTGATCGTCGGCGGAACGCCCTGCAGAAAGATCACCACCGTCTGGCGGAGGTTCTTCCCGACGTTCCAGAGGACGAAGAGGGCGATGAGCACCGCGAGGACGGGATCGAGCACCGGGATCTCCCAAAAGAGCAGGACGATGCTCACCACCAGCACCGCCACCCAGCCCATGACGTCCTCCAGGAGGTGCCAGGCGACGACCCGTTCGTTGAGGGTCGCCCCGCCCCGGACGCGGAGCGCCGCAAGCCCGTTCGCGGCGATGCCGATCAGGGCAAAGACGAACATTCCGGCAGCGTCCGGCATGCTGGGTTCAAATATCCGGGGAATTGCTCCGGCAAGGATGACTATCGAACCGGTGACCAGGATGACGGCGTTGATCAGGGCGGCCAGGAGCGAGAAGCGCCGGTAGCCGTACGAGAAGAGGGGCGTGCGCTCCCGCCGGGCAACGCGCTCGAAGAACCAGGAGAGCCCGAGCGCGAAGGAGTCGCCGAGGTCGTGCAGCGCATCGGCGGTGATGGCCAGGCTGCCGGTGTATGCCCCGCCGACGAACTCAAAAAGCGTGAACGCGAGGTTCAGAAAGAAGGCAGTCCTGATATTCCGCTCGCTCCGGTCGTCGTGAGCATGGGCGGGCATGACCGTCCGGTCTGCCTGCGTCCCGGAAAAACCTTCGCCCGGGCACGGTCTCCTCCCGGGCGCAGGTGATTTCCGGGCTCAAAGCCACAGAATTCCTCCTCCGGGAGGGCAGCAGAAAGAATCTGGCCCTCTGCGGCCTTCTCCGGAGAAACAATTGGGCTACCTTTATAACCTTCGCACCGTAAACCTCTTTTCGTGAACTGTTATGGAAAATGAAACCGTTTCATCAGACACATTCAGAAGCGTCGAGATGCTTCTCCTCCCGTGGTGGCTCGTGCTCCTCCAGGGGATCGTAACCCTCGGCCTCGGCGTGCTGCTGCTCGTATGGCCGATCGAGACCCTGCTCATCCTGGTCACCTTCCTCGGCGCGTACTGGCTGGTCAGTGGTATCGTCACGCTCGCAAGCGTTTTCGTGGTGAGCGAATACCGGGGCTGGCGGATCGTCTCTGGTCTCCTCGGGATCGTTGCAGGCGTACTGGTGCTCCTGTACCCGTTCTTCAGCACGCTCTTCATCCCCTCGTTCTTTGCCATCTTCATCGGTGTCTGGGGAATTCTCATCGGGGTGCTGAACATCGTCTCCGGTGTCAAGGGCGCCGGCCTCGGGGCGACCGCGCTCGGCATCGTCAGCATCATCCTCGGTATCCTGCTCCTGGCCCACCCGCTTGTCGGGGCTGCGGCGCTGGTCTTCGTCCTTGGGATCTTCGGCGTCATCGGCGGCATCACCCTGATCGCCGCTTCATTCACGCTGCGGACGTAAAATCTCTCCCCTCTTTTTCCCGACGGCAGAAGCGGCCGACCGCGACGGATCGGCACCTTCAGACCCGAACAGCAAACTATTTTGCCTTCTCGGCGCGAGTATATCTGCGACCACAGACGGAAACTACAAAATACATTCTGGGAACGATGACAGGTATCGACCGTAACGACGCGCTGTTTTTCTCCCTGGTGCTCGACGATCTCAACGACGGCATCCTTCTCCTTGATGCGGATCGGCGGGTTGTCAGGGTAAACCAGGCGCTGCAGAAACTGCTGGGCGTCAGGCAGGAGGACGTTGCCGGAGCGGATGCTTCCGGCGCTCTGTCAGGGCCGCTTGCGCGCACTCTCGGCGAGGCTGCAGCCCAGCGGATCCTCAAGAGCCCTGCCGGAGCGGCCGGACAGACCTACCGGATCTGCTCCCCCGACGGCACCGTGCAGTGGTTCTCCGTCACCGTCAAGCCGCCCGTATCCGGCCTGCAGGCGGTCATCGTCAGGGACGTCACCGCGGCTGAAGACCTGCGCCGTTTCCGGACCGCGCTCGATCACTCGCCGGTGGTCGTCTTCGCCCAGGATACGGATCTGCGGTATACCTGGACGTATAACCAGCAGTTCGGCGTCACCGATGCTTCGGTCATCGGGAAGACGGATGCTGACCTCTTCCTGCCCGAAGACGCCGCTTCACTGGCCGCACTGAAGCGCCGGGTGCTGGAGACGGGCGAGGTGATCCGCAGAGAGGTCCTGCTGACCATCGGGGGGACACTCCATGTCCGCGATATGACGCTGGAACCACTTCTGGACGCCGAATGCCGGCCGTGCAGCATCGTCGGGGCGGCGTACGACGTCACCAGCCAGAAGCGGAACGAGCGTGCGCTCCGTGAGAGCGAGGCGCGGTTTCGGGGCATTTTTGAGGATGCAGGGGTCGGGATCCTGCTGGCGGATCTGGACGGTTCGATCATCGAGTCCAACCCGGCTCTCCAGGAGATGCTCGGCTACACCGGGGAAGAGCTCTCGGGAACCGCTATCGAGGAGATCACCCATCCGGAGGATGCTCCGGCAGCCGCCTCCTCCTACGCCGGGATGCGGGCAGGGCGGCTCGAGCAGTTCCGGAGCGCGAAGCGGTACGTCACGAAGAGCGGCAGCGTGCTCTGGGTGCGGGTGATCGTCTCGCTCCTCCGGGACGCAGACGGGCATCCCCACCGGATCATCGCGATGGTGGAGAATATCACCGGACAGAAACACCTCGAGCAGCATCTGGCCTATCAGGCCTCTCTTCTTGAACGGGTCAACGACGCAATCATCGCCACCGATGAGCATCTCATTGTCACGGCATGGAACCGGGCCGCCGAGGAGCTGTACGGCTACAGCGCCGACGAGGCCTGCGGCCGCCCGGTGCAGGACCTCTTCAGTCCGGCAAAGCGGATCGACGACCTGGGTGGGATCGTACGGCTGGTTGAGAGCACCGGGCAGCACCGGACGGAGGTGGTCCATCACCACCGGGACGGACGCCCGATCTATCTCGAATCGAGCATCACTCCGCTTCGCGACGCCGAAGGCCGGGTGACCGGGTATATCAGCGTGAACCGGGACATCCTTGAGAGGAAGATGGCAGAAAAGATCAAACGGCAGGCTTTCGGCCAGATCGAGCAGAACATGGAGCAGTTCGCCATCCTGGGCGACCACATCCGCCATCCCCTGCAGGTGATCCAGGCGCGGGCCGATCTTCTGGACGACCCGGAGATCAGTGCAAGTGTCCGCGACCAGGTGCGCCGGATCAACGATATCATCCGGCAGCTCGACAAAGGCTGGATCGAGTCGAGGAAGATCCGGGAGTTCCTCCTGAGAAACGAACTGATCTGACACCGGAACAGTCCCCTCACCGAAACATCTATCTCCTCGCGCGCACTTTTCCGCTCCCGGAGGTGGCCGAATGGTCAGTGTCGTAAAACGTGATGGCAGACGTGAGGAGTTTGTTCCCGAAAAGATCGTCGTAAGTGCGGTAAAAGCCGGTGCTCCACCCGATGAGGCGCGGCGGATCGCGCAGGCTGTCGAGCGGGTCGTCCATGAGGAGATCTCGACGGAGGAGGTCCGGCGCCGTGTCCTCGAACAGCTCCGTGGCCGGAACGTCCGCTGGGAGCAGAACTGGCTGGTGTACGACCGGGCCATAAAGAAGCGGGAGACGCAGGAGATAGCGCAGCCGGCAGCCCGGTGATTGCCGTTTCCTCCTTTTTTGCATCCCGCCGCCCGACCGGTATCCCGTAGGAAACAATACGTCTGCCCGGTCTCATCTCCCCTCCAAAGGTGTTAATACCCCGAACCACAATGGGTGCATCACTCAGCGAATGCGGGGGGGGCGCCCGATTCCGGCGGATACATCAACCCATAGGCGAGGTGTTCATCCCCGGGTGCTGCAGGCGATCGCCGACCCGGAGGATGCACTTCTCATCGCCACACACGACCTGGCCGTCATCTGGATGAGCCAGACTATGGAGCGCCTGCTGGGGCTGACGCTTCACGACGCCCGGGGCGCGGATCTCGGTTTCGTCCTCGAATCCCGGCTGATACCCCTTCTCCCAGGCGAAGAGCCGTGCGGGTCCGCGCTCCTCACCGCGCTCCGGCGATCCGAGGAGGTTCCCCATCTCACCTGCCCCGTCCGCACCGTAACCGGCGTGCGGTGGTACGACTATTCGAGCGCCCGGCTGCAGGAGGAACCCGGATCCGAACCGTTCTGGATCGTCCGCCTCCACGACGTCACGTGCAAGGTGCGCACTGAAAATGAGCTGCAGCGATGCCGGAGAACCGCATCGCTCCTCGCGGACGCGGCGACCGAGCTCGTCGGCCTCTCTCCGGATACCGATATCTACGCGGTGATCGCGAGGCACCTCTGTGCCCTGGTTCCCGGTGCGACGGTCATCGTCAGTACGGCCGATATCCGGAGGGGCACCCTGACGACCCGGGCGGTCGCCGGGGATGCGGCGCTGCTTGCAGGCGCGGCGGAGATACTCGGTGCGGATATGCGGGGCATGACGCTCACCCTGCCGCCGGCGATCCGCTCCATCATGCTGAAGGGGGGCATCGAAACGGTTCTGGGCGGAATTGCGGAGGCGGCGCTCGGGCAGCTTCCGAAAGAGGTCTGCCGCAGGCTTGAGGAGTACGGGCGCATCGGAGCAGTCTACTGCATTCCGTTCACCTGGAAGGGTGAAGTCTTCGGCTCTGCAGTCATCTTCACCCGGCAGGGCGGCGAAGCGCTCGATACGGATACCGTCGATACGTTCCGCGGCCTTGCCGCCATCGCGCTGCAGCGGCGGTGCGCCGAGACGGGGCTTCGCGAAAATGAGGAGAAGTTCCGGCTGCTTGCCGAGCATGCCCAGGATATCATCTACCGCTTCGTCTACACCCCGGTTCTGCACGTTGCGTACGTGAGCCCGTCGGTGGCCGCGATCACAGGCCATGTGCCGGAGGAGTTCTATGCCGATCCGAGTCTCTACCTCTCGATAATCCATCCGGACGACCGGCCGAAGATCGATTCTCTCCTCCGGGGGGATCTGCGCGAGAGCGCGACGCTCACCCTCCGCGAGAGGAGCAGAGACGGGACGGTCATCTGGATGGAGCACCATGTCACCCCCATCTTCGACGATACCGGGAACCTGGTCGCCGTTGAGGGGATCAGCCGGAACATCACGGCTCGCAAAAGAGTGGAGGAGCAGCTGCGGATCCGGGACGCCGCCATCGAGTCGTCCCCAACGCCGTTCCTCATTGCGACCTCGGAAGGCACGATCTCCTCTGCAAACGCCGCGGCGCTCGAGCAGCTCGGCTATGACGATGCTGCGGCTCTTATCGGCCGGAATGTCAGGGAGTTTACGTCGAGCAGCGATGCGGCGGAAGCTATCACCCGGGCACTGCTCGAGACCGGCAGCTATCGCGGGGAGATCCCGGGGCGGCGGCGCAACGGCAGAACGACCACCATCCTTCTCTCTGCCAGGGCTATCGCCGGCGCCGCAGAACAGCCCGGCCGGATCGCCGTCTCTTTCATCGATATCGGCGATAGGAAACGGGCCGAGGACGAGCTGAAACGGCGTGCCCGGTATCTCTCGGTACTGAACGAGGTGATCGGCATCTCGGTCGCCTCGCTCTCGCTCGACGACCTGCTCGAATCGGTGCTGCTGAAAGTCCTCCCCCTGCTGGACGTCGACCGTGGTGCCATCTATATCCTCGACCCCGCCCGGAAGAAAGCGCATCTCCGCTGGCAGCACGGAATCCCGGAGGCGCAGCGCGCCCAGAACCGAGTGCTCGATATCCGTCACTGGCCGGAGAACCTCGTCTTCGTCGCCGGGCAGCCCTGGTACATCGGCAGGACACGGGGGATCGGCGCCGCCGCCGGAAGGCTCTTAAACCGGTTCGATGTCTCCGCACTCGCCTGCATTCCCCTGCTTGCAGATTCTGTCGTCGTCGGAGCGTTGTATCTCGGAACCAGGAAACGGGCGGCGTTCTCATCCGATGAGAAGACTATTCTCGAGGCGGTCGGCCGCGCCGTTGGTTCCGGGCTCCTCAAGATGCTGCTTCTGCAGCAGCTCGAGGACGCCCACCAGGAGGCGAACCTCTATCTCGATATCCTGACGCACGACATCGGGAATACCGAGAACGTTTCCACCCTCTACGCCGATCTCCTGCTGGAGACGCTTGAGGGAGAGAAAGCCCTCTATGCAGCGAAGCTCCGGGCAAGCATTCAGAAGAGCATCGAGATCCTGCGGAGCGTCTCCACCATCCGCAAGATCCATGAAGAGAGTCCTGCTCTCAAACCGGTCGATCTTGACGCGGTTCTCCGGGGAGAGATCGATCACGTTCCGTCGGTTCCGATCACGTACGACGGGTTTCCCGTTACGGTCTGGGCGGACGAGCTCCTCGCCGAGGTTCCGGGAAATCTTATCGGCAACGCCGTCAGGTTCGGCGGTTCCGATGTTGCAATCACCGTCCGGGTGGAGGAGCTGGACGGCGAGGTGCTGGTCTCCATTGAGGACACCGGACCCGGGATCCCGGATGCACAGAAGGAGGCGATCTTCCACCGGTTCGAACGGGGACGAGGCCGGGCGACCGGACAGGGGCTCGGGCTCTACATCGTCAGGATGCTTGTTACCCGCTACGGAGGAGAGGTCCGGGTTGAGGACCGGGCGTGCGGCCGGCCGGAGGAGGGGGCGGCGTTCCGGTTTACGCTCCGGAAGGCCGGTGCTGGTGAAGGGATATGAGACACAATGGCCTGCATGCCGCTATCGGCAGAGATCTTCGTCGGAAAAAAAGATTAGCGGAAGACGAGCATCGTCGCCGTCTGGTTGATATGCCCGATATACTCCTCCCCGTAGGTGCTGAACCCGATCGCCGGGAAATCTGAAAAGAGCGATCCGTACGCGGCGGAGAGCCCCCCGGCCTCGAGGTCGAGTGTCCGGAGAATGCAGTTGAAGTTGATGAGCGCGGAGATGCCGCCGAGGTTCTGGAGTTTCTCCTCCACCGCCGCTCTGGTGTCGGCCACAATATCCGTCGACTGTAGCAGAGAGAGATCAATTCCTTCCTTGACGCTACAGTAGAAGATGACGCTCTCCCCTGCCACCTGCTGCGGGCTGCGGACGAAGATGTCGTCGCCCGCCAGAAGCCCGACGGGGTGCTGCATGAAATGCGCCGGCAGGTCTTCGGGAGAGACACCGAGGGCTTCTGCGTACGCGGTTGCGGCAGGTTTTCCGTTGAATTCAAGCACTTCACGCGCCTCTTCGTTCACCTTCGTCGGAATGAGCTTCGTGTCCATGGCAGCGAAACTCTGTGTTTTGATGATATCGAACTCCGTCGCCGGTTTCAGAAGCGCCAGCACGGCGGCATTGGTGTACGCCTCCCCGTCGGCGAAGACGTATGTCGCTCTGAACCCGAGGTCGTCGCCGGCCGATCCGCCGACGAAGAGCACGTTGGTCAGGTCGCCGATCCGGTCCATCGTCCTCTCTTCGGCGCCGGAGAGGCCGTCTATCAGGATAACTCCGACGTATTCTGTAAAGTCGAGCTCCGCCACCGGCTTGCCGTAATAAGACTCGAAGTCCGAGAAGACGCTCCTGATGGCATCGGGATCCGAGAGATCCCGGACGATGCCCACCTTCAGGTCTTCGACGATCCGGTCGCCGAGCGCCATTGCCACGATAGACTCTTTTAGCATAGAGCCATTTCCTATCTCGCCTGCCGTCGTGCAGCCGAAGACCGGCAGATCCCCGAATGCGTCCTTCATTGCTCCTGCAAGGGCCTCCGGTTCATACCTCGACGAGGCGAAGAAGAGCAGCATCTTCGGCTCGAAATCGCCGCATTGTTGTTTCAGATCGTTCACGGCGTCATTGACAGACGGTTTGTTTGATGATAGAGTGACTGCGTTCATGCTCTGGTTCCACCTATAGGGTTACTCCCATGTCCTTTGCGATTTCTTTCAGCTCTGCAATCCTGGCCGGATCATCTTCGGACGCAGCTGTATACTTGTCCGGATGAAAGCCTTTGATGATGAGCTTGGTACGGGTCGTGTTTGCCAGTACCTGGTTGCCATTTGAACGTTGCCGGATGATTGCATCGATCATGTGTTTGATCTGACCTGCCACCGCGATTCACCAAGTATATCGGATGTCGGAACCCTACTTTAAAGTTTCTAAATTTTCTGAAGATTTTAAAAGAATAATTATATTTTTAGACTAATATTATGGCTTAAAAATTGATGCGGATTTTCCAGGGGAGTCCTTTTTGTTTTGCCATCTGCGCCCGGTTGGGAAGGATGCTCTCCGTACCTGGCGGTGCCCTGCACCCGGTTCTGAAGCATATCCCGGAATTTCCCCTAAAAAACTGTATAGGGGTGGTTTCGGTCAGCGATCTCCGTAAAGAGCCATTCGTTGGTGGCCAGCCCTGTTCTGATACCCGGCACTCCGTGGCGTCTCCGTGAGAGGTGTATACGGAGTATTCACAGAGCAAGAAAGAAAAGTGCTTTTCAGGACATTTCGTCCTGCTCTGCGGCGGGCGCAGAGACCGCTGCGGGAGCCGGTTCCGGCCGCCCTGTCCCGGCGAACCCCGGCTGGATGAACCAGCCGGTCATGGTCTCGTCGAGGACGGTGTCGCTGTTCTTTTGGGTCAGCAGGCTGACGACGATCATGGCCACCAGTGAGATGGTCAGGGCGAAGAGGCTGAAGTGCACCGGCAGTTTCGCCACGTACTGGTGCCAGTAGCCGAACGCCCCTGCGGAGACGAGGCCGAGCGCCATGCTGGCGATGGCTCCCTGTGCGGTTGCGCCCCGCCAGTAGAGGCCGGCGAGGAGGGGGACTGCGAAGGTGGCGAGCATCACCCCGATACCCATCCAGATCAGCCACGCCAGCATCGGTGGGGGGCTGATGGCGAGCAGGAGCGTTCCGCCGGCCGCGACGATGACCGCGATCTTCGAGACGAGCAGCACCTCCTTGTCCGGCGCCGAGGGGCGGAGGATATTCTTGTAGATGTCCCAGGCGAACATCGTCCCGACGGTCAGCATCAGGCGGTCGGTCGTGGACATCACGGCGGCGAGGACGATGACGGCGAAGAGCGCCCAGAGCGCGACGCTCGGCATGGCATGCTGGACACCGGCGATGAAGGCAAAGTCTTGGGCGTTGATCGCCTCCGGGAGGACGATCGTCCCCTCCTCCACGAGCGATCGGACGGCAAACCCGGCAAACTTCACCAGGAACATCACGACGGCGTAGATGAGGAACGCGACGAGCGGCGCCCAGCGGAAGTAGCGATCCTCCTTTGCTGCGAGGACGTTGTTGATGACGTGGGGCGCACAGGCGAGCCCGACGGTCAGCAGTATCCCGAACGAGACGAGGAATTCCGGCGTGGCGTAGGCGTAGGCAGCATAGACCGGTGAGGGGTACCATGGCTGCACGAAGTTTGCGTCCACTCCTGAAAGGACGGTGTTGATGTGCTCAAGGCCGCCGGCCGCGACCACGACGAGGGGCGCCATCAGGAGAACGCCGAGGATCAGGATGCCGCCCTGCACCAGCGTCGTCCAGGAGACGGCGTAAAGTCCGCCGACGACCGTGTAGCCGGTGATGATGATGCCGGCGACGATCAGCGCCCAGGTGTGCGGGATCTCAAAGAGCCAGACGAGGACGATGCTGATGGCCGTGTACTGCCCGATCAGGTAGATGAGCGAGACGACGATGCCGGCGACGGCGGAGAGGCCGCGGAGTTTCTCCGGGCTCTCGAACCGGTGGGCAAGGTAGTCCTGGACGGTCATGTAGCCCTGTTCCTTGCCGACGTGGTGGAGTTTGACGCCGAAGACGATGATACAGAACGCGGCAGCGAGCGGGACGAAGATCTGCTCCCAGATGCCGGGCCAGCCCGAGGTGAACCCGAAGCCGCTGACTCCGAGGAGCGTCATGCCGCTGCAGATGGAGCAGACGATCAGGATCGTGAAGACCCAGAACCCGAGCGACCGTCCGGCGAGGATGTAATCTTCCGTATTGTGGATCTTGCCGGACGCCCAGCTGCCGATCCCGATCAGGACGATGAAGTAGAGCGCAATCAGTCCGAGAGTGATCGGGTCGATCATCGGCGCTCCTCCTCCTGGAAATGCAATCCCCAGAGCAGGAGCACGGCGGCAATGATGAGAAACACACCGCCGACCGCAAGTACCGTTTCCAGAGGTAAACCGAGAATCATGGTGTGCTATATGTTAGCATGCTGCATATTAACATGATCGATCCGCGATCGCCGGGGACTATCGAAGCGAATCGATCCGAAAAAGAGAGAATGGTTATTACTTTGCGCTCTTTACGGTCTTGGAGCCGCGGAGCATCGCGATCTTCCCGGTCCGCACGAGCTCGGTGATGCCGTACTGCCGGAGCAGCGTCTCCAGCGCGTCGATCTTCTTTGTGTCGCCGACGACCTGCAGCACCAGCGTCCGGGTGCCGACGTCGACGATCTGCGCCCGGAAAATATCGGCGATCTGCATGATCTCCGCACGGGAGGTGCCCGTTTCGGCGACCACCTTGATCAGCGCGAGCTCGCGGGCGACGCTCTCGCGCTGGGTGATATCCGAGACTTTGACGACCTCGATGAGTTTGTTCGCCTGTTTCATCACCTGCTCGACCTGGAGGTCGTCGCCGTACACCACGATGGTGATCCGGCTCATATTCGGCTCTTCGCAGGTGCCGACCGCGAGGCTCTCGATGTTGAACCCGCGCCGCGAGAACATCCCTGCAACCCGGGAGAGGACACCTGCCTGGTTCTCCACGAGCAGGCTGAGTGTATGCGACTTCATTCCTGGTGCACCCCGATCATCTCGTTGATGGCCGCTCCGGCAGGCGCCATCGGGAAGACGTTCTCCTCGCGCTCGATCCGGAAGTCGAGGACGAACGGCCCGTCGGCGGCGAGCGCCGCCTCGATCGCGGGGCGGACGCCGTCCTTCTCCTCAACCCGGATGCCGTCGACGCCGTAGGCTTTTGCAATCCCGACGAAGTCGACCGGCGGCAGCTCGGTGTAGGAGTAGCGGCGGTCATAGAAGAGTTCCTGCCATTGCCGCACCATCCCGAGGAACATGTTGTTCAAGACAAAGACCTTCACCGGGATATCGTACTGGGCGACCGTCCCGAGCTCCTGGATGTTCATCTGGAAGCTCCCGTCGCCGGCGATGTCGATGACCGGCATGTCGGGCCGGGCGAAATGGGCGCCGATGGCCGCCGGGAACCCGTAACCCATGGTGCCGAGGCCGCCGGAGGTGAGCCAGGTCCGCGGCTTTCTGAAACAGTAGTGGAGCGCCGTCCACATCTGGTTCTGGCCGACCTCGCTGACGATGATCCCCTCGCCTTTCAGGATATCGGAGAGCTGCCGGATGACGTACTGCGGCCGGAGATGATCGTCGTCCGGGAAGGTGACCGGATGGCGCTGTTTCCAGCCGGAGACACGGTTTCGCCAGCCTTCTGTCTGCGGGTGCTTCTGCATCCGCTCCAGCATCGTTGCAAGGACGGTCTTCACGTCGCCGACGATCGGGACATCGACCGCTTTGTTCTTGCCGATCTCCGCAGGGTCGATGTCGATGTGGACGATCGTCGCGTTCGGCGCGAAGGCCTCGAGCTTCCCGGTGACCCGGTCGTCGAACCGGACGCCGACAGCCAGCAGGAGGTCGGACTCGGTGATGGCGTAGTTCGCCGCCGCCGTCCCGTGCATCCCGAGCATCCCGAGGTTCAGCGGGTGGTCGCAGGGGAGCGAGCCGAGCCCCATCAGGGTGGTGGTCACGGGGACCGCCGCCCGCTCGGCGAACGCCAGAAGCTCTGCCGAGGCGTTGGAGTGCACGACCCCGCCGCCAGCGTAGATGACCGGGCGCTCCGCCTCGCCGACCAGGGCGAGGGCTTTCTCGATCTGGCGGACGTGGCCGCGGTAGGTCGGCTGGTAGCCGCGGAGCAGGACCTCGCCCCCGTCGCCCCCGTCGCCGGCCATCTGGTTGGTGGTCACGTCCTTCGGCAGGTCGATCAGGACCGGCCCGGGCCGTCCGGTTCCGGCGATGTAGAAGGCTTCCCGGACGACCTGGCCGATATCCGCTCCATTTTTCACCAGGTAGTTGTGTTTGGTGACCGGCATGGTGATGCCGGTGATGTCCGACTCCTGGAACGCGTCGTTCCCGAGCATCCCCGTCGGCACCTGTCCGGTGAGCGCCACGACCGGAACCGAGTCCATGTATGCCGTGGCGATGCCGGTCACCAGGTTGCATGCCCCGGGACCGGAGGTGGCGAGGCATACGCCTACCCGGCCGCTGGCGCGTGCATACCCGTCGGCTGCGTGCGCTGCTGCCTGTTCGTGCCTCACCAGAATATGCCGGATCGATGAGTCGTAGAGCTCATCGTAGATCGGCAGCACCGAGCCGCCGGGGTAGCCGAAGATGGTGTCCACCCCTTCGCGCTGCAGCGCTTCAATGAGAATTTTCGCTCCGGTCTTCATGCTTCTCTTCCCGTAATAGTCTGTTCATACCAGCGATAACTGCTTCGACGCTTGCCGTGATGATGTCGGTGCGGGCGCCCCGGCTGGTCACGGAGACGCCGTCCTTTGAGAGTTTCACGGTTACGTCCACGAGCGCGTCGGTTCCGCCCGAGATAGCATCGACGTGGTACTGCTCGAGCCGTACCGTGCCGACGTCCGAGACCGAGCGCTGGAGCGCTCTGATCGCGGCGTCGACCGGGCCGTTGCCGGTCGCGGCGCAGGTGATCTCCTCGCCCTTGACGGTGAGGGTCACCGACGCCGTCGGCATTGCGTTGCTCCCGGAGACGATCGTGAACTGCATAAGTTCGAGCGCCGGCGCGAACTCGATCGCGAGGACCGCGTCGGCGATGGTCATGACGTCCGCATCGGTGATCCGTTTGCCGGTGTCGCCGAGCTGCTTGATCCGCTGTACGATCTCGGCGAGCTGGCCCGCATCCGGCCGGTAGCCCATCTCATGGAGGGCGGTCTCGACCGCTGCCGATCCCGAGTGCTTGCCGAGGACGATCCGGCGTTTCCGGCCGACCCGTTCGGGGATGATCGACTCATAGGTGCTCGCATCCCGCATCACCCCGTGGGCGTGGATCCCGCTCTCGTGGGTGAAGGCCATCTCCCCGACGATCGGTTTGTTCGTCGCGAGCGCAACGCCGGTCAGCCGGGAGACGACGGTCGAGAGGTGGTAGAGGTCTTCGGTCCGGATCCCGGTCGCGTGCCCGTAGAGCACCTCGAGCGACATCACGAGCTCCTCGAGCGCCGTGTTCCCGGCCCGCTCGCCGAGGCCGTTGACGGTCACGTGGGCGCACGTAGCCCCCGCCTTCAGCGCCGCCATCGTGCTCGCCAGCGCAAACCCGAGGTCGTCGTGGCAGTGGATCGAGAGCGGCGCCATGCAGAGCGGCGGGATAAGCTCGGCCGCCCGTTCCGGCGTCAGGAGCCCGACGGTGTCGCAGAAGCAGAGCCGGTCGGCACCGCGGTCGATCCCCTCGCGGAAGAGCTCTTGCAGGAACGCCCGGTCGGCGCGGGAGGCGTCTTCGCCGGAGAGTTCGACGATGAGGCCGCGGTCTTTCGCGTACTCGACGGCGCTCCAGGCCATTGCAGAGACCTGTTCGCGGGTCTTCCTCAGTTTCTTCTCGATATGCAGGTCGCTGACCGGGACGACGAGGTGCACTGAGTCGGCTCCGAAGTCGGCGGCGAAGTCGATATCCTGGGCAAGGGCACGCACGTAGGTGCAGCACTCTGCCGAAAGCCCTGCGTCGGAGATGAGTTTGATCGATTGGCGCTCTCCTGCGGATGCGGCAGCGGAGCCGGCCTCGATGACGTGGACGCCGATCTCCGAGAGATGCGTGGCGATCTCGAGTTTCTGGTCGGGTGTCAGCGATACGCCCGGCGTCTGCTCACCGTCACGCAGCGTGGTATCAAAAATGCGAACTGGTTCACTGAATGTGTTTTTCCGGTTTAACAATCCGTTTGGCTTCGATTCACCAAATAAAACAATCCCTCATGGAATCTGTCACCAGACTAGAGATGCGGCGGTGAGATACTTAAAGGTTTAGCCGCTGCGGCCGGGTACGGAGATGGGGGGCAGTGAGAAGACCTGGTGCGGGGTGGTTGATTGGTGTTCCTGCCCGCTGTCTGTTTTACGGTGATGCGGATGGCATTCCCGGATCTTGGACAGTGAGATGTATCTTCATGGGGGTGGGGGCAGGGGAGGGGGCCGGCCCACTCCCCCGCATGCGATTGCTGCCACGGTCCGATGTCTGCGGGGCAGATCCGGCCGGCCTGCGCTGCATGTTGACTACGGCCGTGTCCTCCGGCTCTTGCATCGGGCTGTGGGAATGTTTTGGGACAATTTCCTGTCGCGGCGAGCATGGGGCCGGGAATAATCTTGGATAAGAGCAGCAGGCATGTGTTGGCATGGATTTTTTCGCCAGCGCTAAAAAAGATGGGATCTTCAGGCCGGCGCCGGGGCGCTGTCGTAGATCTGCGTGACATACCGGATGCTGAAGATGGCGAACGCCGGGGTGAGCACGAAGAGGAGCAGCCACCCGATGACCGGGATGAGCATGAGCACGAACTCGACGATCCCGATGACGATCCCGACGATGATGAGGGCGACGAAGTAGGAGAGCCAGCCGACCTCGCCGATGTGCCGGGTGATCGCCCTGATGTTGAACGCTTCGCCGAACCTGCCGGTGCGGGCGTAGCGGATGCCGCCGAAGTTCGCGATCAGGCCGACCGCGATCGCGAGGAGGACGATCAGGATCGCCAGGATGACCACGACGATGAGCCCTGCGGAGGTGCCGGTGGAGGTAGCCGCATCTCCGACCGGGACAGGCCCGCTCGTGACCGATGCCGGGATGAAGTAGAGCAGCATCCCGATGAAGGCCACCAGGTAGACGGGAATGGCGTAGACGATGTAGATCACGAGAAGGACGATCCCCTCGATGAACATCCTGATGAGGTTGTCCGTGTCGGGAGCTGGTGTGGTTCCGCGCATGATTCTGACGAAATAGCCGTAGATCAGCGGGAAGACGATCGTCGATACGAGCAGGATGAGCCAGCGGGTCCACTTCCCCCAGAGGGCTTCCTTCGTGTACTCGTAAGAATCCTTGAGCATTGTTCCAAAGTCCATAGAATCACCGTTACTCTACTGAAATGGTTTGTTTTTATCCAGATATATCTACCTGAACGTCTCCGGCGAAAAGAGTCGCGAGCAGCCCTTTTCCGGTGCGGAAGGGCTTGCGGCGGAGCTCCGCGGCGGCGAGGGAACCTTTCCGGTCTCAGGTGAGATCCGATCCGGCGCTGTCGTAGACGAGCGTGACGTAGCGGGCGATGAAGATGAGATACGCAGGGTAGAGGAAGAAGACGATGATCCACCCGAGGACCGGTATCAGCCCGAGTGCGGCGGCGACGGCCGAGAAGACGACCGCGATGATCCAGAGGACGATCAGTGCAACGATATACGCGCCCCACCCGATACGGTTGATCTGCTCGAAGATTGCCGTGAAGTTGAAGGCCTCCGCTATGTTGTTCGTCCGGGCATACCTGACCGCCGCGATGATGAGCACGATGAAGATGACGATCTGCAGGATCTGCACGAGGATGAACCCGACTGCAAGGCCGGTCAGGGCATTGAGCAGCGCATCTGCAAACTCCCGGATGTTCCCGGTGGCGAGGGCGGAGACGAACGGGGCGTATGCCCCTCCGAAGAAGAGTATCGAGACGATGTACACCGGCATGAAGTAGATCAATCCGAGAACGAAGAGCTTGATGCCGTCGATGAAGAGCTTCACCCCGTCGGTAAGTTCCGGGGCCGGTTTTACTCCCCGAAATATCCAGAACATATAGCCGAGGATGAACGGAAAGATGATCGTTCCGATCGCCAGCAGTATCCACTTTCCCCACTTTCCCCAGAGCCCGCGGCGCGTGTAGTCGTACGCGTCACCGAGCATCTTTGCGACGTCCATCGTTGCGTCTCCCCTCCTCGCGGGAAGGCTTGCAACATAGTATTTATACATTCCTATCCGCGGGTGCCCTGCTGTAAGCATTGCAGTATCAGGCTGCGGAACAAAAAAGGAGAATGGTGATGGTTTGCCCTTGTTACGCGGGTGCCGGTTCGCTCTCGTAGATGATGGCGAGGTAGCGTGCGTAGAAGATTGCGAATGCCACGGCGAGGAAGAGATCGAGGATCCACCCGATGATCGGGATCATGCCCAGGATTCCGGCGATAAGTCCGTAGACGAACGAGAGGACGACGAGGATGATGAGTGCGATGATCCAGGTCCCCCAGCCGACCTTGCCGATGTGCTCGAGGATGGCGCCGAAGGCAAAAGCCTGGCCGAAGCTCTCCGTGTGGGCGAAGCGCAGCATGCCGAAGGTTGCGATGATCGAGATGATGAGCGCAATAATGGCGGCGATGAGGATGCCGCTGATGAGGCTGAACGCTGCTCCTGCCGCCGCCGATGGGTCGCCGCCTGCCGCCTCGGATGCAACGGCGCCGAGCACGGCGAAGCCGCCGAAGATGACGAAGACGATGATCGCCGGGATCATGTAGATCAGGCCGATGATGTTCAGCTTCCACCCGTCGACGAAGAGCTTGCCCCACTGGTCGACTTCCGGAGCGGGCTTTGCTCCGCCGTACACCCGGACAAGGTATCCGGTGTAGAGCGGGACGAGGAAGAGGGTAAAGATCTGGATGAGCGAGAGGACAATCAGGACGATCCAGCGTCCCCACTTGCCCACGAGACCCTCTTTGGTGTACTCGATCGATTGACCGATGACGTTACCGAATTCCATACGTTAAACACCTATGCGATAATGGGAGAACGCTCCTATATAAAAGATTTGAATTGATCTGCAGTTTCCGAGGTGCCTGATTCTGAAACAGACGGCTCGGGTCATACTTTTTTCGGTTCGGAGCATTCTGGGGATCACCTTTCCCTGTGGCTCCGGGCAGAACCGGGAACGGTTGAACGCAGCCGGGAATTTCTGTAAAAAGAGTTATGGGGTTTTATGCCGGTGCCGGAGCGCTTTCGTAGATTAGCGCCATGTAGCGTGCTGCGAAGATGATCCAGGGCGGGTAGAGGAAAAGCGTGATCAGCCAGCCGATGATCGGGATCGCGCCGAGCAGCGTTATGACGACGCTGAAGACGACTCCGACGATCCAGAGGATGATCAGGGCGATGATGTAACTTCCCCAGCCGATCGTGCCGATGTGCTCAAAGATAGCGCCGAAGGCGAATGCCTGGCCGAAGCTGTCTTTGCGTGCGAACCGGATGACACCGATCGCCGAGACCAGCGAGATGATGATCGCGACGACGATCATGACCAGCAGGCCGATACCGAACGAGCCGAAGGCGGCGGCAAGTGCGGCCGGGTCATCTCCGCCGCTGCCGATGGCGAGCAGCATCGCCGGGATGAAGAAGATGGCCGCAATGATCAGGACCGGAATGGCGTAGATGAGGCCGATGACGAAGAGCTTCACGCCGTCGATGAAGAGCCCTCCCCAGTTCTCCAGCTCGGGAGCCGGTTTCACGCCGCTGTAGACACGGACGGTATAGCCCATGATCAGCGGGAAGATGATCGTGCTGATGAGCAGCAGAACCCAGCGGGTCCACTTGCCCCAGACAGCGTCCTTTGCATAGCCGAACGAATCGCTCAGCATCTCTCCGTAATCCATGCGGTAAACACCTATTGGATTATGGGAGGATATCGGTATAAATGCGTTTTGAAATGTATTTCGGGAATTCAGTAATTCTCCGGGAGGAAAATGAGATTCTGCGGACTCTCCGGGGAAGATAATCCCCCGCGGTTGTCATGGATCCTGCTATGAGATCCTTTCTTCCTGCATTACCGGCTGCGGCCGGCGTGAGAAAAAAGCAGGTAGTGCCCTACGAAACAACTGCTACTACCTTTGTTGGGATCGCATCCGGGTGTTCCCGATTGATTGCACCCCGGGGCACGGCGTTCCCCTGGGTATCGGCATGACTGCCCCCGCCCTTGGGGGCGGGGGAGGAGGGCGGAGGCCGGGCGAGGTGGGGGGGTGAGGTTCCTCCCCGTCAGCCCCGTCAGCCCCGCCCCCACGGCGATAGCCACCACGGTCCACGGCATGCGGGCATGCGTGAGAAAAAAGGCCAGGTTCGGCACCAATCCCGTCAGGGAAGCATGACAGCCGGAAGAGAACTTCGCCAAAGCCCGATAATGGCAATCTTCTCCCCCTGTTCTTTTTTTGTCATGAACGCCGGTTGGTGGATAGCGTAATTCGGTCGGATTCTCTGAGATCACGTATCAGGTATATGCTGGAGCACTACCAAAAAACAGGGGATATATCGGTTCGCACAATCGTGAGTTTGTTCCTGCCGGCACTTTCCGTCGTAGATTCAGAGTTCCTTTCTCAGGTATACCATATCGACGAGTCGTTCGCCGCAGTCAAAGATCGGGTGGTCGTAGTGATCGATAAAGAAGTTCTCGACGCGATGGGAGACGCGAAACCCGCACCGCTCATAGAACCGGAGGATACGGGGGCAGTCGCCCGTGCCGACGAGCATGACGCGGCACCTGCCCCGGTAATGCTCGAAGATATATTCTATTAGCCGCCTGCCGTAGCCCTGCCCCCGGAACCCCTCGTATGTGGCTATGTTCTTCAGTTCACAGATGCCGTCGCCTTCGCACGTCACCACGCAGACACTCCTGAGACCGTCGTCGTAGAGGGTGAACATATCCCCGCGGTCCAGGTAGGTATCGATCATGGACTCCTGCTCGTCCCCTGCGAGCAGCAGGTCAAGGAACCGTTTCCGATCTTCCCAGATGTGTTCGATCTTCATAGGAGACCCCGCCGGAATGCGGCTTTGCGGAAAAAGGAGATTGAAGGCCGGTCTTTCAGTGCCGGAAGTAGCGCACGCCGGTGAAGATCATCGCGATATCGAGGCGGTTTGCGGCCGCGATCACCTCGTCGTCGCGGATCGACCCGCCGGGCTGGACGAGGGCGGTCGCTCCCGCCGCCGCCGCGACCTCCAGGGTGTCCGGGAAGGGGAGGAAGGCGTCTGAGGCGACCGCCGTTCCTTCGAGGGGCGTGCCGGCCTTCTCGATCGCGATCTTCGCCGAGTCGACCCTGCTCATCTGCCCGGCGCCGATGCCGACGACTGCAGATTCGTTCGCGAAGATGATGGTGTTGCTCTTGGTGTGCTTGCAGACCTTCCAGGCGAGCAGCATCGCCCGCATCTCGTGGGCGGTCGGTTCGCGCTCGCTGACGACCTGCCAGGTCTCCCGGTATCCGGGCGTCCGCTGCAGGAGGATGCCGCCGTCGATCATCCTGACCTCGTCCTGGGTCAATGGAGTTGGGAGGCGGAGGATCCGCATGTTCTCCTTCTGCTTCATCACCTCGAGGGCGTCGGGGGCGAACGACGGCGCCACGACGACCTCGACGAAGGTCTTCGTAATCTCCTCAGCGACCTCGCGGGTCACCTCGCGGTTCAGGGCGACGATCGACCCGTAGGCAGAGACCGGGTCGACCTCGCGTGCCGCGACGTAGGCGTCCAGCAGGCGGTCGCCCGTCGCCACGCCGCAGGGGTTGTTGTGCTTGACGACGACGGCGCAGGGCTCGTCGAACTCCCGCAGCAGGCCGACGGCGGCGTTGACGTCCAGGTAGTTGTTGTAGGACATCTGCTTGCCCTGCAGGGGCGCCTCTGCGGCGATGCCGGTGTCGCCGTAGACCGCCGCCTGCTGGTGCGGGTTCTCACCGTAGCGGAGTGCGCGGCCGCCCCGGAACTGGAGGGTGAGGACCTCCGGGAACGGGCAGTCGATTCCGGTCATGTAGTTGGCGATCGAGCCGTCGTAGGCTGCCGTCCGTGCAAATGCAGTTGCAGCAAGTTTCTGCCGCTGCTCCGGGGAAAAGCCCCCGCTCCTGACGGCATCGATCGCCATCGGGTAGTCGGACGGGTCGACGATGATCGCGACGTGCTCGTGGTTCTTTGCCGCCGCCCGGACCATCGCCGGGCCGCCGATATCGATGAACTCGACCAGTTCCTCAAGGTCGAGACCCCGTGCCTGCATCTCCTCGAAGGGGTAGAGGTTGACCGCGACGATATCGATCGGCTCGATGCCGTGCTCCGCCATCACCGCATCGTCGATGCCGCGCCGCCCGAGAATCCCGCCGTGGATCTTCGGATGGAGGGTCTTTACCCGGCCGTGCATCATCTCCGGCGACCCGGTATACGTCGCAACATCGGTGTAGGGGATGCCTGCGTCACGCAGGGCCGCCCCGGTGCCGCCTGAGCTTAAGATCCCGTAATCTGCCTCGACCAGGGCTTTTGCAAGGTCGAGTATGCCTGTTTTGTCCCAGACAGACAGCAGTGCCCACTTCATGCTGAAGATGTGAGCTTGAGATGCTATTATACTTGGCGAGCAGGCAGACTTTTTGCACCGTCGCATGCCTTCCGGTCTCTGGAAGGGCGGGGGATGGCTCCTGAATATCTCTATCCCGGGGTGCATTTCAAAAAGCGGCCGATTAACAGGGGTTTAGTGGTGCAACGATGCAAATTTTTATATAGAACCACATTACAACAGTTATCTACACAAAATCACGACATCTTCTTATGCAGGTAATCGTATGACTGAGGAACCGACCGAACAGAACGAAGTGCAGAGAGGCACTCCCGGGAGTGAGCCGGAGGCAGTCTCTTCGGATCTCGAGGAGCTCCGGAAGGCATACGACGACCTCAACGATCGCTTTCTGCGGCTTGCAGCCGACTTTGACAACTACCAGAGGCGGATGGCACGGGAACTCGATACCCGGACAACGTTCGCGATCGAAGCGTTTGCGGCGGAGATTCTGGACGTTCTCGACAATTTTGAACGCGCCGAGGCTGCAGACGACGCCAGTCTCCGGGAGGGTCTCGAGCAGATCAAGAAGCTCTTCACGGCCATCCTGCAGCGGCACGAGATCGTGCCGATCGACTGTGTGGGTCGCCCGTTCGATCCGCAAGGGCACGAAGCGGTCGCATACGTCCCGGCCGACGCACCGGAGGGGACGGTGATCGACGAGGTCATCCGTGGGTACTGTATGAAAGACAAGGTCATCAGATGTGCAAAAGTGGTAGTATCACGAGGTAAGGAGGAGTAACGAGATGGTTTCTGATAAAGTACTGGGTATCGATCTGGGAACGACCAATTCGTGTATGGCTATCATGGAGGGCGGCAGAGCGGCTGTGATCGCCAACGCCGAGGGCGGCAGGACGACGCCGTCGGTCGTCGCCTTCACCAAGGACAGCGAACGCCTCGTCGGCAGCGTCGCCAAGCGGCAGGCGATAACGAACCCGGGCCGGACGGTCATGTCGGTCAAGCGGAAGATGGGAACGAGCGACAAGATCCCCATCGGCGAGAAGACCTACACGCCCCAGGAGATCTCGGCGATGGTCCTCCAGAAGCTGAAGCTCGATGCCGAGGCGTACCTCGGGGAGAAGATCACCCGGGCGGTCATCACTGTTCCCGCCTACTTCAACGACGCCCAGCGGCAGGCGACCAAGGACGCAGGGACGATCGCCGGCCTCGAGGTGCTGCGGATCATCAACGAACCCACGGCGAGCGCTCTCGCCTACGGCATCGACAAAGAGGGCGACGCGACCGTCCTCGTCTACGACCTCGGCGGCGGCACCTTCGATGTCTCCATCCTCTCGCTCGGTGACGGTGTCTTCGAGGTGAAGGCGACCGCAGGCAACAACCACCTCGGCGGCGACGACTTCGACAAGCGCGTCATCGACTACCTGGTCGAGGAGTTCAAAAAGAACGAGGGCATCGACCTGCGGAAAGACCCGATCGCCATGCAGCGTCTCCGCGACGCGGCCGAGAACGCAAAGATCGAGCTCTCCACCGTCCAGAAGACGAATATCAATCTGCCCTACATCACCACCAGCGAGAGCGGCCCGAAGTTCCTTGACATCGACCTTTCCCGGGCGAAGTTCGAGCAGCTCATCGGCGACCTCGTCGAGTCGACGGTCGGCCCGGTGAAGCAGGCGCTCGCGGATGCCAGGATCAAGCCCTCCGAGATCGATCACGTCCTGCTGGTCGGCGGATCGACCCGTGTGCCCCTCGTCCAGGAGACGATCAAGAAGATCCTCGGGAAAGACCCCGACAAGGGCATCAACCCCGACGAGTGCGTCGCGGTCGGTGCCGCCATCCAGGCAGGTGTCCTCACCGGCGAGACGAAGGACGTCCTCCTCCTCGACGTAACGCCGCTCTCCCTCGGCATCGAGACCCTCGGCGGCATCGCGACGAAGCTGATCGAGCGGAACACCACCATCCCGACGAGGAAGAGCCAGATCTTCTCGACGGCAGCGGACGGGCAGACCAGCGTCGAGATCCATGTCGTGCAGGGCGAGCGGGCGCTCGCCAAGGACAACTTCACCCTCGGCAAATTCCAGCTGACCGGTATCCCGCCGGCGCCGCGCGGCATCCCGCAGATCGAGGTGACCTTCGACATCGACGCCAACGGTATCGTCCACGTCTCGGCGAAAGACCTCGGCACCGGCAACGAGCAGTCCATCACCATCAAGCCGCAGGACTCCCGGCCGTCCGAAGACGAGATCGAGCGGATGATGAACCAGGCGAAGACCTACGAGGAAGAGGACCGCAAGAAGCGGGAGGAGATTGAGCTGCGGAACGCCGCCGACACCGCCGTCTTCACCGCCGAGCGGACGCTGAAGGAGGCGGGCGACGCAGTCGACCCGGCCGACAAACAGAAGATCGAGGAGGCGACCGAGAAGGTCAAGGCGGCGCTCGAAGGCGACGACGTCGAGGCGATCCGGACGGCGATGGACGAGCTCACCGAAGCGGTGTATGCGGTGACGACCAAGATGTACCAGCAGGCACAGGCGAAGAGCCAGGCGGAGTCTGCCGGGCAGAAAGACGACGATACCGTGGTTGACGCAGACTACGAAGTGAAAGAGTGAGTTCGATGGGTCCGGAGAGCTACTATGATATCCTCGGCGTCGGTAGGGACGCCAACGAGAAGGAGATCAAAAAGGCGTACCGTGACCTTGCTCGCAAATACCACCCCGATGTCTGCAAGGAGCCGGGTGCGGAGGAGCGGTTCAAGAAGGTCAACGAGGCCTACAGCATCCTCTCCGATCCCCAGAAACGCGCCCAGTATGACCGGATGGGGCACGACGCCTTCAGCAGCGCCTCGAAGGGCTCCTACTCCGGCGGCGGGGGCTACGGCGGGTTCCATGCAGACTTCTCTGGTTTCGGCGATATCTTCGATACCTTCTTCGGCGGCGGCCAGCGGAGTGCCGGCCCCCGCCGCGGTGCCGACCTCCTGATGCGGATGCGGATTACCCTGAACGATGCAGTCTTCGGCGCCGAGAAGGAGATCGACCTCACCCATTCGGAGGCCTGCCCCGACTGCGACGGGACGGGCAGCCAGACCCGGAAGACGCGCACCTGCACCACCTGCGGCGGCAGCGGGCAGATGCGGCAGATGAGCCAGTCCATCTTCGGGCAGTTCGTCCGGATGACCACCTGCACCGACTGCGGCGGACGCGGTACGATCCCGGAGGAGCGATGCAAGGCGTGCGGCGGCAGCGGACGCCAGCAGGTGCGCCGGAAGGTCACCGTCCACATTCCACCTGGCATCGATACGGGCATGCGCCTCCGGATGGACGGCTACGGCGAGGCGGGCGACTACGGGGCGCCGAACGGCGATCTCTTCATCGAGGTCGAGGTGACGCCGCACAAGCGGTTCGTCCGCCGCGGAGACAACCTCGAAATACGGGTGAGCGTCTCTCCGGCGCAGGCGGCGCTCGGATCGCAGATCGAGATCGAGACGATCGACGGGAGGAGCATCGATCTCACCATCCCGGCCGGCGTCCAGCACGACACCGGGCTGAAGGTGCCGGGCGAAGGCGTCCGCCGGCGGGGACGGCCGGGCGACCTGATCGCACGCGTCACGGTCGTGATCCCGGGCTCTCTTTCGCAGGAGCAGCGGGAACTCTATGAGCAGCTGCTCGAGATTGAGGGGAAAAAATCCCAAAAATCTCATAAGAAAGGCTTTTTCCACGACGTCGTCGACAAGATGAAAGAGTCGGTCAAGTGACCGTCCCGCGCCCGGTGCACGGACGGCCTTGATCGGCGGCGGCGTGCTATTTTTCGCAAAATGCTTCTGCGAACGCCGTGCCGTTGCCTGCTGCACGGTGCACTGCCTCTTTCCAGCACGTGCTTTCGCATCGGTGCGGTACTCTACTGCCTGCTTTGTAAGGAACGGTACCCGAACCAGGGTTGCCGGATTTACGGTGCCGGGATAGCGAGCCCCCATTAGTGCTGACCTTCGATACGGGGATTCAAGCGTATACCGCGCTCTTCCCCTGATGAGGCTGGTGCCGGACCGGGCTTGTCCCGGGGACGGTCTTTTTCCCGGGCGTCTCCCCATGCCGTGGACCGTGGCGGCTATCGCCCCCGGGGTGGGGCCGACGGGGAGGGGTTTTCCCCTCCCCTGTCTCCCATGAAGATCCGCACACCTCACCCCCCACCTCGCCCGGCCTCCGGCCTCCTCCCCCGCCCCTTAAGGGGCGGGGGCAGTCATGGCGATACCCCGGGGAAAGCCGTGCCCCCGAATACCTCGGATTGCGGTCATCCGGAGCAAGAGATGGGATCTCATCAATTGCCTGGACCCCGCCGATAGCAACAGGAATTCAGTGCACCCATCGGGTACGGTAGCGCGTATGGGGCGAGCCCCCTCCCTGCAGCTGTTTTTGAAACGGCTTTGGTGCCGCCACGATCCGGTGCATTCTGCGCCCTTTTCCATCCGTCTCGTACCGCCCCCCCACCTCCGCTTTTTTGAGGATACCGCGCCAAGTATACCGGGATGAAACTGCTCTTCGAACTCTCCGGCGAACACCCCGATCTCCCTGCAGCCGAGCTCGAATGCGTCGGCGCCGTCCTTGACCGGCGTACGCAGGCCGCGGTGGCGGAGTGCCCCGACCCTGCCGCGGCCTCCCGCCTCGCGCTCACGCACGTCGTCCTCGAGTACCTCGGGGAGTGCGAGGCCGACCGGGACGCCTTCGCCCGGCTTCTCCGGGACCTTTCCCTCACTGCCGCACAGCCGTTCGCCGGACGGGTGAAGAAGATGCACGACGCGGAGATGGAGGCGTCGCAGCTCGAGCTCGAGCGGATGATCGGCGGCATGATCGCAGGATCGGTCTCGCTCAAAAACCCGAAAGAGGAGTACCGGGCGCTCGTCGCCGGCGACCGCTGCTACTTCGGCAGGGTGCTTCTGACGATCGACCGGGGGGCTTTCGAGTACCGAAACCCTATGCGCCGCCCGTTCTTCCACCCCGGGGTGATGATGCCCCGCATGGCGCGGGCGCTCGTCAACCTCTCCCTCGTCCGGCCGGGGGAGACCCTCTGCGACCCGTTCTGCGGCACCGGCGGGATCCTTCTCGAGGCCGAGACGATCGGGGTGGCGCCGATCGGCAGCGACTTCGATCCCCTGATGGTCGAGGGGTGCCGCCAGAACCTCCCGCACGCAGCGGTGATGCTCTCCGACGCCACGGCGCTGCCGTTCGCGGATGATTCGGTCGAAGCCGTCGTCACCGATCTCCCCTACGGCCAGTCGGTCAGGATCCGGGCGGAGAGCATGGACCGCCTCTACGACGGGGCGTTTGCCGAGATACGCCGCATCCTCCGGCCCGGACGGCGTGCGGTGGTCGTCACCCACCGCGACGTCACCTCAATCGCAGCCCGCTCCTTCACTGTTCTGCAGGTGCACTGCCAGCGGGTGCACAAGAGCCTGACGCGGCGGATCATGGTGCTCGGGTGAACCGTATTTTGAACCCACCTTTATGAACCTATACTGTTATTTTTATTCATGCATGTTAATTTTAAGCGGTATGGGCTCTACCTCGTCCGGTGGCAGCTCTCAACGCCCATCCTCGCCGTAGTCCTCTACTACCTCGCGCCCATCGGGGCGCTTGCCGCAACGGTTGTGGCGAATCTCATCGGCGGTCTCATCTTCTTCTGGGTCGACCGCTTCATCTTCACGTCGCAGGCGCTCGCCGCCCAGTGGGAGGTGCGGGAGAAGATCCGGTGCGTGGACTGCGGCAAAGTCGCCCGCGGCTACCGCCTGGTGCGGGCCGGGAACTACGACCGGAGCGAGGACGCCCAGCCCGAGTTCCGGTGCGAAGAGTGCTCGCAGAAGAAGTCAGACGAGCTGAAGAAGCGGGGCATCAGGCTGTAGTCTCTCCTCACCATCCTGCCAGGAAGAGAACGCTGCAGACGGCCGGGGGGATGAGCAGGTTGTCATCGACCGGCGAGAACATCTCGACGAGACCGGCGGCGGCGGCGGCAAGCAGTGCGAGCGCGGGGGATACCGCAATGCCGGTCAGGAACGGAATATAGATGCAGAGAGCAACTATCGCCGCCGCAATCCCGGCAACCGTCCCCTCAAGCGACTTTTTCCGGTAGACCCTGCGGCTGCCGATCCGGGTGCCTGCGACCGTGGCGACGCTGTCCAGGACGCCGAGGGTGACGATGCCTGCCGCGGCGAGCAGCGGGCCGAAGACCGCATAGCTGAGCAGAGCCCCGATGGTAAACGCAATGCCCCCTTTTATCGGGACGCGGCCGGTTCGCTCCGCCTCGTCCACAAGCGATTCGAGGATTGGGAGGTCGTAGCCTCTGGTCATGATATCGAGAATGAGAAACGCGGCGAAGAGAACGAATCCGAAGAAGATAAACGCCGTCCTTGGCTGCACGGTGGCAACGATCGCAGCACCGACGACGCCCATCAGGAGGTGGATGGTCTGCCGGAAGAGTTCGTTCATCGCCTGACCCTTGCCGGTTGTATATCTTAAATGATCCTGCGGCGGGTTACTTTCTTAAAGTCTCCCCGGCTTTACCTCCGCACCGGAGGAGTCTAGCATGAAGCATATGTATGCCAATCCACCCGTCTCCGAAGCGGTCTGCGAGTTCCGGTTTCCGCTGGAGACGCCCTGGGATATGACGTTCCCGGGGGTGCTCTTCGAGAACGTGAAGGATACCTACCCGAAGCGCGACCAGCGCTGGGTCCGCGAGGTCGTCGTGATGCTCGGGCCTGAGGGGCTCCGCGAGGAGCTCCTGGTCACCGAACGGTCCGTCCTCTCCACCGACGACGGGACGTGTGCTCTCCAGGTAGGGCCGCGGCTCTTTACCGTGAACTGCCAGACACCGCACGCCGACTGGGACAATTTCCGGCCGCGTATCGAGAACGCCTATGCACGCTTCAACGAGATCATCGGGGTCGAGGGGATCCGGACGGTCAACCTGCGCTACATCAATACGGTCGTCGTCCCGGAGGAGGAGATCGCGCTCGACGACTACTTCTCGTTCTTCCCGACCTTCCCGCAGGAACTGAAAGGCCTGCCGGCGGGGTTCATCACCGGCGCGGAGTTCTCGTTCGACGAAGGGCGCGACAACTGCCGCGTGGAACTCACCGACGCCGTGGCCGAGACCCCGGGCACAACGGCGTTTCTCCTCAACATCGACTACTACCTGACAGAAGAGGGGGAGGTCGGTCCCGCCGGCGTCATGGACTGGATCGCCCGCGCCCACGAACGGGTGGAGATGATCTTCGAGGCCTGCATCACCGACCGGCTGCGCGACCTCTTCGGGCGGCGGCGGGAGGAGGAAGCCCTCACCGCGCCGTAAGACGCAAGAGGAACTCCCTTATCCCTTTTTGCCGATACGTATCCTACCCGTTTACCGCCGTGAGTTCTCCCACATCGACGCCCGCCAGCCCGACGGCGGTGCCGTTCGCGTCCCTGACCGGGGCATACCCGGATATGACGGTGCCCTACGCTTCGGTGGAGAGCTCGCTATTTGCGGAGGGCTCCACAAACCCGGCGAGCATCTCGGGCCCGGGGTCTGCATCCACAACACATTCAGCGCTTTCCCCGACTTTGCGCATCGCGTAGACGGAGACCCAGAGACGCCGGGCTGCAGCATCCGCTGCCGGTTCCGTCACTCTGGGCGGACATAGAAACACAATCCCTGCTCCGACGAGGATGGGGGTGATGAGGCCGGCTGCCAGTCCGGCCGGGTCACACCATACACTCCTTTCCGGACAATCCATTGTTGCAGCGGAAACGTAAACGTTCCCGGGCAGATCCTGCCCCCGCAACGGGTGCTCACTTCTCGGTGACGTAGTGGACGAACCGCTGCGGCCTGATACCGATCACGTTGAGGAACATCACCAGGAGGTAGACGGCGCTCAGGCGGTACTTCCCCTTCTGCAGGTACCGCCGCGGCGATGCGACGATAGTGCGGTCGATCTGGACGAGCCGTCCGTGCCGGCGTGCCGCCCGGGAGAACTCGACGTCCTCGAGGTAGGGGAGCGGTTCGTAGCCGCCGATCCTGAAGAATACCTCCCGCTTTACAAAGATCCCGAAGTCCCCGAAGAAGGTCTGCGTCCGGGCTGCCAGCAGGTTTCCAACCCGGCTGGTCAGGCGCAGCAGCAGGTCGCGGCTCGCGAAGGCGTGCCGAAACCCCCCGCCGATCACCCCTTCCTGCGCGAGTGCCCGGGTGATCGCCGCTGGGGCGTCCGGGGCAATCCTGCAGTCGACGTGGAGGAAGAGCAGAACGGAGCCCTCGGCATGCCGGGCGCCGGCGTTCATCTGCACGCCCCGTCCTGCCGGTGACGCGAGCAGCATGATTCTCCGGGAGCTCGAACCCGCCGCTGCCTGGAGCGCTGCCCACGTGCCGTCCGTGCTCCCGCCGTCGACGAAGATCACCTCGATCTCCCCCGCAAGTTCGTCGATATGCGCCAGAAAGAGAGGGATATTCTCCTCTTCGTTGAGCACCGGTGTGATAATCGAGAGCATACGCGAAACTTCCCTCCCGGGAGAGGTCGTATGCACCGTCATCCACTTATAGGATGGTGCTCATGGTGGACACTGTTCTGCGGGGTTTGCTCCCATGCATGAGAGAGGGCGAAGTTCGAATACGGTTATCACCCGAGGCTGCCTCCATCCCGGAGCGGACGACGCGGTGCGATATTTTGAGGAGGAGCGGGTCTACTCCGTGCAGATCGAGTCGACCCTCGCCTGCCCGCAGGGGTGCCGGTACTGCTACGCCCCGGCCGATACCGCTGCAGTGCAGGCGCTCTCTTCCGAGGACATCGGTGCAGTCCTCTTCTCGGCGGCGACGATGGACGTGCGGGCCGTCGACTGGCTGGGAGGCGACCCGCTCGTCCGCGAAGACTGGTACGATCTTGCAGAGCATGCCCGTGACCTCGGGTTTGTCAACAACATCTGGTCGAGCGGCATCCCGCTTGCCGACCCGAGGGTCGCAGAGCGTGCCGCCGCCGCAACGGAAGGAGGGTTCATCTCCGTCCACCTCGACACCCTCGACCCGGCTGTCTATGCCCTGCTGCACGACGGCGATGCCGGGGCGAAGATCCGTGCTATCCGCCGCGGCATCGCAAACCTCCTTGCCTGCGGCAAACCCGCGAGCGAGCTCGTCAGCTGCATCACGTTCACACGGCCGCTCGCCGGGAGCGATCTTGAGAGGACGATGCGCTACTTCTGCGAGGAAGTCGGGATGGCGATCTGCCTGACGCAGATCTGCACGGTCGGCCAGGCCTGCCGCCACCCGGAGTGGGTGCCGACGCTCGACGAGATCCGGGACGCATGCCTTGCACGGGATGCGATCTGCTATCCGGGAGCATCCCACTCCTTCGGGACGATGGACGTCAACAAATTCTACTGCGGCAGTGTGGTCTGCGTGACAGCGGACGGCGACGTCACACCCTGCTCGGTCATCAGGGAGGGATTCGGGAACATCCATGACCAGTCACTGCGGCAGATCGTCGAGGAGCACCGTGACGAGCTGCTCTTTTCGCGGATGAAACAGCCGGCTGAAAACCCGTCCCCCTGCACCTGGTGCGAGCAGAGCGCCGTCTGCTGGGGGTGCCGGGCGATGGCGTACTACGAGACCGGCGACGCTTGCGGGCCTGACCCGAAGTGCTGGCGGGCGGCGCACGGGAGATGAAACGAAATGATGCTTGATATCAACGTCGGTGATGTCACGGCAGCCTACGAGGGCCCCATCGGCATCATCTGGGAGATGCTGATGGGGGAGCAGATCCATGTCGGCGGCGAGCGGGAGACCGATATCCTTGCAGAGAAGGCGGACGTGCGTGCGGAGACGAGGGTGCTGGACGTGCTCTCCGGCCTTGGCGGGCCTGCCCGGCACCTGGCACGAACTTACGGCGCGACGGTGCTCGGCCTCGACGCCACGCAGCGGATGGTCGACGAGGCGTCGCGGCGCACCGCAGCCGAAGGCCTCGGCGACCGCGTCACCTTCCGTCTCGGGAACGCCCTCGATATGCCCTTCCGGTCCGGGATCTTCGATATCGTCTGGGGGCAGGACTCCTGGTGCTACGTGACCGACAAAGACCGGCTGATACGCGAGTGCTCCCGGGTCGCCGCGCCCGGCGGCACGATCGCGTTCACCGACTGGGTTCAGACCGGGCCTATGAGCGATGTGGAGTGGCGCAGCCTCAACACCTTCATGCTCTTTCCCTCCATGGAGACCCTGGACGGATACGAGCGGTTGCTCCGCCGGCACGGGTTCGCCGTGCGGGAGCGGGAGGATCTCAGCGACGACTTTGCGTCACATATGCACCGCTACCGGGAGGCTCTCACCGGAGACCTGAAAGACTCGATCGTCGAACGCTTCGGGACGGACGTCTACCGGGATGCAGAGCGCGGCATCGGTCTCTGGGTGAGCGCCGCCGATGCAGGGATTGTCGGGCGGGGCCGCGTCATCGGCCGGAAGGACTAAATGCAGGCTGCCGCGATCATGGCACGGATGCCGGTTCCCGGCTGCGTGAAGACGCGGCTCGTCCCGCCGCTCACGCCTGCGGGGGCGGCGCGGCTGTACACCGGGTTTCTCCGGGACACGATCGACCGTCTCGCCCGCCTCGACAGCATCCGTCCGTTCGTGGCCTGCACGCCCCCTGCTGCGGAAGACTTCTTTGCCGCGATCGTTCCCGCAGGCTTCTCCTGCATCCCGCAGGCCGGTGACGACCTGGGGGAACGCCTCGTCTCGGTCGCGGGAACGCTCTTCTCCCGCGGGGCTGCGGCAACCGTGCTCTGCGACAGCGACAGCCCGACCCTCCCCGGCCGGTATATTGCCGAGGCATTCCGCAGGCTCAAGACGACCGATATCGTCATCGGGCTGTGTGACGACGGCGGCTACTACCTGATCGGGATGCAGCGGCACGAGCCCCGTCTCTTCGCCGGCATTCCCTGGAGTTCACCGCAGGTGACGGCGCGGACGGTCGCGGTCGCCGCCGACCTTGACCTTGCCGTCTCCCTGCTGCCGCCCTGGTACGACGTCGACACGGCGGCAGACCTCGCCCGCCTCTGCCGCGAGATCGCAGCACTGCCGGAGGGGGGCGGTGTTGCCTGCCACACCCGGCGCGCCCTGGCGGCGATGGGGCTGCTGCCGGCAGGCAGCGGGTAGAAAAAATCCTGGACAAAAAGTGCATGCGGGAGATCCCGCATGCCTCCGCTCACTCCATCTGGCCGATCGCCTTGCTGACGTCGGCAGCGGAATTGTACTGTTGATCCGGCATTTCTCCAAGGACGCTGATGACGTCCTGGTCGGCGTTGTTCTTCTTCGCGTGGTTGATGAGGTCCTGTCTGCTCGCCGGATAATCGATCCCTGCAAGGTACTTCTGGACGTACGCAGGGCTCACATGCTGTTTCGGTTCGGCCACACCATCACCTCCTGTGAACGGCCACCTCCTATCGGGCAGGATATAAAAAAGTTCGGTCAGGCCGTCGCACGTGGCTCTGGGAGGAGCTTTCCCGCCCGAGTCCTGTCAGTGTATTGTGGTTATCGCGCCTTTCGTCCGCTTGCGGAGGTCTCGCCGCCCTTCCTCGCGACGCGCTTTCGCGTCTCGCCGTCTGCCGCCTGAAGTCCGCGTGCCCGGTGCGGAGCCTCGCCGCCCTTCCTCGCGACGCGCTGTCGTGTCTCCTCGTCTGCCGCCTGGAGTCCGCGTGCCCGGTGCCGGGCTCCGCCTCCCGCCCTGGCGACGCGCTGTCGTGTCTCCTCGTCTGCCGCCTGGAGTCCGCGGACTTCGTGCGCCGCCCGCCCTCCTGCGCTGGCGACGCGTCTGCGTGTCTCCTCATCCGCCGCCTGGAGTCCGCGTGCCCGGTGCGGGGCATTCCCGCCGGCTTTTGCGGCACGCCGTCGCGTTTTTTCATCGATGGTGGCAAACCCTGGCCGATACCCGGTCGGTGCCCCGACGGAACCGGCAAGAGCATTGCTGATATCGATCGGTGAGACGAAGATCCTCTCGGGAAGGCTCTCCAGTCTGCCGATGACGTTCCGGCCGGCATCATTCCTCGTTGCCCGGTCGATCAGGGTTTCTCTGCTTGCCGGGTAGTCGACACCTTTCAGGTACTTCTCCAAGACCGGAGAATCCGCTCCAATTCCGAGTTCTGCCACCGTTTGCCCCCCCCATGTGACACCGCCTCACATCACACTACTATTATATAACATTTTATATGGTTCTCCGCGGTACGGCAACCGGCACCGTTCCGGTCGGTGTATGCCATCTGCAGGGTTCTCCCTGTCTTTTTCTGCTGGAAAAATCCGGGGTGTACTCTCCCGCCCGCATTCTTACGGGAGCACCGTCGGCCGCGTGTGCCCGTGCGGTCAGGAGACCTGCAGGTCGCGCAGGAGGCGGCGTATCTGCCCGAAGTGTATCCCGGGTGTGGTGACGATGCAGAGGTAGTCATCGTCAAGCGGCGTGATGAGCACATTGCCATCACGGTAAAAATGCGTCATCTGGACGAACGGACCCATATCGGCGACGCAGTCGAGGGACGAGGCCCACCGGACGAGATCTTCGGCGATCACCGCAAGAAACTCGAAGTCGACCGAGCCGGCAGCCGAGAGCGTGAGTCCCTCCCTGAAGCGGACGACGGCGGTGACGCCCGGCTGCTGCAGGAGAAGATCCATTGTGTCCGGCGGGTACCCGTCGCGGGCATTCGCTTCGGGCTCTGCCGGCCGCAGTTCTTCGGCATCGGGCTCTGGTGCGGTGGGAGCACCGCCGTTCTCATCCGGCGGGAGTGCCACTCCTTCGACACTGCAGACCTCGTATGCCTCCCGGAACTCGTCGGGTGTCAGTCTCCGGAGATCGAAGTCGATGAGCGGCTGCTGTGAGAAATACTTCTGGGCCGCAGGGCCTTTGAGCACCGTCGATGCGTGCCTGAAGTAGTAGGCAAGGGGGGTTCCCTTCCGGATCAGAATAAATCCCTTTCCATCGGAGACCCGGATCATGGCTATCCCGATGAACCGGACCGTGTGGGAGTATATCCACTGGAGCGGCGCCTGCATCTCTCCGATACTCGTTCCCGGGGGGAGTGTGTCGATCATAGAACCGTAAAGAATGTGTGGTAGGTATTCGTGGACGGTGCATGGCTCCTTGTGCCGGTTTCGGTGCCGTTATGCGTCTTCTTTTGCCAGGGTGTCGAGGACGCGGTAGGCGTTCACGAGTTTGCGGAACGCGACGGCGAGTTCACCGATCTCATCGTTGCTGTTGACGGTGACCTCGGCTGCGTCGAGGTCGCCCCGGCTGACGCTCATCGCTACCTGCGCGAGCTGCTCGAGAGGGCCGGTGATGCTCTTTGCGAGGAAGAAACTCCACATCACCACAAGACCCAGCGTGGCGAGCGTCATCAGGAGGATGCTGTTCTGCAGCCCGAGGACTGCGACGACGCTGCCGGCATCGCCTGCGAACACCAGGCCAAGGAGTCCGACAGGGATGATCGCCACAAAGAGCATACTCGCCATCAACTTGTAGAACATCGGGATCTGCAGGGAGAGTCCCTGCGGTCCCGGTTCAAACTGATTCTGTGCCCATTCGACCATGGTTGATTATTTCAACAAACACATATTTATAACTTTTTAATAAGTATATCTTATAATTTTATTTATAATTGGATTTTATCAGTTTGAAATCAACAAAAACGTATTTTACGCATAATGGGCTTTTTTCGAAATATCTGTGACGAGAGGTAACGACTTTTTCAGGAAAGGGTGTGGAAAATCATTACCTGACGCCCTGATTGGAAAGGATTTTTCCCTGCCCGGGGGAGGTCGCCTCCCCGGTCCGGCGGTGCTCCCAGTGCATCGCCGGATCCCGGTATGGGCGTTTTGACAGGGTATGCCCCTCCATGACCCTCCGGCTCCACGAGGATATCCCTCACGGTCACGCTTCCGGGAAAGCCTGAGCAGAGCCGGCACCACGCTGTACCGGCCGGGTCACCGATGGGTGCGCATGGCTCCACGAATCCTCACGGGAACGTGCATGCGATCGGCCTCCTCCGAAATGTTCAGGCCTCTTTTGGATCACTTCCCCGCTTCCTGCTGCACCCTGCGGATATAGGCATATACCGTGGCGAAACGCCAAAAAGGATGGATGGTCAACCATATAAGCCAGTGATGTCAAACAATAAAGACGTGAAATCGGCAATACTTGGTGGGGGGCTGACGGGAGTGACCCTCGCCCGGCTCCTGCAGGAACGTGGGGACGACGTGGTGGTTCTGGAACGCGAGGCGCGGATCGGCGGCCTCTGCCGCTCCAGAACCGACGCCGGTTTCACCTTCGATATCGGGGGATCGCATATCATCTTCTCGCGGGATGCCGAGGTGCTCTCCTTCATGTGCGGGGTGCTCGGGGAGAATATCGGCCGGCGGACACGGAATACAAAGATCCTCTACAAAGGGCGGTTCATCAAATATCCCTTCGAGAACGGCCTTGCCGACCTGCCGAAGGACGACCTCTTCTTCTGCATAAGCGAGTTCGTCAAAACCCTCATCGCCGCCGAGAAAGGGGAGATCCCGCCCCCGGAAAACTTCGCCGAGTGGATAGGCGCAACCTTCGGGAAGGGGATAGCCGAGTGCTACATGCTCCCCTACAACGAAAAGATCTGGAACTATCCGCCGGAGCGGATGTCGCTCCACTGGGTCGAAGGGCGCATCCCCCGTCCCCCGGTCGAGGATATCATCAAGTCCGCGATCGGGATCGAGACCGAGGGCTACACCCACCAGTCGGTCTTCTCCTATCCGGCACGGGGCGGGATAGAGGCGCTGGTCGCGGCGATCGCATCGCCGGTCACGCCGCTGGTCAGAACCGGTTTTTCCGTCAGGTCGATCCGCGAGGAGGACGGGCGATTCCTCGTCAGCGACGGGAGCAAGACGGTCGAGGCCGACCGGATCATCTCGACCATCCCGCTCCAGGCGCTCCTCCCCTGCCTGGAGGACGTCCCCGAAGAGGTGCAGGCGGCCTGCAACGCCCTCCGGTACAACTCGCTCTGCTCGATCTGCATCGGGCTTGCCGGCAGCGTTCCCGATCTCTCCTGGCTCTATATCCCCGAGATCCGGATCGGGCAGTTCAACCGGGTCTCGTTCCCCTCCAACTACAGCACGGCGGCGGCTCCCGACGGGCATGCATCCATTCTCGCTGAGATAACCTTCAACGAGGGCGACGCCGTCTCGCAGATGCCGGACGACGACCTCGTCGCCCACACCGTCGCAGGGCTCCGTGAAGCTGGTATTATCAGGGATGCTGAAGATGTGGTCTTCACCTCCGTCGAACGGCAGCAGTATGCGTACGTCGTCTACGATCTCGACTACGAAAAGAACGTCGAGATCGTCAGGGCGTTCTGCTGCGACCGTGGGATCGCCCTTGTGGGGCGTTTCTCGGAGTTTGAGTACCTCAACATGGACGGCTGCATCAGGAGCGCGATGGACTTCGTGAGGACATATCGATGAAAGTGAACATCTTTGTCGAAGATTTCCGCTTTCTCAAGTACATCGGGTGTGCGACCGCCGCCCGGACGCTGCAGAGCCACCTCGCTCACCTGCCGGGGCTGGAGATCTCGCGAAACTCGTACCGGGACGTCTTCGACCTGACGCACTACCACACCTTCGGCCCCTGGGCGATGTATCACCTCAAGTTCACCGACGGCGTCAAGGTGCTGACCGCCCACTCAACGCCGCGGCTTAATGAAGGGAACGTCGCGTTCTCGAAGCGCATCAATCGGATCTATCCGAAGATCTACCGGAAGTTCGACCACATCATCACCATCTCCGACCCCTGCCACCGCGAGACCGATCAGATGGTGCCGGAGGTCAAAAAGACCCAGATCCCCAACGGCATCGACCGTGATTACTTCAGCCCGAACGCCGGGAAGCGCCGGGAGTTCCGGGAGGAGCACGGTATCGACCCGGACCGGACGGTGGTCCTGAGCGTCGGGCAGCAGACGCCGCGGAAAGGGATCTACGACTTTCTCAAACTCGCGGGCAGGCACCCGGAGTACACCTGGGTCTGGGTCGGCGGGTTCCCCTACGGCACCCTCTCAAAAGACTATACCAAAATCCAGATGCAGAAGAGCCGCTGCCACGACAACGTCATCTTCACCGGCCTCGTCGACGACATCTCACGCCCCTACTGCGCGGCGGACGTCTTCTTCATGCCCTCGCATGCCGAGACCTTCGGCCTGGTCATCGTCGAGGCGCTCGCCTCGGGTCTCCCCGTCGTCGCACGCGACATCTATGAGTTCCGGGAGATATTCGGCGATTCAGTTCTCCTCTTCAACGACCGCATGGGAGCGGAGAACCTCCTCGGCGACGACGATCTGCTGAAGGCGTGTGCACGGAGCGCCCGCGCCTCCACCGAGAAATACGACATCACGCTTATTGCCCGAATGCATCAACAACTCTACAGAGAACTGGTGGAACAATGATATCGATCGTCATCCCGACCTACAACGAGGAAGAGAATATCACCCGCTGCCTGGAGTCGCTCAACCGGCAGACCGTGCCGAGAGAGGCCTACGAGATCATTGTTGTGGACGGGAACTCGCGTGACAGGACGAGGGAGCTCGCAGAGCCGCTCGCCGACAGCGTCTTCATCCAGAAGAGCGCGAAGGTCGGCGGGGCGCGCAACGACGGTGTTATGGCGGCAGAGGGCGAGATCGTCGCCACTACGGACGCAGACTGCGTCCTCCCGGAGAACTGGGTCGAGCGGATCGCCGCCGATTTCGAGCGCAGAGGCGATCTCGCCCAGCTCTACGGGCTGGTCTACCCCCTCGAGGGCGGGTTTAAAAATCATCTCTCCCTCGCCGGCGCCAACACCTTCGCCCGGGTCGGCTACCACACCCGCACGATCTACTTCACTCTCGGGTGCAACACCGCGTTTGACCGCGACGCCTTCATCCAGGCCGGGATGTATCGCTGCATCGACGCGGGCGACGACCTGGAGATCGCCCAGCGGATGCGCAAACTCGGCCGGGTGATGCTCGACCCCGCTCTCCGCGTCGGGTTCTCCATGCGGCGCTACCAGCAGTTCGGGACGCTGAAGTCCATCTACGAGTGGATGTATATCGTCGCGAAGGGCGGCGACGCGGTAAATTACAACTACTCGAAGCGGACGTATAAGTGACGGGATCCCGTTTCCCGTCACCAGAACCTGCAGCCCGCCCTGCCCTGTTTTGCAAAATACTGCTGGTGGTACTCCTCGGCACGCCAGAACGTCGACGCCGGTTCGATCGCGGTGACGATATCGCGGCTAAGCCTGCCCGAGCGCCGGAGTTGCTCTTTCGATTCCCGGGCCGCCGCCTCCTGCTCCGGTGTGTGGTAAAAGATCACCGACCGGTACTGCGACCCGACGTCGGGCCCCTGCCGATCACGGGTCGTCGGGTCGTGGATCCGCCAGAAGACGTCCAGAAGGTCGCTGTATGACACTCGTTCCGGGTCGTAGACGACCTCCACGACCTCGGCGTGGCCGGTCCGTCCCGTGCAGACCTCGCGGTACGAGGGATTCTCGGTCGTGCCGCCCATGAACCCGACCGCCGTCGAGACGACGCCGGGAATCTTTGAAAACGCCTCCTCGACGCCCCAGAAACAGCCAGCACCGAAGGTTGCCTTCTCGTAATCAGTCTTCTCTGCCATGCGCATCAGACCTCGCCGACCATCCCTTGGGCTGACGGGTAAAATACCTTGCGCGCAGGTTCCGGCACCGGGCGAGAATAGAGCCGTACGATGGACGCCTCGTCTGCCCGGCACCGCTCCTGCGGGTGGGCGAGGCGTCCTCCGGCATGCCGTTTTTCGATCGTCTTTGTGGTGTGTCAGTCTTCGGGTTCTTTCAAGCGTACGTCGCGGCCTATCATCTCGATGGCATAGAAGAGCGCCACCGACATGAGCGGCATCAGAATAAGGAACATCATATACTCTGTGGTCGCTTCCCCGAACTGATCGATCGAAAAGATGACTGCCTTCTCCGGCGATGAGTATGCTTTCAGAAATGTCCAGACAAAGAGCGATGCGACTCCGTAGGTTATGATTAACCCAAGGTACACTATAAATGCCTTTACTCTTCCCCCCATTGTTGTTCCCCTAATCAGAGATTCACTCTGTCTTTGACGTCGTCTGTGCCAACACCAGATACTGAAACCACATTTATAAACCTTTCGGCCGCAGGCCCGCCCGACGCATGCTCGCCGGGATCGGGGCGGTGAGGCGGACGATACCAGAGGCTAATAAACCTTCAGCCGCAGAATAGATCCGTATGATGAGCAGCACCGAGACGGATGCCGTCCTCACCGTTGCCGGGCTGATGGCCCTCTCAGCCCGGACGGCACCGAAGGGAAAAGGTGTCGATGCGATCGCGGTCAGAACCGTCGCCGGGGACGACCTCGCCGCCCTTTCCGGCGCGATGCGGGAGTTTGGAGAGACGAACAACCAGGCTTTTTTTATCAGGGACGCGAAAAACGTCGCCGACAGCGATGCCTGTCTCCTTATCGGGTCGGCGATCGAGAGTGTCGCCGGTATCGACTGCGGCGGATGCGGGTTTCCGACCTGTGCGGCGATGCTGGAGGCGCAGGCAGAGACGCGCTCCCGTTCGACGCCCCTGCACGGGCACAACTGTATCATCAGGATGGCGGACCTCGGCATTGCGGTCGGTTCGGCGGCCAAAACCGCCGCCATGCACAACGTCGACAACCGGATCATGTACACCGCAGGTGTCGGTGCGCTCCGGCTCGGCTGGATGGAGGGGTGCGGCGTCGTCTACGGCATTCCTCTCTCTGCATCTGGCAAGAATATCTTCTTTGACCGCACACGCTAACGGAAGTGAAACGACCATGCCGATTATGAAGATCCGGGGAGGCGATCTCGACCTCGTCGAGTACGATTTCCCCTCGTTCCTTCCGGGCGAGAACCTCCGGACGCTCGGGTTTGAAAAAGAGTACCTCCTCTCTCCGGTCCGGGGTACCGTTCGGGTGCGGGCACCCTCCCGTATCCACCTCACCGTCCTCGACATGAACCGGTTCGCACCGGACAGGCCGGGTGGCGGCGGCATAGGGTTCGCCATCAAGACCTACTGCACTGCGGAGGTCGAGTGCATACCCTCCGGCATCGAGATCGAGTATTCCCGCATTCCGATCCTGCGCCACTTCGTCGAGGTCTTCCGCCGCGTCGTCGGATACGACGGCGGTTTCCGGGTCCGGGCGCGGGATCACATGCACGAGCACGTCGGCCTCGGCTCTACGAGCACCATCCTGATCGCCGTGGCGAACGCCCTGAACGCGGCGGTCGGATCGCCGCTGACGAAAGGCGAGCTCCGTCTCCTCCTCGGCAGCAACTACGTCGAGGAGACGGCCGAGGGCAGCGTCGCCTTCGGGTTCGAGACCGGCGTCGGCCCTGCGGTCAGCACCTACGGCGGCATGGCGGTTCTCGGCGACGAGCTGGCCGTCGTCTACCGCCACCCCTTTGCAGAGGGGAAGCGGGTCTACATCGCCATCCCGCCGTCCGGTATCTCGTCGGCCGGTGAGAAGGAGTTTGACCTCCTGATGAACAAGGCACGGACGCTCGACTACCGCGACCGGGAGCTGAAGGCCTACCTCGTCCTGATGGACCTGATCCCCGCCCTCGAACGGGGCGATATCGCCCGGATCGGCGAGGTGATCTGGGAGATCGAGTTCCGCGGCTCGAAACGCGCCGAGGTGGAGCATCACGGGTTCGAGCTCTACCGCTACATGGCATCGCTCCGCGACGCCGGGTTCGAGTTCGTGGGGATGAGCTCGGTCGGCCCCTCGATCGCCGTCATCACCGATCGGGATGAGGAGGATGTGGCCGCCATCCTCTCCTCCCTCGGGCTGACGATCGCGATCGCCACCGAGGTCGACAACGAGGGACTGGCGATAACCCTTCCCGAACGCTGACCTTTTTTGCGGCCCTCCAGGAACCGCCCGGCACGTTTTGTGGAGGTGCTTGATAGCCACCCCCGATCCGGGGGCTGTCGGGGCAATCGCGTGCGGGGGGAGGAGCGCGCCCCTCACGAGGATGTCGTCGAAGCGGGATGGCATTGTTCATCGGCCGCACCCGAAAGCCCGTATCGACGGTTTCCGGCAGTAAACGCATGACGAATCGTGACGGCGCATCTTCGGTGGGACTCACCGGGACGGATCTTCCGTTCTCTTCTGAAGCGGTGCCCTTTCGCCGGACGTTCTGCACCGACAGGTATACCTCCCCGTATGTCCTGAATGCAGGAAGATGATGGATTGGCACGCATGCCTGCCGCTCCTAATCGCTGCCGCAGTCCTCGCGATCCCCGTTTCGGCGACAAACGTCCCGCTCCTGCTCTTCGAAGACTCCTTCGAGACAGGGACGTTCGAGAACTGGGATGAGATCGGGTGCCGGTGGGGAATCACGGACGATGCCCATAGCGGAGACTACGCTGCAGTCTGCATCGCCGGGGGGGAGGTCGATGCGCCCGGCAGGCAGATCACCAGGATGTTGAACTATACAGGCAGTTACCGGGTCGAGGGATGGTTTAAGACAAACAAACTCGGCACCCTGACCTGCAGCGGCCTGTACGTGCTCGGGGAGATCCCGGGGAAAGAGTCGCTCCTCTACTCGCTGCAGGTGATCGAGGGCGGCCGGATCGGCTATAACCAGTGGAACGAATCCGGGAATCACCGTCTCTACTCCCCAAAGCCTGTTGTCAGGCCGCTGGAATGGCACAAATTCGCCATCTGCTACTACCGTAATACATCGCGCCAGTCGGTCTGGATCGATGACCGGTACCTCGGTTCGGCTCCTCTGCGGACACTCTCCGGCGAGACGATCGGGCCGGACGATTCCATCGCTCTCCGCATCGGCGGCGGGTCAACCTGGGCGCCGGGGGATCTCCCTGACGCCGCGGTCATCGACGATATCCGGGTGACGGCCATATGGCCGGGGATGCGGTTTATTGGGTCGTGAAGGAGAGGGAGAGGAGCGCGCGCGGGCTGTCGTTCTCCGATTCGTCCACCACGACGCCGTCGGCGACCAGGGTGGCGTGCAGGACTCCCGAGACCGGCGCGGCCTTCTTCACCGTCACGTATGCGCCTCTGCCCGTACCGAGCGGGAACGCTTCGTACCCGTCAATGGTCGCCGTCCACTCCGACGGCGAGATGCCGTCGAGTTCGGCGTAGATCCGCACCTCCCCGGTGTAGGTGATCGCAAGAACGTAGTCCACCTCGCCGGTCAGCAATTGCGGCGAGGGGTCGACAGGTCGCATCGCCGCTGGGGTGTCGTAGATGAGGCCTCCTGTCACGTCTCCTGTCGCGTCTTTGACGGGTATCTGCATGACGATCCGCTCCTGGACGACGCCGCTGCCATCGAATGCCCGTGCATAAGTCCAGGTGCCGCGTGAACCGTTCCCGTACGGGACGTACGCGTCGTCCCCGCTCCCGAGGACGCTCTCGAGCCGGTAAGTCCCGTCAGTCGTGTTGACGGCGGTGATCAGCCGGCGTTCCGCTCCGCCGGGGGACGCCAGGAGGTCGCCTGCCTGGTACTCCGGCGTATACGGCGTTATCGGCGACGGCACAGGGGTCTGGAGTGTCGTCGCCTGCTCCGTGGGCTCCGTCGTCGGCAGTGTCGTCGGCAGTGTCGTCGCCGCGGTCTGCGGCCCGGTGGTCGCACCGTCATCGGTGCATCCGGCAATCAGCAGTGCGGCAAACACCAGCAGGAAGAGGGAGAGTCGAAGGATCGCTCTGTGCATAACGGAGCATTGCGCAACGATAGTCTAAAGCGTTCCGGTACTGCTCCCGGCACCGGGGAAACATTTATCCCTCGCCGGCACTGTCAGACATCGCTCCCGCCCCTCCCGGCCCGGTGCGGCCGGAGCAGCGGTGCGGACGCGGAAGAACGACGATATCGGGGAGATATGTATGGTTGAAATCGGCTACAAACTCTTTACCGAAGCGCACAACCCGCTGGAACTCGTGCAGAACGCAAAACAGGCGGAAGCCGCAGGCTTCTCGTTTGTAAACATCACCGACCACTACCACCCCTGGACGGGTCGGCAGGGGCATGCCGGGTTTGCCTGGACGATCATCGGTGCGGTCGCGGGGGCCACGGAGCAGATACCGGTCTCGACCGGGATCACCTGCCCGACGATCCGCTACCACCCGGCGATCGTCGCTCAGGCCGCGGCGACCGCTGCGGTGATGCTCCCGGGTCGGTTCGAGCTCGGCGTCGGCACCGGCGAGGCGCTCAACGAGCATATCACCGGCGCCTGTTTCCCGTCCTCGGAGAACGTCCGCCTCGCCATGCTCCGCGAGGCGGTGGATATCATCCGCACCCTCTGGAGCGGCGGCATGCACGACTACTACGGTGCATTCTACATGATCGACAACGCCCAGGTCTTCGAGCTGCCGGAGAGCCCGCCGCGTATCCTGATGGCGGCGCAGGGGACGACGGCGGCACAGACCGCAGGCGATATCGCCGACGGGCTGATCCATTTCGAGCAGATGCCCGGCGAGGTGCTTGATGCGTTCCGCTCTTCCGGCGGCGAGGGAAAACCTGCCATGCTCGAGTTTGCGGTCTGCTACGACCGGGACGAGAGGCGGGCGAAAGAGATCGCGTATGCGTGGTTCCCCGTCGCCGCGAACCAGGGCGAGCTGAACTGGGTGATGCCGACGCCGACGCACTTTGAGGAACTGGCGAAGATGGTGACGCCCGACGACGTCGCACAGAATGTCCTCTGCACATCCGAAGCCCGCCCGCTCATCGACAAGATTGGGAGGGCCAGCGACATGGGCTACGACCGGGTCGTCATCAACCAGGTGGGGCCGAACCAGCAGGAGTTCATCACCTTCATGCGCGACAATGTCCTCCCTGAGTTCGGCCTCTCCGCCCCCTCGCGGGAGGTGCCCGGCGCTGAAGAGAGGCTGCCGCCGGAGCCGGCAGTTCAGTCGATTCCGGGCGGGCAGAGGCCTTAGAGGCGGCGACAGAGACCCTTACCCTCTGTTTTTGTATCGATGATAAAAAAGACGTATGGAAGGGTTTAGAAATCCGTCATAATCCGGAACTGGTCGATCTCTTCCTGGCTGAGTTCCTCGAGGAACTCCTCGGCGGCGTGGTGGATGTTCTTGCTCGCGGTGATGGCGCGGCCGACGACCAGGATGTCCGCACCGGAGGCGAGCGCCGTCTTCACGACGTTCTGCCGGATGCCGCCCGCGGTGGCGACGAGCATCCGTTTGCCGCCGGCCTCCTTGATGGCGGGGATGTTGCCCCAGGCGTGCTCGCTTCCCTCGGCGTCGATCGCCCGGTGGAGCTCGACGATGTCGGGCTTGACGGCGAGGCTCTCGATGAGAGCGACCGGGTCGTCGACGTTCAGCATGTCGACGACGGTGTAGATGCCGGTCTTCTTCGTCTCCTTGATCGCTTTTTCGATCGTCGAGACGGGTGCAAGGCCCGAGATCACGACCGCGTCGGCGCCGGCGTCGGCGGCCATCCGTGCCTCGAGGTTGCCGGTGTCGAGGGTCTTTAAGTCGGCGATGATGAAGGCGTTCGGCCGGTATTTCCGGATCTCACCGATCACCGAGAGGCCGAACTTCTTGATCAGCGGGGTTCCCGCCTCGATCAGGAGGTGGTCGTTCTGGGGCAGCTCGGCGAGCACCCGCTCCACGTGCCGCATATCCACGAGGTCCATCGCGACCTGGAGGTAGGGCGGGTCCCAGAGCCGCTGAACCTTGAATCCCATGACGGCGTGCGCGGCACGGTCCTTCTCGTGGAGGAGCGTCTCCTCGTCGGGAAACCGGTCGAGCGCCCGGCGGAGAGCGAGTTTCATCGCGCCGTAGTTGAACCGGTAGATCTTGTTGTAGTCCGCTGCGGCGGGGTGCAGAAAGACGCTCGCCAGGATGACGGTCTCCTCGAGGTCGATCCCTTCGAAGACGCCTTCCTCAACGGCGTCGGCGACCGCTTTTGCGACCGCGGCCTGCATGGGGCCGAAGATCTGGTTTACCTGCGCCTCCTTCTTCAGCGTCACCTTCGGGATGACGAGCGTCGCCGGCTTCGTCATCAGGTTCGGCCGCACAACGCCGAGGAGGGGCGTGTGGCCGGCCGACATCTGCGAGAACGCGTTCGCAAACGCCTGCCCGACGGCTCCGTTCTTATCCCCGAGAATTAAATCGATGTGCGCAAGTTCTGCGCCTTCTCCAACAAGTGCTTCACCAATAAGATACATATATTGTCCCCTTACTGCTGCCCTCATATTAGGAAGGCATATTATATTAACACGCCAGCATCGGCACCGGTCCCTGCAATCAAAGACCCTGTCTTTTCACCGGTTTTGCGGGCGCATCGCTGCGCGAAGGAGAGTATGAAAAGGTTCGAGAAAAGGCGTTCACAGAATGTGGGGTCGGTGAGATTTGAACTCACGATCGACGGGTCTCTCCGACATGCATCAGTGCTCCAACGGGTCATCATCCGGTATCAGGAGACCCATTGTTCATCACCTGCAAAGACCGCTGGAGCCCGTCGCCATTCCTGACTAGGCCACGACCCCACGTACTCTATTACATTGCAGTCCCGGCGTATTAATGATTGCGTTATGCCAAAGCGGTAACCATTTACTTCTCCTGCTTCTCATTCATATAGGATGGCTGAGGGCAGCTACGCGTGCGGAAGTTCGGATATCCCCCTGCAGGGTATCACCATCGGCGAAATGCTGAACAGAATCGCGGAGAAATACCCGGAAAACGAGGCGCTCGTCTCGGTTCACCAGGATGTCCGGTTGACCTACGCTGAGTTCCTCGACCGGGTGGACACGCTCGCCCGCGCCCTCATGGCACTCGACGTCGAGCGCGGCGACCGCGTCGGCATCTGGGCGCTCAACTACGCCGAGTGGGTGCTCGTCCAGTTCGCGACCGCCAGGATCGGGGCGATCATGGTGAACATCAACCCGGCCTACCGGACGTACGAGTTCGAGTACGCCGTCAAGCAGTCGGAGGTGCAGACGCTCTTCCTCCAGGGGCGGTTCAAGACCTCCGACTACGTCGGGATGTTCTACGAGGCCTGCCCGGAGGCCTTCGAGGGCAAGCCCGGCCGGATCAACTCGGAGAAGTTCCCGTTCTTACAGAACGTCGTCTTTATCGGCGACATTCCCTACAACGGGATGTTCACCTGGGACGAACTCCTCGAGAAGGCGAACTACATCAGCCCCGACGAGCTCGCCGAGCGGGCGGCGTCGCTCGACTTCGACGACGCCATCAATATCCAGTACACCAGTGGGACGACCGGGTTTCCGAAGGGCGTCGTGCTGACGCACCACAATATCCTCAACAACGGGTTCATCATCGGCGAGGGGATGAAGTTTTCCGAGAAAGACCGGCTCTGCATCCCGGTCCCGTTCTACCACTGCTTCGGGATGGTGCTCTCGAATATGGCCTGCGTCACCCACGGCTCGACGATGGTGCTCCCCTCGCCGGTCTTCAGCGCCGAGGCGGTTCTCCAGACGCTGCAGGACGAGAAGTGCACCGCCGTCCACGGCGTCCCGACGATGTTCATCGCCGAGCTCGCGCACCCCGAGTTCCCCTCGTTCCGGCTCGATTCGCTCCGGACCGGGATCATGGCCGGCTCTCCCTGCCCGATCGAGGTGATGCGTGAGGTCAACAAGGAGATGCACATGTCCGATATCGTCATCGTCTACGGGCAGACCGAGACCTCCCCCGGCGTCACCATGACGACGACCGATGACCCGCTGGAGCGGCGCGTCTCGACGGTCGGCCGGCCGTTCCCGCACACCGAGATCAAGATCGTCGACCCGAACACGAAGAAAATTGTTCCCCGCGGCGAAACCGGGGAGATCTGCGCCCGCGGCTACTGCGTGATGCGCTGCTACTACAACAACCCGAGCGCCACCCATGCCACCATCGACGACAACGGCTGGAACCACACCGGCGACCTCGGCACCATGGACGAGGAGGACTACGTCAGGATCGTCGGCAGGCTCAAGGACATGGTGATCCGGGGCGGCGAGAACATCTACCCGCGCGAGATCGAGGAGTTCCTCCACAATCATCCCGATATCGCGGACGTCTACGTCATCGGCGTTCCCGACCAGAAGTACGGCGAGGAGCTGATGGCCTGGATCAAGACCGAGGACGGCGCTGCCCTGACCGAGGATGCGGTGCGCGAATTCTGTCGCGGCAAGATCGCCCACTTCAAGATCCCGCGCTACATCAAGTTCGTCGACGACTTCCCGATGACGATCTCAGGCAAGATCCAGAAGTTCAAGATGCGGGAGCAGGCGATCGCAGAGCTCGGTCTTGACTCCGCCTCGAAGATCGAGACGGCGTAACAGCCGTTTCCTTTTTTAGTCTGCAGAAGGATCGTTCATCATGCAGACGAATCCCGATTTTGCGGAGATCCTTGCCGGGATCCGATCGCTCCTCGCAGACCCGGATACAAACCGGCTCGGCCCGGATGCCGCGGAGCCTGTCTGGGAGAGCCCGCTCCTCGGTGTCTCCCGCGGCGACGACCCGCTCTATAGGGAGTTTCAGGAGACGATCGGGCTGTTTCACTGGACGCCGCTCGAGGCGTTCCGCGCCGGGTTTCCGGACCTCGACTGTACAGCATCCGATCTCGCCGTCATTGTCTGGGCGCTGCCGCAGACCGCCGCGACGAAGCGGGACCAGCGCAGGTGTGCGTCCCTCCCCGCGCGCCGCTGGAGCCTTGCCCGGCACTACGGGGAGCTGGTGAACGACCGGATCCGCGACCACCTCGCCCGGGCACTCACCGACGCCGGACACCCGGCCGTCGGCCCGGTCAGGCTCCCGGCGTGGCGGGAGGAGACTTCAGAACGGTTCGGTATCGCCTCCCGCTGGTCGGAGCGGCACGCCGCCTACGCATCAGGTCTCGGGACCTTCGGCCTCTGCGACGGCCTGATCACGGAGCGGGGCAAGGCGGTGCGCATCGGGTCGGTCGTCGCTCTGCTCGATACCCCCGCAACGCCGCGCCCCTACGAGAGCCGGACCGAGTACTGCCTCCACTTCACCGAAAAAGGGTGCGACGCCTGCATCCGCCGCTGCCCCGCAGGCGCGATCTCTGCAGAGGGGCACGACAAGGAGCGGTGTTTTGCGTATATCCTGGAGACGGCGGCGCCCATTGCTGAGGGCGAGATCGGCATCCCGGTCTCGAGCTGCGGCCTCTGCCAGGCCCGGGTGCCCTGCCAGTCGCGGCGGCCGCGATAAAAAAGTTATTCCGCCTCTTCTGCCCGCTGCACGAGGGCGGCGGCCGCCTGTGCCGCACCTTTCAGGATCGCGGCTTCGCCGGGCACGACCCGGTCGTACATCACGAACCTGCCGCTGCAGAGCACGGTGTGCACGGCGCTCCCGTTGCAGGCGTAGGCGAGGTTCGAGTCGGTGTTGTGGAGCGGGGTCGTGCAGGCCTTCCGCCGGTCGATCAGCACGATGTCGGCGGGGGCGCCGACGGTCAGCGTCCCTGGGCCGATGCCGAGCGCCCGGGCGCCGCCTGCGGTCGCGATGCCGATGGCCTCGCCGGCGGGGAGCAGGGTCTGCGTGTTCCAGGAGAACTTCTGCAGGAGGGCTGCGATCTTCATCTCCTCGAGCATGTCCAGGTTGTTGTTCGAGGCGCAGCCGTCGGTCCCGAGGCAGACGTTCGCCCCGGCGTCCTTCAGGTGGTGGTAGGGCATGGCGCGCCCGACGGCGAGTTTCATGTTGCTCGCCGGGTTGTGTGAGGCGTGGGCGCCACGCTCTGCAAAGAGCCTGCAGTCGGCCTCGTCGAGCCAGCAGCAGTGCGCCGCCACGGTGCGGGGTGTCAGGCACCCGCATTCGTCGAGGAGCGCGGGCGGGCGTTTGCCGTACTGCGCCACGCAGTCGACGACCTCTTTCTCGGTCTCGCTGACGTGGATGTGGATCCCGATATCCTGCTCTTTCGCATACCCGGCGCACCAGGAGAGGCCGTCCGGGGAGACGGTGTAGACCGCGTGCGGCCCGACCGCGGCGGTGAGCCGGGGGTTGCCGAGCCCCTTGATGTGGGAGACGAGGGTTTCGGTCGCTTTGATCTCGGCCTCCCGCTTCTCCTCCATCGAAAGATCGATGAACCCGTGGGCGAAGGTGCCGCGGATCCCCATCTCGTCGGTCGCCTCGGCGGCACGATCCATGAAGAAGTACATGTCGTTGAAGGCGGTGGTGCCGCTGCGGATCATCTCGAGGCACGCGAGTTTCGTGCCCCAGTAGACATCGTCGCCGGTGAGGTGCGCCTCCAGCGGCCAGATCTTCTGCGTCAGCCAGTCCTGGAGCGGCATGTCGTCGGCGTAGCCGCGCAGCAGGGTCATCGCCGCGTGGGTGTGGGTGTTCACGAGCCCCGGTATGGCGATGCTCTCGGACCCGTCGACGACGATCTCGGCCTCGACGGCGTCCCGTGCGCCGTTCTTCTCGTCAATCCCGACGATGGTTCCCGCTTCGCTGATCGCGATATCCACCTGTTTTCCGCCGACCAGGACGCCGGTGATGAGGACGGAGCCCTCAATATCAAAGATGTCGTCGATTATCTCCCTCATGCCAATCGCTCCACAATTCTCTCCAGGATCTCCTCGGCCCTCCTGCGGTGCGTCCGGGAGGTCTCGAGGATCTGTTCGTAGGTGACGAGCTCGTCACCCAGGCCGTGCGCATAGTTGTCGACCGTGCAGATTGCCGCAAACCGCAGCCCAAGCTCGATGGCGAGTGTCGCTTCGCCGGCGATGGTCATCCCGACGATCTCGGCATCGCGTGCGAGGGCTCTGACCTCGGCGACGGTCTCGATCCGCGGGCCGGGGGTCTGGACGTACACCCCGCCGCACCGTGCTTCGGGGATCAGGCTGCAGAGATCCCGGGTGAGGTCGGCGTCCAGCTCCGGACGGATGTGTTCGATCCGGTAGTCATGGATTGAGGGTATATCTGTTATGCTCAGATAGTCGGAGGGGATCACGAGCGAACCCGGTGGAATATCGGGCGTGAGCGACCCTGCAGAGCCGAAGGCGACGACCCGGTCCACGCCGATGATGGCGAGCGCCGCCATGCAGGCGCGGTAGTTGATCCGGTGCGGGGGAAGGCCGTACTGGTGGCGCATGAGGAGCGCGAACTCGCCGAGATAGATCTCGGCCCGCCCGAAGGGTGTCGCGACCGTCTTTTTTTCGAGCGGCGGGAGGTCGGCGTAGAGCAGGCTCGTCCCCCCGATGACCCCGAGCATCAGCGGCGGCCTCCGGGTGCGGCATGCGCTTTGGCGTGCATCATCTGTGTACCGGTTGCCTCTTCAGGCTCAAAAATCAATCTATCCGGCTCTGCATGACCGGTTTGCTTCAGCAGAGATAAAGCGGGGGAGCAACCATGCTAGTATGATGGGCAGATTTGTGACCGTGGACGATGCTACGATCCGGGAGGGGCGCTGCACCGATGTCTACTTCGAGCGTATCGAGAGCGTCCTTGAAAAGGACGATATCAACCCCCAGGTCGTCATGGAGGTCGGCGCACCGGTACTCCCGGACGGCTGGGGCGTCTTCTGCGGGCTTGGCGACGTGCTCGCGCTCCTCGACGGCAGGTCCGTCGACGTCGACGCGATGCCGGAGGGTTCGGTCTTCTATCCCGGCGAGCCGGTGCTCCGGATCACCGGACAGTACCGCGACGTCGCCGCCTACGAGACGGCGATCCTCGGGTTCCTCTGCCACGCCTCCGGCGTCGCCTCGGCGGCGGCGCATATCAGGCTGGCGGCGGGGGACGTCCCGGTCTACTCCTTCGGGTCGCGCCGCCAGCACCCGGCGATCGCCCCGATGATCGAGCGTGCCGCCTGGATCGGCGGCGTGGACGGCGTCAGCAACACCTGCGCGCCGGAGGGGATCCCCCTCGCCGGAACGATGCCGCATGCCTTTGTGATGTGCTACCCGCGGCAGGAGGACGCCTGGGCCGCCTTCGACCGCCACGCGCCGCCGGACGTGCCGCGGATCATGCTCTGCGACACCTTCGACGACGAGAAGTCCGAGTCGGTCCGGGCGGCGGCGATTGGCTGCGCTGCGGTCCGGCTCGACACCCCGCGCTCCCGCCGGGGCGATATGCGTGCGATCGTCGAGGAGGTCCGCTGGGAGCTCGACGCCCGCGGTTACGGCCACGTCGGGATCTTTCTCTCCGGCGGCGTCACCCGCGCCGACGTCGCCGCCTTCCGCGATATCGTCGACGGCTTCGGGGTCGGCGGCGCGATCGCGAACGCGCCGGTGATCGATTTTGCCATGGACATCGTGGAGCTCGAGTGCAGACTCTCCGCAAAACGCGGAAAGCGCGCCGGAGCAAAGCAGGTCTACGATCTTCCCTTGGGCGGGCGCCTCGTGCACCTCGCCCGCGAGCCCGCTCCCGACGGCGCGGTGCCGCTCCTCGTCCCCTTCATCGAGAGCGGCCGCATCGTGCGCGAATCCGGCCATGCGGAGGCGCGGGAGCGGTTTTTCTCCCGCCTTCCCCTGCTTTCGGCGTGATCGCGGGTAAAAATCAGAAACGAATCATTTTATCTGATTGAGTACAACATTGTAGGGCAGCAGCAACGGGCCGATAGATCAGGGGGAGATCGCTACCTTGGCATGGTAGAGGCCGCGGGTTCAAATCCCGCTCGGTCCATCTTATTTTCCGAAAGAATAAATATCGCGGGCTGAATCCCGGAAATAGGATCTCTGGTTAAAGCATCCAGGAATCTGCTGGCGTTGCCGACGCGGTTTTTCAGGTACTCGTGGACTTCCGGGGAGACGGTGATGTGCAGTCGCCGCCGGATACGGTTTTCGTGCGGTTCGTTTGGCATTTTCTCTTTCTCTTGCTGTCTGTTTTCTGTGTACGTACACTTGCACCTTTGTACGTACACTCCGGTGATCATCCTGCCGGAGTTTCTTCGCATCAACGAGTTCGAGCGAGGGTTCAGCACCAGCCTCGGGAACAGCTTTGAGGGATGTGCCAGGCTGATAGCGCTGCAGCACCATGCAAAAGCCGAACGAGGGCACGTTCTCACGGGCTACGTCAGCCGTGCCGCGATGGACGAGATCGAGCACCAGATTGCAGCCTTCGAGAGTGCTGCCGAACAGAAAGGCAAGAAGCCCGCACTCACGAGATGATCGACGCCGTTCTGAGTGCCAGGCGGGACGACGACCTCGTGCCGCTGAAAGCGACGGCGGATCTGTATATCCGGACGAAAGACGGGCGACGCTACTATTTTGAGATGAAGTCTCCCATGCCGAACAAGGGTCAGTGCCTGGAGGTCACCCAGCGGCTGCTCTGGTTCCACCTGCTCGCCGGCGAATCCCGGCCCGCCGTTCAGGCGTACTTCGCGATGGCCTACAACCCCTACGGCCCGAAGCGGAGCGACTATACCTGGAACTTTGCCCTGAACTATACGCCGTTCGGTGAGGCCGTTCTTATTGCGGATGAGTTCTGGAACATCGTCGGCGGGAAACATGCGATGGAGGATCTTCTCTCGGTCTACCAGGAAGTCGGCCGCGAGAAGACGAAATATATGTTGGATTCGTTGGCGTTTGGGTTTTAGGGGTTTACTCGTTCCCGTAGACCTCCGCCTGTTACCCGTCCTCGTGGCTGGAGCACGGGGTCGCATACCGGCCGCGGCCGGTTTTCCCCCGCCCGGTCAAGCAATACTTATGTATCAGGAATTCCGGCTCAATCCTTCGAGAAAACGACCCTCACAGAAGCCCTCAGACGGATGATCTCGGGGCGAGCTATAGGAGACATCCTTGGAAAATTACTCCTCCTCATATCGCCGTTATAGCCTCGCGATCCTGCCGCTTTTCAGCAATCAGAGCGATATTCGTGCGTGAATTATTTTGCCGGAATCCAGGATCCGAAACCTTCGCTAAAATCGAAAATGGAGGCTATTCTGAGCTTTGTTCTGACGGGGTGAAGGCGAGTCCCCCTGGGGCTGCCGTGGATGACGGTCTGTCCGGATTTTCAACTCAGGCTGCTTGGGGACTCTGGGAGCGTGCCGGTCGGGAACGTGCACACATTCCAAGGCAATTGGAATACGAGCTCACCGTCAGAGTCCTTCCTCGGTCGGAATCTCTTCGCCCTTCTCCCGGAGATCTTCAATATAGACCCCGATGGCCTCCCGTGCCATCGCTATTGCCTCGTCGACGGTCTCCCCGAAGGTGACGCGAGCCTGCGAAGCGCCGGCACGGTGACGGTGTACCCGCCTTCCGGCTCCTTCCGGAGGAGGATACGGTACTGCAGGTGGTTCATCGCATCGCATCCCTTGTATGAGTACAGGTACCGCTGACATATAAGGAGCACCGCCCGAATCCTTTATCACCTCCCGCTCCAACATCTACTCAAAGTTGAAAGTCGCCTATGCCTGACGATCTGATAGCAATCGTGGAAGAATCCGAGGACGTGAACAGCACCCTCATCTCCCGGGTGCGCCTGGAGATACTCTGGGCGCTCTCCGAGCTCGGCGAGGACGGAGCCACCGCACGGCAGCTCAAGGCCGGGCTGAACCTGAGCGACGGCGTGCTCTACGCGAACCTCAAGAAGCTCGTTGCAATGGGGTACCTCCGCTCCGAGAAAGTGACGCTCGAAGGGAAGGAACTGGAGCTCTACGCCATCACCCCGGAAGGGCTCGCCGAGTGGCGGCGTGTCCGGGGCTGGCTCTGCAAACTCCTGGGCTGCGAAGGTGATACCTGTGAACGATAGAAGCAAAGTCATTGCCTGCTTCCGGGAAGCGGGATTCCGGATGGATACAGGCCAGTTCGAGCACCGGCTCGTTGCCCAGAAGCTCGTCTACCTACTGAAGCTGAAGGGCGTCGAATTCGCGTATCCGTTTCACCTCTACGTCCGGGGACCTTACTCGCCGGACCTTGCACGGGAGTACTACCAGCACGCCGACGAGTTTTCCCGGTGCGAGACGGCAAGCACGCTCTCTTCCGCCGAAGCGGATTCGGTTGCCGGGCTCACCGGCCTCTTCGGCAAAAGCCCGTCCCTGCTTGAGATCGGGGCGACCTACGGGTATCTGGCCTACGAGATGCATCAACCGCCGCAGCAGGCGTACCGGACAGTCCGGAGGATGAAATCCTTCTACTCGAATGAGCAGATCGTCAAGGGTATCAACCGGGCGAAGCAGTACCTCTTCGTCCCCACCGCCGAAGAGAGGGCGGCGCTCAACGCTGAGCTGCAGGAGTGGCAGCGGGCAGGCATCCGGTCGATGAGGCAGTAGGATGCGCCGGAGCAGAGGCGATATCTGGTTCGTCGATCTCACCGACGCACGGGGGCACGAGCAGAGCGGGCTTCGACCCGCCGTGGTGCTCGCCGTCGCCTACGGGGGTATGACCATCGTGGTCCCGCTGACGACGACCGCGGCGGCTTTTTCGTTCCCGCACACCCACGGTATCGAGAAGAGTTCACAGAACGGGCTGACTTCTCATAGTGCGGCGCTGGTCTTCCAGATAGTTGCCCTCTCGGAAGACCGTTTCGTCCGGAAGACCGGGCGGTGCTCGGTCGAGGATATGGAAGCGATAAGCGTTCTTTTGAAGGACCTATTGGCGCTGGAGTAGCGGCTCTTTCCGGGGACGGAGAGATATCAACACTATTCCCAAACACCTTCCCGCGACATCATGCTGCGCGTGTATCCCCTGATTGTATACCGGGATTAATTCAGCGATATTATTGAAATCAGAGGCCGTATAGGGGGGAGCGCCTTGGCATGGTAGAGGCCGCGGGTTCAAATCCCGCTCGGTCCATCTTATTTTGTGAACGTATCAGTATTGCGGGCTGAATCCCGGAAATAGCATCTCTTGTCAAAGCATCCAGGAATCGGCTGATGTTGCCGACGTTTTTTTCAGGTACTCGTGGACTTCCGGGGAGACGGTGATGTTGAGTCGCCGCCGGATACGGTTTTCGCGGGGTTCGTTTGGCATTTTCTTTTTCTCTTGCTGTCTGTTTTCTGCGTACGTACACGTGCACCTTTGTACGGACACTCCGGTGATCATGCGTGGGCGGCGGGAGGTCTTCGGGAGGTAGTAACATGCGCTGTGGGGCGCGGCTTTTGGGAGGCCGGAGCGGGGGTCGACAGACCCCGGGCACCCGTGGCTCCATCACCATCCAATGCCCATCCGATCAGGTTATCAACAGAGCCGGAATTTCCTTTTTTGTTATTGAGAAGGCAGGGATGCCATGAGGGCATAGAAAAATTCCGGTTTCCTTAACGTAAAGAGCCCGTACCATGCGTCGAGGGTTGCGGGATTCATGACATCCAGTTTCCTGAATATGCTGCAGGCAAATTCAACCGGTGCAAGCCCGCTTGCCGTGATAAGGTTCCCGTCTGTCACTGCAGGCTCTGTCCGGTAAAATTGCTCTCCTGTGTATCCGGGGCAGAACATTTTGAGCGCTTCGGGATCATTGCTGGTGTGGGGCCGGTTGTCAAGCAGCCCGGCATTGGCCAGGCCGAGGGTAGCCCCGCAGATTGCTGCAACAACCATCTCCTGCTCAAGGAGCGTGTCTACCATAGTGATAATCGACGCATGGGCGGGATCAAGCCAGGTGTCTGCGCCGGGCAGGAGCAGGAGATCTCCCTTTTTTGCCCTGATATTCTCAATGGTGATACCCGGTGTCAACTTCAGTCCGCCCATCGTCGTTATCGTGTCCAGGGATTTTCCGCACAGGACGACATCGTACTTCAGCGACGGGTCTTTGAGGTACCTCCCGGAATGGAGTTCGCCAAGGGCATGGCCGGTTTCCCAGTCGGAAAGCGTATCAAGGATATAGAGATAGAGTGTCGGCATTTGGCATCACTACGCCATCAACCCTTGGCGGGATGGGATATCAATTTTCCTTCCCGAAATTACCGGCAATTTAAAAAAAAGTGCTCTGTTGAAATCCGAAACGAAAATGGGTAGACCGACGACCGAAAGATCGGTAGTGCTCCAGTTTACAACTGAAAATACATTTCAGAGAATCTGACCGCATTACATTGAACAATGACATGCGTTCATACCTAAAACTCACACCTGGAGAGTTTTTCCATTATCAGTTGTTTCTTAGAGCATTACCCGATATTCAGTGCGGAATTATTGTGTCGGAACCCGGGATCCGAAACCTTCGCTAAATTCGAAAAAAGAGGCTCATTTGGGATTTGTTCGGGACGGGTTGAGGGCGTCTCTACCGTCGCCGGAGCCGCTGTGATGGCGGCCAATCAAGACCCTCGACCCCGGCCGGTTTGGGACTCCCTCTCCGGAGCCTCAATCTCCCTAAGCGATCCTGCCCTGAGGTGCGATCCGGCGCAGGCCTCTGGGTCTAGCTGGTGCGGGCGAGGATCTCCTGAACCGTGATCGCGTAGGTGATCGTCTCTCCGGCAAGGGGGTGGTTTCCATCAACGGTGATGCTTTTTTCGTCCACGTCGAGCACGGTCACCCGGCAGGGTTTTCCCAGCACCTCGACCGTGATGAACTCGCCGGGGACCGGTTCGTGGTCGAGTCGGAGCTTCTTGCGCTGTATCGTGACCACAAGTTTCCTGCGGAACTTCCCGTAGGCCTTCTCCGGGGGCAGCACCACGGTCACCGTCTCGCCTGCCTCTTTGCCGATCAGCGCCTCCTCAAAGAGGGGATTGATCTGCTTCGCTCCGAGGGTTGCCCGGACGGGCTCGCCCGATCGGGTATCCTCAAAGACCTCGCCGTCGGGGCGGGTGCTCGTGAAGTGCAGGAGCAGGGTATCGCCGTCTGTTACGGGTGCCATAGATGCCTGATCGGTTTGTCGGGGCGGTACTTTAATGCACCGGGAATACTGAAGAGGCTTCAGCATCCCGCTCCCCGGGTCTTTCACGAGAGGGTGTGGAACGGCCGTCCCGCCGCTTCGCCCCCTCCTGCAGAAGATTCGCAGAGTGTCTATCACTGTACTCCGGAGATACACATCCTCAATCCGGCTGAAAATCATGTTCCTCGTCACGTTCGAGGATGAACGCTCCCTGGTATCCGCACTGCCGGCAATGATAGAGGGTCGCATACAGGCCGCGGGCGTCCCAATAGATATCGGTGCTCCGGCAGAGCGGGCAGCAGAGAATTTTTCGGGTCACGAGCTCATCCCCGGACTTCGACGGTGAACGTACGCGCAAAGCAGCCCTTCTTCGGCGGGAACCTTCTCGCCCTGCTCCCGGAGGTCCTCGACGTAGACCCGGGCGGCCTCCCGTGCCATCGCTATCGCCTCGCCGACGGTCTCGCCGAAGGTAACGCACCCGGGACGGGCCGGCACGGTGACGGTATACCCGCCTTCCGGCTCCGTCCGGAGGAGGATACGGTACTGCAGGCGGTTCATTGTATCGCGTCCCTTGTAAGAGTACGGTACCCGATGACATATAAGCAGCACCGCCCGAATCCTGTATTGAGCCCTCCCGTCTCCCGGGCGTCCTTCGAGCTCGGCGAAGGCGGCGAAGTGGTGGCAGTGAGTAACAGCATCGGGTATTTTCACCCGGAGCCCGACCGCTACGTACCGATCATAACGCCGGAGCAGGCGTACCAGCGCCTCTGCGCAAACGACCTCGTGATCCGACCGATCTCTTCGCCCGGGATCCACTTCGTCCGCAATATCTCGCTCGGCTGCTGGATGGAGGATCGGTCCTCCGCGCAGCAGTACCTCCTTCCGGTCTACGCGTTTACGTGCGATAGAACGGACGGAGCGGTTGTTACGTGGCACGTATGGGCCGCGGACCCGTCCGGGATGCAGGCTCTCACCTGAAGATTTCCACCCTTCGACGTCCGCACTCCGGCCTGCCGATACCCTCTGCCGGGGCTTATTCGGAAAAGCAAGAGCGAACCGGCGACGGACGGCACCGTCCGGAGCCTCGACGCAGGCGATCGTCCGGAAAATACGAGAAAGAAGGTTTTTCCGGGCCGGAGAAGAAGGATACAGAAAGGAGAGACTTCATGAAGAAAACAACGATTACGGCAGTGACTCTCGTGCTTGCACTCTGTCTCCTCTTCTCGTGCGGATGCACCACGACGCCCGCGACAAGCCAGCAACCGGCAGTGACAACGCCCCCGACCATCTCGCTTGAGGACACGCCGATCCGGTATGCCGACGTGAACGGCGTCACGCTCGGGTACCGTGAATTCGGGACGGAAAATACCGAGCCGCTTCTCATGCTCGTCGGCTTTGGCGCGACGATGGAGTGGTGGAATTCCACGTTCGTCGGCATCCTCGCGGAAACCTACCACGTCTATATCTATGACCACCGCGGCATGGGAACGAGCACCGACGTCGACGCACCGTATACCATCGCACAGCTTGCGGACGATGCGGCAGGGCTTATGACCGCGCTCGGCTACGACAGCATGAACATCTACGGCGTCTCGATGGGCTCGACCGTCTCGCAGCAGCTCCTGATCGATCATCCGGAGAAGGTGCGAAAGGCCGTCCTTTCCTCCGCCACGTACAACGCTTCCATCCCGGAGACCGAGATCCTGCACGGCATTCTCGAAGCGTGTGCGGCAGATCCGGACCAGCCGGCCGGTGTCCGAAAGGAGGCCGTGGCAAACCTTGAGTGGGAGGGGAGTTATGCCGGTCTCTCCGGTATCACGAACGACGTCATGCTCATCACCGGGACCGAGGACGCCCTGACCCCGCCGGCGGTCGCGGTCGAGATTGCAGGCCGGATCAACGGATCGTGGCTCGTCCGTTTCAAGGACATCCCCCACGCGGGTTCGAGTTATGCGCCCGTGGAATACGGGACCATCACGACGGCATTCCTGGAGATGGACGAATCTCCCGCATAATTTTTTTCGAAAGACCCGGGGCGTGATGCCCGCTCCGTGCAGATCTTCGCATGAAAGAACGACCAAATATGCGTATGCGCCCTTCGCTGAAATTCGCCCGCACGATATTCCGCGGTGCAGGCCGGACCGGTGGTTCTTCCCCTATTCCCACGCGTATTCGGCACTGTCGACGGCCCGTAATCTGCCGGGGGTATAGTCCCGGTACCGCTCTTCGGCGAGCACCTGCGGCGTCTCTTTCTCGATGCCTTTCGTGAGGTCCTGCAGAATGGTGACGCGGGCGCCTCTCGCGAGCCAGCCTTCCATCGCGTACCGGTTGCAGTAGTCCGCGGCCACGCCGATCAGCGTCACGTCGATCGCGGCACCGCTGCCGGCCTGCTGCAGCATTGCAAGAAAGCCGTCGCGTGTCGTCCTCGCTCTCGGTTCGTGCGGGTCGTCGACGACGTGAAAGAGATTCTCATACGCAATCTTTCGTTTCGGGTCGTCGAACGATATCTCGTGCAGACCGCTTCGGCTCCACATATCGTACTGGTTCTTCGTCAGATAGTGTTTATTCGGCAGACCGGAGACGTCGACGGAGAGCTCCCAGTCGGCCGTGCCGTATTCGCAGTGGAGAGGAAACGTCCTGCTCTCTTCGGACCGGCCATACTCTTCGGCAAAGTGCGTGTCCTGCACAATGAGCGTATAATCAAAAAAGCCGTCCACCCGGCGCAAAAAATCATTCGTCAGGCCGAGGATCTCCTCTGCACCCGGAATGGCGAGATTGCCGTCTTCGCGGGTAAAGCCGTTCTGCATATCGCCGATCGCTAACAGTCGTACTCTCTGCATCCCCCGAAACCTCCGTTCGGTTCTGTATTGTGCGGCTCTGCAGAAAAAACCTGACCCTGATTCCTGATCAGAGAAGCTGGGTTGATGAGGGCGTTTCGCGGAAATCCTCCGTTCCGTATGCCTGATCCCTGCGCCGCCTGCTCCTCCGGACGGGTTGCCCCGAAAGCGTGATCACCCTTTCGGGTATCTCCCGGAGGCGTTCGTCCAGGTATCGGCGATCTCCAGAAACGCCGGATAGCCGTTCTCTCTGATGAACGCGATCGCCTGCCGGTACTTGTTGTATTTGTACCCCTTCTTGCCGTAGAACTCACCGAGTGTCGGACACGCATCGAGGTCGGGGCAGTCCGCACAGGAGGTATATCCCTTCTGCATGCAGCAGACCTTTATTCTGCACTTAGCCTTGCCGGGGTCTCGCTCTCCGGTATCGTAGCCGAGTCTGCACCCCTTGCAGAGGTGCTCCCGCAGCACTCTGCATCTCCCGCAGTACGCGCCGCAGCAGCCAATCTCTGATAACGACATCCTGAAGAGAGCTTCGTCTCGATGGTCATGAATGTTCTGAAAGAGAATCTCAGGCCACCGGTGCCCGGAGTTCTCCCTCCCGTTCAGCAACGCATATGTCGGCAACCGGAGCCGTACCCGCCGGAACCTTCTCTCTCCCCGGGCACGTGTTACGGGGCGGTCCGCAGCGTGAACCGGAACGCCGCCCCTTCCTCCGGATGCCCCGGCACCCGGTCTTCGACCCAGACCTCGCCGCCGTAGCGTTCGACCAGGATCTGCACCAGGTAGAGCCCGAGGCCTTCGCCGACGCCCCGCTTCTGCTGTTCGTAGCGGTGGAAGATCGCCTCCTTCTCCTCGTCCGGCACGCCCGGGCCGGTGTCCGCGACCGTCACCCGGACGAACCCATCTTCCTCGTCAACCCTGACAGTTATCGTGACATCCGGGCCGCCGAACTTCACGGCGTTGCCGATGAGGTTGGTGAAGATCACAGAGAGGAGGTCGTCTGCCAGAACAGATATGTGCGTCTCTTCGTAGAGGAACGTGCCGCTCGGAAAATCGTCGATCACCCCGCGGATAACCGCATCGAGGTCCATCGGTTTGAGCTCGGACGGAGCCCGGTGGATCCGGCGGATGGTGGAGACGGTTCTTAGAATATCGATGCTCTTCTGGATGCTCCGCTGCAGTTTCTTCACATACCCTACCGCCTCCCCCTCCAGCGCGTCGATCAGGAGGTCGGCGTAAAGGTTCGAGACGTTCTCGGTGTTGCGGATATCGTGGGTGAGGATGTCCAGGTACAGGTTCGCCTCCCGGTTCGCAGACGCAAGGTCGCGGTGAAGCCGGGCAAGCTCTCTGGTGTGGCGGCGAAGGGTTTCCTCGGCCTGCTTGCGCTCGGTGACGTCCCGGAACACAACCAGGATCGAAGGCAGGCCCTGATAGAGGATGGGTGATGCGGCGATCTCGACGTCGAGACTCCGCCCGTTGAGGGTCCGGAGTTTCTGCTCGAAGAGCGGCGTTTCCGTGCCCTCCTGCTGCATCCGGCGGATCTGCTCGTCGACGAGATTGAGAAACTCGGGATGCACGAACTGGTACGCCGGTCTGCCCAGAAAGTCCTCAGGACTCTTCCCGCCGAGGAGCCGGATACCGGCAGGGTTCACGTAGACGACGGTGCCGTCCCGGTGCACGGCGACGGCGTCCGGTAGGAACTCGACAAGGAAACGATAGCGCTCCTCGCTCTCCCGCAGCGCTTCTTCGGTCTTCTTCCGTTCGGCCTTCTCCCGCAGAGACCTGATGCCGAACGCCAGATCGCCTGCGAGTTCCTCGAGCAGATGCACCTCTCCGGTGTGAAAGGCGTCCGGCACCGCGGCATTGATGTTCAGTGCGCCGAAGACCCGCTCGTCGCCGTGCAGGGGCAGTGCGATTGACGACGCGTAGCCGCGCCGGACCGCTTCGTCCCGCCAGGGGGCAAAGGCGGGGTCGGTCGAAACGTCGCTGGCGATGGCGGGCCTGCCCGAACGGATCGCCGTACCGGTCGGCCCGCGGCCACGCCCGGTATCCGCCCAGGTGATGGTGACGGTCTCCAGATACCCGTCCTCAAAACCCGCAGAAGCCGCCGGGCGCACCGTCCGGGCGGCGTCCTCTTCGGCAAACCCGATCCACGCCAGGGGGTAACCGCCCACATCGACGATGATGCGGCAGATCTCCTGCAGAAGCGCCGGCTCTTCGGTAGCCCGCACGACGGCCTGGTTGCACTCGCTCAGGATACTGAGCATCCGGTTGATCTTGGCCAGCTCGGCGGTTCGCTCAATGACCCGCCGTTCCAGCTCGCTCCGGGCTTTCTGCAGCGCCTCTTCAGCCGTTTTCCGCTCGGTGATGTCGAGCACGATCCCCTGGTAATGCGTGATGGCGCCGTCCGGCCCGCGGCGGATCCAGGTCCGGTCGTCAATCCAGAGAACGTCGCCCGACGCAGTCAGTATCCGGTACTCCTGGGCGAACTCGTCGCGTCCTTCGCGGCTGTGCCGGGAAACCTCCGCCGCCACCCGTTCCCGGTCGTCGGGGTGGATGATCCGGGCGTAGGGAATGCGGCCCGAGGTGAAGTCGGCCGGCGCGTACCCAAGCTGGCTGACGTTCTCGGAGACGTACTCGGCCGGCCATCCCTCTTCCGCCCGCCACAGAAACACGACGGCCGGGCTCCGGTTGATGATCGTCTCCAGCTCCTGCAGGTTCTCAAGGGCGCTCTCCCGCTCCTCCTCCGCCCGCGCACAGTCGGTCACGTCCAGTGCCACGCCGGCGATCCCGACGGTGGCGTCGTCCACGATGACCGGGGCGATAAAGTTCTTGTAGACTCTCCTCTCGCCTTCCAGCATTCTCTCGTATTCTCCGCGGATGACCTCGCCCTGCAGCACCTTTGCATCCTGCTCCGCCCAGAGAGCCGCAACCTCCGGGCGCAGCCCCAGGTCATCAATCCGCCTGCCCACCACGTCGCCGAAGTGTGCACGGCTGGCTGCGTTCTGCAGCGTATAGCGCAGGCTTCTGTCCAGAGCCCAGAACTCAAGAGGCAGGTTGTCGATCAGTGCATACAGGCGGGCGTCCGCCTCCCGGATCTCGCGCGTCAGGCGCTGCAGGCGCAGGTGGGTGGCGACGCGGGCGACGACCTCCTCGCGCTGAATCGGTTTGATACTATAGTCCGCCGCCCCGGCGTGGAATCCCGCCGCCTTCTCTTCAAGCGCGGCGATCAGAACGATCACCGGAATGTCCTGTGTGGCCGCATCCGCCTTCAGCCGGCGGCACACTGCAAAACCGTCCATATCCGGCACCGAGGTGTCGAGCAGAATGAGGGCGGGGCGGGCGTCCCCGGCCATCCGGATCCCGGTCTCGCCGTCGCCCGCCACCAGGACCCTGACGCCGTGGTCTGTCAGATGGCCGGCGAGCACGTCCGTTCCGGCAGGATCACTCCCGATGATCAGGATCGTATCGGATAGGGATTGCGTGCTCATCTGCTTTCCTCTGCAGCGGTCTCTCCCGGGATGCCTCTCCGGTCTCCGGAAATTACGGCCGCGCTGGTCCGCTGACCGGTCGGATGCCAGGGGACATCTGTTCACGGAGATATAAGGGTTTGTACCGGCCGGCCCGACCAGCACTTCTGCGCAGAACAGCAGTACGTTCTGCCGGTTTACCCCGGCCCTTCCGCCCCGATGCCGTGCCAGATCACCGCAAGACCCGCGTCGACGACCTCCTCTCGCGCCGTCCCCGGAGGCACCGCGGCGGCAAGGTCGACGATGCCGTCTGCCGTCCGCACGATCACGGTGAAGAGCACCGGATGCGGGACATCACGGATCACGCCTTCTGCCACCGCCTCCGCACAGAGGTCGTGCAGCCACCGAAAGTCCGCGTAGGTGCGATCCTTCACCGCGTCGCAGATATTCGGGGAGTGGTAGAAAAGGTTTAGAAACGCCCGCTCCTCCGGATGAGAGACTCCCCATTCTATGTAGCGTCGGATCCCGCCGGTGATCCGCTTCCGCACGGGAAGGGCCATATCGTCGCCCTCCCGGAGGTCTGCCGCCATCTCCCGCTTTATCGCGAGATAGACCTCGCTTGTGAGGGTGGCCTTGTCGGTGAAATGGTGGAAGAGCGCACCTGTAGAGACCCCTGCCCCCCTGCTGATCTGCGCTGTCGGTGTTGCGTGGAACCCCTGCGTCGTGAAGAGGCGCAGTGCCGACCGGAGGATCTTCTCCCGGGTATCGTCGGATGTGCCCGTATCCGCCATGGTCACTCTTTCTGCCGCCGCGTCATCAGCATCTTCACGAGCGGCTTCATCAGTTTTGTCGAGAAGCCGTCGAGGTCGCGGGAGACCTTCTGCAGTTCGTCGGGGATCGCAATACCCTGGGGGCATGCCCTGACGCATTTCCCGCAGCTCCGGCAGAGGGAGGCGTTTGCAGGGTGATCGTCGAACCCGATCACCTGGGCGATGTAAAACCCCCTGGTCAGCATCCGGCTGCCGCCCATGTGGTACTGGTTGTAGAAGTGGAAGCACTGCGGGATGTTGACGCCGAACGGGCAGGGCATGCAGTAGGCGCATCCCGTGCAGTTGACGCGTATCCTGCTTTTGTAGGATGCCGCCGCCGCATCGACCACGGCACGTTCGGCGTCGCTCAGACAGCCGGGCAACGCGTCTTCACAGGTCCGGATGTTCTCCGCGATGTGGGCTTCGTCGTTCATGCCGGAGAGGACGACCGTCACCTCCGGGTGGTCCCAGATCCACCGGAGCGCCCACTCCGCCGGGGAGCGGGCGCTCCCGGAGGCGTCGTAGACCTCCTGCACGTCTTTCGGGAGACCTGCGGCGAGCATCCCGCCCCGGAGGGGTTCCATGACGATAACGGCGATATCTTTCGAGGCGGCGTACTCGAGTCCTTCCCTCCCCGCCTGGTTCTCCTCGTCGAGGAAGTTGTACTGGATCTGGCAGAACGTCCAGTCGTAGGCGTCGACGATCTCCCGGAAGGTCTTTCGGTCGCCGTGGAAGGAGAACCCGAGGTTCCCGATCTTCCCTGCGTCCCGTGCAGCTTCCAAGAACCCGAAGACGTCGAGACCGGCGAGTTTCTTCCAGGACTTCGCATCGAGCGAGTGGAGCAGGTAGTAGTCGATACGGTCGGTCTGGAGCCGCCGGAGCTGCAGATCGAGGATCCGGTCCATATCCTCCCGGCTTTTGATCTGCCAGTGGGGGAGCTTGTCTGCGATCTTCACCCGCTCCCGGTAACCGTCCCGGAGTGCCTTTCCAAGGACCTTCTCGCTCTCGCCGTTGTGATAGGGGTAGGCGGTGTCGAGGTAGTTGACGCCGCTGTCGATCGCGCTCCGGAGCTGCCGGACCGCACGCGCTTCGTCTATCCGGCCGAAACGCGTCGGGAGGCGCATGGCGCCGAATCCGAGGGCGGAGAGCGCATCGCCGTTCTTCGGGACTGTTCTGTACTGCATGGTTTCACCAGGCTTCTTGACTGACTAATCAGTCAGTATGGGTAGCAGTACAATAACTCCGTCGCACCTATATACGTTTCGCTGCCGCTTCCCCGGACCCGCCTTCGGCAATGGAATACTGCCGGGGATCTATTTCCACTCCCAGGTTTTGTCGTCGATTGTTCCATCCGGCGCGATCTCGACCTCGAACACCAGCGCTACGCTGTTAAGCCTGCTCAGGGCAGATGAGGTGGTCTGCAGGTAGCGGATTCCCCGCATGCTCCATCCCGGGCCTTCACTCGGAACGCTGATCCCGGATGCATGGACTGTGGCGGTTTCGCCGGCACTCGTCGTCACGATCGCGTTTCCTTCTGCGTATACCCCGCCTTGCGGCCTCTCCTTGGACCAGAACGTGGCAATAATGGTCACTTCGGTGTCGAGGAGTTTTCCCTTCAGTTCCATGGTCCTCTCGAGTTTCGGTTCTCTTCCATAATGCCGGACAATACGCTGCCCGATCACGTTGCCCGTCAGTTCTCCGATCATCTCACCGATCATACGGATCGCCGGGTGCATCAGACGCACCGATGCAGATAAAAGTAGTGTTGCAGATCCCCGGCGGGAGACCCGTCACTCTTCTCCGGTCACTCCGCTCGTGATTGTGAGGATCGGGCGCTCATCCCGCTCCTTCCCCTTCGCTTTCGGGCGGGAACATCATGACGCTCCGGGTGGCGTAGTAGCCGGCCACGGCCGCAACGGTGACGACGATCAGGATCTCCCACTGCAGGAAGACGAGCGCAACGATCGGGATCACCACGGCAGGCATCTTCAGGACGCAGATGATCATCCCTGCCATGACGGCGGGGACGGCGACGGCGGGCGGGATGAACGGGAAGAGAACGCTGACGGCGACGCCGAGGGTGCCGCCCGCAAAGATCAGGGGGAAGACGGGGCCGCCCTTGAAGACCGTGGCCATGCACCAGGTGCTGGCCAGGATCTTTGCCGCGGCGAGCAGCAGCAGCGCGACGGCACCGGCGGCGACGCCGGTCTCCAGAACGGTCACAAACTCGTTCTGGCCCGAGAAGAGCACGAGGGGAAACGCCGTCGCGGCGATCCCGAGGCCAATGCCGCCGGCCGCTCCCCTGACCAGGTACTGCCCGGCGAGGGGCTCCATCATCCGGCTGAAGAGGTGGAAGGCGGCGATGAAGAGGACGCCCGCACCAGCACCGACGAGCCCGAGGACGGCGGCGTAGAGGAGGTAGAGCGGGAGGATCTCCCCCATCGGAGGGAGCGGATACAGGGCGCCGCCGGTCGTCCGGGTGAGCCCGAGGTAGACCCCGAACCCGATCAGGCTCCCGACGATCCCGACGGTCGCGAGCCTCCGCACCTCGTGCTTCAGCCGGTCGCCCGCGAGCGTGCCCATGCTCCCGCCGAGGTCGATGGCTGCCACCTCGGGCCCGAGGCTTGCGCCGAAGACCAGGGAGAGGTAGATGGCGAGCAGCCCGGCGGGGAGGTGGCGGGGCTCGAACCGGCCGGTCTTCCGAAACTCCGTGAGGGCCTGCTGGAGCAGCTGCACGTGGTCGCCGAAGACGTGCAGGCAGAGCCCGACCGCCAGGCCGCCGACGGTCGTGAGGATCAGGGTGAAGAAGGGGACGGGAGGAGTCTTTGGCCAGAAGAGCGCCTCCCCCGTGTACTGCACCTCGAGGAAGACCACCATCGCTCCGGCTGCCGCGAGAGCGAGCAGAACGGCGACGATCACGAAGCGGACGGAGCTGCCGTCACGATGGGGGGTCACACGTTCTCTCCCTGGCCGAACTGGTATATAATATCCTGGCCGCGAATGCGTTCCACCCTCTTTTAGAGCCGCTCCCAGAGCATTGCGTAGATGACGCCGATGAGCGGGAACCCGACGAGCCCGAAGAGGAGGTTTTCAAAGTAGAACCCGGCCGGGTAGTTCATCGACGTAAACGTGATAAAGAGGCTCGGCACCGTGTAGAGCAGGACGAGGCCTGCACCGAAAGTCGCACCCCTGCCGCTCGGCGTGCCCTGCAGCGACCCCTGCACCAGGTCGTAGATGATGGCCGCCGCGAACGAAAGGACGAACGGATAGGCGAAGAAGAAGACCAGCAGCGGGTCCTCCGCCGCACGCATCCCGCCCAGGGCGAGGATGTCATAGGGAGCGACGGCCAGAATGATCGCCGAGACGACGAAGTTCACGGCGAAGAGGGCGATGCCACCGATGAATCCGCCTGCGAGGATATTTTTCGCATTCATGCATGTTCACAGGACGGATATCTCTTCGGGCTGCTCAAAAAGATTTCTTTTTTATCCGAGCAGCAGTTGCCGGATTCAATGCCCGGTTCCGGCTCACTCTGCAGGGGTGTCCTGCTCGGCCTTCCGGAGGGTGAACCGGAAGGCCGCCCCTTCCTCCGGCCGGCCTGCCACCCGGTCGTCTGCCCAGATGGTGCCGCCGTAGCGCTCGATGAGCACCTGCACCAGAAAGAGGCCGAGACCTTCCCCGACGCCCCGCCGTTTCTGCTCGTAGCGGTGGAAGACCGCCTGTTTATCGGTGTCGGGGATCCCCGGGCCGGTATCCTCGATCGAGACCCGGACGAGCCCGTCCTCTTCTTCTACCCGGACAGCAACCTCGACGCCGGGGCCGCCGAACTTGACGGCATTGCCGATGAGGTTTGCGAAGACCTCGGAGAGGAGGTCGTCGGCCCAGACCCGGCAGCCGGCCGCGTCGCAGTGGATGATATTCCCGGGGAACTGTGCGATCTCGCTTTGGACAATGTCGTCCAGGTTCACGCGCTTGTGCCCGCCGGAGGGCTGATGGATCCGTCGGATTTTGGAGACGTTCCCCAGGATCTCGATGCTCTTTCGGATGCTGCGCTGCAGTTTCTCCGTGTACTCCCGTGCGTCCCCGTCCTGCGCATCGATCAGGAGCTCGGCATAGAGGCTTGAGACGTTCTCAGTGTTGCCGATGTCGTGGGTGAGAATATCGAGGTAGAGGTTCGCCTCCCGGTTCGCCGCGTCGAGGTCGCGGTGGAGCCGGGCAAGGTCGTCGGTGTGGCGCTGGAGCGCCTCCTCTGCCTGCTTCCGCTCGGTAATGTCGGTGAACATGGCAAAGGATCCGGCAGGCGTACCGGATCCGTCTTTTTGGGCGGTTGCCGAGACCAAAACCCACCGCTCGCTGCCGTCCCGGTGCCGGAGCCGGCACTCGTATCTGCCGCCGCGGCCCTGCTCCCGCTCCGTCATCCGGCTCCGGTGCTCGTCGAGATCTTCCGGAAAAAGAATTTCGGTCAGCGATCGGCCGAGCAACTCCAGAGCCGAATACCCGAGCATGCCGGCCATCTTGTTGTTGACGTACGTAATTCGGGAACTGCTGTCCCGCTGCAGGATGCCCTCGTTCGCCAGCTCGACGATGGAGCGGAACTTCTCCTCGCTCTTTTTCAGGGCCTCCTCCGCCCCCCGCCGCTCGGTGGTTTCAGCCACCAGCATCGTCAGGAGGGACTGCTGTTTCCGGAGGGCGAAGTATGCGGCGGTCGTGGCCAGCAACGTGGTAAAAAGGATGGTATTGATGTGCGACTCTGCGAGGGTTATTTCGGGATAGAGGGTGTCCTTGACGAACTGGTATACGCTCATCAGGGCGAAGGTGAATATCGCCACCTTTCCGAGCGTGAGATAGAGGTTATATGGCCGGAACTCACTCTTCATGCGTGCCCCTTGGGAAAGTAGTGCGGTATTTCCTGTATAGCGTGATGCCGCTGGTATACGGGGGTTTCGTGCAGCACCGCACCTGCCGGGTCAGCTCTCGCGGTTCTCTCTCCTGCAGACCCCGTTCTGCATATTGGTGCCGGAACCGGAGGGCGGCTCCCGGCCCGCTGCGCGATCGCATTCTCCCCTGCGATATAATAAATCTTCTCCTGAAGTGCAGGTGCATACATGCCGGGTTTTTTGGTGAACCGTGCGGGCGGTCGCAATTGTCCTGGAAATATCCGGGGAAACCGGCCGCAGAGATCCGCGATGCACTGCTGTCCCGGTGGGGTTGCTGACGAGCGGAAAAAAGAGCAGGCTGCCCACATGCAGCCGTGAAACCTGCGTGTACAGGACGCTTCCGGTGTGCAGGGCCACAGAATCCGCCATACCGGGCGATTGCTGGATAGCCGTCCCGTGGTGCAAAACCGGGCGCGATCTGCAGGGAGGGTGTACTTGCGTATGATGCCCGGTTCGCGCCGCCCTTCACCGGTTCGGTGAAGCCAGGTTGAGGAGGAGATTGCTCCGACCGTTGGCCGTCCTCCTGTCGTTCGGGTTGATCATGAGTGCCCTGTCGTAGCAGCACAATGCCTCCTGGTACTGCCCGAGCTCGTCGTATGATTCCCCGAGCGAAGCCCATATCGCCGCGCCATGGGGATTCTGTTCCAGTGCCCTGCGGTAGCACTCGATAGCGGCGTCGAATTCCCGCACGGCCCGGTACATGTCCCCCTTCTGTTTCAACGCCGCATCGGGTTCGCCTGAATTCAGGGAAGCGGCAGACGCGTGAAACCCGCTGATGGCTGAATATAGGGGAACGTATCTTGCGAGGTCTATATCCATATTCTAACAAATGGGTATGTAGCAATATGAATATTTAAATGTTAGCCATATAGGTGTGGGGAGATATATGTCCGCTCGCCTTCGCAGGTTGCAGCCCTCTCTTTGCTGCCCGGGATGGTGACGGGTGATCCGGCGGCCACCTTTTTGTACTACCCCTCGTCAGGCGGCGATGATCCGGACGTCCATGGCAAAAAAGCGTTTTCAGGCGTTGAATTTTCCTCTCCTGCTCCGCAGGCAAAAATGAGTGGGCTTTACCTGACGGCGGTCAGGTTGGCGCCGAAGCACCCCATACAGGCAAGATCGATATCGTAGTCCGCCGTGTCTGAGACGATCGCCGGGGTCTGCCGGACAAGCCTGAAGACGACGGCGTCGTCCGGAACGGGCGGGTCAAGCGGTGCGTCGACGTTCTTCTGGATGACGAACCGTGCCGGGTCGAGATTCATGGCGTAGTATTCCTTGAACGCCTCCCGCTCTTCATCCGGGACGGCGAGCCAGTCGGCCACGTCGGCGACCGTCGGGTCGCACGGCACCCAGCCGTAGCCGGGCAGGGAGTACTCTGCCCAGAAGTGCGAGGAGGGAGCACCGGTAAGCAGCATCTGGTATCCCCCGATAGCGCGGGCTGGGATCCCGAGCGACCGGCAGAACGCAGAGAAGAGCATGCTCTGCGTCCCGCAGTCGCCATGATCGGTCTCGAACATGTAGGTGGACTCTGGCACGTGCGGCACCCGGGCATCGAGTGAGCAGTGCGGGACGTGGCTGTAGGGGTAGGTCCTGATGATGTGGTGGTAGATCAGCTGCGCCTGGAGGTGCGGGTTCGTCTCGTTCCCGACGATCTTGTGCGCCGTATCCCGGATAGCGTCCGTGATCTCGATGTTCCGCTCGGATGCGGTGTAAAGGAGATATTCGGGGTCGCTGGTGTCATACTCGCCGACCAGCGCCGGATCGATCGCGAACCGCTGCTCGTACGAGGTAAACCCGATCTCCGCCGTGAGGTTCAGGTCGCCCGCGATCTTCTCGACCGGAATCTCGTAGTAGACGTAGCCGATCGGGCCGGTGGTGAACGGCCCTTTCACGATATACGCCGGATACGAGAGGTTCGCAACGGTGACGTTTCGCTGCGAGTCCGTCTCGACCGGGAGCGGGTACCAGATCCGGAGGGCTCCCGTCGCCGGGAGTGCCTCGTTCGGGATCGCAAGCGTCTCGAAGCCTGTGTAGCGCACCGGGTTTACGTATGGGCCGGTTCCGTCGGTCTGCCCGTCCATGAGGGCGTAGCGGGAGACGAAATCGAAGTCAATCCTGCGAGCGCCCAGCCTTTGCATCTCCTCCGGGTGTGCATAGAGATAATCGGCGCCGACATCGTAGAAGTACAGCGTTTCACCGTCGGAGACGATCGTCTGGGCGCGGTGATCGAGCCAGTTGCGGATCTGCTCCTCAGTGATGCCCGGGATCGCTTCCCGCATAGCCGCTTCTGCATCGGATCTGCCGAACGGGTACTCCATAATCGTTCGGTTCGTCCGGAAGATCGCATTCCTGGCCAGAAGAGCCGTATCCGCATCCCCTGTGTCGGTGGCGAGGGCGTAAGCCTCGGCAAAGGATGCTTCTGCGGTCCGGTAGTTCGCTGCCTGGTATTCGGCCAGGCCGCGGGAGTACGCCTCCCCGGCGGCGGATGACCCGGTTGTGACCTCCGATGTGCCGGTACACCCTGCCGAGGCGGCCAGGAGGAGGGCTGCTCCAATCAGGAGGATGAGCGTGGTGCAGTATCGCATAGGAGATGATGGGATGGAGATGCAGCAAATACCTTCCTATATGAAGTTGCTTTCCCCTCCCGGGAACCGGTGCGGTTTCGATCGGTATATCACGCCTGCATGACATTCTTCTTCCATGAACGCGAGATCGGCTGGAAAACTCCTCGGCTTCGGGCTCCTCACCTGGCTTCTCCCCTTCCTCCTCGCGGTCCCCCTCTACTCGCCGGAGGGCGAGCCGCTCTACGACATATTCCTGATCAAGTCGGTCATGATTGTCTTCTCCGCAGCAGTCGGCACCGCTCTCATCCTCCTCTACTTCAGGGGCGTGCACGCCCGCTACCTCCGGGAAGGCGCCCTGCTCGGCGGGGTCTGGCTCCTGATCAACTGGGCGCTCGACGCCGCCGTCCTCCTGCCCCTCTCCGGGATGGACGCCGGCACCTACATGGCGGAGATCGGCCTTCGCTACCTCACGATCCCGATCATCGCCGTCGGGATCGGGTACGCGGCGGAGCAGGCGGCGGGGGGAACCGGATAACCTCCCCGCTGCACACACTTATCTGCAGTGCCGGCCATACGGCCGCTCCGCCATGCCCCCGTGTCGGAACCTCTTCGACTGTGAACGCCGGATCCGCGGAAGCGACCACGAGATCGCCTGCATCTTTGCAGACGAGTGGACACTCCTGAAAGGCGGGATCACCCAGGGCTACATCTTCGGCGTCGGGTTCACCGACGAGGAGTTCTCCCTGATGCGCCGCGGCATCCTGACCCACAACCACACCGGGCCGTATACAAACTCTTTCTCGCTCGGGGACGTGACGAAAGCCGTCGAGGCCGATCTTCGGGAGATCCGGGTGGCCGGGCAGCGCTTCACCTTCTCGATGAAGCCCGGCGCCGCAGGCTGGCCGGCGCCTGAGGCGATCCGGGAGCGCTACCACGCGATCGAGAACGATTGCCGTTTCTACCTTGAGTTCCGCATCCGGTTCCTCGAGGTCGGGCGGCGGGAGGGTGTCCCGGAGGGAGACGACGCCCGCTTCTTCAACCACCTCATCTGGGAGCGCCTCTCCCGGGAGATGGGGCTCTGCTATAGCCGTGAGGAGTGGCCGGGGTAGGGAAAAATCCCGACCTTTATCTCCTGCCGAAAGAATACTGATCATCCGATGCCCCGCCTGATCCGCCCCGACGAACTGGGCGCCCTCCTCGCCCTCTACCGGATCCTGCACCCGGAGGACCCGGTCTGCACCGATGCCGCCGGCCTGGAATCACTCTGGCAGGAGATCTGTGGCGACCCGAACCTCTTCTGCATCGTGCACGAAGCGGACGGCGTGCCGGTCTCCTCCTGCACCCTCGCCGTCGTCAAGAATCTCACGCGGGGCTTTCGGCCGTACGGGGTGATCGAGAACGTCATCACCCACCCGGGCTACCGCAGGAAGGGGTACGGGACGGCGGTGCTGCACGAGGCCGTCCGGCTTGCCCGGGAGCGCCGCTGCTACAAGGTGATGCTCGCGACGGGGGCGAAGGACGAGGCCACGCTCCGGTTCTACGAAAACGCCGGATTTTCGCGGGGTGTGAAGACGGATTTCGTCGTCTACTTCTGATGGGATGGATGTGAACCGGAGACTCGCAGCCTTCATCGATCTTACGCGGGCTCACTTCGCCGTTATCTGGCCGTTCCTCTTCTGCTCCGGGATGCTGCTCGCCTTTCAGAATTACGGTGGATTCTCCTGGAGCCTGCTCGTCCTCAACGACTACGTCGATCGTGATATCGACCGGCGGGATGTGGGCGGACGGCTCACCCGCTACTGGCGTCCGTTTCACGAGCGGCCGCTGCCGGAAGGCAGGATCGCCCCCTTGACCGCTCTTGCCCTCTTCCTGCTGCTGGCAGCCCTCGCGGCGGTCTTGATCGCCGCACTCCCGTTCCCGGCAGCCTCTACGCCCTCGCCATCATGGCCTACTCCTACGCGGCGGAGTACTTCTACCAGGTGAAGAAGCGAAAGCAGGCGTTTCCCATCGCCCAGGTCGTGGGGAGGACCTACTTCGCCCTCTTTCCGGTCGCAGGCTACCTCGCGGTCGGCGGTCCGGATGCGACCGCCCTCCTCTACTTCCTCTTCTTCTACCCCCGGACGCTCGCCCACCTCGCGGTCAATGACATGGCAGATATCGCCAACAATCGCGCCCGGGGGCTCGCGACGATCCCGGTCATCTACGGGATGGCGGGCGCGGCGCGGTGGGTGCTGGGCTTTTCGCTGGTGCACGCCGTGCTGGCGGCCGTCTTTGCCGCGACGCTCGGCACGGTAGCAGCCGCAGGGTTCACCGTCGGGCTCGTCCTGCTCGCGGCGGCGAACGCCCGGTTCCTCCGGCAGAAGAGCGACGATGCGGCGATGCGAGCGCTCCCGCTCGTGCACGCTTTACTGCTCGTCTCCGTGGTGGCGATCATCGCAGAGGCCGTACTCTAGCCGACCGCTTTAGCGTTTGAACGTCGGCATCTCGTATTTGTAGAACTTGCTCTTCGCTGCAAGGCAGACCGGGCAGTGCCAGTCGTCGGGCAGATCTTCGAAGGCGGTTCCCGGCGGTATGTTCGCCGACGGGTCGCCCAGCTTCGGGTCGTAGATATGGCCGCAGACGGAGCAGCGATACAGATCCATGGTCATCGGGAGAGGGATATCTTCTGGAAGGAGAAAAAGGTACGGTCTTTGGAGAAGTGTCTTCAGATCCCCTTCTACATCCAGACGACGTCGAAGAATTCTCCCCGCTTCCTGCCGACGTTCCGGAACCTGCCGCATTCGACGAATCCGTTTTTGTTGTGGAAGCGGATGCTCCCCATGTTCCTGGAGGAGATGCCGGCGAGGATGCAGCCGATCCCCTGCTTCCTCCCCTCCCGCTCGAGGTGGGCGAGCATCCGCGACCCGAGCCCCCTGCCGGTACATCCCGGGAGAATTGCGATTAACCCTCTCTTCCATCAAGGATTTGCTCTTTCGTTCCGCCACTGCTGAGCCGCTTTCTTCCTGAACTCTTGCCTTTAGGGGTTCTTTTGGATTTTCTCGAGAGCTACCGCTCGG
>NZ_VCYH01000009.1 GCF_030464345.1 Methanoculleus frigidifontis | reverse complement strand
AGGGGGCAGGCCCCCTCCCCTTGTACCCCTCCCCCGCTTGCGATTGCCACCACGCCCCCCCGGGTATTGGAAGTCCACAGAAGTCCTGCTGAAAAAAGAGTCACGTGAAAACCCGCCAATCACGCAGCGTGCAGCGTTCTCCCAAAAGCCGATACTCCGGGATCCATATCCGCTTCAGCCTGCATTGTCGGGCCTGCCAGGCTCGCTTTGCCGGAAGAATGGCCAAAGGCCGGTTCACTTCTCCACGCTTACAAGCGCCTCCTGCTGGTCGAGCGTAAGATCCGTCGTGCAGAAGTCACCCTCTGTGGGGAGGCGCATCAGGAAGTCCGGCGTGACGTCGATCGCCGCCGTCCCGTTCAGGAGATAAAAATCCAGGATATGGCCGCCTGCGGTCCGGTCGCCGGTGATGAAGTGCAGGTGATAGCCGGGTATATTCACACCCCGGGCGAGTGCCGGTGTCCGGAACCCGACGACGGTTCCGGTGACGTTCTCGAGGTGGAAGACCACCTCCTCATCTTCGATCACGTCGACGAGGGGCCGGTAGGGCTTCTCCTGCGCAGGCTCGCTCCGTGCCGTGACCGTGGCGAAGGTGCCGTCGATCCGGACTGCATAGAAGAGGTTCTCGGACGGGATCACCGTATCGAGGCGGGCCTCGCACCCGGTGAGGTTGACCGGGCCGGTGAGCGGGAGGGTGATATCGGGCTCGAAGAAGGTCACGGCCGCAAACGGAACGGTCGCGTTTCCCGGGACCTGGCGAACCCGGCCGTCGGCGGGGATCCGGTACCAGACACCGTCGAGGCCGATCAGCTCACCATCGAGCGTATCGAAACAGCCGAGACCGAAGTCGCCGTGGCGGGCGAGGTCGTCGATCGGGGCGACGCCGTCGTAGACACCCTGCAGCAGGGCATCGATCGTCGAGACCTGGTAGAGCACGTCGCGCTCGGGAGCGCTGCCGAGCAGCAGGCCGGCAGAGAAGGCGATCAGCACAAGGACAACCGCACCGAGCGCACAGGAAAGGAGATGGAATGATGTCATGGCAGCACCGGGGGAGTGTACAGGGATTGTCCGGCAGGCGGGATAAACCGATCAGATCCGGCCGTGCGAGCAGACGATCCACCCGTCCTCGCCATGCGGGAAGAAGTGGTTCCTGCCGGTGCGGCAGCGCTCCATCGCCGTCATATTGTAGTGCGCCTCGACCGCACCGCCGCATTCCGCCACCAGGCGCCCAAGGCTTTCGTGGGTGTAGCACCGGGTCGCCGCGAGCCCGGCGCTCTCCTGAATTATCCGGAAGATTTCCCGTGGAATATGCCGCCGTGCCGGGTTTACGACGTCGCACGGCAGCAGGTACTCGATGACGAACCGGTTGCCGGCGTCCCGGGAGTGGAACGCCCCGAGGATGCCGGCGAGCTCACGGCCCGAGAGGTAGTAGGTGATGCCTTCGAGGAGAACGATTGCCGGGCAGCCGCGGGCCTCCCGGGAGAGCATCCGGAGCGACGCTTCCGACGTGATGTCCGCGTTCAGGCAGCGTATTCGCCGGCTTCTGACCGGATCGATCCGGCGGTAGAGCGCGGCTTTCTCGCCCATCCCAGCGATGTCGACCTCGATGATGCGGGACGGGCACGGATCGTCGCTGCTCACCAGCTCAAGGCCGAGCGGCGACATGCCGGCGGCGAGGATGATGACGCAGGCGTCCTCCCCGAGCGCCTGCACGTCCCGGAGAGCCAGGCTCCGGATACAGTGCTTCCGGTTCAGGATAACCTCGCCGTACCAGTCGCAGACCGCATCGCAGCGCGTGAAGAGATCCCGGCCGGCCGCGAGATCGAGGACGTCGGCATACCGGTGCGTGATGCCGTGGCGGTAGAGCGGGAGCGCCCACTGCATCACCAGGGCTGCGGTCGGTCCGAGCAGGATCGTCCCCATACCGGATCAGACCGGCGGCCACTCCTCGCCGATGTCCTCGCACCAGATCTCGGGGCGTTCCTCGATGAACGACTGCAGCATATCCTTGCAGACGGTAAGGTCGAGGTCGATCACCTCGACGCCGTGCATCTCCAGAAATTCCCGCGCTCCGGCGAAGCTCTCCGACTCCCCGGCAACCACCTTCCCGATGCCGAACTGAACGACCGCACCGGCGCAGAGATAGCAGGGCATCAGTGTCGAGTAGAGTGCCATCTCCCGATAGCTCCCGATCCTCCCCGCATTCCTGATGCAGTCGATCTCTGCGTGGAGTACCGGGTCATCCTGCTGAACTCTCCGGTTGTGCCCTTTTCCGAGTATTCTGCCCCCTCTGACGAGAACCGAGCCTATCGGGATCCCCCCCTCGCTTCTGCTCAGCTCCGCCTCTTCAATGGCACACTTCATGAAGAGATCCATATTTCCATCGCCTCCGTGATTACATTCTAACAGTATATAAAGAAAACCTTTTCCAAACGGAGTTAAGGATCAGTATTTTGCAAATTTACAGAATTATAACGGATTTCTAGAGGAAAAAGGAGGGTTGCTCAAGGATAGATCTGAAACACTGAAGTGCCCCAGAGTAAAACTGAAAAGATTTCGGAGAATCAGACCGAACCTGCGGCAATGGTTTCGGGGTGATTCACCGGATCCGTGAGAGATATCCTCGCGGGGGTGGAGCCAGGGGAGGGGGATGCCCCATATACGCTACCGTACCCTCTGGGTGCACCGAAATTCCTGTTGCTATCGGCGGGGTCCAGGCACGTGATGAGGTCCCATCTCTTGCTCCGGATGACCGCAATCCGGGGTGTTCGGGGGCACGGCTTTCCCCTGGGTATCGCCATGACTGCCCCCGCCCCTTGAGGGGTGGGGTTGATGTTGTCTGTGGATCTTCGCGGGAGACAGGGGAGGGAAAAAGGTCGTCCCCGGGACAAGCCTCATCAGGGGAAGAACGCGGTATACGCGCAAATCCCCGTATCTAAAGTTAGCGCGAATGGGGATGCCCCCTCCCCCAACACGATTGCCCCTGCAATTCCTGGATCGGGCGAGGCGTGGACGCACACGCCGTATCAGATGCCTGCATGGAAAATTGCCGCTAGTTTCTCAGGGCATTCCCTGAAACATCAATTTCGAAAGGATCCGACCGGATCTGTGCCGCCATAATCCCGCATGCGTCCATTCCGAGAAAGTATCGATGCAGACGATATGGCCGCATGCCCGACCGACAAAGAGAGGTTCTGCTCTGTCCCGGAACGGCTCTCCGGCGTTCACCGGACCGGGATCTCGCGCTCCGTCGGAAGCTGCTCGAGCGCCCGGACGACGGCCTCCCGAACCGCGTCGTCCGCGTCGCCTTGCAGCCGCAGGAGCGGTTCCCGGGCACGGGGGTTGCCGATCGTCCCGAGTGCCAGCACCGCGGCCTTCCTGACCCGGGGCTTTTCGTCCCGGAGGCGGGTGATGAGCGGTTCGACCGCCCGCGGGTCGCCGATCATCCCGAGCGCCCGTGCAGCCCCCGCCCGGACCCAGGGGTCTTCGTCCTCAAGCGTGCGGATAAGAGGCTGCACGGCGTTCCAACCGTCGACCGTGCCGAGCGCTTCGGCCGCTTTCCAGCGGACCTCTGCAAAATCGTCTTCAAGTGCTCCGATGAGGGGCTCGGCCGCACGGGGATCGCCAAGTCGTCCAAGCATCTCGGCAGCCCGCCACCGCTCGGTGGGGTTGCGTGACTCCAGCAGCGAGAGATACGGCTGGATACCGGGTTTCCCGTAGTTCTCCGGCGTGGTCTTGCTCTGCTTCGATGAGCCGGGCTCTTCCATGCATCACCCCGAGGATCATCATTGCGGCGGTCGCACGATAAGTTTTTTCCACCCGCATCTCTTCAAACCGGCATAGCCGTACCGCACACGCGCACCCTCCGGTACCGGAAGGCAGGCACAGGTTCACAGAGGGCTCCGTGCGTCGCCGCCGGCAGAGAGGGAGAGGAGACAGCTCTTTGCCGGGGCGGGATAAGACAGATCATTTTTGTAGTACAGCCGCTCTCTTGATCTACTATGGCTGAACCTACCGGAGCAGAAGAGACTACCGTATTCCCGGGCGAACTCCAGCGGAGTGGGATCGTCCCCGGGGCGAAGATCGACATCAGAGACCTCGATACAGTCCGGCAGCAACAGAACCTGGAGATCTATCTCTACTTCGAGGAGGAGCTGGCACGTGAATCCACGCTCAGCGAAAACCTTGAGGAGTACGGCGACGTCCCGGACTTCGAGCGCCCGTTCATCCGGCTGGACGCGTTTCTCCAGTTCGCCGGGGAATCCGACCCGCTCTTCACGCAGCGGCTGGAGGATGTCCCGCTCATCATCGAGGTGATCGCCTACGGCGAGATCGTGCACGAGGGAAGAAGCGAACCGACCCCGTATGTGAAAGGGCTGATGCCGTTCCTGGACGAGATGCAGATGGACGATGTTCCGGCAGCATCCTGAAGGAGAAGCAATTCATCAGGATGCGAATACTTTTTTCGAAAACCGCCTCTCCGCTCCCGGAGCCGGGCACAGGATCGGGTTTCCATTCGTGAGAGTCGCCGCTTCAGAGGGGGGGTCGACCGGAGGTCAGGCCACCGCATCCCGAATGCGGGAAGTGCTCCGGAAGACGCTGAGCCTGCCGGCGCCCGTTTCCAGGACGGCTCCGCCTCCACCCGGTGCCCGGAACTGCTGCGGCACTCTCGAATACCGACCGATGCAAGAATCCTCGTGGGAGCACTCCCGGCCATCCCCGTCCGACTGCTTAAACGAGCCCGCTAACCGCATCCTGCGCACCCGCTTTATATACCTACCGGGGCAAACTTTTTATTAAATAAAACATGAGGTATAATACAATTGCCATTTCCTCAGGCTTGCCCCGATACCTGATATCGGAAACACGATGATGAGGAGGAGGCAAAGAACGGCAGGACAGATGATATCTGTCAGACTCAGAGCAGACGAAACCGATCCGAGAATATGGCTCAGAACGGAACCGGCGCCCCGGAAGGCAGACCGGTCACCAGTGTTCCCTGGGGAACACACATCGGCGTGCTATATCGCAATCGCCAGGAACTTGCAGACCCGGTGATCTCTTTTGTCAGGGCTGCCCTTGCGAGAGATGCCTGCTGTATTCTGGTGACCGCGCCGCCCCTGAACAGCACCGGAGCACGGCGGGTGCTGAAGAAAGCCATACCCGATCTGGAGAGCCGCCTGGCATCCGGGCAGCTTGTCCTGCAGGATCACCACGAAGTCTACCAGGCAGCCGGGGGCTTTGATCCCGCGGCGCGGGTCAACGCCTGTATTGCCGCCGAGGAGCGGGCACTCGATCAGGGATTCGACGGCCTGTTCCTCGGCGGCAACACCGCGTGGCTCGGGAAAGAAGACTGGGAATCGTTCAACTGCGTCGTGACGGCACTCCACGGGGTCATCAAAAACCGCCGGATAATCGCGATGAACGCCTACCCGCTGCGCAGGTGCGGCATCACCGAGATCATGGACATCGCCACCGGCCACGACATCGTCCTCGTGAACCGTGACGGCCACTGGAAAGGGGTCGGGAACATGCCGGGGAGACGGGCAGAGGCGGCTCCCTGCGGGAGAGATACACGGATCCGACAGATCGCCCAGACCAGCGCAGACATCGTCTTCACCTGTGATGCGCAGGGGGTTCTCTCCTTCGTCTCCCACACGGTAGAGAAGGTTCTCGGGTACCCGCCGGGCGATATGATCGGCAGGAACGTGACGGAATGTATCCTTCCCCGGTTCGAACCCGATCTCCGGGATTTCAAAGCGCGGCTGGACGAGGAGCCGGATGGGGCATGGCTGCAGACGGAGGTGCGCCGCGCCGACGGAACCAGCGCCATCGTCGAGATCCACGCCTCCCCCATCATGGGAGAGGATATGATCGCCGGCTACGAAGGGGTCTGCCGGGACATCACCGACCGGGTTCTCTTCAGGCGGCATGTCTACGATCAGATCGAGAAGAACATCGAGCAGTTCGCCATCCTCGGCGATCATCTCCGCCACCCCCTGCAGGTGATCCAGGGCTGGGCGGATCTCATGGACGGGGAGCAGTCCGACCGTATCCGGCAGGAGGTCCGGCGGATCAACGACACCGTCAGGCAGCTTGACGAGGGGTGGCTTGAGTCCCGGAAGATCCGGGACTTCCTCGTCAAGAACGAGCCCGCCGCAGAATCGGTGCCCCGCAGGCAGAAGAGCACCCGTGCCGCCGGACGCTCCAGGAGGACGACGGCCCGGTCGCGGTCGCGTGCGGAGTTTTCACCCAGCCAGCAGACGCTGTCCCGGTATACCGGGGAGCAGCTCGTTCGGCAGGCACGGTGATCCGGGCTATGCAAGCCGGACAGTCTGCAGCCCGCGCAGGATCTCAAGGCTCACGTCAAAGTTCTCGATCGTGTGGGTAAGGGCACCCATACTGATGACGTCGGCACCGGTCCGGGCATATTCGAGCAGGGTCGTCCCGGTGACCCCGCCGGATATCTCGATGACGACTCCCTGCCGAAGCCCTCTCTTCTCAAGGTGATCGATCGTCTCACGCACCGTCGCCGGGGTCATGTTGTCCAGGAGCAGGATGTCGGCACCGGCTTCTGCGGCGATGGCGGCGTCATCAGCCGATTCGACCTCCACCTCGACCTTCCGGTAGAGGCTGGCCGCGCGCGCTTTTGCGACCGCCTCACCGATCGGGACGAGGGCGAGGTGGTTGTCTTTGATCAGGACAGCGTCACTGAGCGTAAACCGGTGGGGATCGCCGCCGCCGAGCTGCACCGCTCTTTTGTCGAGCAGCCGCAGGCCGGGAGCGGTCTTCCGGGTCGCCGCAATCCGCGTCCCCGGAGAGACGGACCGGGCCTGCTCGACGCAGGAGCGCGTCTTCGTCGCAATGGCGCTCATCCGCCCGATGATGTTGAGCGCCGTCCGCTCCACCAGCAGAATGCTTCGGGCGTCCCCTTCGAGATCGCAGAGCGCCGTGCCGGCCGAGACCGCCCGGCCGTCGGCGGTGCGCTGCATGACCGTGACGCCGTAGTGCTCAAAGAGCGCCCGGGCTTCGGAAAGCCCTGCAACCGTGCCGGAGGCCTTCGCCAGGATCTGCGCCCTGCAGACGACGTCCGGGACGACGGTGTCCGAGGTGGCGTCGCCCCAGGGCGCGTCTTCCTCGATGAACCGGAGGAGATAGCGGAGCGGGATCATGCCCATTTACCCCGTGACGGCCAGCATCCGTTCGATGGCGCCGCGTGCACGCTCCATGATCTCGTCCGGGAGCGTGACTTCGTACTCCTCCTCCCGGAGCGAGCGGAGAAGGTCTGCAAGCGCGATCTTCTTCATGTCGGCGCAGATGGCATCCGCCTTCTCATAGAAGGTCTTCTCCGGGTAGAGCACCCGGAGGCGGGTGACCATCTCTTTTTCGGTGAAGACCGACCAGGTGTCTGCATCCGCCGCACACCGGACCATCCCGCCGGTCGAGGCGATCACGTCGGATGCCTCCTGGATGGCCGCCGGGCACTCCGGGTGGCAGACGATCCGCCCGCCCCGTGCCCGCGCCCCGGTGACGTCCACGGCCGTAAACCCGGTATGGACGTAGCAGTGCCCGCCCGGGGGAGTCGGGATGATCCTCTTTTCAGGCACCTGCCGCTGGACGTATGCGGCCAGGTTTGCATCGGGGCCGAAGATGACCTCGTCTTCCTCGAGGGAGCGGACGACCCTGACGGCGTTTGCCGACGTGCAGGTGATGTCGGCGAGCGCCTTGCACTCGGCGGTGCTGTTGACGTAGACGACGACGGCTGCTGTCGGAAACCGCTGCTTCGCCTCGACGATCATCGCAGGCGTCAGCTGCTCCGCAAGCGGGCATCCCGCGTCCCTGACCGGGATGACGACTTTCCGCTCCGGGTTGATGATCTTGGCCGTCTCGGCCATGAACTGCACGCCGCAGACGACGATGAGATCGGCGGTGGCGTCCTCGGCCCGGACGGCCATCTCGAGGCTGTCGCCCACGACGTCGGCCACGGCCTGGATCTCGATCGGCTGGTAATTGTGTGCCAGAATGAGTGCGTTCTTCTCTCGCTTCAGTTCCAGAATCTCCTCTTCCATTGCTATGTCCCCACCACCAGAGGGTTGTCGAGGTTCTTGAGCAGGGTCAGGATCGAAAGAGCGGCCATATAACTTGTCGAGAGGTTTTCCGGGCTCGGGACGTTTCTCACCCTGATATAGATGTCCCCGAACTCGCCCTCCGCAAAGATCTCGTGAATATTCCGCTCCACATCCGGATCGACCCAGAGCTCCACGTCGGCCTCTTTCCCTGCCGCAAGACCCAGTGCTACTGCGACGTTGATATTCTTCGGGTATTGCTTTATACAGTCGCTTGCCGCCCCCTTAAATATCTCCATCCGCTCCGTCGGTTGCAGCCCGAGCGAACCGGGGGACTTCGTCGTCCGGAGCAGGAGGGTGCCGAGCGGCGATATCTGTCCGATCTTCAGGTTGTCAAGGCCGGTAACGGCACCGCTCGGAACCCGGATCTTCCGGCCGGCAGCCCGTGCGGTCTCGACGAGCCGGCTCTTGAATTCATCGTCGGCAAGAGCGCCGCCGCTGAGCACCACTAGGTCTTTTCCGGCCCGCAGGATCGCCTCCCCGTAGAGCCAGACGGCAGCGACCGATGCCGCTTCGACGATGAGATCGACGTCCGCGCGGAGAAATTCGTCAAAGTCCGAATAGGGGGTCGCGTGGCTGATCGCCGCGAGCTCCTGCGCCCGGTCGGGGATCATGTCAAAGACAGCAGATATCCGGAAGCCCTCTGCATGTCGCGCGATGATGTGGCCGACGTTGCCGCATCCGAGCAGCCCTATTTTAATCATTGAATAAAGAGATAGTAATATCAGCGGTTAAGCATTGTGCTCTGCGGGCTGCCACCCCGGAGATGCGGCGGGCTCCTGGTGCCCAAAAAGCGCAGCAGGAGGCAGATTGCACCCCCCCTTCCACTCACCGCCGCAAGCCCTGCACCGGAGCATGACAGCACGCGGGGATTTCTATGGAGCACCTGATCGAGAAGCGGATCTATATCGAGTCGTACGGCTGCACCTACAACCACGCGGATACGCAGAAGCTGATCACACTCCTGGAGGCGCAGGGATGCACGCGGGTCGGGCCGGAGGAGGCGGAGGCGGTGATCATTAATACCTGCACCGTCATCGGCGCAACCGAGCGGCAGATGCTGCGTCGGCTCCGGGCGTTTGCCGATAAGGAGCTCTACGTCACCGGATGCATGCCGCTCGCGCAGCCGGATGCCGTCAGGTCGGTATGCACCGCGCGGTTCATCCACCCGGACACGATCCGCGATCGCTACGGCGGCGTCGGCACCCCTGCCCCCGGCGCGGTCGGGATCGTTCAGATCGCCTCGGGCTGCCTCGGCCGGTGCAGCTACTGCATTACGCGGCTCGCACGCGGAGCCCTCTGCAGCGCTTCTGCAGACGCGATCCTCGACGCCGTCCGCACACTCGCGGCGGGCGGGGCGAAGGAGATCCAGCTCACCGGCCAGGACGTCTCTGCCTGGGGCCGGGATATCGGGGAGACGCTCCCTGACCTGCTCCAGAGAATCGATGACATCCCGGGACGGTTCCGCCTGCGGCTCGGCATGATGAACCCGGCGACCGTCCTCCCGATCCTCCCGGACCTCGCCCGGGCCTACGAAAGCGAGAAGGTCTTCCAATTCCTGCACCTCCCGGTGCAGTCGGGCTCGGACGCCGTTCTTTCGCGGATGAGCCGCGGCTACCGCGCCGCCGACGTGCTCGCAATCGTCAGCGCCTTCCGGGAGCGCTACCCCGAGATGATCATCTCGTCCGATTTCATCGTCGGGTTTCCCGGCGAGACCGATACCGATTTTGCAGCCTCGCTCAAACTGCTGCGCCAGGCCGCGTTTGCAAAGGTGAACATCACCCGCTACTCCCGCAGGCCAGGGACACCCGCCGCCGCGTACAAAGACCTCACCGACTACGTGCGCAAACAGCGGTCGCGGGCGCTCCTCGCCGAGGCCGACCGCATCTACGACGACTACCACGACCGCTGGCTCGGTCGGGAGACGCCGGTCGTGGTGACCGAACAAAAGGTCGCCGGATCGGTCATCTGCCGCACCCCGTGCTACATGAACGTCGTCATCAAAGAGGATCTGCCGCTCGGCTACGAGGGGCGGGCGGTCGTCACCGCCAGAAAGCGGCACTATGTCGTGGGAGAACTCTCTCCCGGCCAGGTTTAGACCGACCGCAAATTTTACCTGCCCGGCCCCGACAGTATGTTTTATGCAGGGGATCAGCGGGCACGAACTCTCCCCAAAGAGGGCAGAATACCTCAAATATGTCGCCGACTGCACCGGTGCCGTCAGAACGACCGAGGCGGCCGCCCGCTTTGCGGTGGCGCCGTCGACGGCGACCAAGACCCTTGAAGGCCTTGCACGGGCGGGATACCTCGAGCACGCACCCTACCGCGGCTTTTCGCTGACTGCAAAGGGGGAGCGGTACGCACGGTTCCTCGTCCGGCGCCACCGGATCGTCGCCCTGATGCTCAGCCGCTTCGGGCTTGCCCCGGAGGAGGCCTGCACCGAAGCGCAGAAGATGGAAGGATGCGTCTCGCGCGAGGTTGTCGACCGGATCTGTGCGTCGCTCGGGCATCCGATGATGAGTGTCTGCGGGCGGATCGAGCACGACCCCGGCTGCTGCTCTCCTGCGGAGCCGGGCGGCGAATAGGCCGCAACAGTTAAGCCGTGGGACGCACAGGAGTTTGGCACCATACCAAATTTGCAGGAGGGAACCACCGTGAAGAGCAGGATACAAGGGGCAATCTGTCTGACACTTCCGGCCATGCTCCTGGCTGTCCTCCTCGCCACCGCAGCGGGCTGCATCACTGCGGATCGGGCTGCACCGGATGCGGACACGATCACCGTCGCCGTCACCATCCCGCCCCAGGCCGAGTTTGCTGAGGCGGTGGGAGGCGACCGGGTCCGCGTCGTGGTGATGGTGCCGCCGGGAGCGAGCCCGCACACCTACGAGCCGACACCGGGTCAGCTCGCGGAGGTGAGCCGTGCAGCGCTGTATGCCAAGGTCGGCTCCGGCATCGACTTCGAGCGGGCATGGATGGAGGAGATATCCGGGCTGAATCCCGGGATGCAGATCGTCGACTGCTCCGAGGGAGTGGAACTCATCGCAGGCGGAGAGGGCGAGGGTGCCGACCCGCATATCTGGACGTCGCCCCGGAACGCGGAAGTCATGGTCGGGAACATCTGCGCCGGACTCTGCAGCGTCGATCCGGAGTACTGCGACTATTACCGGCAGAACGCCGCCGCCTATGCGGAGAACCTGAACGCCCTCGACCGGGAGATCGGCGCGGCCGTCGCAGGGATGCAGAACCGGCAGATCCTGGTCTATCACCCTGCGTGGGCCTACTTTGCACGCGATTACAACCTCACGCAGATAGCCATCGAAGAGGAAGGGAAGGAGCCGACGCCGCAGGGCATCCAGCACCTCATCCAGGAAGCCAAGGAGAAGAAGATCACCGTTATCTTTGCGGAGCCTGAGTTCTCGACGCGAAGCGCCGAGGCGATCGCGGACGAAGTCGGAGGTGAGGTCGTGCTGGTGAGCCCCCTCGAACGGGACTATATCGAGAATATGCAGCGTGTTGCCGCGGCGTTCGCCAGGAGCGGGTCCTGATGACCGAGCCCGCCATCGCGTGCCGGGACCTCTCGGTCAGCATCGGCGGAAAGTCGATCCTCGAAGATGTCACCCTCACCGTCTGCCCGCATGACTTCTTCGCCATCATCGGCCCGAACGGCAGCGGCAAGACAACGCTTCTCCGGGCAATTCTGGGACTCGTGCATCCCCGGCGAGGGAGCGTCAGGATCTTCGGCGCTCCTCCACGGGAAAACCGCAGCCTCCTCGGCTACGTCCCGCAGTTCCGGACGTTCGATTTCTCGTACCCCGTGACGGTGATGGAGATGGTGCTCTCAGGACGGCTCGGCCATATCACCCGGCCGCTCCGGCGCTACGGCGACGACGACTACGATCATGCCCTCCGGGCGCTGGAGAAGATGGAGATCGAGAGCCTCGCCGACCGGGAACTGCGGGCGCTCTCCGGCGGCCAGCAGCAGCGGGCGATCATCGCACGGGCGCTCGCCGGGGAGCCCCGGGTGCTCCTGCTGGACGAGCCGACCGTCTACGTCGATGCACCGACCGAGAAACACTTCTTCGAGATCCTGGAGCATCTCCGCTCAGAGATGGCGATCGTCCTCGTCACCCACGACATTGGGGCGATCTCGGCGCGCGTCACGAAGATCGCCTGCCTCAACCGACGGATCTACACCCACGACACCGCCGAGATCACCGAGGATATGCTGACAGCTGCGTACCACTGCCCGGTCGACCTCATCGCCCACGGCGTGCCCCACCGCGTCCTGAAGCGGCACGACGAGGAGGAGGAGCCGCGTGCTTGAGATGCTCGGATATGCATTCTTCCAGAACGCCCTGGTTGCAGGGGTGCTTGCCAGCATCGCCTGCGGGATCATCGGGACATACGTCGTCGTCAAACGGATGGTCTTCATCTCCGGCGGGATTGCGCATGCCTCCTTCGGCGGGATCGGCCTTGGGTACTATCTCGGCATCGACCCGATCCTCGGGGCGATCGGCTTCACCCTCGCCGCAGCGCTCGGGATGGGCACGGTGCGGCTCACCGCACGGCAGCGCATGGACACCCTCATCGGTGCGGTCTGGGCGGTCGGGATGGCGCTCGGGATCCTCTTCGTCTACCTCACGCCCGGGTTCGCCCCCGACCTCTTCAGTTATCTCTTCGGCAACATCCTCCTCGTTCCCGCGAGCGATCTCTGGCTGATGGGGCTCCTCGCCGCCGTCACGGTCGGACTCGTTCTGCTGCTCTACAACGAGCTCTTTGCCGTGACCTTCGACGAGGAGTATGCGACCATCATGAACCTCCCGGTGCGGAGCCTGTATCTGCTCCTCCTCGCCCTCATCGCGCTCACGGTGGTGCTGCTCATCCGCGTCGTCGGGATCATCCTGGTCATCGCCCTCCTCACCCTGCCGGCCGCCGCCAGCGCCGAGCTCACCGCACGGCTCCGGCCGATGATGGGGCTCGCCGTCCTGCTCGGGACCGCCTACACGACCACCGGCATATGGCTCTCCTACGCTCTCGACGTGCCGTCGGGTGCGACGATCATTCTCGTCAGCGCGGCGGGGTATGCCGCCGCCGTCGGCGCGAGACTCTGGAAAGAGCGCTGATCCGGCACGTTTATGCGAGAAGGCGGCATAGACATTATTCTCACGACACAGCATACAGGAGAGATTACCCGATGGACGACGTTATTGAGCAGGGATATACACGGCTCGTCGAGGCGATCCGGGAGACGGCAGACGAAAAGGAGAAGCTCGCAGGGGAAGTCCGGGAGCAGAAGGCGGCCCTTCTCACCCGGATGGCTGCAGAGGCTGCGCCGCTTGTGCCGCAGATCGGCCTCTCCATGCTCAACCGGGCGCGCATCGACAGCAACAAGGAGCTCTACGATCCCGAGTACTACCCGGAGAAGATGATCCTCCTCGGGAAGACCGAGCCGATGCCGTACCGGCCCGACGATATGACGAAACGGGTCGATACACAGGTCTGTGTTCTTTCCGAAGACGGGTCGCTCTTCGAGCTGATGTACAGCTCAACCGAGATCCGGGTCGATTCATACCGTGAAAAACTGGCGCCGGATGCCGCCCTCGACCTCTACAGCAGCGAGATCCTCTTCATGCTCTACCGGGCGATGCGGGAGTGCCTGCAGAATGAGCGGGAGCTTCTCGACGCCCTCGCAAAAACGCTCGAGTATATCGCAGCGGAGTGAGAAGGCGGATCTTTAACGGCGAGGGGAGATATCCACCGATATTTTTCAACCATGCTCCGGCGGAGGGGCCGGCACCCATGAGCACTACCCTGAGATACGGGGATTTGCGCGTATACCGCGTTCTTCCCCTGACCGGGCTTGTCCCGGGCGTCTCCCCATGCCGTGGACCGTGGCGTGGCCGACGGGGAGGGGTTTTCCCCTCCCCTGTCTCCCGCGAAGATCCCCAGGATCTCATCAACCCTGCCCCTCAAGGGGGCGGGGGCAGTCATGGCGGGAGACAGGGGAGCGCCGTGCCCCCGAATACCCCGGATTGCAGTCATCCGGAGCAAGAGATGGCACCGCATCACGTGCCTGGACCCCGCCGATAGCACCAGGAATTTCGGTGCACCCAGAGGGTACGGTAGCGTATATGGGGGGCATCCCCTCCCCCGATGCGATAGCCGGATACGGGCTGTGTCACTCGTCGCTTCCGGAGATGAGCGGACCTATGGAGGGTATCTCCCTAGCAGGTATGATCGGCCAGGCACGATCCCCGTCGGCATGAAGGTCTCCCCGGAAACCCTCCGGACATCTCCGGTACTACTTCCACCCGAATATGGGAAACGCCGGCTTGAGCAGATCCTCCTCTCCGCCGCCCAGCGCGGAGAGCGGGTATGATCTCGAATAGTGCCTGCCCTGGTCGTCCTCGTAGGTGACGACCGCTTTTGCCTCCTCGATCATCGTGGAGAAGGCATACGCCGACTCCTCGTCCGCCTTCAGCGACGGGAGAGCAAACTCGATGTTGAGCGGCACGATGGCGACACGGATATTTTTCGCCTCGCCGGTCCCGCGGTTCTTCACCGTCACCCCTTTTGCATCTTCGTTCAGCGCGGCGACGACGTCCGGATAATCGGCGCTATCGCCCATGATCCGCAGGCTCATCAGGAGCGCAAGGACGACAACGAGGGCGATCAGTGCATAGAAGATGTTGATGAAGAGCAGCCCCAGAACGGCAAGGACCCCGATGACCAGGATCGCTTTCTGAGATTTGTCCATATACAATGATGTGACTGCCGGAGATATAACCGTTCGAGTCCCGACGCGTCTCCCCTGCCGCATACCTGCAACACGTCCGTTTATCCGCGATGCCATACATACAGAATGGCAGAGATATGCTTGAGCTGAAGTTCATCCGCACGCACCCCGAGATTGTCAGGGCAGACCTCATGCGGAGAGGAGACCTGGAAAAACTGGCATGGATCGACGATCTGCTGCAGAAGGATATACGGAGCCGCGAACTGCAGACCGAGATAAACCGGATGCGGAACCGGCGCAACGTCATCGGCAGGGAGATCGCGGAGGCGCGCAAAGCGGGCGCCGACCCGTCCACCCTGCTGCGCGAGGCCGCTGATCTCCCGGGGCAGATCAAAGAGGGCGAGGCGGAGCTCGCCACCATTGCGGAGACGATCACCTACTACCGGATGCGCATCCCGAACATCCTGCACGAGAGCGTCCCTGCAGGCAAGGACGAGTCCGGGAACGTCACGATCCGAACCCACGGCGAGCCGATCGTGCCGGCGTTTCCCCTGAAGAACCACGGCACGCTCGCCGCCGAGCAGGGGTGGGCCGACTTCGAGCGGGCCGCGAAGATCTCCGGGGCAGGGTTCTACATCCTGAAAGGCAGGCTTGCCCTGATGGATATGGCCATCCAGCGCCTCGCGCTCGACATCCTCACGGGCCGCGGCTATATCCCGGTGATACCCCCGTACATGATGAACCGGGCGGCATACGAGGGCGTGACCGATCTCGCCGACTTCGAGAACGTCATGTACAAGATCGACGGCGAAGACGAGTTTCTGATCGCCACCAGCGAGCACCCGATGGCAGCGATGTACCTGGGTGAGATCTTCGAGGAGAAGGATCTCCCCCTGAAGATGGCAGGGATCAGCCCGTGCTTCCGGCGCGAGATCGGTGCGCACGGCCTCGACTCGAAGGGGCTCTTCCGGGTGCACCAGTTCCACAAGATCGAGCAGTTCGTCTTCTGCAGGCCCGAGGACTCGTGGCCGCTGCACGAGGAACTCCTGGCGAACGCCGAGGATCTCTTCCGCACGCTCGGTCTGCCCTACCGCGTCGTCTCGATCTGCACCGGCGACATCGGCACCGTCGCCGCGAAGAAGTACGATATCGAGGTCTGGATGCCCCGCGAGGAGTCCTACCGCGAGGTGGTTTCATGCTCGAACTGCACGGCATACCAGTCGGTCCGGCTGAACATCAAGGTCCGCGACCCCCACGAGTTTGAGACGAAGCGCTACGTCCACACGCTCAACAGCACCGCCGTGGCAACTTCGCGCGCCCTCCGCGCGATCCTCGAGAATTACCAGCAGGAAGACGGTTCGGTCGTCGTCCCCGAGGCACTGCGGCCGTATATGGGCGGCGCCGAGACGCTCTAAGGCCGGCAGCGTATTCGGCTGTTCCCTTTTTTTGCGATCTGCAGATCCGGTATCGCGAGATCTGCGCGCATCTCTGGCAGGAGGGGGCGAGCCCCCATGAGCGCTACCCTGAGATACGGGGATTTGCGCGTATACCGCGTTCTTCCCCTGACCGGGCTGGTGCCGGGCATGGCTTTTCCCCTCCCCTGTCTCCCGCGAAGTTCCACTGATATCATCAGCCCCACCCCACCCGGCCTCCGGCCTCCTCCCCTGCCCCTCAAGGGGGCGGGGGCAGTCATGGCGATACCCAGGGGAAAACCATGCCCCCGAATACCCCGGATTGCGGTCATCCGGAGCAAGAGATGGGACCTCATCACGTGCCCAAACCCCGCCGATAGCACCAGGAATTTCGGTGCACCCAACGGGTAGCGAGGTTATCCCAATATTCTCTGGCAGAAGGGGGCTGGCCCCCTCCCGCACCCTTCCCCCACGCGATACCCCCGGAAGGATTCGGGCTCACAAATCCGCCTCTGACGAACCTCTCCTCGGCGGGTTGAAACGCCAGAAGTGCTTCGATCCTGAATGATTTTTTCACACCAGACAATTTCGGGACGTGCTTACCCCCAAAACCGGGAACGCAGACTCGATCGGATGCATCCGAAATGGTTTCAGTGTCGTCCGGGACATTTCCGGAGGCGGCCTCATATATGCAGAAGGCTGCCGCGCACCGCCGGGCGGACTCCCCGGAAGCGCCGCCGGCGAGAGGGAGGCCGTGCCCGGGTTTTCGTGAAGGATGCGCGCAGGCGATCGCAGGACATGACGCATGCATATCTCCTTCCCGGGCGCGGGACGCGGCAGAACAAACGTACGGCAGGTATGCTGCCGGAGTGAAACCACAAAAGGAAGAATGGGCCCGATGCGATTCGAACGCACGACCTCCCGGTTATCAGCCGGGTGCACCACCAGCTATGCTACGGGCCCTGTGGGACTACCCTACAACTTCTCTCGTCGTCGATATTAAGGTTTTTGAATCGATCCCAATCAGTATCTTAAAAGCCCATGATTGAAGTACACCTTTTGGAGAATATGGCAATGCAATACCTACTCGGCAACGAGGCCGTCGCGCACGCGTGTCTCGAGGCGAATATCGATTTTGCAAGCGGCTATCCGGGAACGCCGTCCTCTGAAGTGATCGACATTCTGAGGTCCCAGGAGAAGCGCGGGTTCTACGTAGAGTGGGCCACGAACGAGAAGGTCGCATACGAGAACGCGCTCGCGGCGGCATGGTGCGGTGTCCGCGCACTCTTCACGACGAAGCATGTCGGCCTGAACGTCGCGGCGGATCCCCTGATGACGAGCGCTTATACCGGCGTTACGGGCGGATTCGTCGTCCTCTCCGCCGATGACCCCTTCGCGCACAGTTCCCAGAACGAGCAGGACTCCCGCTGCTACGCGCAGTTCGCGCGGGTTCCCTGCCTCGACCCCGCATCGGTCCAGGAGGCCCACGACATGATCCGGGACGCCTTCTCCCTCTCCGAGGAGTTCGGCCTCCCCGTCATCTTCCGGCCGACGACGCGCATCTGCCACTCAAAGAGCGACGTCGACCTCGGCACGGTCGGCGACGAGCACCGGGTCGGGGAGTTTTGCCGCGACCCGAAGCAGTACGTCGTGATCCCGGCGCACACCCGCGTGCTGCACAGGCTGCTGAACGAGAAGCAGCCCGCGATCAAAAAACGCCTCGTCGAGCTCGGGTACAACACCGCCGAGGTGCGGGGGAAGACCGCTATCATTGCGAGCGGTGTGGCCGCCTCCTACGTGCAGGAGGTCATCGGCGCGGATGTCTCGTTCGCGAAGATCGGGGCCTACCCGATCGACGAGGACTGGCTCCGGACATTCGTCGACGCGCACACGCGCATCCTCGTCGTCGAGGAGCTCGCACCGGTCGTGGAGGAGGCGGTCAGGCAGGTCGCCACCACGACCGAGGTCTTCGGCAAGATGACCGGCACCGTCCCGTACGAGGGCGAGCTCTCCCCCGCCGCCGTCGCCGCCGCAATGGCGACGGCAGGGTTCTCCCCGACGCAGTCGTTTCCGGCGCAGCGAGCCCCGGCAGCCGTCGCACCCCGGCCGCCGATCCTCTGTGCCGGCTGCTCGCACCGATCCACCTTCTACGCGATGCGGAAGGTCTTCAAGGACGGGATCTTCCCAAGCGACATCGGCTGCTACACCCTCGGCCTCCAGCTCGGCGGGGTCGACACGACGATCTGCATGGGCGCGTCGATCACGGTCGGGAGCGGGATCAAGCAGTCCGGCGAGGAGCGGGACGTTGTCTGCACCATCGGCGACTCGACGTTCCTCCACACCGGGATACCCGGCCTCCTGAGCGCGGTCTACAACGGCGCGAATATGACCGTCGTGATCCTGGACAACCGGATCACCGCCATGACCGGCCACCAACCGAACCCCAACACCGGCATCACGGCCATGGGCACCGAGAGCACGCCGATCTCGCTCGACGCCATCTGCCGGGCCTGCGGGGTTTCGTTCGTCGAGACGGTCGACCCTTACGACCTCCCCCTGCTCCTCGCCACCTTCCGGCAGGCGAAGGAGAAGGACGGCGTCAGGGTGATCATCGCCAAGCAGCCCTGCGTCATCACGGCACGGCGAGCCGGGATCAAACGGAAACCCTACGCCGTCGACCCGGAGCGCTGCACCGGCTGCGGGGTCTGCCGCTCGTTCGGCTGTCCGGCGATTGCTTTTGCGGACGAGAAAGCATGGGTGACCGACCTCTGCGCAGGCTGCGGGGTCTGCGCCGACATATGCCCGTCAGGGGCGATTCACCGGGAGGGGAGATAGATGAACGGATCGTTTGATATTCTGATCGTCGGGATCGGCGGCCAGGGCACGGTGCTCGCATCCAACGTCCTCGGCGAGGCATGCATCCGCGAGGGCCGGCCGGTCAGGAGCGCCGAGACCCACGGCATGGCTCAGCGCGGCGGCTCGGTCGAGAGCCACGTCCGGATAGACGGCAGATACGGCTCGCTGATCGCGCCCGGATGCGCCGATCTGCTGATCGCCTTCGACCTTCTCGAGGCGCTCCGCTACCGCCACTACCTGCCGGAGGGCGGACGGCTGGTGACGAACCGGCGGTTCGTCACCCCGACCTCGGTCTACATGCAGAAACAGACAGTGCCGGACGAGGCGGAGATCCTCGCGGCGCTCGGCGACCTCGATCTCACCTGCATCGACGCCGCGGTAATCGCAAGCGAGGCCGGAAGCCCGCTCTCGCAGAACATCGTCATGCTCGGCGGCGCATCACGGTTCATGCCCCTTGCCGCGGAGACCCTCCTTGCGGCGGTCAGAGCCTGCGTGCCGCCAAAGACCGTCGCCATCAACGAACGGGCGTTCTCGCTCGGGCGTGACGCGGCCGGCAGGTGCTGAAGGCCATGCCGCTCCCGCTCTGTGTGCCGAATGAGATCTATCACGGCGACGCGCTGGAGCTCTTTGCCGCCGTCCCGGACGGGAGCGTCGATCTCATCGTCACCGATCCCCCGTTCGCCATCGACTTTACGGCACAGCGCGGGAACTACAACAGGAAGGGCGACCGGGTGCTCGAGGGCTACCGGGAGGTCCTGCCCTGCGACTACGCTGCCTTCACCCGGTCATGGATCGACCAGGCATACCGGGCGCTCTCCGATGCCGGCAGCATGTACATCTTCTCGGGCTGGACAAACCTCAAAGACATCTTAAACGCCGTCGACGATGCGGGGTTTTTCACCATCAACCACCTCATCTGGAAGTACCAGTTCGGCGTCTTCACCCGGAAGAAGTACGTCACCAGCCACTACCACATCCTCTTCGTGGTGAAGAACCCGAAACGCTACACCTTCAATAAAGTCGAGCACTACCCCGAAGACGTCTGGATCATCAACCGCGAGTACTGGACCGGAAAGAAGAAGACCCCGACGAAACTGCCGATGGAGATTGTTCGGAAGATCCTGCAGTTCTCCAGCAACCCGGGCGACATCGTCCTCGACCCGTTCCTGGGTTCGGGGACGGTCGCGGTCGCCAGCAAGGAGCTCGGGAGGCAGTATCTCGGCTTTGAGATCGTCGAAGACTACTATGCGTTCGCACGCGAACGGCTCGAGCAGACCGAAACCCGGGCCGCATCTCCGGAAGGCATTATATCCCGGGCGGACGAGGAAGTAGGGCAATGAGCGAGCAGGACGTCATCGCAACCCTCAAGCACTTCGCAGGCAGGAAACCCGTCTTCCGACTCTCCGAAGTGAAGCAGTCCCTGGCCGACGAGCGGCCGATTCCCGAACTCGCGGCGGCGATAGAGCCCCTCCTCCCGGACCTCGATCTCACCCTGCACGCCCGGGACGGCGACTACGACCTCGTACGGCTCCCGGCGCCGCAGCCCCTCCGCCCGGTCGATGACGCGCGGCAGCGCCAGGAAGTTTTCCTCCGCTCGCCTGCCGTCCCGGACACCATGCAGCGGCTGCTCGAGGCCTACATCGAGAAGAAGACCGGAAAGCCGTGGGACGACCCGGTGGTGCTCGACCGGCTTCGAAACGCCATCGTGGCGCAGAAGAGCCGTTACTGGAAGGAAAAAAGCGTCAGCTACAAAAAAGGCTACCATGTGCTCGGCTACCTCGCCTACCACGCACCGGTCTACCTGGTGCAGTTCGAACACATCCTCTGGCAGCTCATGGAGGACGGACTCCTCAAGGACCGCATGCGGGTGCTGGACGTAGGAAGCGGGCCCGGCATGGTGCCGCTTGCCCTCATCGATCTCCTCGGCCGCATAGGCGGGGGAGAGGCGCACCTCTTCGCCGTCGAACGCTCGGAGGAGAACATCGAGGCCTACAGCGCCCTCGTGCCCCCTGCGGCGGAAGCGGCCGGCGTGCGGGTGACGGTCGAGCAGCCGATCGGTGCCGATCTCCGCTCGCTTTCGATGGACGAGATCCCGGACCGGATCGATCTGATGGTCTTTTCGAACGTGCTGAGCGAACTGCGGCAGATGACGGTCGACGAGCGTGCAGACCTCCTGGCGAGGCTTGCCGGCCGCCTCGCAGACGACGGGACGATCGTCGTCATCGAGCCCGCGGACCTCGCGAACTCGACGATGCTGCGCCGGACGGTGCGGGCGGCTCTGGACAGGGGGCTTACCGTCTACCGGCCGTGCTCGTTCATCTGGGGCACCCCCTGCAGCCCAGCACGCTGCTGGACATTCGAGCAGAAGGGCGACATCCGCCCGCCACGGCTCATGCGGCGGCTGGCCGAAGGGCCGGAAGCCTACCGATTCAAGAACACCGATATCAAATACTCATCCGCGGTCCTCAGAAAAGATCAGCGGACGCACTGCGATTACCGCGTCCCTCCCCAGGCGAAATTCGCCCGCCTCTCCCAGCTCCGGCGCCACCGGAACCGGCGGATCAACGTCGTCGCCGCGGTGATGTCGGGCAACCTGGGAGGTGCCGGTTCCGAGGTCTATAAGATCTGCGACGGAACAGCAGCCAGTCCGGCGTACGCCGTCGTTCCCGGCTACCTGAAGGGCGAGAGCAGGGAGGTTCTGCAGCAGACCCCCTATGGCGGGATCGTTCAGTTCTACGGGGTCACCGTCCGCTACAATAAAGAGCACGACGCCTATAACCTGGTCGTCCAGCCGGAGACCCGGATCGAGCGGGTGTCCGCCGACAGCGGCGCCGACAGCTGCTAGGCACCGTCTCCGTCGAACCGGTGGATGAAGAAGAGCCATCCGGTGCCGGAGCAGTCACGGCACGGGACGCTGCCGAGCCCCGGCGCAGGGGTGTTGCCGACCCCGGTGCCGCCGCACTGCGGGCATGGGCGCGGCGGGAGATAGACGAGGATACTGCCGGCGCCGCTGCAGGCGCGGCAGGCTCCGGAGGGGTGGCGGTGATGGAGTGCGTCGTTCCTGCCGGTGCCGCCGCACCACCGGCATGACTCGGCCGCCATATGCAGATCACCGGGAGACATACGATAGATCATCTCTCTTTTGCGGCGAGACCTAGAAAAGTGTTTGGAAGGAGCCGCACCTTATTCGGCGCTCGAGTATGCCTGCCATGCGTCCCGCAGGGCGTACAGGAGGGCGCCGTATCCGAGGCTTGCGGCAATGATCTGGACAAGAACACCGATAAACGGGACCATGATGAGGATCTGCAGGATCACAAACCCGACGATGAAGGTCACCGTGACCCCGGTCTTCCACCGGAAACGCGAAACGACGAGATCTCCGAGCGCATAGGCCACAAAGAGCCCTGACACCAGAAGGCCGATGGCGACAAGCATCCCGAGGACGGCAGCCACCGGGAGGCCGATGACGGTTGCGGCGATCACCAGGACGATGAGCACCGACACGACGATCCCGAAGAACCCGACGATCGTCTTGACGATAGGGTTCGTCACGATCTCACGGACGACACTTGCAACCTCTTCGGGAAAGATCTGGATCAGGATGATGCCGAGGAAGAGGAAGCCGACGGTGACGAGCAGGGATACCATGCCGAAACCGGAGAAGAGATCCATCATGGGCTGCTGCTCCTGGTACACGATCCTGCCTGCCGACCCGGGGTTCTCAAAAGTATTGGCAGAGACGGTCAGGTTGCGCAGAACAGTACCGGCGTTGACGACGGTGCCGGCGCTGACGGCCGCATCGCGGAGCACCATGGCCGAGGGACCGAGGGTCACCGTCCCGCCGGTGGCGAGGAGATTCGCAACAGTCCCATTGATACTGATGCTGCCCCCCGCCGCAAGAACCTTGCCGTCGACGTCGGCATTGATGCTGATCCCCCCTCCGGTGACGATCAGGTCGCCGGCAATCGGGGCGTTGACGACCACCGAGCCCCCGGCGGCGGTCAGGCTCCTGACCGGGGCGTTCAGAACGACGGTGCCGCCCGATGCAATCACGTCGTCGTCGATGGGCGTATTGATGACGGCCTGGTCGCCCGAGACGAAGACAAATGCCTCCGCACCTGCAGGCAGCAGGAAGAGCGCGATCAGAACGAGCAACGGGAGCGCTTTCATATCAGATAGGACAGCAGATAAGGTTAAAAAAGGTTGGGGAGGGGGCTCACTGCTTCAGCAGGGCGAGCAGCACCGGAATGACCAGGTACCCAAAGCCGTTTAACGCGGGATCGATGAAAACCGCGATGGCAATGGCAGCAAGAGCCGCGACGGGGAGGACGAGAACCCTTCTCATCCCGACGGCGACCCGGCGCGGATCCACCATTTCGTTGAGGTACCGCTCCCGGTTCCGGGAGACGTACATCCACTGCACGACATAGATCATACCGATGATCAGGAAGTTAACGTCGAAGATGATCGACGAGATCAGCACCCAGTGGTAGTCGCCCGCGAGCGATGTGGTGAACGGCACCAGGGCGACGAAGAGCAGCGAGAGGATATTCAGCCAGAGCATACCCCCGTTCAGATGCCGGATCGAATGGAACTGTTTGTGATGGGTGGTCCAGAACCCGGCGAGCACAACGAACGCGACGGCGTAGTTCGTGAACTGCGGCCAGTTCGCAAGGAGGGCGGAGGGTATTGCCCCTGCTGCCGTCTCCGCATGGACGACGGGCACGTCGATATTCAGCACGAGCAGGGTCATTGCGATGGCGAAGATACCATCGGTCAGAGCCTCCAGGCGGTGGGTGCTCATGCCGCCGTCGCTCTGCGCCGGGCGTGCATCCGCGGGTCTCTGCATGAAAATAACGTCGTACCGCCTGATAGATGAAGACTCTGCTTTTTGTCCGGCAGGTTCCGGCAGAACAGGAACCACCCGTCGGGCTGACCGGGCGGTGGACGGCGATCATGGTACGTTTGTTCGGAGAGGAAACCGAATACGCCGAATCCGGGGGGAATCGCATCGGGGGAGTGGTTTCAGGGGAGGGGGACGCCCCACTAGCACTACCCTTCGATACGGGGATTTGCGCGTATACCGCGTTCTTCCCCTGACCGGGCTGGTGCCAGGCGTCTCCCCATGCCGTGGACCGTGGCGGCTAAGCGCCCCGGGGGTGGGGGTCTCCCCCCTCCCCTGTCTCCCGCGAAGATCCACAGACATCGAGCATATCCCAAAACGATTCGTGGATGGAACAATCGATCTGAATCGACGCACTCCTCTCGGTGTATCACTAAATGAGGTGCATCAGAGGCAGAACCTATAAGCACGATATTTCCGGGGGTATCGCGCGGGGGGAGGGTGCGGGAGGGGGCCAGTCCCCTCCTGCCAGAGAGTATTGGGATGACCTCATCATCAACCCCACCCCACCCGGCCTCCGGCCTCCTCCCCCGCCCCTCAAGGGGCGGGGGCAGTCATGGCGATACCCAGGGGAACGCCGTGCCCCCGAATACCCCGGATTGCGGTCATCCGGAGCAATAAATGGGATTTCATCAAGTGCCTGGACATCGCCGATAGCACCAGGAATTTCGGTGCACCCATAGGGTACGGTAGCGTATATGGGGGCCGGCCCCCTCCCCTGTCACCCCTCCCCCGATACGGTATCCCCTACAGCCCGGTTTTCGGGGAAAGCGCAGCAGATGCGAAAGATGGGTATGGGTGAAGAAAGTCCCGAAAACAGGTGCGTGCAGAGCCTCCTCGACGGCTCTGCAATGCGTTTCGAAAAAGACTGATCCCGATCCGCTCACACCAGCGTTGCAAGGCGGCGCTGCATCTCGCTCACCGCAGTATCCGCTCCCTCCAGCCCGGAGTCGCGGATACTCGCGATATTCTCCTCGATGACCGTCGCGACCCAGTCCTGCGGAACACTGGACGCCGAAAAAACCTCGTTCCACTCGTCCGAGCGGAAGGGGACGACTTTTGCGAGCTTGCCGAGGAGGTTCCAGGGCACCACCGCATAGACCTCGCCGCTCCTGATATCCTCCACATCGACCGACCCGTCGTCGTTGAAGGCCTGCACCCTCCCGTGGACGATGTAGACGCGCATCTCGTCTTTGTCGGTGAAGATGACCTGAACGAGATCCCCCTCCTTCAGGTTCTCGGGAAGCGTGTACATCGCCATGTCGCCGGGATACGCCACGCCCGGAACGTACCGGTCGACCATCCCGATGTACCCGGTATCGGAGACGTAGAGTTTCAGATACTCCTGAAAGAACTTCCGGACGATCCAGTAGACCGCTCCCGGGTGCGTCTCGGCCAGCCTGAGAAGAACATTGTGGATTGCGCTCGGAACGCTCTCCGGCCGCTCCAGAATCTGGCGTGCAATTGCATCGTACTCCCGGGCGATGTCAGCCTGGGTCACCTGTGCCTGTTCCATGCTATCTCCCTCCACCGGCGTAATGGCGGACACCGGGTAAATACATTTCCCGGGCCGGAATGTTCCGCCCGGCAGCCCTGCCGCAATCCGCATCTTTCGGCCCGTATCCGGGGACGCGACCGTATGCATTCGCCGCAGAGCCGCCGGCAATCAACGCAGCGGATACGACGGCAGCAAAGCACAGCCCTGCCGCGTTCTCATTTCAGTTCAGTTAACCCTTTCATTTCCCGGAAATGTGAGGCTGCTTTCATCCTGGCGCTCTGCATGGAGAACTGCACACTGAAAAAGTTAAATTATCCCGCATATATACCTGTAAAACAGAGGTATCATCTATGGGTTCTACACGAGACGCTACGTACCTTGACGTGATGAGGGCACTTGCCAAACAGTATGCTCCGAGCGAAGGCTGGGAATTTGCGTGGAAGCCGGATTATGGCAGCATCCAGCCCGAATGCGTCATCTCCCGCCGGTATAAGGGCACGACCGAGCGTGTCCTCGTCGGCGTGAAGATGGAGAAGAAAGTCCCTGCAGGCGTCCTTGCCGGGCTTGCAGAGCAGAGCCGGAGCCTCGCAGCGCAGAGGATGCCGGTCGAGCGGACGGTCCTGGTCGTCCCGACCGGTGCCGAGGTGGCAGAGACCGCAGAGGACGTCGACGTCATGCACCTCGGCTCCTACCAGGTTCTGGGCAACCGGATCGCCTGGACGAAGAACCTCGAGCGGAGCGATGCCGTCGAGGCGGAGCGCGAGCAGAAAGGGTTCGCGTAACCGGAACACAATACCTTTTTTTCGCACCCGTCACAGGCCGAATTCAAAGAGCGTCGTCCGTGACGGGTCGACATCGTGCCATCCCCAGCCGAGCGGCTCGATGATACGGGATATAGGGCCTTTTAAGGTCTTTTCAAGCATCGTCTCCCAGTCGACGACGAACTCCGGCGGGACCTGATCGGCATACTCGAAGCAGACGACGTCGGTCCGCGGGTACTTCGCGGTCACGTTCTTGATGTAGATCCGCTTTGGCTTGCTGCCGCGCTTGAAGTCGGTGCCGAGGAACTCGTTTGCGTACTTCGCACCCCGGATCTGGGCATCGTCGTTCTCGTAGGCATCGAGATTCTTGCCGATGCCGCCCGGGATTCCCGCCACGTCGAGGGAGTACTCCCCTTTTCGGTACTTCCGGATGACGTCGCGGAGATACGCACGCACGTCCGCAAAATCGTCGCCCTTGAGGATCATCTCGATCACGCTCCGCTGCACCTCCCGGGTGATCTGGGGCGAGTCGGAGCGGCGGATCTCAAAGCCCACCACATCGACCTGGTCGACGTCTTTTCCCTCCTTCCAGACGAGGTGCCCGGCGTAACGCTTCTTCTTTCCGGCCTGGAAGAACCGCCGGTAGACCTTCTCGAACTTGATGGAGAAGTAGTGGGTGTCGGCGTTCAGGACGTTCCGGGCGAAGTCGGCGTAACCTGCGTTCAGCCGCTCCTCTATCGCTCGTGCAGCACGGATCGTCTCTGCAAGGCCGCCCTCAGGCACCTGCACCATACAGGAGTCGGTGTCGCCGTAGAGAACCGTGTAGCCCATCGCGGTGATGGTGTCCCGTGTATGCTGGATGATCGCCCGTCCGACTGAGGTGACCGCCGACCCGATCTCGCGGTCGTAGAGGCGGAACCGGGCGTAGCCCGAGACACCGTAGTAGGTGTTCATGATCACCTTCAGCACGTTCTGCTGCAGGTCGTAGAGGACGTACTCGGGCGAGCCGAACGGAAAGGTGTTGCGCAGATCCTTCTTCTGGTCGCGCTCGGTGAGGAGATCGGCGATGATGCTCCGCGTCAGCCCGTCGGGCTGGCGCTTAAAGCGGATACCGCTCGGCGCCCGGAGTTCCCCGGCAGGGTCTTTCGTCTCGGGAGAGGCGTTGATGGTCATCATCGCCATCGGGTAGAGGCTCTTTAAGTCGAGCACCACAACGTTCTCCCGAACCCCGGACGCGGGCTCAAAGACCGTCGCGCCCTCGAACTCGTCTCCTGCTGCAAACCCTTTCGACGGAAGGATGAACGTTCCCGACGCCTTGCGCAGGACAAAGATGTCGACGACGTTCGAGGAGTTGAGCGTCCGGTCGAGCGGGCAGCCGACGTAACGGGCGATCTCGCGGTAGAAACCGACGATATTGTTCTTTTTGTCGATCCCGACGCAGAGTTCGACGTCGCGGCAGTTGTACTCCACGAGCCGGGCGGGGTCGTCCCTCCAGAGCGCCGAGAGCGTCCCGGTGTAGCGGACCTTCCGGACGCCGAGTTCCTCCTCTGCGATGGCGTCAAGGCGGTACGATTCCTTCTGCGCCTGGTGCATCTTCTTGTAGGCACTGAGGAGGTCGAAGACCGCCCGGCCGCGCAGGGCGTTTCGCTCCGTCTGCCCGGGGAGCCGGGAGAGCTCGTCGGTGCGCATCCCGAGAGTCTCCATCCTCTTTAAAAGGTAGGGGATATCGAAGTCCACGAAGTTCCAGCCGGAGAGAACATCCGGGTCGTGCGACCGGATGTAGGCGACAAGCGCCAGGAGCATGGATCTCTCGTCGGCGAACCGGAAGACCATATGCTGCTCGTTCGTGCAGAGCTCGGGTGCGAACTCGCCGGGGCCGTCCGCCCGGAAACCGGGCGTCCAGATCAGCGTCACGTACTCGTCGTCGAACGAGTCCCAGCAGGTGATGCTGATGATGGCGTCGCGCTCGGGTTCCGGAAACCCGCGTTCGTCCTCGCACTCGATATCCATGATGCAGAGCCGGGCGGGCGCCGGCAGGTCGACCGGTTTTAGCGAGCGGTAGTCCACAACCGGTTCGGCGGGCGCCTCGACACCGCCGGTCAGCCCGCGGTCGATCATGAACCGGGTCGCAAACGGGATATCCGCCTCGTAGTGCTCGTAGCCCTCACGCACGTCCCGGACATCGCTCGGGCGGCGCGTATAGAGGCGGCGGAGCGGCCGCCCCCTGATGGAGCGGTAGACCGTTCCTTCTTCGACCTCCACCGATGCGGGGTGGCTGCGGCCGTCCACCTGATCGACCGGCGCGTAGAAGTAGGGTTGAAACCCCGTTACGTCGAGCCGGACGGCGTTCCCGGTCAGGTCCCGGCCGAAGATGTGGATGACCGGCCCCTCGGCGCCGACGCTGTACTCCACCTGGTGGATGCCGATGCCGGTTCGCGCCCCCAGAACCAGGGAGCCTGCGAGATCGCGCGAGCGCTCATCCGCGAGCGTGCCCTCAGTCATCAAACCTCCGTGCAAGCTCGCGGATGAAATCTCCGGCGGCGTTCATCCGCTCCTGCTCCCAGGGATCGAGGTCCCACTCCTCGATCGCGGCGACCCCCTCACGGCCGATCCTGGCGGGAACCCCGACGGAGCAGCCTGATAGGCCATATTCGCCGTCGACGATGCAGGAGCAGGGAAGAACCTCGCGGCGGTCTTCGAGGATGGCGGATATGAGGCGCACGACATGGTAGGCCGGCCCGAAGACCGTGCCGCCCTTCCCCCCGATCACCTCCATACTCGCGTTCCTGAGACGGCCGAGGATCGCCTCCCTGTGCTCGAGATCTACCTGCAGGCCTGTCCGGGAGAAGACCGGCACCTGGTGCTCCCCGTGCTCCCCGAGCACAAATGCCGGGCCGGCGAGCCCCTCGCGGTGGAGGAGCCAGTCGAACCGGGCGCTGTCGAGCTGGCCGCCGAACCCGATGCAGCGGCCCGGCTCGATCTCCATGAGTTTCCAGAGGCCGTAGTTGTTCACGTCCATGGGGTTCGTGATCGTAATGGCGATCCCTGCGAAGTTCTTCAGGTGCCTGCAGCAGGTCCTGACCACCGGGAGGTTGGCCTCAAGCAGGTCGGCCCGCGTCTTGATGTCCGGACTTCTGGGGGTGCCGGCAGCGAAGACGAAGATGTCGGCGGTCTTCATCGCCTCCGTATCCGTACTGACGGCCACATCAAGCCCCGTATGCGCGAGATCGAGCACCTGGGCACGGAGAAGCGGTTTGTAGACGTCGTACACGACGAGCTCGTCGACGAGGCCGAGCACCGCGGCAAGATACGCGACCTCTCCCCCGACACGCCCGACTCCCATCACTGCAAGGCTGGTCATAGCAATCACCATTCTGTTGGGTATCGGGAACGAAGAAGTATCCGTTACGGACGGAAGGGTTCTCCCGCTCCCGCCTGCGCACCCCTCCCGCTCGGAGGTCCCCCTGCGGAGAAACGCCGTCCGGAGGAGAGCCTGCTGCAGGTGCGCAGGTATTTTCCGGAAGAGTATGGGCTCGACAGTATAATAATACGTAACACCAACCCTTTTTCAATGGTAACGCTCAAACCCGGCCCCGTTACGGTCGGAGGTGTCGATCTCGGAAACCACCTCCTGCTCGCAGCGGGCGTCCTCGGAACAACCGGCGCATCACTCGCCCGCATCCTCGACACCGGCGCAGGCGGCGTGGTCACCAAATCCATAGGCCCGGTCCCGAAAGAGGGGCATGCCGGCCCCTGCGTCGTGACGGTCGACGGGGGCGTCCTGAACGCCATGGGTCTCCCGAACCCGTCGTCGGAATTTGTGCAGGAACTCGACCGCGTCCGCGGCCGCCCCGTGGTCGTCAGCATCTTCGGCGGAACGCCGGAGGAGTTCTCCACCGTCGCCGGATGGTTCACACAGGCTGCAGCAGGCTTTGAGCTCAACGTCAGCTGCCCGCACGCCGAGGGCTACGGTGCGGCGCTCGGGAGCGACCCCGCCATGATCGAGGCATGCACCCGCGCCGTCAGCCGCCTCGATCTACCCACCTGGGTCAAGCTCACCCCGAACGTGACCGACATCGCCGCTTGCGGCCGTGCCGCAGAACGGGGCGGGGCGACCGCCATCGTCGCAATCAACACCGTCAGGGCGATGCGGATCTCGACGGCGCTCCGCCGGCCGGTCCTTGGAAACCGGTTCGGCGGCCTCTCGGGCCCCGCAATCTTCCCGATCGCCGTCCGGTGCGTCTACGACCTCTATGAGGCATGCTCGGTGCCGATCGTCGGGTGCGGCGGCGTCGCGTCGGCAGACAACGTCGTGGAGATGATGATGGCGGGGGCAAGCGCCGTCGAGATCGGCAGCGCAGTCCAGGGCGATGTCGGCATATTCGGCACAATCGCTGCGGACCTCTACTCGCCGGACGGCATCGAGCCGCAGGAGATCGTGGGGTGCGCCCATGCGTGAACAGATGCCCATGGGTGCCCGGATCACCCGCATCACCGAAGAGAGCCCGTCAATACGGACGTTTACGTTCGATCTCGCGATCCCCTTTACCCCCGGACAGTTCGTGATGGTCTGGGTGCCGGGCGTCGACGAGGTTCCGATGGCGCTCTCTGCTGAAAACGCCATCACCGTGCAGCGGGTGGGGGAAGCTACCGCAGCGCTCTTCAACCTTGCCGTCGGCGATCAAATCGGGATCCGCGGCCCGTTCGGGAACGGCTTTGCCGTCACCGGCAGAACCCTCGCCGTCGGCGGCGGCGTCGGCGTGGCGCCGCTCTACCCGCTGGCAGCCGCAGGCTCGGTCGAGATCTTCCTGCTCGGTGCACGGACGGCTGCAGATCTCCTCTTCGCCGACCGGCTCGGCGAGGCCTGCACCCTCGTTACCGCCACCGACGACGGGTCGGCCGGACACCACGGGTTCGTCACGCATCTCCTCGAGCGGGTCGACCCGGTCGACTTCGACCATATCTGCGTCTGCGGACCTGAAGGGATGATGCGCGCGGTCCTTTCGATCCTCGATCGTGAAGGATGCGCCGAGCGCGGACAGTTTGCGCTTCACCGCTACATGAAGTGCGGTATCGGGATCTGCGGTTCGTGCTGCATCGACCCGGACGGGCTGCGGGTCTGCCGCGACGGGCCCGTCTTCACCGGCGACCGCCTGCTCGCAAGCGAACTCGGCCGCTATACGCGGGACGCGAGCGGCCGGAGAAAGCCCCTCTGATCCGCTGCAGATCGGATCCGGCAACCCACACGTCAAAAACCGATGCCGGCAGCATCTTCCTGCTGACAGGTGCCTGCGGTTCTTTTCCGGAACATCACTTTCACAGCGCTCCGGGATCGCGAGGTTGTCCGGAGACGCGCCGGCAGGAGGGGGCAAGTCCCATACGCGCCACCCTTCGATACGGGGATTTGCGCGTATACCGCGTTCTTCCCCTGACCGGGCTTTTTCCGGGCGTCTCCCCATGCCGTGGACCGTGGCGGCTAAGCGCCCCCCGGGGCGAGGTTTTCCCCTCCCCTGTCTCCCGCAAAGATCCACAGACAGCATCAACCCTGCCCCTCAAGGGGCGGGGGCAGTCATGGCGATACCCAGGGGAACGCCGTGCCCCCGAATATCCCGGATTGCGGCCATCCGGAGCAAGAGATGGCACCGCATCACGTGCCTGAACCCCGCCGATAGCACCAGGAATTTCGGTGCACCCATAGAGTGAGTTAGCGCTCATGGGAGCAAGCCCCCTCCCGCACCTTCCCCCCTTGCGACAGCCCGGGTACTGCTCCTGCTCGCGATATTTCACCGATGCCACCAGTGCGGGCACCGTAAACCACAAGAGGAACCGTCATGGGGAGGTGGAGACCGGAGAGTGGCTCTCCGTCACCCCGAGAACTCTCCGGGCGGGCGGTTGAAGAGAATGGAGAAGAGGCTGTCCAGCCAGGCGAGCATGCCGCCGTCACCCGATGCACCGGCAGATGCGTTCACGCCTGCGGCGGGCGAAGGGGTGGCGTTGGCCGCCTCGGCGGTCTCGTTATCTTCCGGAACGTCGGGAGCATTTCGGCCGAGGAGCTTCTGATCGTTTGTGAAGAGGCACAGGCTGTATCCCCCGGTGCCGGTGCCGACGACGATCACCGAGCCGTCGGCGGATATCTCAACGTCCTCGATCACACAGCCGAGCCGCTGCTGCCAGGTGACGTTCCCCTCGGTGCTGAAGAGGTACAGGGTCTCGCCCGAGCCGGCGACGACCCCGCCCTGATTCGAGGCGACCGCAACTCCCCGGATGGGGGAGGCGGTCGGATACTTCCAGAGATGGTCGCCGCCCCGCGTGGAGAGGTAGACGCACCGGTCGTGGGAGCCTGCGGCGATATACCCGCCGGTCGGGGACATGCCGATGCTTCCCACCTTCTTTCCGGTGCCGTACCTCCAGAGTTCACCCTCGCCGTTGAGGAGAAGATAGACACCCTGATCGCCGCACCCGATCGCGATGAACCTGCCGTCGTTCGAGATGGCTATCCCGTAGCAGTCCGAACCGACCGAGGCATCCCAGAGTGCTTCGTGCTCCCGGGTAAAGACATAGACGGTGTCGTCGTCGCATGCGCCGGCAACATGGGACGCATTCGAGGAGATGGCCACGTCGTGATACGGGAAGTTATTGGCCTTGTCGATCCAGAGCAGGTTCCCTTCACGGTCGAAGAGGTAGAGCTTGTCCGCAGCAACGCCCACGTAGGAGCCCTCCGGTGAGAGGCCTACCCCCTGAATCGTGCCGCCGATCGGCTGCGACCAGATCTCGTGTCCGTTCTTGTCAAAGAGAGAGAGGGTGGTTCCGGCGCCGACGGCGATCGTCGAACCGTCAAGCGATATGCCCATCCCCGATACGGGAGCCGTGAGATTCTGCGTCCAGAGCCGGCCGTACTCTTCTTCCTGCGCGGAGGCGGTCCCGCAGAGGAGCAGCACGCCGATCACCAGGACGGCGCAGAGAAGACCGCGGCCCCGGAGCCTCCGGGGATCCCGGGGCGGATACTGCACCGCTCTGTCCGGCTGGAGCCCAACTACGCCCGGGCCGGGAATTTTGTGCACTGAAGATTGTTCCCCCACAGTCATGTGCCAGAGACTGAACGATACTCTATTTAATAGTTGCGGCGGGGCGGAGACCGCCACTCAGGGGATACGGATCGCCATCCGGCGTCCGCTCCCGGGGCAGTACCTTTTCCGGGGTGCTTTTTCTGTGCCTGCCGGAGAGGCGGCAGCGTTCCGGAGGAGAACTACTCTCGTCGTGCGGGTGCTCGACAGGTCGTATACCGCCACACCCGGTCGACCCGGGGGTGGAGGTGCAATCGGTAGTGCTCCATCCTATACCTGATACGTGATCTCAGAGAATCCGACCGAAATTACGCCACCCACCAACCCGCATTCATGACAAAAATACCATGGGGAGACGATTTCCAGTATCGGGCTCTGGCGAAGCTCTATTCCGGCTGTCATTCTTCCCTGACGAGATTGGTGCCGGACCTGGCCGGTTCCCGAAGTTCGGCCTTTTTTCTCACGCATGTCCTATGCCGTGGACCGTGGTGGCTATCGCCAGGGGGGGCTGACAGGGAGGGATATTCCCCTCCCCCAAGGGCGGGGGGGCAGTCATGGCGATACCCAGGGGAAAGCCGTGCCCCCGAATATCCCGGATTGCGGCCATCCGGAGCAAGAGATGGCACCGCATCAAGTGCCTGAACCCCGCCGATAGCAACAGGAATTTCGGTGCACCCAGAGGGTACGGTAGCGTATATGTGTCCCAGCCCCCCTCCTGCCAGAGAGTATTGGGATAACCTCAAAAGAAAAACAGGAACCGGCGGGTCTCAAACGTCCTGCCGATCGCTGACGACCCGGGTGAACTCCCCGAGATCCTCGAGCTTGTTGATGTTGGTGAACGTCCGGAGGTTCGGATCGAGACGCCGGATCTCGTCCATCGTCACGTAGCGGGTGTTGAGGTTCTTCACCATCGTCCGGAGCGAGAGAGAGTCGTGTTCGTTCAGGTACTCGATCAGCGCAGTCCGCCGGTAGACGGCATGCAGCGGTTCGAGCATATCCCGGTTCCAGCAGGGAATGACCGCATCGTAGTCGTCGGCAAAGTCGAAGAGCAGCCGGATAACCTCCCGGCTGATGCAGGGCATATCGCAGGCAGCAACGAAGAGCAGATCCCCGTGCACTGCGTGAGAGCCGGCGTGCAGCCCCCCGATAGGCCCGAGACCCGGCCGCTCATCGCAGATGCACCGGATATCGTCGATGTGCGAGAACCGGTCGCACTGATCGGGGTCGCGGGCGACAACCACGATCTCGTCCACCACGTCCCGCAGGGTATCGAGCAGGGTATCGATGAACGTCTTGCCGCGGAAGGTGAAGAAGTACTTCTCCCGACCGCCGGCACGCCGTGCCATACCTCCGACGAGAACGACCGCCGACCGCACGTCCTTACCCCCCTCCCTGCCCGAGCCTTTCGCGGAACCGGATCTGCTCGGTGATGCAGATGTTATACGGCACCGGGATGCCGTGCCGGGTGCCGCGCGCAATCACTGCGCCGTTCAGAAAGTCGATCTCGGTCTTCCTCCCGGCCCGCAGGTCCTGGAGCATCGAGGAGTGGTGCGCCGCCGTCGCCGGGAGCTGGACATCACGGAGATAGGAGAGGTAGTCATCGGCCGCATTCCAGGGGAGTCGGACACCCTCCGCCTCCGCCACCCGGAAGGCCTCGCAGACGATCCCGGCGACGATCCGCCAGGCGTGCGGGTCCGCAAGACTGCCGTACGGGACGCCCGTAAGCGCCCCGAGCGGATTGAGTGCGCAGTTGTAGAGGGTCTTCGACCAGAGGTCGCTCCGGATTGCATCGGTCGCCTCGACATTCATCCCTGCATCCCTGATGAGGCTGACGAGCCGCTCGACCGGTCCGTCGAGGCCGCCCGGGAACCGCCCGAGCTTCATCGGCGCCGCCTCCACCGAGACGTGCACCGCTCCGTCTCCGCGCCACTCGAACCCGGTGATGATCATGCCGCCGATGACCCGGTCGGTATACCGGGCGATGATCTCCTCGTTGCCGATGCCGTTCTGGAGGCTGACCACCTCACGGCCGCAGAGAGCATCGGCGTACTCCCTGCAGATCGTTTCCGTATCGGTGGACTTGGCAGTGATGATATAGTAGTCCGCAGCCTCCCCGTCAGGGAGAGACTCAGAGCAGGCGAACCGGCAGGTGCCCTCACCCCATATGCCGGTCATCAGAAATCCCCGCTCCCGGACGGCATCGGCATGCCGCCTGCGGCAGACGGCGTGGACGTCACAGACCGTCGAGAGTTTTGCGGCCACGGTGAGCCCTACCGCTCCGGCACCCAGGATTACGACTCGCACCATTTACTCCTATCACTTTGTAAAGAAATACTGTTAAACTCTCCTATTTTTTCGGGCATTCTCCCGTTCCATCGCCAGCAGGTGCTCCTTGATCGCAAGCTCCGGTGAAAACCCGCCGATACCGTCCCTGGCGACGATGCGGTGGCAGGGGATGACGAGCGGCGTCGGGTTGTGCGCCATCGCCATCCCGACGACACGCGGAGCCGTCCCGACAAGCGCGGCGATCTCGCCGTAGGTGGCGGTCTCGCCGTAGGGGACACGCCGCACCGCCCGGTAGACCGCCGCGGTGACAGTATCGGCCTCGGTGGCCGGGCTTTCAAGGGTGGTGAGATCCTCACGCATCCCTGCGCAGTAGCGGCGGAGCGGCACCGGCACATCGCCGCCGGGCAGCCCTTCCCGGGCAAAGCGGACGCGGTAGACCCGGTTCCCGCCCCATGCGGCATGCACGAACCAGAGACCCAGCCGGCAGGAGCCGGTGATCACTTCCATGCCCGGACCGCCCGCGTGAGTGCATCGCTGTCGCATGCACGCATCTCCTCCTGCATCCAGGGCGGGAGACCGCCCTTCACCCGCGGTTCCAGGAACCGCTTCTCCCCGAGCACCAGCACACCCCGGTCCTCGGGCGTCCGCAGCACCCGACCGAGCGCCTGCAGAGCACGGTTGATCGCGGGCAGGGTATAACTGATGAACTCACCCTCCTCCGGAAACTTCATCCGGAAGTACTCGATCACCATCCGGCGGACGCGGTTGAAGGGCGCCAGGGGCAGGCCGATGACCAGGGCTCCGGAGAGCATCTCGCCCCGGTAATCGAGCCCCTCGCTCCACTTGCCCCCGCAGACGGCGAAGAGGATCCCGGAACGCCGCTGACCGGGGAGCGAGAGAAACTCCCGAAGGGCGACGTTCGCTTCTGCCGTGTTCTTCGGCTCGATAAAGACCTGCTTGCCCCGGACAGCCTTTGCAGACCGTTCTGCGAAGGTGTTGAGCAGATCGTAGGAAGGGAAGTATATCGCCAGGTTCCCGGGAAGCGTGGCGAACGCCCGGATGGTGGCGTCCAGCCGGGCGAGGTTCTGCGGGTCGCGGCGCATCGAGTAGGCGGTGGTGATGTCGTTTGCGCAGAGGATGAGCCGGTTTTCGGCCGGGAAGGCGTTCGGGAGCGAGAGCGTCCGGACGGCAAGGTCGCCGAAGTAGTAGCGGCGGTAACTCTCGATCGGCGAGAGGGTTCCCGAGATGAGGACACAGGCTGCGTGCGCCTGCGCGATCTCCTGGAGTTTGGTGCTCGGGTCGATGTTGCGCACCTCGAGCGCGACGTTCCCGTCGTCGTCTTTGCGGTAGACGGTGAGGTATGCACGATCGGCCGCCGACCGGAATATCCGGTAGAAGAACTCGCAGAGCCGTTCGATCGCGCTCTCACGGAACTCCCCTGCCTTGATATTCTGCTCGCGGATCCCTTCGCTGATCTTGAGGAGGTCGTCGACGATCGCCTCCATGCTCTGGTAGAGCGATTCCTTCATGATCATCCGCTGGAAGATGGCGGGGTCGAACCAGTCCTCCGTCTCCTGGGAACCTTTGAGCATCTCCATGAACCGGGCGACCGGAGGGAGGAGGTTTCGTATGGCATCCGCCTCCCGGCTCGCCTTGCGCTGGTGCGCGAGCTCGTGGCCGGCCTGTTCGATGTCCCGCTCGGAGAGGCCGACGCTCTCGATGCTCTGGACGACCTCGCCGCAGTTGTGGGCCTCGTCGATCAGGAGGAGGGCTGCGCCGCCGTCGATCTCCAGCGACTGGTAGAGCTGCTCTCTGATGGCGTCGTCGAAGAGGTGGTGAAAGTTCACGACGATGACGTCCGCCTCCCGGGCGGCGTGCATCATCGTCTCGTAGGGGCAGATGTCGCCGCAGAACTTCGCGAGCTGCTCGGGCAGGATCACCTCGTTCCGGAGCCGCTCGGCCCTGACCCGCAGCGCTGCGGAGGGGATCTGCCGCAGCCCCGCGTCCTCGGGCTCGATATAGGACTTGGCGTGGATGAAGTAGGGGCAGATGAGCGGGTGCTCGGTGTCCATTTTGCGGATCTGCTGGCGGATCTGCCGGTCGTTCGCCGGGATGAGGGAGCCCTTCTGCGCCCGCTCCCGCATCAGGGCGGTCGAGAAGGCCTTCACCCCCTCGCACCGCCGGTAGACGTCGCCTTCCCCGCCGAGGGGGCACATGCTCCCTTTGCCGACCAGGTAGGCAAACTTCAGCGCGCCGCCCCGCCGGTCGCGGACCATGCCAAGTTCGCGCAGAAACGTGGTGAGCTGACTGACGGTTCTTACCGCGACGATCACCTTCCGGCCACTGCTCTCGGCGAGGAGCGCGGAGACGACGCTCGATTTGCCGCTGCCGGTGGGAGCGTCGATCATCGCGATCCCACCCTCCCGGGCGCAGGCTGCAGCGAGCTCGAGCATCTCCCGCTGATGGGGGCGGTAGCGGTCGTACGGGAACCAGTCGTCGAGGGTATCCATCATCAACTATTCGTCGTCTGAAGGCTTGTTTCTTATGGGTATGCCGCAGACCGCGAAACTGAAGGGTATGCTTAAATACCGGACGGCGGTATCCCTCCCCGGAGGTGTCAGAGGTGGCACTGCAGGGAGAGATCGTCGATAAGATGTCTGACCTAATCACCGCAGCCTTCGGGCTGGTCGCCGCGCTTGCCTGGAACGGAGCGATTCAGGCAATATTCACGGAGGTCTTCGGGGAGCAGAGCGAGATCCCGGCGCTGCTCGCATATGCCGTCACCGTCACGATCGTCGCCGTCATCGCGACGATCCTGATCGGGAGGGCGGCCGCACGCGCACGGGCACGCGAAGCAGCGGAGAAGAGGGGATAGCCGTCGCACGTTCCGGAGGCATTCACCTTTTCTTTTCGAGGAGTTTTTAAACTCCGGCGGCGATACCCGGATATCAGTGAGGCTCCAATGCCGCTTCGCGAAGATGTCATCGACAAACTGGCTGCGCTCATCACGGCAGCATTCGGCCTCGTCGCCGCACTGGCATGGAACTCGGCCATCCAGGCGATATTCAGAGAATACTTCGGGCAGCAGGAGACCATCCCGGCAATGCTCGTCTATGCTATCTTCGTGACGATCATCGCCGTCATTGCAACCATCTGGATCGGCCGGGCGGCCGCACGGGCGAAAGACAGGGCATGAGGTATGGACGGCGACGATACTCCGAAGCAGCGGAACGCGGCGATGCGGGATACCGCCAGAGTGCTGATCAGCACCGCGCTTCTCGCAGGCCTGACGGCCTCGTTCTGGTTCGCCGACCAGATCTTCCCCGATATCTCCCTTGAAAAGCTCTACCTCACGTTCCTCGGCGTAACGATCATCTACCTCGTCTTCACCGCCATCAGGAGGATCATCCTCCGCCAGATCCGGGAGCCCAAGACCCGCTACTCCTTCACGCGCACCCTTTCAGTACTCTACTACATCGTCATCGCCGCCGTCGCGGTACGGATCTGGATCGACACCAACTACATCTTCGTCGCCTACGGCATCATCGGCGCCGGGATCGCCATCGCCCTGCAGGACCTCTTCAAGAACTTTGTCGGGGGCATCCAGGTCTTCATCTCCCGGATCTACAGCATCGGCGACCGGGTCGAGCTCGAGGAGACGCGTGGAGACGTGATGGACATCGGGATTCTCAATACCACGCTCCTCGAGATCCATGCGCAGGGCGTGGAGGGCGACCAGCCGACAGGACGCCTCGTGACGGTGCCGAACGGCACCGTCCTCGGCTCCCAGGTCTTCAACTCCACCAAAGATCACTCCTTCATCTGGGACGAGATCGCCATCCCCATCACCTACGATACGGACTGGAGACTGGCGAGGGATCTCTTTCTTGAGATCGTCACCCGCGAGACCGCCGGGATCACCGCGCTGGCGGAACGTGAGATCGCCCGGATCGGCGAGAAGTACTATCTCCCGAAGAAGGTCGTCGAGCCCTCGGTCTACCTGACGCTCACCGACAACTGGATCACCTTCACTGTCCGCTACGTCACCGAGGTACGGACGCGCCGGGTCCTGAAGGACACCCTCTCGCAGAAACTGCTGGAGGCGGTCGAAGAGAACGACCAGATCGCCATCGCCACCGAGAACATCATCGTCTACGAGGGCGGCCCCTTTGAGGGGGCGTCGTGATTGTCCAGGCTGCGCGGCGTATCCGCAAAGCAGGGGCTCCCGCCGGCGACCTCCCGGACGGGCGCTATACGACCTGGATCAACGCCAATGGCCTCCACGAGACCGGGATCGTCCGGGCGATCGGCGAATGGGGCGGGCTCCATCCCCTGACGCAGGAGGATATCGTCAACACGCGGCAGCGGCCGAAGATCGAGGAGTACGAGGACTACGTCTACATCGTTGTCAGGATGCTCCGCTACGAGGACGGCACCGTCAGGAACGAACAGGTGAGTCTCGTCCTCGGCGCCTCGTTCGTTCTCTCGTTCCAGGAGCAGGCAGGGACGTCTTCGAGCCTGTCCGGGAGCGGCTCCGGCTCGGCAAGGGGCGTATCCGAAAAGAGGGGGCGGATCATCTCACCTACGCCCTGCTCGACGCCGTGGTCGACGGCTACTTCCAGGTGCTCGAGGAGCTTGGGGACGCGCTGGAGGCGCTCGAAGAGGAGGTGCTCGGATCCGCGGATACAGAGACGCTCCCTGCGATCTATGCGGCAAGGCGGGAGGTGATAGACCTGCGCCGCTCGGTCTGGCCGCTCCGGGAGGTGGTGAGCGCCCTCGAACGCGGAGAGTCGCCCCTGGTCCAAAAAGCGATGCAGGTCTACCTCCGGGACATCTACGACCATACCGTCCAGGTGGCGGAGACGGTGGAGACCTACCGGGATACAGTGGCCGGCATGGCGACGATCAGCATTGCGATGCTTGCCTGGTTCCGGCGGAAGCGGTGGCTTTGAGGCAGCAGGCCTCCACGGCCGCATCCCGTTGAGAAACCGTAGGGGCAACGCCCTCTCCCCGGTCCTCCCTCCGGGAATGCTGTAGCCACATCCGGGCATCGGCAGAGAGTCCACCGCAGCATGCCCCGGGAAAGAACTATGTAGAGCAGTGCGTATGTATCGTCCTGACGGCTGCCCTTCCTCCGCAGGGTTGAACAGGGGAACCGTTACCGGGCAGGGGTGATCTGCAGTATGGAGAAGAGGGAGTCGCCTCCCGCCATCCGGGAGAGACAGAACGGCATAGCGAGGGAGGCCGTCGTCCTCACTCTTCTGGTCCTGCTGACGGCCTCGTTCTGGTTCGCCGATCAGATCTTCCCCGACATCTCGCTCCAAAAACTCTTCCAGACGTTCTTTGCTATCACCGTCATCTACGCTCTCTTTGCCCTGGCGCACTTCATCGCAACCCGGCGGATCCGCGAGAGCAGCACCCGCTACTCGCTGAACCGTGCGCTCTCGGTCCTGAACGTTGTCGTCATCGCTGCCGTCGTCGTCCGGATCTGGATCGACACCAACTACATCTTTGTCGCCTACGGCATCATCGGCGCAGGGATAGCCGTCGCCCTGCAGGACCTCTTCAGGAGCTTCGTCGGCGGCATTCTGATCGTCCTCTATGGGATCTACGCAGTCGGCGACCGGATCGAGATCAATGAGCGGGAGGGAGACGTCATCGACATCGGGATCTTTACCACGACCGTCTTTGAGATCCACGCCCACCAGGTGATGGGCGAGCAGCCGACGGGGCGGATTGTCACCATCCCGAACGGCGCAGTCCTGACAAGCGAGGTGACCAACTTCACCAAAGACCACGACTTCATCTGGGACGAGATCTCGATCCCCATCACCTACGACTCCGACTGGGAGAGCGCGATCGAGACCTTGATTGCCATCGTCGATGCGGAGACCCGGGAGATCACCGACCGCGCGGAGGACGAGATCGAGGAGCTCGGGGACCGCTACTACCTGCCCCGAAAAGTCGTCGAACCCTCGGTCTACCTGACGCTGACCGAGAGCTGGATCACCTTCGACATCCGGTACGTCACCGACGCACGGATGGTGCGGCTCACCCGCGACGACCTGACCCGCAAGATCCTCCGCGCCATCGAGCAGACCGACGATATCACGATCGCAGCGCCGGTCAGCCTCGGGATCAATACCGAGACGACGGTCGAGGGCAGGGCAGGAGCGGGGCGCCGGACGCACCCGAGCACCTGGCGGATACGGTGACGGGGAGATTTATACCCGCTCCCGGCGTACCCGTCTGATCAACCGATGAGCCCGACCACGTCCGACCCCGAGCGCCTGCGTATCGAGGAGGCCTGCAGCCGTCTCGCATCGGCACGGACGAAGGGGGAACTCGGGACGCTGCTTGCCCGGGAGGCGGAGCGCTACACGCTCGTCGACCTGCAGATGATCGGCGGGCGGCTCTACCGCGAGGTCGAGGCGCTTCCCCCGCCCTACCGCGAAGCGGTGCGCCCCTTCTTCACCGAGCAGGTCCTCGGCGCATACCACCGCCTCCTCTCGATGCACCGGGCTGGGAAGTTCGCCGCCATGACGGCGCCGCTCACCGACCCCGGGCAGGCGCTCGCATACGTTGCGATGGTGCCGGAGGGGTGCTTCTGCTGGGACGACTCGGGGGTCGCCGGCTACGAACCCCGCCACCGCTTCTTCTACTACCTCGTCGCGGCGTTCGAGATGTTCGTCCTCGACCGGCCCGGCCACCCGGTCGGGATGCCGTTCCCCGGAGGATTCTCTGTAGAGGAGCGAAGCGGCAGGTTCCTCTGCCCGGTGCGCGACCGCGAAAAAGACGTCCCCCACTCGCTCTGCAACTTCTGCCCGGCGGAGCAGAGCGAGATGCCGTGAGTCGCCGCGACCGGATGCAAAAGAAGCTGGCGAGACCCGCCTCAAACCCGTCGGCAGGCGGGGGCGAGCCCCCGTATACGCTAACCCTCGATACGGCGATCCGGACGTACCGCGTTCTTCCCCTGGCGAGGCTGGTGCCGGACCGGGCTTGTCCCGGGGACGACCTTTTTCCCGGGCGTCTCCCCATGCCGTGGACTGTGGCGGCTATCGCCACCGGGGTGGGGGTCTCCCCCCTCCCCTGTCTCCCGAGAATATCCACAGACATCGTCAACCCCACCCCACCCGGCCTCCGGCCTCCTCCCCCGCCCCTCAAGGGGCGGGGGCAGTCATGGCGATACCCAGAGGAAAGCCGTGCCCCCGAATACCCCGGATTGCGGCCATCCGGAGCAAGAGATGGGACCTCATCACGTGCCTGAACCCCGCCGATAGCAACAGGAATGCAGTGCACCCAGAGGCTACGGTAGCGCGTATGGGGTCTCCCCCTCCCGCACCCCCCCCATTTCGATACCCGGGGAAAGGCCGTGTCCGCGACCGTTCCGCTCCCTGACATGTTCAGGGAAAGATGAGATTCCTCCCGCCGCCGCCATCCCTTTTTTTATCCGGGAAGGCCAACGTTTCTCCACTATGGCAATCCACCCCATCGATTACCGGTACGGCACGCCGGAGATGCGCGACGTCTGGAGCGAGGAGAACCGCTTTCGGGCGGTCGTCACGGCAGAGGTCGCTCTCGCCCGGGCGGAGGCGGCGCACGGCGTCATCCCGGCCGCGGACGCAGAGGCGATCCGGCAGTCAGCGATGAACGCGTCCCTTGCGCGTGCCAAGGAGATCGAGGATGAGATCCACCACGACATGATGGCGATCGTCCGGGCGGTCACCGAGGTCTGCGGGGATGCGGGCCGCTGGATCCACTACGGCGCGACCTCGAACGATATCCTCGACACCGCGACCGGGCTGCAGCTGCGCGACTCGCTCGCGCTTCTCGAGCAGAAACTGGTGAACCTTCTCCGGGTGCTCCTCGTGCGGAGCGAGGAGACCAAAGCGCTCGTCTGCGCCGGCAGGACGCACGGCCAGATCGGCGTCCCGACCACCTACGGCCTGCGGTTTGCTATCTGGGCGAGCGAGGTCGCCCGCCACATCGAACGGCTCCGGCAGCTCCGCCCCCGCGTGCTCGTCGGGCAGCTGACCGGTGCGGTCGGCACCCAGGCGGCCCTTGGCGAGAAGGCGCCCGCGATCCAGGAGGCGATGATGGAGTTCCTCGGCCTTGCCCCCGTGGACGTCTCCAACCAGATCATCTCCCGCGACCGCTACGCGGAGTACTTCATGTTCCTCGCGAACGTGGCGACGACGCTCGATAAGATCGGCCTTGAGATCCGGCTGATGCAGCGCTCCGAGATCGGCGAGCTCGAAGAGGCCTTCGGCAGCAAGCAGGTCGGTTCGAGCACGATGCCCCACAAACGAAACCCGATCAAGAGCGAGCAGGTCTGCGGGCTTGCCCGGATCGTCCGCTCCGCCGTCGAGCCGGCGCTGCAGAACAACGTCCTCTGGGACGAGCGCGACCTCACGAACTCCTCCCCCGAGCGGGTGCTCTTCCCCGAGGCCTCGATCCTGCTCGACCACATCCTTGCGGTGATGACCCGGGTGCTCGAGGGGCTGCAGGTGAGGCCCGAGAATATCCGCCGCAACCTGATGCTGCTGCGCGGGATCAACCTCGCCGAGTCGGTGATGATCGAGCTGACGCGGCGCGGCATGGACCGGCAGGAGGCGCACGAGATCGTCCGCGAAGCGAGCATGCAGGCGCTCGCCGACGGCAAGAACCTCGTCGACGTGCTGGCCGCACGGCAGGACGTCACCGCCTACTGCTCGCGGCAGGAACTCGAGGAACTCTTAGACCCCGACGCCTACATCGGCACGGCCGTGCAGCAGGTGGACCGATTGACCGAGAAGCTCGCACCGCTGGTGCGGTAAGAAACAGTATGCAACGGATATTCATCCATCTGATTCTCCGGCAGGAGGGGGCAAGCCCCCTCCCGCACCCTCCCCCCGTGCGATAGTTCGATACAGACCGTGATCGCGATCTGCTCCCTGAAAAGCGGACGGTGGAGGATATCCTCTGGAGGAGGACAGAGGGGGTTTTCCCAGAGGAACCCACAGCGCGGACGGATGGTGCAGCGGCAGCACGACACGCTCCGGCTCTGGATATCTCCGAACGAAAACGCCCTTTTCTGATGAAATACCCCGGTAAATCCCCGCAATTGCCCCGAACGCAGAAATCTGCGGCACCGAAAATGCGATCATATTTATAACCCATCGGTTCAAAACAAGAGGTGCTTCACTTTTGAGGTACTCATATGGCACCTCACAGCGATCGCGACCGGAAACCCTGGAATGACTCCTGAAATACACCTGAAGGGCTGGCTGGAGCGGGACGGAAAGGTGCTCGCCCGCGCGGAGGTAGAGCGAATGCTCAGCCAGGAACCGGAGCTCCTCTCCCGGTGCGGCGGCGAGTTCGCCCTCGCATGGGACGCCTGCAGGGCGCGTGACCGGTTCGGCATCATGCTTTCACCGGAGCCCGCGGGCACGATCGTCTGCAACGGGCAGGCCGTCGGCGCGATCGACCCGACACCGCCAGCGTGCGATCTCGAAGAGGCGATCGTCACCGCCGTCCGCCTGCGGAGCGACGAGGGCATCGTCGCCCTCTCCGGCGGCGTGGACTCCTCGCTCGTCGCAGCCCTCGCCGGGCTCGAATGCGTCGTCGTCGGCGTCGAAGAGTCGCACGATGCCGCCCGCGCCGCCCACGTTGCACGCGACCTCGGTCTCGTCCTGCACACCGTCACCCCGACGGAGGCCGAGATCGAAGAAGCGCTCGCCCGGGTCGTCCGGGTGATCCCTGACCCGACGAACCCGGTGGACGCGGCGATCGCGACCACCCTCTCCTTCGTCGCCGCATGGGCCGGGGAGCACGGCTATACACGGATCCTCGCCGGACAGGGGGCCGACGAGCTCTTCGGCGGCTACGCCCGGTATCTCGAATCAGAGAACCTCGCGGCCGACCTCGAGCGGGACTTCGCCGGCCTCGCCCACCAGGGCGTGCGCGATCAACGGGTCGCCGCGCTCCATGGGGCATACTTCTCCCTTCCCTATATGGATGTCCGGGTCGTGCGCGCTATCCGGGGTGTCCCGGCGGCCGAGAAGGTGCGCGACGGGGTTCGGAAGTACCCCCTCCGTGAGATTGCAGCGCGGCACATTCCGGCGGATACGGCGTGGTACGAGAAGAAAGCGATGCAGTACGGCAGCGGGATCTGGCGGGTCATCCAGCGGCTCACCCGCAAAAACGGTTATAAAAAGTCGGTACAAGGGTACTTAAATCACATCAGTAGGGCAGAATATGGTATCGGAGATTGAGATTGAGAGTATTGCCAAACTTGCGGACATCGACCTCGCCCGCGACGAAGTGGCCGGGTTCACCCGTGAGTTCAACGCGATCCTGGAGTACTTCGACGCCCTTGACCAGGTCTCGGGCGAAGAGACCCTGACGCCGGAGCTCACCAACGTCTTCCGGGAGGACGAGCCCGGCGGCTGCCTCCCCCAGGAGGACGTCCTCGCAAACGCCGGATCGACGGAAGACGGGTTCGTCAAAGCACCGCGGGTGATGTAAGTGGCGGGAACGCTTTCCTTTGCACCCGACGACCGCTGCAACGCCTTCATCACCACGTGCGATGCCGCCCCCTACGGCGACGGGAAACTCAGCGGCGTCGCGGTCGCCGTCAAGGACAACATCTCCACCTGCGGCATCCAGACGACCTGCGGGTCGCGCATCCTTGCAGGATACGTTCCGCCCTACGACGCCCACGTCGTCTCGCTGCTCCGCGGCGAAGGCGCCGCGATCGTCGGCAAGACCAATATGGACGAGTTCGGGATGGGCACCACGACCGAGACGAGCGGCTACGGGCCTACCTTAAACCCCGTCGACCAGACCCGCGTGCCGGGCGGCTCATCCGGCGGGAGCGCCGCCGCCGTCGCCGCCGGGCTCGTCCCGATGGCGCTCGGCACCGATACCGGCGGGTCGATCCGCTGCCCCGCCGCATTCTGCGGGATCGTCGGCCTCAAACCGACCTACGGCCGCGTCTCCCGGTACGGCCTCGTCGCCTACGCAAACTCCCTCGAGCAGATCGGCCCGATGGCGCGGAGCGTCGGGGAGGTCTCGCGGCTGATGGAGGTCATCTCGAGCTACGACTCCCGCGACTCGACATCATTCGACCGCCCCTATACCCACCAGCCCTCCGCCGATATCGAGAGCCTCCGGATCGGCCTTCCGCAGGAGTACTTCGGCGAAGGCGTCGACCCCCGTGTCGCAGAGACGGTCAGGTCCGCAATAGGCCGCCTCGAAGACCTCGGGGCAGAGACGGTGCCCTGCGCCATCCCGAGCATGGCCTATGCCCTCGCCGCCTACTACGTCATCTGCACCAGCGAGGCGAGCTCGAACCTCGCCCGCTTCGACGGCGTCCGCTACGGCCCGCCGGCGCCGACACAGAAGCAGTGGCACGAAGCCTTCCAGGAGGTCCGCGGAGAGCACTTCGGAAAAGAAGTCCGCCGCAGGATCATGCTCGGCACCTTCGCGCTCTCCGCCGGCTACTACGGCAAGTACTACGGCAAGGCCCAGGTCGCCCGCCGGAACGTCCGGCAGGACTTCGAGCGGGTGCTCGGCGAGGTCGATGTCATCGCCGGCCCGACGATGCCGACCGTGGCCTTCCGGCTCGGCGAGAAGAGCGACCCGCTCTCGATGTACCTCTCCGATATCCTCACCGTCCCGGCGAACCTCGCCGGCGTTCCCGCAATCTCGGTGCCTTGCGGGACCGTGGACGGCCTTCCCGTCGGCCTGCAGCTGATCGGTCGCCACTTTGCCGAGGAGCAGATCATCGATGCCGCCTACGCCTACGAGCAGGAGGGATCGGCATGACCGTGATCATCGGACTCGAGATCCATGTCCAGCTCAATACGGCAACGAAGCTCTTCTGCAGCTGCTCGACCGACTACCGCGACGACCCGCCGAACACCCACTGCTGCCCGGTCTGCCTCGGCCTGCCCGGCGCGCTTCCCCGCCTGAACCGGAAAGCCGTCGAGTACGGCCTCAAGGTCGCAAAGGCGCTCAATATGGAGGTGCCGGAGGAGTCGGAGTTCGCCCGGAAGAACTACTTCTACCCGGACCTCCCAAAAGCCTTCCAGATCACCCAGTACGACAAACCGCTCTCCATCCGGGGAGTCCTCGAGATCGAGGACGACGAGGGGCACGAGAAACTGGTGCGGATCACCCGTGCGCACCTCGAGGAGGATCCCGGCCGGCTCGTCCACAAGGGCGGCGGCGACCGTGCCCGCTACTCGCTCGTCGACTACAACCGGAGCGGGATCCCGCTCCTTGAGATCGTGACCGAGCCGGACCTGCGCTCGCCCCAGGAGGCACGCAGGTTCCTGGGCCGCCTCCGCGCAACCCTCGAGTACCTCGGCGTCTTCGACGGCGACAAGGAGGGATCGCTCCGGGTGGACGCGAACATCTCCATCAAGGGCTACGAGCGGGTCGAGGTGAAGAACATCTCCTCGTACAAGGGCGTCGAGAAGGCTCTCACCTTCGAGGTCACCCGGCAGCGGAACCTGATCCGCCGCGGCCAGCCGGTCACCGTCCGCGAGACCCGCCACTTCCAGGAAGGGCGGGGCGTGACGACCGCGTCCCGGAGCAAGGAGGAGGAGCACGACTACCGCTACTTCCCGGAGCCGGACTTGCGGCCGCTCTCCGTCGCCGGGTGGGTCGAGGAGATCGAACTTCCCGAACTTCCGGTCGCCCGGAAGAACCGGTTCGTCGAGCAGTACGGCATCTCCTTAAATCATGCCCGGACACTCACCGGCGACCTGAAGATCGCCGAGTTCTTTGAGAAGATCGCCTCCGTCGATCCGGTGCTCGCCGCCACCTGGACGGCGGACACCCTGCTCGGGGAGCTGAACTACCGGAGCATGAGCATCGCGGCGGTGCCGCCCGGGCACTTCGCCGGGCTCCTGAAGCTCCTCAAAGAGGATACCATCACCGACAAGGCCGCAGTCCAGGTGCTCCGGACGATGCTCGATTCCTGCGCCGCAGGAAACGAGTGCGAACAGCCCGCCGCGATCGTCGAGCGCGAGGGGCTCGCCAGGGCGACCGGCGTCGATTTCGCCGCGATCGTCAGGACGGTGATCGCAGGCAACCCGCAGGCGGTCGAGGACTACCGCGCCGGCAAGAAGGGCGCGCTCAACTTCCTTGTCGGCCAGGTGATGCGGGAGACGCGGGGGCGGGCGGACCCCCGCGAGCTCGGCGAGCTCGTTGCCGCATGTATTGAAACGACCGAGGGGTAATCAGCCGTGCATCTGATCATCGCAGAGAAGAACATTTCAGCAAACCGTATCGCCGGCATCCTCGCCGGGAACGAGAAGGTCCGCGCAGTCAGGGAGGGGAGCGTCTCCACCTACAGCTTCGACACCAAAACGGTCGTCGGGCTGAAGGGCCATGTCGTCGAGGTCGACTTCGAACCCGGCTACACCAACTGGCGCAGCGAGACCCACCCCCCGCGGACCCTGATCGACGCCGGGGTGATAAAGAAGCCGACCGAGAAGAAGATCGTGAGCCTCATCCAGAAGCTCGCAAAGAAGGCGGACCTCGTCACGATCGCCACCGATTACGATACCGAGGGCGAGCTGATCGGGAAAGAGGCCTACGAGCTTGTGCGGGCGGTGAACCCGAACGTCTCGATCAACCGCGCCCGGTTCTCGGCGATCACCCCCACGGAGATCCGGCGGGCGTTCGAAAACCTCGCGGACCTCGACTTCGCGCTCGCCGCCGCCGGCGAGGCGCGGCAGTCGATCGACCTGATGTGGGGTGCGTCGCTCACCCGGTTCATCAGCATCGCCGCCAGACGGGGCGGCGCCAACATCCTCTCCGTTGGCCGGGTGCAGAGCCCGACGCTTGCGATGATCGTCGAGCGGGAACGCGAGATCGAGTCGTTCGTCCCGGAGACCTACTGGATGCTCTCGCTCGAAACCGAGAAGGAAGAGACGGCGATCGAGGCGCGGCACACCCACGGCAGGTTCGACGACCACGCCGAGGCGCTCGCCGCGAAGGAGCGGACACGCGAACCCCTGACCGTGACCGATATCAAAGAGGGGCAGAAGAAAGACCGTGCGCCGACGCCGCTCGATACCACCTCGTTCATCGTCGCTGCGAGCCGTCTCGGGTTCTCGGCCGCGAATGCGATGCGGATCGCCGAAGACCTCTACATGAACGGGTACATCTCCTACCCGAGGACCGACAACACCGTCTACCCGAAGTCGCTGAACCTGAACGGTATCCTCAAGACGCTCCGCGGCACGGCTTTCGACGCCGACGTCGCCTGGGTGGAGAAGAACCGCCGCCCGGTGCCGACCCGCGGCAAGAAGGAGTCGACCGACCATCCGCCGATCCACCCTGCAGGGGCGGCGAGCCGGGAAGCGCTCGCCGGCGACCGCTGGAAGATCTACGAGCTCGTCGTCAGGCGCTTCCTCGCGACCCTCTCGCCTGACGCCACGTGGGCGACGATCAAATGCCTCTTCGACGCCGCGGGCGAGCCCTACACCGCGACCGGCGGACGGCTCATCGACCCGGGATGGCGGCGCGTCTACCCCTACAGCGAGGCGAAGGAGAATATCCTGCCGACGTTTGCGGTCGGCGAGCGGCTGGCGATCCGCGAGGTGACGCTCGAGGAGAAGCAGACCCAGCCACCGCCCCGCTACTCCCAGAGCAAGCTGATCCAGGTGATGGAGGAGCTCGGCCTCGGGACGAAGAGCACGCGGCACGAGGTGATCGGCAAGCTCGTCTCCCGCCGCTACGTGCAGGGCAACCCCCTCCGCCCGACGCTCGTAGGCCGGGCGGTCACCGACGCCCTCGACAACCACGCCGATACGATCACCGAACCGGAGATGACCCGGACGCTCGAAGAGCATATGCAGCTCATCAAGGAGCGGCAGCGGACGCGCGACGACGTGATCGACGAGTCCCGCGAGATGCTGCACCGCGTCTTCGACGAACTCGAGGCGCACGAAGAGGAGATCGGCGAGGAGATCCGGGAGCAGACGGCCGAAGAGCATACCGTCGGCCCCTGCCCGGTCTGCGGCGAGGACCTGCGGATCCGGCATACCGGCGCGTCCCAGTTCATCGGTTGCACCGGCTATCCGGAGTGCCGGTTCAATGTCAGCCTCCCGGGCTCAATGTGGGGGCGGGCGATCCGGGTCGACGAGGTCTGCCCCGAACACCGGCTCGCCCACGTCCGCCTGATCCGCAAAGGTGCGCCCCCCTGGAACATCGGGTGCCCGCTCTGCAGCCACATCAAGTCGAACGTCGAGGCGTTCCGGATGATGCCGGGGATGACCGACGACCTCATGCGGCGCCTCCACGCCCGGCACATCTACACGGTCTACGAGATTGCAACGATGCAGCCGGAGGAGCTCGCCGCCGTCGCCGGCGTCACCGAGAGCGCTGCGGCGGACCTGGCCGCCGAGGCCGGGGAGGTCCTGACCATCCTCCGGCGGCGCACGGAACTGCGCAAGTTCCTCCGGAAGATCGTCCCCCCGCGCCGCGGCCGGAGCCACGCCAAGATCTTTGCAAAACTCCTCGACGAGGGGATCGGGGACATCGCCGCGCTCTCCCGGGCGAGGCCGGCAACGCTCAAAAAAGCCGGGATCGGGGAGAAGGAGACGGAAGAGCTCCTGACGCGGTCGCGCGAGATCTGCCACGAGCGGACGCTGAAAGAGGCCGGCGTCCCGGCGGTCTCCCTAAAGAAGTACCGCGAGGCGGGGATCACGAGCCCGGACGCCTTCTGTCTTCTCCCGATCCCGTATCTCGCCAGCAAAACCGGTTTGAACCCGGAGACCGTATATAAACACGTGGAGAAGGTCTGCCTGCACCTCGGCCGCCCGGTCCCGGCGAAGGTCTCCCGGAAGGCCTTCGAGCGCGGCCGCGAAGAACTCCTCGCGGTTCCCGGGATCGGCGAAGCGACGCTCGACAGACTGATGCTCGCCGGCATCTACGACGCAGAAACGCTCACGTCCGCAGACCCGGCCGCTGCCTCGGCGATCACCGGCATCGCGGCGGCCACCATCCGCGCCTATATCGCTCACCTGAAGTGACATCCATGCAGCAGAACTGGAAGAACTGGGTTCATGTAACGAAGCTGGATCCCGACAAACCGATCTCGCCGGCGGCGGTCGAGGAGATCGTGACCAGCGGGACGGACGCCCTGATGCTCTCGGGCACCCTGAACGTAACGCAGGAGAATCTCCGCGATCTTCTCGATCTGGTCGCCGCCCACGATCTGCCCCTGGTGGTGGAGCCGGCAGGCCCCGAGTGCGTCATCTTCGACGGGATCGATCTCCTCTTCGTCCCGAGCGTCATGAACACCGACGACGCCCGCTGGATCGTCGGGAAGCACCAGGCATGGCTGCGGCACGGCGACGGCGCGATCCGGTGGGAGAAGGTCGTCCCGGAGGCCTACATCGTCCTCAACCCGGCGTCGGCCGTCGGGCAGGTGACCCGGGCGCACTGCGGTATCGGCGCCGAGGACGTCGCCGCCTACGCGAGCGTCGCCGACCGCTACTTCCGCTTTCCGATCGTCTACATCGAGTACTCCGGCGCCTACGGCGACCCGGCCGTGGTGCGCGCCGCGGCGGATGCAGTCGAGAACGCCGTCCTCTACTACGGCGGCGGGATCACCTCCGGCGAGCGCGCTGCCGAGATGGGGCGCTACGCGGATACGATCGTCGTCGGAAACGCCGTCTACGACCAGGGGCCGGCCGTCCTGCGCGAGACCGTCCGGGCGGTCCGCTAGATCCCCCATGCCGGAGATAGCCATCGTCCTCGTCGAGCCCCTCTACGAGGGGAACGTCGGGTTCGCCGCCCGGGTGATGAAGAACTTCGGGTTCTGCGACCTGGTGCTCGTCAACCCCTGCCCGCTCGGCGACGACGCGATCGCCCGCGCGTCGCACGCCCGCGACGTTCTCGACAGCGCCCGCCGCTGCACGCTCGAGGAGGTCTACCGGGACTACGATTTTGTGGTGGCCACGACCGGCGAGGTGAGCAAATCGATCTGCACCCCCATGCGGATGCCCTACTACGAGCCCGCGGAGGTCCGCGAGATCGTCGCCGATATCGACGGCCGCGTCGCTTTTCTCTTCGGGCGGGAGAACTGGGGGCTCGCCAACACGGAGCTTGCCCGGAGCAACCTCATCTGCACCATCCCCACAAGCGAGGTCTACCCAATCCTCAACCTCTCCCACGCGGTCGGGATCGTCTGCTACGAGCTCGCAAATCTCCCGCGGGGCACCTACCTCCTGGCCTCCCCGGTGGAGATGGACTCGCTCTACACCCACATCGATGCCTTCCTCGACCGGATCGACCACCCCGACTTCAAGCGGGAGAACACGATGACCCTGATCCGGCGCGTCCTTGGGCGCACGAAGCTCACCGCCCGGGAAGTGAGCACGATGCACGGCCTGATGCGGCGCGCCGAGTGGCATATGGGAGAGAAAAAAGAACCCTTAAACGGGTCATGGGGAGATACTACTACGGATGATTCTTGTTGACTGGCAGATAGAGGATCACATCAAGCGCGGGTTCATCAAAGTCGATCCCTTCGACCCGGCCCTGATCCAGCCAAACTCCCTCGATATCCGGCTCGGCAGCCACTTCGTCTGGTACGTCCCGGGCGACGACGTGATCGACCCCTTCGACCGCGAAAGCGTCTGCGCGGACGTCGAGGAGATGACGGCCGATTCGATCGTGCTTGCGCCCGGGCAGTTCGTCCTCGCCGAGACGTATGAAGCGATCGAGCTTCCGGACAAGGTCGTCGCGAGCATCGAGGGCAAGAGCAGCATCGCCCGCCTGGGCGTCGAGCTCCACCAGACCGGCGGCTGGATCGACGCGGGCTTCCGGGGGACGATCACCCTCGAGATGTGCAACGTCAATGCGCGGCCGGTCAGGATGTACGCCGGGATGCCGATCGGCCAGTTGGTCTTCTATACGACGGAGCGTGCCGCCCGCCCCTACAACTGCAAGGGCGATGCAAAATACATGGACCAGCGGCAGGCAACCCTCTCGCGCTACCACGAGAACCGGCGCGGTGCGTGAGGGCGGATCCGCTCTCGTTTTTTTTGTGCTGCCCGGGGCGGGGTGGTTCAAGGGATATTCTGCCCGTTTCGGGCAGAACACGTGCGCGAACTGCCGGTAAAGCGTCTGCGGGGAGGGGGCTGGGCCCCCTCCCCCGTCCCCACCCCCGTTGCGATTCTCCCCACGGTCCGGTGCATCCGGCTCAATCATTCCCTTCCACCGTTCCGATATCCTTCCCGGTCCACTGTATCCTGCCCTGTCATCTCCTCCCGCAGTTGCGATTCTCTCCACGGGCCACTGTATCCGGCTCCTCAGCCCTCGCGCCGGAGGGGACTCTGCCGTCGGCCACCCTCTGCGAGGGATTCGCAGGAGCGCACCAGTCCGCACGTTATATAGTTCAAGAACACAGATCTGTACCGAAATATTCCCGGGGTTAATGGCATGCGACTTCTCCTGATTCACTCAGACCATATCGAATACGAAGCACGAAAGAAGACCAAACTCGCCGAGGAAGCGATCGTCCCTGCGGACATGCTCGACGAGGCGCTGACTGTTTTCTGCGCAGTCGAGTCGGTCGACGAAGAGAACGTGGACGACGCCGTCCGGCAGGCGGTCGAGGAGATCCGCTCGACGGCGGCACAGCTCGATGTTACGAACATCATGATCTACCCCTACGCCCACCTCTCGAGCGATCTCTCTTCGCCCGAAGCAGCGGTCACCGCTCTGAAAGCGATGGAGGCGGCGCTCGGTGCAGACGAGGGGCTCACGGTGAAGCGGGCGCCTTTCGGCTGGTACAAGGCCTTCACCCTCTCCTGCAAGGGCCACCCGCTCTCCGAGCTCTCCCGGACGATCGTCCCGGGCGCGGCCGGGGAGGCGGCGAAGAAGCAGATCGAGCACGAGTTCTTCGTGCTGACCCCGGACGGGGAGCGGCGGGACGCGACCGGGTACGCCGACGACTCTGCCTTCGGCGCTCTCGTGAAGAAGGAGCTCGGGCTTCCCGGCCCGGAGGGCGGCGAGCCGCTCCACGTCGAACTGATGCGCGCAAAGGAGCTCGTCGACTACGAGGCGCTCTCCGACGTCGGCCACCACCGCTGGATGCCCCGCGGCAAGCTCGTCCGCGACCTTCTCGCCGACTACGTCCTCGGGCTCGTCCTCGACTACGGCGGGATGCCGGTCGAGACGCCGGTGATGTACGACCTCGGGAACACGGCGATCAACGAGCACGCCGGGAAGTTCGGCGAGCGGCAGTACCGGTTCAAGAGCGGCAACCGCGACATGATGCTCCGGTTCGCGGCCTGTTTCGGGATGTTCTCGATCATGCACGACATGCACATCTCGCCAAACACCCTCCCGATGAAGATGTACGAGCTCTCCACCTACTCGTTCCGTCACGAGCAGAAGGGCGAGGTGATCGGCCTCAAGCGCCTCCGCGCCTTCACCATGCCCGATATGCACACCCTCTGCCGCGACGAGGCCGGCACCCTGCAGGCGTTTGAGGAGCAGCTCCGGATGGGCTGGCAGACCGGACAGGACCTCGAGACCCCGCTCGTCGGCATCTTCCGCTGCACCCGCGACTTCTACGCGGAGAACGAGGCCTGGGTGAAGAAGATCGTCGCAGACTCCGGTGTCCCCATGCTGATCGAGGTGCTCTCCGAGCGCTTCCACTACTGGATCGCAAAAGTCGACCTCGCCGCGATCGACGGCCAGGGAAGGCCGATCGAGAACCCGACGGTGCAGATCGACGTGGAGAGCTCCCGCCGGTTCGGGATCAAGTACTACGCCCCCGAGGGCGAGGAGGTCTACCCGCCGATCCTCCACTGCTCGCCGACCGGCAGCATCGAGCGGGTCATCTGCGCCCTCCTCGAGAAGACCGCGACCCAGGCGGTGCCGTCGCTTCCGACCTGGCTCTCCCCGACCCAGGTGCGGCTCGTGCCGATCGCCGAGCGGCACCACCCCTTCGCCGAGGAGATCGCTTCGCGCTTAACCGCTGCCGGGATCCGCGCCGACTTCGACGACCGCGAGGAGAGCGTGAACAAGAAGGTCCGCGAGGCCGGGATGGACTGGGTCCCCTTCGTCGCGGTCATCGGCGACCAGGAGGCCGAGACCGGACGGCTCACCGTGACGGTGCGGAGGCTCTCGGAGCCGAAGAAGCCCTGCAAGATGCAGATGACCGAGGAAGAGCTCGTCGCCGCCGTCAGGGCCGAGACCGCCGGCAAACCCTCCCGCCCCCTCTATACCCCGCGGAAGCTCTCGAAGAAGCCCCGGTTCATCTAAATTCTTTTTTTCCCTGCTGCCCTGCCGGGAGAGGCTCCGGGATTACACCACGCGGAGGAGAAACGATGACCACCTTCCTCCGCGACCGCCCCAGGTTTCAGGGGTCAGAACGGCAATCGCATGCGATAAGAGGGGAAATACTCTCTTGCACTCTGATAGCGTCTGCAAAAAACCTGAGACTTTTTCTTTGCAGGTGATTGATGGGTTTGTATGCACCCCCGCCTATTCAGGTCCAGGGGCCGGAGGGATAATCGCGTCAGGGGAGGTGGATGCCCTCCATTAGCGCTACCCTGAGATACGGGGATTTGCGCGTCTACCGGGTTCTTCCCCTGACCGGGCTTGTCCCGTGGACGACCTTTTTCCCGGGCGTCTCCCCATGCCGTGAACCGTGGCGGCTATCGCCCCGGGGGGTGGGGGTTTCCCCTCCCCTGTCTCCCATGAAGATCCACAGACATCATCGACCCCACCCCACCCGGCCTCCGGCCTCCTCCCCCGCCCCCAGGGGCGGGGGCAGTCATGGCGATACACAGGGGAAAGCCCATGCCCCGGATTGCGGTCATCCGGAGCAAGAGATGGGACCTCATCAAGTGCCTGGACCCCGCCGATAGCACCAGGAATTTCGGTGCACCCAGAGGCTACGGTAGCGCGTATGGGGCCGGCCCCCTCCCCCACCCCCACGAAGATATCCCTCACCATCCGGCGCAGCCGGCTCATCTCACCCACCCCGCTGCTTCCGGCGGGAGATCTGAGGCTCGAACCGTGTGAAGACGCCTCGTCGACCGGATCGCTACATGGAGTGTTTCCCCTCATCCCCAAAACGTCGCAAGGCTTTTGCGCCCCGGACGACCATCTCTCCCCTGATGGATCCGATCGTCGCGATCATCGTCATCCTGGTCGTCGCCAAGGTCTTCGGCGAGGGGCTGGAGCGGCTCGGCTACCCGCCGATGATCGGCGAGATCGGCGCCGGGGTCCTCCTCGGGCCGGCGGTGCTCGGGCTGGTGACGCTCGATGAAACCCTCGAGGTCTTCGCGACGATCGGCGTCATCGCCCTCCTCTTCATCTCCGGCGTGGAGATGAACCCGAAAGCCTTTGCAGCAGCGAAGAGCGCCGCCGCCTTCACCGCAGGAACCGGCGTCGCCGTGCCCTTCGCCCTCGGATTTCTGGGCGGCGCCCTCCTCGGCCTCTCCTTCGCCGAGCAGTTCTTCCTCGCCGTCATCCTCTCGATCACCTCCATCGGTGTCTCGGTCAGGGCGCTGATCGACCTGCGCCGCCTGGACAGCCTGGTCGGAAACACGGTCATCGGCGCCGCGGTCGTCGACGACATCATCGGGATCGTCCTCCTCGGCGTCCTCTCCCCGGTCGCGCTCTCGGGCAGGCTCGATCTCCTGCCGCTCGCGGGCGCGCTCCTCCTCGCCGTTCTCTTCATCGGCTTTGCGTTCACCATCGGCCGGCGGCTCTCGGTCTGGCTCTTCCGGATCTCACGCTCGATGCTGACCCACGAGATGCCCTATGTGGCGGCGATCGCCATTGCGCTGGCGACGGCCGCGGCGGCGCACGCGCTCGGGCTGCACTACGCCATCGGGGCGTTCGTCGCCGGGATCATTCTCGGCCGGCAGGTCCGGAACGACCGCAGCGTCTTCGACGGCATCATCGACTTCGGGTTCGGGTTCTTCGTCACCTTCTTCTTCGCTTCGATCGGGCTGCTCTTCTCCCCGGACCCGGCCGTCTTTGTCGGCCTGCTCGTCCCGGCCCTGATCGTCCTCGCCATCGCCGGCAAGACCCTCGGCGGCTATCTCGGCTCCCGCTACTTCCTCGCAAGCCCGGCCGCCGCACTCACGGTGGGGTTCGGGATCTCGGCCCGCGGCGAGATCGCCCTCGTCGTCGCCCAGGTCTCGCTCGCCGCCGGGATCATCGGCGCCGGGCTCTACTCCGCCGTCACGGTGATGGTGATAGCAACGATCTTCGCGGCCCCGCTCCTGATGAAGTGGGGGTTCGCCCTGCAGGAGCGAGGGGCTAGAGGTGGCCGTCCTTCCGCAGAAACGCAATGATATCCGATATCTCGATGCAGCCGACCGCCGTCCCGGCCGCGTCCACGACGACGAGATAGGGGTGGCGGTCGCGGGCCATGTGGGCGAGGGCGTCGGCGACGGTGGCGTCCTCCCCTATCGCGATATGCGACCGGGTGGCGAGGTCGCCGGCACCCTGGTCACCGCCCCGCATCATGCAGAGGAGATCGGAGGGGAGGGCCGCCGACCGCTTCTTCGCCCTGATGCCAAGCCGGGGGAGGACGCACCCGACGATATCGGTGAGCAGAATCACCCCGACAAAGCCGCCGGACTCGTCGAGGACGATCAGGTCGTGCCGCCCGCGCTCCGAGAACTTCTCGAGGACGACGGCGACGGGCGTCTCCGGGGTGACGTGCAGAAACTCCCGGTGCATGATCTTGCGGATGGGTGTATCGCCGGGCTCCATACCTACGGGAGTCTGGGCGGCGCGGGTATAAAAAGCGATTGCACTCGCCGAACCCCCCCAGATCGGCCGGCCTTATGTACCGGGATCCGCGAGCAGGTTCCGGATACGGATCTTTAAGGGGATGAGGTCACGCTCGACGATATTCCACACCCGGGCAACGTCCACACCCATGTACTGGTGGATTAAGACGTCACGCAGACCGGCAATCTGTCGCCACTGAATGTCGGAATACCGCTGCTTAAGATCTTCGGATATGCACTTTGCAGCCTCTCCGATAACTTCGAGGTTCCTGATAACCGCATCCTGCCGCATCGGCGATGCTACGAACTCTTCCCGGCCGCCCTGCACATAGGATTCGATTCGTTCGATCCGCTCGAGGATATGGATCAGGTAGAGCCGATCGTCCTTCACAGCAAAACCGCCTCCCGCCGTACCCGATCCCGTATATACCAGTGCAACCCTCCCTCGGTCAGGACATCGACCCTGCAACCGAGCAGGTCTTCCAGATCCTGGATGAGTCCCACCTGATCAAGAAGGGTGCGGCCTTCCTCGAACTCCACGAGGAAGTCGACGTCGCTCTCCGGCGTCTCCTCGCCCCGGGCAACCGAACCGAAGATCCGAATCGTATGAGCACCGTGTCGTGCGGCGATGCGAAGTATGTCGTCTTTCTTTTCCAGAACCTGTCTCGAGATACCCATACGGCAGTTCTCTCACTCTCTTGATAGTTGTTACCGTCGGATACTATATATGTGCAGGGATTCCCAGCACTACCAGGACCCCAAAAAAGAACAAAGGCGTTATCTACGGCGACGCGACCTGCCCGATCTCGTTGATCTGCTCCTGGTAGCGCCCGAGATCACCCTCCGAGAGCGCCTGCTCTGCGGCATCGAAGAGATCGCTGATCCGGGCGAGCCGTTCTGCGAGATCGCCGCCGACGGCCGGCACCTCCCCGGGCGGCGCCTCCCCGCCTTCGCCGAAGATGACCGCCAGCGACTGGTTCAGGGTCTCCTGCATGGTCAGCATGTCCCCGTAGGCGACGATCACCCGCCGGAGCTGCGGCAGGGTTCCCCGCTCGGTCGCCTCGAGGTAGAGCGGTTCGATGTAGATGATGGAATTCTCGATCGGGATCACGAGGGTGTTGCCCCGCAGGACGTCGGAGCCCGCCTGCGACCAGAGGGTGATCGCCTGCGAGATCTCGGGGTCCTGGTCGATCCTGGCCTCGACCTGCATGGGGCCGTAGGTCAGCTCCTGTTTTGAGAACCGGAAGACGACCAGGTCGCCGTACTTCGGTGCGTCGCACCGCGCCGCCATCCAGCCGATCATGTTCTCCTTGTTGCGGGGCGTGAAGGGGAGCATGAGGATGAACTCCTCGTCCGTCTCGCCCGGGAGCCGCAGGATGACGTAGTAGGGCACCATCGGCTGCCTCGCCCCCCGGTAGATCTCGTCCGGGATCACCCAGGCGTCCTCCTTGTTGTAGAAGACCAGCGGGTCCTGCATGTGGTAGAGGGCGTAGACGTTCGCCTGCACCTGGAAGATCCCCTGAGGGTAGCGGATGTGGTCGCGAAGCCCCGCCGGCATCTCCCCGATCCCGCGGAAGAGGCCAGGGAAGATCTTTTCGTAGGCGGCGATCAGCGGGTCGTCCGGGTCGACGACGTAGTAGGCGACGTCGCCGGTGTAGGCGTCGACGACCACCTTGACGCTGTTTCGGATGTAGTTTGTCCGCCCGCCGTCGAGAACCTCCGTGGCCGTCGGCTCGGCGTAGGGGTACTGCAGGGAGGTCGTGTAGGCGTCGATGATCCAGAAGATCTTCCCGCCGTCGACCACGACGTAGGGGTCGGGGTCATAGGAGAGGAAGGGGGCGATGGCCGCCGCCCGCTCGGCTGCGTTCCGGTAGAGAAGGACCCTGCTCTCCGGGGTGATCGAGCCCGAGACCAGAAGCTCTATCGACCCAAACCTGACCGCGTAGACGAGCCGCCGCAGCCCGTCGCTGAGCGGCACTCCGCCGGTGCCGCCGTACCTCGTGTAGACGTTCTGCTCGCCGGACGGGTAGTCGAACTCCGCCGTGGTCGTCTGCGTCACCACGTAGTTGCCGGTCTCCTCGCCGTAGTAGATGGCAGGCTCGGTCACGGTCAGGTTTTCAAACTGCGCGACCGGCGGGATGTCCCGCAGATAAAAGACCGGGAGCCCCTCGGGCGTCACCTGGTCGACCGGGTTCATCACCGCGCCGTAGCCGTGGGTGAAGATGAGGTGGCGGTTCACCCAGGTCTGCGCCTGCTCGGGGAGGAGCCCGACGTTCAGTTCCCGCGCCGAGACGAGCACCTCCCTGTACCGGCCGTCGAGGGTGTAGCGGTCGACGTCGACGTCGAAGAAGTCGTAGTAGGTCCGGAAGAGCTGCAGCTGCGCGTAGGTGGCCTGCAGCGGCCGCCAGTCCCAGAGCCGGATGTTGCTGATCGTGGCGTTGTTCTCCCGGATGTCCTCCGCCGTAAGGTTGAGCGCGACCGGGAAGAACCGGTCGTCCACCTCGTCGAGGTCGTAGGCGGCACGGGTATGCTGGATGTTGTAGCCGAGGTACTCCCGCTCGAGGTTGAACTCGTCCGGCGCCACGATGAGCCCCTGCACGGCAGCGACGGCGACGAGGCCGATCAGGGCGACGCCCACGAAGGCCGCAAGGCCGTAGGCGATCACCCGGATCCGCCCGAAGGCCGCGTTGATCAGAAAACCGATCCCGATGACGAGCGCAAGCGCGGCCAGAACCGTCAGCACCGGAAGGGTGACGTTGACGGCGGTGTACCCGGCGCCGTAGACCGCTCCCGTCGTGGAGAAGAGGATGCCGTAGCGGGCGAGCCAGAGCCGGACGGCGAGCGCCGCAAAGACAAGGAAGAGCAGCACGGAGAGATGGGGGAGAAACGCCCGGGCATACTGCTGCCAGCCGCGGGGTTCTGCGGTCACCGCCGGCTGCCGGCCCGGCTCAAGCTCGATCCCGAGCGCCCGGATCAGGAACGCGGCGCCGGCGAGAACGGCCGCGAAGAGGAAGAGCCCCAGCAGGAAATTGACAATGAGCGTATAGAACGGAAGCGCGAAGACGTAGAACCCGATATCAAGCCCGAAGATCGGGTCATCCGCGAGAAACGCCGTCTGATTGAAGAAGAGCAGCACCGTCTCCCAGGCGCCCGAGAGGACGATTCCTGCAAGCAGGCTCCCCACGGCCGCGATGAGCCCGGCGACGAGCGGCGTCCCCTGCCCCGCCGTCCGGGCGGCGACGGCGGCGTTCCCGTACGAAACGGCGAAGAAGACCAGAAAACCCAGAACCCCGAGGCCGACCCGTGCCGCGAGCACGGTCAGGTAGACCGATTCGTAGCCGACCGCCCCGAACCAGAACCAGTCGGCGAGAACCCCGACGGCGATCGATACCGCAATCGCCACTCCTGCCAGCCCGAGGATCACCAGCGTTGAGGGCCGCATGCCTGCACCACAACCCCGGGTTTACGGCCCGCCGGTTCAAAAAACCATGGGTGGCCGGGTGGCAGGCACCATCCGCGACGCGACCTTGCGGGAACCTGCGACAGTGAAAAGGATCGGACGAACTTCTCCGATGCCGTCGATCGTTTGCTGCAGAGCCGGTGTGCCGGACAGGGGCGGCGTTTCGGGGCGTTCGCGTATCGGAGAGTCCGCAACCTTCGGTATTTTTGTTCGCGGAATGCAGTGACGGACTGACAGATACCCGCTATTCGGCAAGGGTGATCTCACCGGCGGCGAGCGGATGGAGACAGATAGTGCCCCGATGCACCCCGTCCATGATCACGTCGATCCTCCGGGAGGTCTCTGCTGTAAAGTACGCCTCACCGCACCGGTCGCAGATGTACGCCGGGACGTCGCGCACGACAATGACCTCGTTCTGCACCCGCACGAGAAACTCGGTCTTTCCTTCGTGCAGGGCACCCTTGCAGAGGCTGCATTTTTCAGGAATCATTTTTGCTCTCTCCGTATCCGGTTGTCGGTCCACAGGTCCTCCGGGCGCTGCGTACGCGGTAATGACCCGGAGGTGATCACTACAGATAGCTACCACACTACTGATATGCCTGATCCCCGATAAAACCAGGGATCATTACGGAAGGACACGGTTCATCATCGTGATAGTCCTCAATGATCGTACCGGCCATAATGACGGCAATGATCTCGTCCGTCCGGATGTTCCTCTCAAACATCCGGACCCGGGCATGCCGTGAGATGAGAACAGCGTCCTGCCCTGCCAGTTCCACGATCCGATTTTTGTTCGCCGGCATGTCTGCAAATAAGCAAACGTCAAACAAGCAGAAGTATTCTTCGACGGAGACGGGATGAGGTCGACCGCCGCAAACGCTTTTGCGATAAGGAGCTCTCCAAGCGGCCGGTGCTCGCACCATCTCTGCGTCGATCATTTCACGGAGCATGAGCAGCTTGGATCGTAGGGGAACCGCCGGGGCAATGGGATCGGTTTACTCATCATCGAGATCACAGCTGAGCCAAAAAGAAGAAGGTCGGAGTATTCCCAAAGGTATCGGGGAGAAGATTGCAGCGTTGCCGGGACCGCGGCACGAGCCATCGACGAAAAAAGAGCCCTTCGGGCAGGGAGGACTGCCGCCCGCCATCACCGCCGCCGCTCGATCTCGCCGTGGAGCTCGCGCCGGAGCGCGTCCAGCCGCTCGTCGACGAGCCGCAGCAGCGGGTCGCTCTCCGGCTCTTCGCGGACAGCGTAGGCCGCAGGCTCGCGGCGCTGCTCCTCGAGCGCCTTCGCCTTCGTCAGCTCCCCGATGACGGACTGCGCCATATTGGAGTATTCGCCAGCGTCCACCTTCACCCTCAGCCACCGGTAGAGATGGCCGGGCAGCCGCACCCCCACCTGCTTGCTCTGCACGTTTTCGGACGGTTCCATCTCTCTTCTTCAGGTATTTCCCGCGAGCCGATATAGTCTCTTGTTTTTCGCCGGCGGATCGCGGTAACATTCGCTACCCATAGGTATCATTTTTAAGCGGGCGCTTCCCATGCAGATACCATGGAAGAACGCCCCCAGATCACCGTACGCCTACCGGACTCACTCTACCGGTGGCTGATGGAGAAAGTACAGTCAAACGGCAGCAATGCACCCTATCCGGACGTCAACCAGGCGATCATCGCCCTCCTGATAAAACAGAAGGTGCAGGAGGAGGCAACGCCGGCGTGCCCCCGCTGCGGGAGTCCGGGCGAGTGGCTCGGCTCCGTCGAGATCCCGGACCATGCGGTTGTCTATGCCCAGTACCGGTGCACCCGGTGCGGCAACGGCTTTCTGCGCCCGCAGGCTCCGCGGTGCCGGCCCGGGGGTTGCCCGGAGCGATCAGCAGGATAGGCACCCTGCGATCAGGACTCCGGCGCCCGCTCGGCAGCCAGCCACGCATGATCGAGCGCTGCGACGATCTCTCCGAGCCGGGGCACCCGCCCGAACCGGATCCCCCGCAGGCCCTTCTTGAGCGCCCGCAGCGTGTCCCGGCCGAGCGGCACCTCGATGTACCCGGCAGCGCCCGGCCTGCGGCAGCCCCGGTGCCGCCGGAGCCCCATCCTCCTCTGCATCCATTCCGGTGTGCCGACCATGACCGAGAATAGCCCGGCTATCAGAAATACCTTTGGTTCACAGCAGCCGCACCGCTCCGAGGCGGTCTTTCGCGAAAAATAGGTTGGCGATCTCTCCCCGCACCGGCGGACGCACCCGGAGAGACCTCTCCTCTCCAGAGCCGGCAGCGGCAGGGTTACTCTGCGCTTTCCCGGCTTTGGTCTTTCCAGAGCACTTCAAGCTTATACACGGGGCACGACTTCCAGGTCTTCATCGGGTCGTCGTACTCGTCGTCGGCCACCTCTGCGGCAAGGCGCCTGACAACGTCGTCGAGGGATTCCTGCGGATGCTGTTTCAGCCCCGAGAGCTGATCGCTGATGTCGCGGGGCTCGCGCATCGAACACTCGTCTTCCATGGCTGTGTATTGCCCCCGCCCCGTGAAAAACGTTTCTCTTTTGCACCGATAGCGGGGCATCCGTTTCTCAAAAACGCCGATGTGGAAAAGGATCGTTCCTCAAACTGCCCTTTTGAGGGATTTTCCGAGCCGGAGACATATGCCGCAAGGAAAGAAACCATCCCGGCGCCGTCAGGACCGGTCTCCCGGCGAGATCCGGGCTCGCGGTCGCGGAGCACACACCTTCGGGCACCCGGCATCGTCGGAGATAGCGTTCTCAGCCGCCTACGACTGCAAAAGAGCGATCCGCTTTGCCGCAGGTGCTGACCATTCTGCCCTGATACCCCCGGGCGGATTCGAACCGCCGTCGCCGGATCCAAAGTCCTGCATGATTGACCACTACACTACGGGGGTGCCTGAAATACGATGCCGGTCGGATCTCTGCGGCTATATCATTTGGTCGTGGAAGAGCATTAAGGATTCTCTCCCCTGAAGGCACCGGGACTCTTCGTCAGGCGCGGGCGATCCCGGCATCACCGGTTCTGCAGCGAGAGTCTTTGCCGGACCGACCCGAAGAGCCCGCATACCTGATGGAACGGCGCCTCTCCCTCCCCCGAGCGTCGGTGCGCCTGTCCGGAAATTCCGTCGAACGTAGTCGACAGTTGTCAGGAAAATCGTCGACTACAGTCGACACATTTCCCGATACCGGAACGACGGGCTCCTCTCAGACCACAGAAGACCAGTACTTCCGACATCTCCCGCCCTTGTAGCGCCCGGAGATTTTGTCGAGCATAATCCACAATTACATACCAAATTGTCGACTACACTCTACAGATGGATCAGGATCACCGTGGCCGAGGAGCCCCGCGACTTTAGCCGTGGGAGGAATCGGCCACAGGCCAACGGGTAAAAACACTTTCTCAGTGCACGGCTGTGCTTTATGCCGATCGCAGCGAATAGGAATACGTATGCAATCGGTGACGAAGTTGCGGCTGTATGCTTCTCCTGAAGACCGGAAGAAGTTGTTTGCCACCATGGAGCGGTACAACGCTGCCTGCGCCTTCGTGTCGCCGGTTGCCTTTTTTGAAAAGCAGTTCTCCACCATCGGCTTGCAGAAGCGGATGTACTCCACGGTCAGAGAGCAGTTCGGGCTTTCCGCCCAGATGGCGCAGCTTGCCATCCGCAAGGTTGCCGGCAGTTACCGGAGCACCATTGAGGCGATCAAGGCGAAGAACAAGATCCTGAGGGCTCTTGGCAAACCCCTGCAGGTACTCTCCGAGATCTCGTTCTGTGAGCACGGTGCTATTTGCTACGATGCCCGGGTGCTCTCCCTTGGGAAGAACAGGGCGAGCATCTGGACGCTGGACGGCAGGATCAAACTCCGGTACGCGAGACCCGACTACTTCCCCCCGGTAGCGGCGGTCAAGCAGACCGATCTCGTCTACAGGGATGGGGCATTCTGGCTCTACGCGACCGTCAAATCCCCTGATCGCGAGATCCCTGAACCGGCCGAGTATCTCGGGGTCGATCTCGGCGTGGTCACCATCGCCACGACCAGCGACGGGACGGTCTACTCCAGTGCAGCCACCGAGAGGGTGCGGAAGCGGTATGGAAACCTTCGTGCCGCCCTGCAACAGAAGGGCACGAAGGACGCCAAGGAGAAACTGCGGAAGATCTCCGGCAGAGAACGCCGGTTTAAGACGGACGTGAACCACGTCATCAGCAAGCAAGTCGTTCGTGCGGCAGAAGGCACGAAGCGAGGAGTTGCCCTGGAAGACCTGACGGGCATTCTCCAGCGGACAACGGTTACCAAGCAAAACCGCGAACGACATCATACGTGGGCGTTTTTCCAGCTGAGAACCTTCATCGCATACAAGGCCAGAAAACTTGGTGTTCTGCTGAAGGTGATCAACGGCTCGTATACCAGCCAGCAGTGCAGTGTCTGCGGGCATACTGATCCCGGCAATCGGTCGGATCAGGCCACGTTCCGGTGCCTGCAGTGCGGACACGCCGAAAACGCCGATCTCAATGCCGCGAAGAACATCGCGGTAAGGGCCGCCGTCAACCGGCCTATTGCGGTCTGCTCCCGTCCCGGGGAGAGGTTGAATCGCAAGCCTGTAAAGAGCATGGAGCCAATTACGGCACCATGCCCGCGACTTTAGTCGTGGGTAGTTGACAAGGTGCAGATCGCTCTCGAAAGCCAAAATCCCTGGTGGTTCTCGAGAGGGTTTGAGACCGGCGTCGAACGCCTGTCACAATTCCCCGAAATTGTACGCTACCTGGATGCGAGAGAGATTCTGCTTCTCGCCGGTGCACGAAGGACCGGAAAATCCACGCTCGTGTACCAGATCATTCGTTTTCTCCTGAAGAGGGGCGTCCCAAAGGAGGCCATCCTCTCCATCAATCTGGATGAACCGCTCTTCATCTCCATGGCAGACGATCCCGCGCTGCTCGGCGGCATCGTCGAAGACTACCTCGCTCGCCATGCCGGCCTTGAGCGGCTCTATCTCTGCATCGACGAGGTCCAGAATTATACACACTGGGCGTCTGCCGTCAAGACATTCCACGACACAAAGAGCAACGTCAAATGCATTCTGACCGGTTCAGTCTCCTCGCTGCTCCGGCACGAGCTCAGCACCCGCCTCTCCGGTCGGTATTTCTCCTGCACCATCTATCCCCTCTCGTTCCCCGAGTATCTTCGGTTCCAGGGCATGACGAACCCGACCCTCGTCGAGAAGAGGCAGCAGTTCGCCGCGTACCTGCACTACGGGGGGTTTCCCCGTGTGGCCCTCGAACCAGATGCCGATCTGAAGAGGCAGATCCTTAAAAGCTACTATGAGACGATCTATCTGAAGGATATCATCTTCCCGAACCGGCTGCGGAACAACAGCGATCTCGTAGACCTCCTCTATTACCTGATCTCGAACGCAGGGAACGCGCTCTCGTATCATCGGATTGCCGGCGCCCTTCATATCGCAACCGAGACCGTACGGGAGTACATCGAGTATGCCGAGAATGCGTATCTCCTGTACACCCTGATGAAATACGACTCTTCGGTGAAGAAACAGCTCGCAAACCCAAAGAAGATCTACGCCATCGATACGGGTCTTATAAACGCCGTTGCCTTTACATTTTCAGAGAACCGGGGAAAACTGCTCGAGAATCTCGTCTTCATCACGCTGAAAAAGCAATACGACGCCATCTACTACCACAAGGACAGATACGAGTGTGATTTCCTCGTTAAATCGGGGCGGACGATCGCCCTGGCAATTCAGGTAACGCAGTCCCTCGGGGATCCCGGCACCAGAAAGAGGGAGATCCGCGGGCTCTGCGAGGCGATGGATGCGTACGGCCTCGCCGAGGGCATCATCATCACAGAGGCCGAGTCCGAAGACGTGGTTATCGGCGGCAGGGCAATTCACGTCGTGCCGGTCTATACCTGGCTCGACGGCAGATCGAACGTGCAGGAATGATTCGCTCGTATCAGCTCCTTTTCCCGGCCATTCACCCTCCCAACTATCCGGAATTTCCGGACAGGTACCCGGTGGCCGGGCTCGCCCCCCTCGAGATGCACAGAGGTCTCCGGAAGCGCTCACGTCACCGCCACCCCATGACGGATCAGGTGAACCAATGCAACGAGCAACCGAAGAAACGAAACGCACCCCGGTGACCGCCGTGTCAGAGACACCTGCGGGAAACAGTACCGACACAGCTGTTCGCAGATCGAACTTCCGGATTTTTGCCGGAGCAATCAGAGGTGCCCGCTTTGGAAAAATCCCCCGGTTTCAGCGTCCCAGGTGTTTTCGGAGCGTTTCGAGATCTGCTTCCGCATCTTCGCCTGAGTAATCCACCGGTACTCCTTTCTCATCCAGGAGCAGGATCATCTCCCACGTATTGCGTGCCCCGGCGACCTCTGCCGCCTTGCCAAGCGACAGCCGCCCTTCCCGATACAATCCGACCGCCAGAACCCGACGGATGAAACGATCGAGATCCGGCTTTCTCACGTTGATGACCGAGAGCAGGGACTCCGGGAGCGTGATCGTGGCTTCCATGGGTACAACCACAGGAGGTAGTACCATCTGCATGGGTATATACTCTTCCGATGGTTTCGGAATGCTTCCTCCCCGTCCTCACCGATCATGCCGGGACGAAGAAACCCCGCATGTGTCAAGGAACATCAGTACTTCCGATACACACTGCTCCGGTGCCCTACGTCGACTACGTGGATGATCACCAGGTCATCGACGATGGAGAGGATTGCCCGGTAGTCGCCGACCCGGAGTGAGTAGAACGGCGGATTCTGCGACCCCTGCAGTCTCTTCACGAATTTTTTCGGATCGGGCTCCCCGGCAAGCGATGCAAGTTCTTCCCCGATCGTGAACGCGACAGGCCGCGGAATACGTTTCAGCGCGTGGCGTGCCGTCGCCGTGAATACGACACGCCAGGTCATTCTTCGCGGAGCTCCGCCATGACTTCGTCCAGCGTGAAGATGCGGCCCGCTTTGAGGTCCTCAAGCGATGCTTCGAGAGCCCGGATCGTCTCGTCGCTCAGCGGTTCGTCGTCGACGCTGTTCTCCACCAGGCGGCCGATCACCTCGCTGTAGGTCTCACGCGGATGGACCTTCAGTGCATTAAGCCGATCGCGGAGATCGGTTGCGATCTTGATCGTCGTTGTAGAGGACACACTCAAGTATACCGCAGTTTACCTAATAAGGATTTGCATCAGATCTCCAGTGGGCCCCTCAAGGGACGGGGAACCTTCCCTCATCCGGGAGTATCTCCTCGTTTCACCGCCCGGTGGCCAAAAGGCGAAGCCGCCAAAGATTGCCTGAGATATCAGCAATATTTTTCCGTCAGCGGTCCGTAGACTCTCTATCCCATGAATGCCACAAAGTGCATTATTGTCAGGGAAGAGGTCTGGGCCGCCCTCTCCCATATGCGAGAGCCGGGGATGACCTTCTCGGAACTGATAGAGGAGATGATCGAGCACGAAAAAAAGCGGCGGCTCGGGGAAGATATCAAGCGGATCCAGGAAACGGAAAAACTCGTGGAGATCCCGCTGTGACGCATGCCAAGCCGGCAGCGTTCAGAAGTATCCCACTCAGCCGTGCTGGGCTCTCCACACCAAACGACTTCGTACTAATCCCGGTTCCCTGTCGGCAGATCCTTTTTATGCACAGACTCCGCAGATACTCATCAGGAGAAACGATACCCTTCCGTTGTATGACACCCACTATTCGACCGGTAGTCCGCACCTTCGCGACGAAGGCGCGGGAGGCATGCGGAGATGCAATCGAGGAGATTCTGCTCTTCGGATCGGTGGCACGGGGAGATGACCGGCCGGACTCCGATATCGACATCCTGGTGATCAGCCGTGAGGAGGATCTTCACCTCCGCGAACTGCTCACCGGTCTCGCCTTCGACCTGCTGGTCGAGACAGGAGACCGCCTCTCGGTCAAGGTGCTATCACGAGCCGATCTCCAGGCACACCGGTACGATTTGTTTCTCAGGAACGTCGCAGCCGATGGGGTGGCGGTCTGACGATGACCGTGGCTCATGGAGGTGACCTATGGAGACAAAGACGCTCAATGAGATCAGGATCCAGGGATTCCGGGTGCTGGTAAGGAGCCTCGGACCCGCAGACGCGAGTACGGTTCATCCGAGGGTAATTCCCACGGGAGCGGCGATTACACACACGAGCGCAAAGCCCTGCTCGAGCAGGGTTTCAACACGGTCGTTGCAGGGATCATAGAGCGCCGGAGGAAAAAAGCCGTGCCCGAGCAGCCTGACCGCTGATCCGGACGGCCACCTGGTGTTCCATGCGGCAGAGGGATCTGCCGACCGCCCGGGAAAGATCGCACTCATCGGCCGTGTGCCGGGCAGGCACGCGCTATTCGGCAAGCGTGATCTCGCCGGCGGCGAGCGGGCGGCAGCAGATGGTACCGCGATGCACCCCGTCCATGATCGCGTCGATCTTCCGGGAGGTCGCTGCCGCAGCCGTATGCCTCGCCGCACCGGTCGCAGATGTGACATCGGGACGCCACGGACGACAATGACCTCGTTCTGCACGGCCGCGAGAAACTCAGGTCCTTTCCTTCATGCAGGGCACCCTTGCAGAGACTGCATTTTTCAGGAATCATTTTTGCTCTCTCCGTATCCGGTTACCCGCCCATCTTTCTTCCGATGGTACATATGCGGTGATCACCCGCACGTGATCACGCAAGAATAGCTACCACACTACTGATACGCCTGCTCCCCAATAAAACCAAGGATCAGTACCGAGGGGCACGGTTCATCGTCGGAATACTCCTCGATGATCGTTCCGGCCGCAATGACGGCAATGATCTCGTCTGTCCGGATGTTTCTCTCAAACATCCGTATCCGGGCGTGACGGGAGATGAGAACGGCGTCCTCCCTTGCCAGTTCTACGATGCGCTTTTTGTTCGCAGGCATGTCGGTATATACGCAAACGTCGACATGGCAGAAGTATTCTTCGGCGAATGCGACTTTCGGCAGCCGACCGTTCCGGCGGTTTCACGACCCGATCCTTCGCCGCACGAATCTTCGCGAGGGTTCCACGGCACTACGTATATGTAATCGTGTATCCACACACTGATGCATGAAGACCATCACCATCCGGGAATCGACCTACGAGAATCTCCGGCGGATGAAGGAACCGGATATGAGCTTCTCCGATGCCGTCGACCTTCTGCTACGGTCACGCTCCGCCGGACTTGAGCGGCGGTTCGGGGCACTCGCCGGGAGCACCGCTCTCGATGAGATCGAAGTCTTCGTTTCACGAACGAAACCATGATGATGGATACCACGCAATTGAAGATCAACCGCGGTGCGGGAACCGGGCACCCGAACTCCAGGGAAACGCCATGTCAACCGAAAGGACTCTCCAGACACCGGACATTCGCTCTATCGCGGATACGCTTCGCCGGGCAAAGCCGTACCTGCGGGAGCGCTACAACGTCCGGGAGATCGGCATCTTCGGATCATACGCGAGGAACGAACAGACTGCAGGAAGCGACGTGGATATCCTCGTCGACCTGGCGGAGCCCATCGGGTGGGACGTCGTCGACCTGAAAGACGAACTCGAACAGCTCCTCGGCCTTCCGGTCGACCTGGTGCTGAAGGGCGGTATCGCCCGAAGGCCGAAACTGCTCCAGTCGATCCGCGAGGACGCCACGTATGTCTAAACGCGGGTCCCTCCCTCTTTCTGGACGATATGCTCGAGGCGCTCGAGCGCATCGAAGAGTATACGGAAGGATTTTCGCAAGAGGAATTCGTCCGCGATCAGAAGACCATAGACGCCGTTATTCGGAATCTCGAAATCCTGGGCGAAGCATGCGGGCAGATTCCGGAAGAGATCCGATCCCGTTACCCACTCGTGCCCTGGAAAAGGATCGTCGGTCTCCGGAACGTCGTTCTCCACCGCTACTTCGGTGTCGATCTCGAAACCGTCTGGTTCATCATCAAAAATCAGATCCCGCCGCTGAAGGCCGATCTCCGGACTATCAGAGACGACACCGGGCAACCGGGTAAAGCGGAGCCATAGCCAGCAGAGATTGTGCGGCGCAGTTTACCTGGAGCATCGCGACCATTGAACACTACACCGTCACGTCAACGGTCGTGAGGCTGATCTGGTCGACCTCCGGAATCTCCTGTCCGGTTGCGGTGAGTTCCTCCAGAACCAGCAGAAGCACTTCCCGAACGGCGGAAAGAACCTCCTCGTAGGTATCGCCCTGTGCGTAACACCCCAAAGCTGCAGGAATATACGCATACCAGCCATCTTCATCTTTTTCTATGACAACACCAAAGACGGTCATGGGTAGTGTAATCTCCCTTCTCAGAAGTATTAACCTTTCGTGCCAACAGTATTGCGGCCGGGACATACGCACATACACCGTCACATACGCCACAGCATGCAACCCCACTCTGCAGACGTTCATATGCGAGAAACTTCGGTGACTGCAATGATCCGGTGTGACTTCTCCAACACCGTTGATCTCCGTATGCAGGGCGGGTTCGCCGGAATCATTCGATCACAGCGTGCGATGACGGACAGCACCCGGCGACTTCCAGGGAACATCTCCTTGAAAGAGATCACCCCGTCCCGCCAAAAAATAAGCCCGAATCGGCGCTCTTTTCTGTTTTTAGCGGCGATTTCGGATCCCAAAATCCGGCTCCGCAAACGGGCGAAGCATTGCGCCCCGATTCCCGTACAACGGCAGGATCCGAGGGCCATAGCGGCGATATGAGGCAGGGTAATTTTTCAAGGATGCTTACCATAGCTCACCCCGAGATCGGCCGTCTCCGGGCTTCTGTGAGGGTCGAAATTCGGCAATATTCGCCCCGGATTCATGATATATAACGTTTGCTTAACCCAAACGGCAAGTCGGCTATCGCTGTGGCCGCCAATCGATCCGGGTATATACCACCGCAGTAGTAGGGAGTAGTATGTCCGATACGTCGTCGATCAACATATCAACCGAGGTGAAAGACCAGCTCAATCGCCTGAAGGTGCATCCCCGTGAGACCTACAGCGACGTTATCGGGCGGCTGATCTCCCATGCCCACGAGCAGCAGCCCCCCGCCCGGATTCCTTTGATCTACGTCAGAATTCACGGTGAGATCCGCGAACTGACAAGCCCGATCGATCTTTTTCTCGAGCTCGAAGACGGGAGTTGCATCCTGTACAACCACGACTACCGCCTGCTCGCGGTCGCTCCGGACCTGCGGGAGGGCCTCGCGGCGATCACTGCTGAGTTCGAGGAGAACTGGAAGGATTTCGTGGAGCGTGACGAGAGCGAACTGACGGCGGGCGCCCTGCAGCTGCGCCGGAAATTCCTGTCGCTCTTTGACGGAGAGAGCCAGCGGATTCGCGAAAAAATTTCGTCGTCGTAAAGCGTCTCATGAAAAAAGGATTTCATCCGGAGAACTCCGGGCATGTCACGCCGACCCTTTCACTCGCCCTGCCCTTCAAGGAGCCGGAGTGCCTCCCGGCGAAGGCGCGTGATCTCCCCCTGATGCAACCGCTCCATAGAGTTCAGCAGCTCTGCACAGAACACCTCTGCTTCTTCGATTGATTCCGTTACGTCCTCGGCAGTTATCTCGAAATCGACATAGTACTGCTTGTCGACACGATCCCGCTTGGCGGCGGCGATCCGGGAGTTGTCGATCCCATACAATCTCTCAAGGAGAATCATCGCTCCGGTGTGGTTTTCACACTGGATGCCGGTCCTGAAGAGGAGGGCGAGCAGCATGTAGTACATGCTGTAATATGCCATCGAGACGGTCTCTTCGAGCCTCCCGTTTTCGAGCAGAATCTTTGCAGAGATGAGATAACTTTCGGATTTGCTCCGGTAGGCTTCCTGCACCGTGGTACTCGGATCGACGATCCGGATCTTTCTCTCCCGATAGAGTTTACTCAAAAAATCGCGTCTTTTCGTAATACCGTTCAACCCCCTTCAGAATAACATGGTTTTGTACGATCTCCCGTATCAGCAGATTTTCAGGATCCCAGGTACCGATCTTTACGCTGAGCCTGCTATGCCTTCGTTCAAGGTCGCGCTTCACCTCACGGTCGGTCGTCTCGAGATAGACGTCGATGTCGCTCGAGGGGCCGTATGTTCCTTTTGCATAACTGCCGAAGAGTATCGCAAGCGGAACATCTTTCTCTTCCTGAACCGCTCTGATAATGGAACGCAGGTGCGGAGCAGACTCAATCGTTTTTCCGAGCGAATACCACTCCGCCATGTACCCGTACACCCGGGCTTCAATGCTCTTTTTCAGAAAGTACACCGTATTTTTCCCCTCGACCCTGAAGTCGACGACGTTTTCGTCGAGGAGGCCCTTGAGTTTCCGCAGGACAGTCGGGTGCGAAACGTCCAGATCTTTCGCAAGACTGCGCGGATACGAATCACCTTTGAGGAGCAGCCCGACGATCTGAATGGTAATATTTTGTTCCACGTGGTAAAAATATGTACCGATGTGTGAAAAAGGCATCGCCACTCCTGCCGATCATGCAGGAGTCCCTCACCGATACCGACCGGCCTTCCACCGGTACTTCCGGTACATACTGCCCCTATTGCCGACATTGGCTGAGCAGCTCCACCTCTCCCGGCAGCAGCTTGACGACCTGGTGGACTGTCGGCTTGACGAGCAGGGACTCCTCGCACGCTCCGAGGAGGCAGGCGTGACTACGACAACCTCTTTCTGCATGGAGCATGGGAGCGTGCGCATCAGAGCGCCACTTCTTTAGCACGCGGAACCGGGAGATGACAAAAATGGCAACAAAGATGCATACCCAGAGAAGCGGGGATTACACAAAGGAGCGCAAAGCCCTGCCCGGGCAGGACTTCGATACGGTCGCTCTAGGAATCCGGGAGCACCGGAAGAAAAAAGCCGTGCCCGAACAGCCTGACCGCTGATCCGGCGAGTGCCATCGGGTTTCCATACGGGACAAACCGTAATACCTACAGCGACCTACAGAGTTCTATGGCAGTTACGACGATCCAGGTCACTCCCGATGTGAAGGCACGGCTGGAGGGGCTCAAACGCTATGCAAAGGAATCGTATAACGATGTCATCATCCGGCTTCTCGATCTGGCGCTCGACACCGAGCCGCTCAGCGACGAGGCAATCCGGGGGATAGAGGAGGCTCTGGAGGACATTAAGGCAGGCAGGGTTTACCCGGAAGAGGAGATTGCACGGGAGTTTTGCGTCTGAATGACGTACACGCTCTCGTACTCGGCGCGAGCCCGCCGTGACCTGCGCGGCGCATCATCCGCGGGCTCTCCGAGATCAAAGAAGACCCGTACGCGTACGTGAAGAAGATGAAGGTCGCCGCCCCGAGCATCCTGTACACCTTTCGTGTCGGGACGTATCGTGCAATCCTCTCTATCGAAGACGACAAACTCCTTGTTCTGGCGTTCGAAGTCGACCGCCGAAGGACGGCATACAGGAAGTAGTGAGCAGCCGGCAGCAGATGGTGCGCAGGGAGCGCCCCCTTCATAGCGGCACCGGAACGAACACGAACGGTTTGTATCGGGCCCCCGGTGGGACCCTCGAGAGACGGCGCTCGTCCTACACGGGAACATTTCCTCGCCCGGGAATCTCTCCTCTGTGTGCCATCCGGTGGCTTCGCTTTCGGCCACCGGAGAGTACCGATATATCAGCAACAATTTTCCGTCAGCGGTTCGCAGACAATCTATTCTATCCATCCCTTCAGGCAACAGAAATTCATTACATCTATAATGATTATATTCATAATGATTATGCAGTTCTACGACCGGGTGCAGGAACTCGCCCTCATGGATCATCTCGAGAAGACCGCCCCGAGTTTTCTCGTCGTTACCGGCAGACGGCGGGTAGGAAAGACGGAGCTGATCAAACAGTTCATCCGTGGCCGGACGGCTCTCTACTACTTCGTCGACAGCAACAAGAGCCTCGACGTCCTGATGGAGGAGTTCTGTACCTACACTGTGGAGATGCTCGAGCTCCCGGCCTACGTCCGCTTCGACACGCCGAAAACGCTGTTTTCGTTTCTCTTCTCCTTTGACCGCCCGCTCATCGTCGTCTTCGATGAGTTCCAGCGGTTCGAGAAGATCGACCCGTCCGTCATCACCGAGCTTCAGCGGTTCTGGGATCTCTACAGCAGAGAGTCAAACCTCTTCCTGGTCATATCCGGGTCATCGGTCGGCATGATCCGGAAGATCTTCCTCGAAGGCGGTGCGCCGCTCTTCAAGCGGGCGGATACGATCGTCACCCTGCAACCGTTTCACGTACGGGACACTCTTGCCATCCTCGCCGACCTCGGCGTCGGCGACCCACATGACCGGCTCGACCTCGCCCTGCTCTTCGGAGGAACCATCTCCTACTATGCATACCTCGAGAAGTTCGGGTGCCGAAACCTTCGCGAGGCGCTCGACCGGCTGGTCTTCAACGATCTTGCTCCGCTTCGGCGGGAGATGAGCGACGTCCTCGTAGAAGAGTTCGGCAGAGAGTATGCCACCTACTATGAGATCCTCGCCGCGCTCGCCGAAGGAAGGTCGACACCAAAAGAGATCGCCGACTCCGCACACGTTGCCGCAAACTCCCTTCCGGCGTACCTTGCCGATCTCATCGATCTTCTCGGGATCGTCGAGTACCGGGTCCCGGTTACCGAGGCAGGCAGGTCCCGCTCCAAGATGGGAAGGTACTTCCTGAAAGACAACTTCTTCAGGTTCTACAGCCGGTTCGTCTACCGCAACACAAGCCTCTATGCCAGCGGCCATTACGACCGCCTCTGCGCCAAAGTGCTCTCCGAATGGCCGGCGTTCGCCGGGCACGCATTCGAAGAGGCGGTCAGGAATCTGCTCTCCGAAGAACTCGGCACTGAGTACGAGCGGATCGGATCGTGGTGGAACCGCCGCGGCGATGAGATCGACCTGCTCGCCGTCGGCGCCGGGGGCACCCTCGCCGTCGAGATCAAGAACCGGGATCTTGCGAAGAGAGACGCCCGGGGCATCCTCAACGCCCTTCACGAGAAGGTGCCGCTGGTCCGGGGCATCGCCGGGCCTGTTACCCTCGGGCTGGCGGCGCGACGCGTCGACGGAAAAGAGGCGCTCAGGCAGGAGGGGTATCGGGTCTGGGACTGTACCGACCTCGGCCTTCTGCCATAGGAGGCCGGGGGACCGGGATCGCCGCTCGTCGGCGAATTGCAGCCGCAGACCACCGGGTCGTGCCGCCCGCCTTCGCCCAGGCAGACCCACGACCCGATACCTCGCCGCACGCATCTTCGCCTGCGAGAGGTCCACAGCACCACCTCTATATACTCGTGTGCCACTACACTGATGCATGAAGACCATCACCATCCGCGACTCGACCTACGAGAACCTCCGGCGGATGAAGGAACCGGATATGAGCTTCTCCGATGCCATCGATCTTCTGCTGCGGTCACGCTCCGTAGGACTTGAGCGGCGGTTCGGGGCACTCGCGGGGAGCACCGCTCTCGATGAGATCGAAGCCTTCACCGAAGCAACCCGCCGTACTGCACGGTTCCGCGTATGATCGTCCTCGACACCTCCTTCCTCATCGACTTCTTCCGCGGCGTTCCCGGGACGCGTTCGTGCCTCGGGGATGAGGTCTACGCGACAACGGCGATCACCTGCCACGAGATACTGGCCGGCGTCAAGCGGACGCACGCACGAAAGGAGGAGGAGTTCTTCAGGGACTTCTTCGCACAGACCCCGGTGCTCGAGTACACGATCGGTGCTGCCGAAGAATCGAGCTCCATCGCGGCACGCCTTGCAGCCCGGGGCACGCCGGTCAACGCCCTTGACGTTCTCATCGCCGGGATTGCACGAGCGCACGGTGCCGGTGCGATCGCCACCCGCGATGCCGATTTTCTGGTCATCGGAGAGGTTGCGGATCTCGAGGTCTGCACCTACGAGCGCACGGAGAGGTAGGTCCGCCACGAGGAACCTGTTCCTGCCGGGAAGGCAGGATCTACGCGAGTGGCCTCTCTCTCAGAACCGGAGGGGAGATCCGAACGAGCACAGAAAAGCGGCGGCTTGGAGAAGAAACGATATTCCCCGGCACCAATGATCGCACGTTCCAGCACATCAGGAGTCCATTGCGGGAGCAACACTAATCGGCTCGGAGTGCCCACATACATGCAGGTGAGCGCATCCATGGGAGTGCAGTACATTTATGATACGGAAGGAAACAGGACGGGTGTAATTGTACCGATCGACATCTGGGAGAACCTCGTCGCCGGAAGAGCGGATACGCCGGTCGGCATTCCCGACCCTGCACGCTACCGGGGAATCTACAAAGACCTTCCGGTCAATCTGGAGAGCGAGACGCGGGATTTGCGAAACGAATGGAACAGGATATGAAGCGCTATCTCCTCGATACAAACATTCTCATCTATTACCTTGCGGATGCCATTCCTCCGCGCAGGGTGGATGAAATCGAGGCCATGCTCCGATCCTCGTTTCATATCTCAATCATTACAAAGATAGAATTCCTTGGATGGAAGAAGCACACCCCGGAGGGCTATGCAAGGGCTGAAGAATTCACCCGTCCTGCAGAAGTGTTCCCCCTGACCGATACGATTGCAGACAGCGCCATTCATCTTCGCCGGACCTGCGGGGTACAGCTCCCCGATGCCGTCATCGCAGCCACTGCTCTGGTTCACGACTGCGTGCTGGTCACTCGCAACAAACGCGATTTTACCGGGATCTGTACGCTCGAGATCCTGAATCCGTTCAGCGAACCGTAACCAACAGGAGTTCCGTCGACATGGCGGAGCCCATCGGATGGGATGTCGTCAACCCGAAAGATGGACTCGAACAGCTGCCGGGCGAAGCGTGCAAAGAGATCCGATCCCGATGCCATTCATCATCTGGAAAAGGACCGCCAGTCTCCCTCCCGCTGAACGATTCGGTGTTTCCGAATGGTTGCCCGGGGATCAAGTTCGCCCGTGAGTCCTGGAGTATCAGTTTAGCCGTCCGGTGGCCGGAAGATGAAGCCAGCGGAGAGCACCCGATATGCCGGCACCATTTTCCCGTCGGCGGTTCACAGACTCTCTCTTCCATGAATGCCCCGAAGCGCACCATTGTCAGAGATGAAGTTCCCGGCTGCCCTCTCCCGGATACGGGAGCCAAGGCAGCCCCTTCGGAACCGACAGAGGAGACGATCGAGCACGACAAGAAGCGGCGGCTCGAAATGGATATCAAGCGGATCCAGGAAACGGAAGAACTCGTGGAGATCCCGCTGTGACGCATGCCAAGCCGGCAGCGTTCAGAAGTATCCCACTCAGCCGTGCTGGGCTCTCCACACCAAACGACTTCGTACTAATCCCGGTTCCCTGTCGGCAGATCCTTTTTATGCACAGACTCCGCAGATACTCATCAGGAGAAACGATACCCTTCCGTTGTATGACACCCACTATTCGACCGGTAGTCCGCACCTTCGCGACGAAGGCGCGGGAGGCATGCGGAGATGCAATCGAGGAGATTCTGCTCTTCGGATCGGTGGCACGGGGAGATGACCGGCCGGACTCCGATATCGACATCCTGGTGATCAGCCGTGAGGAGGATCTTCACCTCCGCGAACTGCTCACCGGTCTCGCCTTCGACCTGCTGGTCGAGACAGGAGACCGCCTCTCGGTCAAGGTGCTATCACGAGCCGATCTCCAGGCACACCGGTACGATTTGTTTCTCAGGAACGTCGCAGCCGATGGGGTGGCGGTCTGACGATGACCGTGGCTCATGGAGGTGACCTATGGAGACAAAGACGCTCAATGAGATCAGGATCCAGGGATTCCGGGTGCTGGTAAGGAGCCTCGGACCCGCAGACGCGAGTACGGTTCATCCGAGGGTAATTCCCACGGGAGCGGCGATTACACACACGAGCGCAAAGCCCTGCTCGAGCAGGGTTTCAACACGGTCGTTGCAGGGATCATAGAGCGCCGGAGGAAAAAAGCCGTGCCCGAGCAGCCTGACCGCTGATCCGGACGGCCACAGGGTGTTCCACGCGGCAGAGGGATGAGCCGACCGCTCGAGAAAGATCGCACTCATCGGCCGTGTACCGGGCAGATACCCACTATTCAGCAAGGGTGATCTCGCCGGCGGCGAGCGGGCGGCAGCAGATGGTGCGCAGATAGCACCCCGTCCATGATCGCGTCGATCAACCGGTGCGTCTCTGCCGCAGCCGTATGCCTCACCCCACCGGTCGCAGAGGTATGCCGGGACGTCTCGCACGACAATGACTTCGTTCTGTACGGCCGCGAGAAATTCGGTCTTTCCTTCGTGCAGGGCACCTTTGCAGAGGCTGCATTTTTCAGGAATCATTTTTTATGGTTGCGAGTGCACCTGCATCGGATTACGAAGGCCGGGACGTCGGGCGGGCTATGCCGGGGGACGAGAAACCGTACCCCGGTAGAGACGGTGACTGAGAGAAACTTTGTGCCGGAAAAAAGAGTGTCGTACCGGGCGTTCGTTCACCGCAACCTGTAGACGTGCCGGCGGTGATCGATTGCTATCAGGTATACCGTTCGTTCCCTTTCGTCAGGAAGGAATATCAGTCGGTAGCGCTTTGCAATCCTGGTTGCTTTTTTCCCGTGCAGTGCACCTGAAAGCCAGCCGCCTGTATTGAGCGGATCCTGCTTTACGCGTTGAAGTTTCTTATCGAGTTCGGCTATAACTTCCCTGTTGCCCCGGACTTCCGCGAGGCTCTCAACAAAAGTATCGGTCCTCCGGATCGTCCACTCCATCAGGACAACTCGCTGAGAAGGTCGTCTATTGAGGATATCTCCCGATATCGTCCGGCAGCGATATCTTCTTCGCTCTTTTGTATCGCCGCCATTGTTTCGGGATTACTGAGAATCTCAACGGTATCGAGGAGGGCGTCGAGATCTTCCCGCCGGACCATTGTCTCCTGGATCTTTTTGATTTCAAGATAGAGTTCATCGATGGTGACAGCCGGAGTCATGAGTAGTAGTCACCGTCTGCTCTATTAAAAGTATTTCGATGGGATCAGAGGCTGCTATGCGGATGGTTTTCCTCCCTGTATACGACCGCCCAATCGCGACTGATGCCGTCTCTCTCCTTGCTGAACTATCCGGGGGAAACCAGATCGTCGGCCGCGTCACGATTTCTCTTCACGATGAGCCCGCAAAGGGAACCCTGAACGTCATCAACGCCGGCGTCGAGAAGAGGCTTCTTTCGGCCCTCTGCGATACGCTGTCCCCCCCCGGGGAACTGCTGCAGTACACCGGGACGGAGCCGACCGGCACCGGGAGCGGCCGGAGCAGGTTTGCGGACTCGTCGAACCGGAGGGGCGATACAACCGGGTGGCAGGGAACGTGGGGGGTCGCCTCTCCGAACGGGAGCGTCTTCTACGGCGAGCGGGAGTATTCCGAAGCCGGGAGAGAGGAGGAAGGCCAGCATGCCGGCAAAAGAGAATGATTGCAGAACCGCCTTTGAGATTACGAAAGATCCCGGCTTTCGGACGGTGCATGTAGACGGCGCGATTGTCACGCTCAATGCACGTTTCGGTCAGGTAATCCTCACCTATGAGGAGCCTGAATTTACCACGGACCAAAACGGCGACATCGTGACGGAGAAGGTGCAAAAACGGCTCGTCATCGATGCACGGATGTCTCCGGAGGCGTTCAGGTCGCTGGCGGCCACCATGACCGACCAGGTGAAGCGCTACGATGAACGGCCGGGAACGCGGGATTCATCGCCGTGACCGCCGGCGCCGCATGCCACCGTGAGAAACGGTTGCCGGAAAAGGTGTTCCGGCAGACCGGGTATCCGGACCCTTTCCGGGAAGCACATTCTCACAACGGTTCTTGCCGGGCGAGTTTCACAGCGTCCGCCATGAGTTTCCGTCCTCGCGGCGGCAGTTCTTCGTATGTTTCCATATACCGGTGAAAACGCCGTGCATCATCTCCCGTCAGTTCCAGTGGTTTTGCCATAGAAATCCCCTCCTCTCGTTTCCACAGCGCAGCAAGGCCCTGCATGCCGACAAACCGGCAAAAGACTATTTTCCGGAATGGTACCGAACCTTCGGCAATTTCAATGGAAACATATCAGAGACACCTCTATTAATTAATACCTGTCGCACCGGGAAAACACGTTCGCCAAAGATGTCTTCCGGAGCACCTCACGCACGCTGCCTCGTTGTATTCGGGTGCGGATTCCCGTTTCCGGGTTGCAGGCACTTCCTCAGACGTATCTCGCCCTGCATACATACGCAACGATATGAAGGCCCCTCCCGCCACAAGACACTCGCGTGCGAAAGCCTCCGGCGGCTGAATGGGTCGGACAGAGAAGACTGACCTTCCGGTATACCAGCCGCGACACCCCCATTCGCACCTGGGTCGGAAGAAGGAGATCGACGACCGGCTGCTTGCCATCATGGCCGAGCAGCTCCACCTCTCCCGGCAGCAGCTTGACGACCTGGTGGACTGCCGGCTGGGCGAGCAGGGACTCCTCGCACGTTCCGAGGAGGCAGGCGTGACTACGACGGACACTCTTCGGCGGGGAGCGTGCGCATCAGAGCGCCGCTCTTTTAGCATGCAGAACCGGAAGATGGCAGATGGCAATGAAGACGCATACCCAGAGAAGCGGCGATTACACACACGAGCGCAAAGCCCTGCCCGGGCAGGACTTCGATACGGGAGCACCGGAAGAAAAAAGCCGTGTCCGAGCAGCCTGACCGCTGATCCGGACGGTCACATTCTGTTCCATGCGGAACAGGGATGAGCCGACCGCACGGGAAAGATCCACATGCGCCGGACCGGAAGAACCTATCGCCGCCGGGAACGGAAGATGAGGCTCTTTTTTCGGCAGCGGATCTCCGGAAACATTCGGCTACAGCCGTATGCTTCTCCCTGATCCGGATCAAACCCCTCGTGTCCCATGGAAAAGGAGTCGGCTTTATCGGGAGGGAGGGACAATAGAGAATCCGGTCGCTTCCATGAAAGTCTATCTCGATGTCTGCTGCCTGTGCCGGCCGTTCGATGACCAAACATCATACCGTATCAGGATGGAGGCTGAAGCCGTGATCGCAATCCTCAATCGATGCGCAACGGACTGGGAGTTAGTGGGGAGTGAGGTTATCGACTACGAAATTGCCCGGATCGTGGAAGAAGAAAAGATGAAAGCCGTCGAGAGTCTTCTGCAGTTTGCACGGGAGCGGGTCATGACCGATACGAAGATCGTGGAGCGTGCCCGTCTGTTCCATGAGCTGGGCATCGACACGTTCGATGCTTTGCACCTGGCATCTGCCGAGAGTGCCGGTGCCGTACTGCTCACAACCGATGATTCCCTCGTCAAAGTTATTAAGAGGCTGGAGGATAAGATCCCTATCGCGATATATAACCCTGTACAGTGGCTCATGGAGGTGACATATGGAGACAAAGACGCTCAATGAGATCCGGATCCAGGGATTCCAGGTGCTGGTACGGAGTCTCGGACCCGCAGATGCAATACGGTTCATCCAGAGTTATTCCCACGGCAGCGGCGATTACACAAAGGAGCGCAAAGCCCTGCCCGGGCAGGACTTCGATACGGTCGTTGCAGGAATCCGGGAGCACCGGAAGAAAAAAGCCGTGCCCGAGCAGCCTGACCGCTGATCCGGACAGTCACATTTTGTACCATATGGTAAAAATATGTACCAACCGGGAGAGGAGCGATGTACCACTCTCCTTACCGATCAGGCACCACGGCGGCAGACGGCGACCCGATGGCATTCCCTGTCAATCAACTGGCGGGTCTCTGTGTGAAATCATCCCACGACGCTCCGGCAGCAGACAGAGAAGGTGCTAGAGTTCACGTATCGTCCTTTCCATCAGAGAGATACCTGATATTTTCGACCATCAGGTCAAAGTCGCTCGTCGGTTCGGTCGCCTCTCTGATGCGACGCTGCGCCTCGTAGTGCTCGAACTCCTTCAGCGCCTTCTGCCGTGCTTTCTCTGCCGAGATCTTCCCGGCATTCTCAAGGATGCTCCGGTCATTCAGCTGCAAGAACCCGTCGAGCTTTCGGATCCAGTCCTCCATTCTCATCTCCCGGCGCTGGCGGGCCTGAAATTCGGCGAAGTCGAGGTACTGGTTCACAATCAGGTTCAGATTCGAGAGTTCCTCTTGGGTCAGGTAGTTCTTCGCCACCGTCACATCGGTCTTCCGAACCCCTCCCTTCGGCCCGTCCTTCCAGGTTGTCAGCCCCATATGCGGTTTGCCCGCATCGGCCCGGAGGTATATCGTCTCCGCTGCCGTATGCCCATGAATTGCCCAGTGCATCTTGTTCTGCACCGTCTTGAAGAACTCCAGCGTCATCGGGTGCTTCGGGTCGTAGTCGATGCTCGTCGCATAGATGTCGGTGATCTTCTGGTAGAACCGCCGCTCCGACGCCCGGATATCGCGAATCCGCTCCAGAAGTTCATCGAAGTAGTCGCCTCCGATCCCGCCGGCCTCTTTCAGACGTTCGTCGTCCAGAACGAAACCTTTCACCACGTACTCCCGCAGCTGCTTCGTCGCCCACTGCCGGAACTGGGTGCCCCGGTGCGACCGGACCCGGTAACCCACGGCGAGGATCATATCGAGACTATAGAAGTCCACCAGCCGCTCGACCCGGCGGTCTCCCTCCTGTTGAACTATCCGGAATTTCCGGATAGTTGCCCGGGGATCGAGTTCGCCCTCCTCATAGATGTTCTTGATATGCCCGTTGATCGTCTTGACCGACTTTTGGTACAGTTCGGAGATCAACCGCTGCGTCAACCAGACCGTCCCCTCGAAGAGGCGGACCTGCACGCGGGTTTCACCCCCCTCGGTCTGATAGAGGAGGAACTCGGACGACCCTTCGACCGGCACCGGCGTCTCTTCGCTCATGCCGGCCGCTCCGCATCGCCCGTCCCTTTCGGGCACCGAGTCGGCTCTCTCACGGTGATGGCTGGATGTAGGGATTCGGGGAGCGTGATCGCGGCTTCCATGGGTACAGGTACCACCATCTGCAGAGATATACTCTTCCCGGTACATCCTGCGATCTTCCGGCATTTCCCCGCACAATACGGGGACTGACTATGTTCAAAACAGCACACCGTCAGGCAGTGACAAAACGCACCATTTTTTCAGCCACTCCATTGCAGATCCGACTCCAATAATCCTGCACCCAGTGTTCTGATCATTGCCTTTCTCCGTACGTCCCGCTCCAGATGCACCTGTGCTTGCATCACCAAACCACCCTCCCGGTTTAGATGACGGTCGGTTCGGATTGAGGCCGGTGATCTGCTCAACCGATGCATTCCTGCAGATCACACCCGGATTATGCCCGAGCAGCCAGGCAGATACTCCGTTGGGTGCCATCGGATATTCAGAGGGGACACGTTTTACCAGCTCCAGTGACCTACAGAGTTCTATGGCCGCTACGGCGATCCAGGTCGCCCCCGAGGTGAAGGCACGGCTGGAGGGGCTCAAACGCTACGCAAAGGAGTCATACCGATGTCATCATCCGGCTTCTCGATCCGGCGCTCGACACCGAGCCGCTCAGCGACGAGGCAATCCGGGGGATAAAGGAGGCTCTGGAGGACATTAAGGCAGGCAGGGTTTACTCGGAAGAGGAGATTGCACGGGAGTTTTGCGTCTGAATGGCGTACACGCTCTCGTATTCGGCGCGAGCCCGCCGTGACCTGCGCGGCGCATCATCCGCGGGCTATCCGAGATCAAAGGTGATCCGTACGCATACGTGAAGAAGATGAAGATCGCCGCCCCGAGCATCCTGTACACCTTTCGTGTCGGGACGTATCGTGCAATCCTCTCTATCGAAGATGACAAACTCCTTATTCTGGTGCTCGAGGTCGACCACCGAAGGACGGCATACAGGAAGTAGTGAGCGGGCGGCAGCAGGCGGCGGCCGTATGCCCCGCCGCACCGGTTCGTAGATGCGGCATCGCGACGACCACGAACTGTTTGTATCAGACCTCCTGTGGGACCCTCAAGAGACGGCGCTCATCCTGCACGAGAACATTCCCTCGCTACCGTCTGGTGACCGAAAGACAAAGCCGCCGGAGAGCTCCCGATATGCCGGCACCATTTTTCCGTCGGCAGTTCGTAGACTCTCTATCCGATGCATGCCCCAAAGCGCACCATTGTCAGAGAAGAGGTTCCCGGCTGCCCTCTCCCGGATACGGGAGCCAAGGCGGCCTTTCCGGAACCGACAGAGGAGACGATCGAGCGCGACAAGAAACGGCGGCTTGGAGAGGATATCAAGCGGATCCGGGAAACAGAAGAACTCGTGGAGGTCCCGCTGTGACGCACGCCAGGCCGGCAGCGTTCCGGCGCATCCTTCCATAACCGTGCTCCCCTCTCCGCACCGAACGAATCCGTACCGATCCCGACTCTCTGCCGGCAAACCCTTTTTCTGCACAGACTCCGCATACTCTCATCAGGAGAAACGACACTCCCCATATGACACCTCCTATTCGCCCGGTTGTCCGCACCTTCGCGGCAAAGGCTCGGGAAGCATGCGGAGATGCTATCGAAGAGATCCTGCTCTTCGGATCGGCGGCACGCGGAGACGATCGGCCGGACTCCGATATCGACATCCTGGTGATTACCCGTGAGGAAGACTATCGAATCAGGGAGTTCCTTACCGGCATGGCCTTCGACCTGCTGGTCGAGACCGGGGACTACCTCTCGGTCAAGGTGCTTTCGCGAGACGACGTCCGGGCACACCGACACTCTTCGTTTTTGAGAAACGTCGCAGTCGATGGGGTGGCGGTCTGACCGAACGATTCGACCAGGAGAGCCGGCCGGCGAAAACAGATCAGCAACTTGTCTTGCCCGACTCCCTCCGCATGTCACCTATCGCTTTCCTGCCAAGTCGAGGATCCTTCGATACTCCCGTTCGCTGAGGCGAAACCCTGCCGCGACCAGTGCGTCCAGTTCGTCCCCGAAGGTGATCATGCCGTCCTCCGCAGCCAGAAGAAGAACACCGATGGTGCCGGTTATCGGAACACCGAGCGATGCTGCTGCATTTCTTCCGTCTCTGTCATCAATGATCAGCAGCGCACCGATCTCCCGGGCAAGGACAATTGCCTCCGCTTCGCCACGGTCGAGGTTGAGAGACAGGGCATCGACGGCCGTTCTGTTCTCAACAGAGACGACACGTATCCAGGACGCCTGCGACACTTCATCGGCACCGTAGAGCGGGCCTCCGCGAGTGACCACCTCGTCGTAGACCTCCTGCGGGATAGAAACGGTACCGAAAAAGTGTTTCAGGAGATTGAGTTTCTGGATCTTTGCCAGAGCAATCAGGGGCGTGGAATTAGAGACGACATCCATCCGTTTCAGCGCCCCAGGTGCTTTCGGAGTGTTTCGAGATCTGCTTCCGCATCCTCGCCTGAGTAGTCCACCGGCACTCCTTTCTCATCCAGAAGGAGGATCATCTCCCACTTATTCCGTGCCCCGGCGACCTCTGCCGCCTTGCCGAGCGACAGCCGCCCTTCCCGATACAGTTCAACCGCCAGAATCCGGCGGATGAAACGATCGAGATCCGGCTTTCTCACTTTGATGGCCGAGAGCAGGGACTCCGGGAGCGTGATCGTGGCTTCCATAGGTACATCACAGGAGGTAGTACCATCTGCAGGAGTATATATTCTTGCACGGTTCCAGATTTTTCCTCCGCCACCTCCGTGCCGGATTGTCCAAGGCCCGGTCTGTCGGTGTCGGAGCGATAGAGCCCTCCTCAATCAGTACTTCCGATACGCACTGCTCCGATGTCCCACGTCGACCACGTGGATGATCACCAGATCATTAACAGTCGAGAGGATCGCCCGGCAGTCCCCAACCCGGAGCGAATAAAACGGCGGATTCTGCGATCCCTGCAGTCTTTTCACGATTCTTTTCGGATCGGGCTCTCCGGCAAGCGATGCCAGTTCTTCCCCTATCGCAAACGCTGCTGCCTTCGGGATCCGTTTCATTGCATGCCGTGCGGTCGCCGTGAATACGACACGCCAGGTCATGCGCCGCGGAGCTCCGCCGTACCAGCGTCCAGCGTACATACACGGCCTGCCTTGAGGTCCTCAAGCGATGCTTCGAGAGCCCGGATCGTCTCGTCGCTCAGCGGCTCGTCGTCGACGCTGTTCTCCACGAGGCGGCCGATCACCTACGCTTGCGGCCTTGCGCGGATGGACCTTCAGTGCATTGAGCCTGTCGCGAAGATCGGTATCGATCGTGATCGTCGTTGTCCTGGATATACTGAGGTATACTGCAGTTTACCCGATACGGGTTTGCATCGGACCTTCATGAACGCTCTCTCAGAGATGCCGGTGTCCGTCTCCGATAGTTCCCTCTTTCCCCACGCTCTGCCCGGCCCCTCATGAGGGACGGCCTCTCCCGCCGAAAAAAGAAGCCCAAATCAGCGCCCTTTTCCGGTTTTACCGCCGATCCCGGATCCCGAAATCCGGCTCCGCAAAAAACCGGCTTATTGCGCCCCGATTCCCGTCAATCGGCAGGATCCGAGGGCAATAGCGGCGATATGCGGGCAGGTAATTTTCCAAGGATGCTCACTATAGCTCGCCCCGGGATCGTCCGTCTCCGGGCTTCTGTGCGGGTCGAAATTCGGCAGGATTCAGCCCCGATTCATACGATATAACGTTTGCGTAACCCAGACGGCAGGCCGCCGGCCGCCGACCGGCCGAAGATCTCCCCCACGATCACCCCGGCACGCTCCGCCAGCCAGGAACCGATCCTCCCCTCACTCCCCCGATGCGCCACCCCCGGGAAAACCCGGGTAGTGCTCCAGCACATACCTGATGCGTGATCTCAGAGAATCCGACCGGATTACGCTATCCACCAACCCGCGTTCATGACAAAAATCGGGCTTTGGTGACGCTCTCTTCCGGCTGTCATTCTTCCCTGACGAGACTGGTGCCGGACCTGGCCGGTTCCCGAAGTTCGGCCTTTTTCTCACGCATGCCCTCATGCCGTGGACCGTGGTGGCTATCGCCATGGGGGTGGGGCTGACGGGGAGGGGTCTCCCCTCCCCTGTCGTATGCAAAGATCCGCACACCTTACCCTCCACCCCACCCGGCCTCCGGCCTCCTCCCCCGCCCCCGGGGGCGGGGGCAGTCATGGCGATACCCAATGGAACGCCGTGCCCCGGGGTGCAAACACTCGGGAACACCAGGGGTGCGATCCGAGCAAAGGTATTCTCAGTTGTTTCGTAGGGCACTACCCCGGCTCCCTCCCGCACCCTCCCCCACGCGATACCACCGGAACGATCGTGCTCTCAGGCTCTGCCTTTGCGGCACTTCCTTGGTACCGATACATCGGGCGGCGTTGCGCCGATCCCGATCACCCGTTTCATCCACGCATACTCCCGTGACCTGCACATCCGCACCGTCCGCTTCGCCCGGACCCTGCCGCCGGCCCCCGGACGCCGGCCGGGCATGCCCGCCTGCAGAGGTACCGGCACCGGCCGGCGATCTTCCCGCCGTCACGGCCGGCCACGCCTCCCGAAAACCTGCCGCACCTGCCGGCACGACGAGCGGACCGCAGCGCCGGAGCACCCTCGCCCTGTACGGATCGACCCGTACCACCCGCCGCTCCCCTTCGGAACACCCGCGCTCTCCGGCACCCCTGCGCAAACCGGCAACAGCCCACCCCGCAGGCAGGTCCCGGATGGGTATGAATGCAGGGAAATACCACCACACGCACCATCGCCCCAAAAATCCCCGTTACCGCCACGGTTTCCCGTTTTACCCGGCTCTTCGCCGAAGACCAAACCGACATTCCTTAATACCAAAACGCAAAATTATCCAAAAAACCAGAAAAACGCCTCAGAAATATCTCCCCCCCCAAATATTCCAATACCATTGTAGATTTCCATAATCCCTGAATCTCCGCACATTTCCCCCGGCCGCAACGATTAAGTACCCGCCCCTGCCGAATAAGAGAATCTTGATATACACCGCACGACAACATAACATCAAATTTGTACGCCGCCCGGGCACCCACCCCGGGCTCTTCCGAACCCCTATCCCCGAGGCACCGACATGCACCGACCGCTCACTGCACACCCCGGCACCCGGCACCATTCCTGCCTCACCCCATACCCCGACGGTGACCGCCGGCATGCAGATGCCGCCCACCACCCGGAGGCCACGATGAATACGATACAAGGAACCTCGCCCGAGGCAAACTCCCCGACGGTCGCCACGTCCGCGATCACGCCGTCCTCATATTCCGCACTACGTTCCACTCATACTCACCTTGCGGAGGCGATCCGATGACGACCCGCACGACCAGTCCCTCTCCGGCATCTCCCGTCAAGCCCGCCCCAGACCGGCAGGTTCCCGAGGACGAGCCCACGCTCCTCGTCGACGAGCTCGGAAGACCGGACGCCAAAACGCCGGCAAAACAGATCCGCACCATCGTCGCCATGCCCGCCTACAACGAGGAGAAGTACATCGCGAAGACGATCGTCGGCGCCCAGAAATCCGCCGACAGGGTCCTCGTCGTCGACGACGGCTCCAAAGACGACACCGTCGTGATTGCGAGAGCCCTCGGCGCCCTCGTCGTACAGCACGAGACCAACAAGGGCTACGGCGGAGCGCTCCAGACGATCTTTGCAACAGCCCGCGAGGTCGGCGCCGAGGAGCTCGTCATCATCGACTCCGACGGCCAGCACAACCCGCAGGAGATCCCACACCTCCTCGCCGAGCTTCGGAAGGGACCGGATGTCGTCATCGGCTCCCGGTTCGTCGACGGCAACGGCGACGGAACTCCCGCCGACCGGAAGGCCGGAATAAGTGTGCCCGGCAGGGCAACCACGATGGCCGGCACCGATCGTGCGATATCCGACTTCCAAGACGGCTTTGGGGCATACGGCAAACGGGCGATCGAGGCCATCCGTCCGGGCGGCAACGGCATCTCCGCCAGCTCCGAGATCCTGCTCCAGATCAACGACCACCACCTCCAGGTTGCCGCGGTGCCGCTCGGGGTGTACCCAGACACCGCGGGAGCCTCGAGCACGAGCGCGGTCATGCACGGAGAACCCTGCTACCGCGGGAAGCAGATCGCCGTCGTGATCCCGGCGTACAACGAGGAGGACCTAATCCGGGAGACGCTCGACGGCATCCCGGGCTACGTCGCCAGGATCTACGCGGTGAACGACGGCTCGGCCGACCGAACCGGGGCGATCATCGACGCCTATGCCGAACGCGACCCGAGGATCATCCCCATCCACCACAACCCGAACCGGGGCGTCGGGGCGGCGATCACCTCCGGCTACAAGCGGGCGATCGCGGACGGGATGGACGTCGCCGCGGTGATGGCCGGGGACAACCAGATGGACCCAACTCACCTCCCCTCCCTCCTCGACCCGATCATTGACGGCAGGGCCGACTACACCAAGGGCAACCGCCTCATCAACGAGGCCTACCGGGAGGGCATGCCGCCCTGGCGGAGTTTCGGCAACTCCCTCCTCACCTTCCTCACCAAGGTGGCCTCGGGCTACTGGCAGATGATGGATCCCCAGAACGGCTACACGGCGATCTCGGTCAAAGCCCTCGCCGAGCTCCCGCTCGAGAGCGTCTACCAAGGCTACGGCTACTGCAACAACCTCCTGGTCTGGCTCAACATCCACAACATGACCGTCAGGGACGTCGCGATCCCGGCCCGCTACGGCCGGGAGAAGTCGAAGATCCGCTACTCGACCTACATCCCGAGGGTCTCGAAGCTCCTCCTCGGGAACTTCCTCTTCCGCCTGAAGACGAAGTACATCCAGATGGGTTTCCATCCCCTCGCGTTCTTCTACCTCGCCGGGGCGGTGCTCGCGCCGATTGGGGTAGTCGGGGGCTTGATAACCCTCTGGGAGAAGTTCGTGATGGGCTACCCGGTGCTCTTCGTACACGGGGTGCTGTCGTTCCTGATGCTCATGCTGGGGATGCAGTTCTTGTTCTTCGCGATGTTCTTTGATATGCAGGCGGAGAAGAACAGTGCGGGTACGAACTGAGGCATGACCATGTCACCTACCTCCAACAACTCGCTCGCAGTTACTATTGATATCGAGGACTGGTATCACATTCCATCAGTCTGTGGGTCGCCGTTTTCTGCCTACAAGGGTGTCGAAGAGTTTTACAACACATGGACCGAAAGGTACGACTACCTGACCGAGCCAACTCATCGAGTGTTAAATCTACTCAATCAGTTCAACATTCGTGCTACATTCTTTGTCGTAGCAGATGTGGTTAACCGGTATCCCGGCCTGGTCAAGTCAATTGTGGAGCAGGGTCATGAGATCGCCTGCCACGGATTAACCCACGCATGCAAGATTGATCCAGCAACAAAACAACCACTGCTCAGTCAAGAACAATTTGAAATACAAACTTTGCATGCAAAACAGATCCTAGAAAAAGTGTCCGGGGACAAAATAATTGGGTACCGTGCACCAAATGCACTCATCGGCGGGTGGATGATCGACTCGCTTGAGAGAATGGGTTTCAGGTACGATTCATCGGTTTCTGTCAACTCACTGTACAATAAGACCGATTCTTCCCTATCCGGAGTGTCATCGTATCCCTACTACCCTTCGCACGGCGGTCTGGAGCCATCGACTCTGCAACGGAGTATTGTTGAGTTTCCCTTTGCATATTACAATCTCGGAGCGAAAATCCCTACCTCAGGAGGACCGATGTTACGGTTTTTAGGAGGGCGGGTTGTGTATCAGGGCATAAAACAATGCTTAAAACGAGGGGATTCAATATTCTACTTCCATCCCATCGATATCTCTACCGAGTCTTTCCCCGATGTCGGCAACAAAAGGCCATTCTACTGGATTGTGAAAGGGAAACTCGTTGAAAAGAGAGTGCGCTACATTCTAGGCAAGTTCAAGGATAGACAGACGGCGACGCTCGGAGAACTCGTAAAGAACAGTATTTGAGGGTGAATTATGTATATCAACGGTATCGGACGAACCAAATTCGGAGCTCTTACAAAAACCCTTCCAGAATTGACATATGAGGCTATGCTCAACGCCGTCGAGGATAGTCCTCTGGATATTACCGACATTGATGCAATCTTCGTATCAAATTTCCTCGGCGGGCCTCTCAACGGGCAGCTCCACTTCAACTCGATCATCGCATCGCTCCTCCCCTCACTCAATATACCCATCATCCGGATTGAAACCGCCTGCGCCTCAAGTAGCGTTGCATTAAATCAGGCTATCAATTGTCTTGAAAAGACACCAAACATCATGATCGTAGGGGTTGAGAAGATGACGGGGACACACCTCATCTCCCCAACCGATGCAATTGCAATGGCTGGCGACTATAAGAACGATTACGAGCAGGGGCTGATCTTCCCCGCAGCATATGCACTGATCGCTCAGCAGTACATGAGTACATATGGAATCTCACATGATGCGCTGGAGCAGGTATCATATATCAACCACAAGAACGCAAACCTCAATCCACTGGCGCATTTCTATCATAAAGATGTCACCGTGGAGATGATCAAGCAATCCCCCAGGGTTGCGTCGCCCCTGAACCTCTTCGACTGCAGCCCACTCTCCGATGGGGCAGCTGCAATAATCATATCCAGCAAAAAACAGTCAGATCGGGATGTGAAAATCCTCAGCTCCCGTATCGCAACAGATACAATCTCATTAACACAGCGGGAGAGCCTGACCTCGTTCAACGCCACAAAGATCGCCTCCAGAAAGGTGTACCAGGATACAGGAGTCACGCCCGACATGATAGACATCCTTGAAGTCCACGACTGCTTCACGATAAGCGAGCTTCTCGCACTGGAAGACCTCGGCTTCTGCAGACCTGGAGAGGCGCCCGAACTTATTGAGAACGGAAGCATTCTCCCCGGAGGCGAGCACCCCGTCAATACCGATGGTGGGCTGAAAGCAGACGGGCATCCCATTGGAGCCACGGGACTCGCTCAAATCTACGAGATAGTCACACAACTCCGAGGGGAGGCTGGAAAGCGTCAAGTATCGGATCCAAAGCTGGGTCTCACCCAGAATATCGGCGGGATCGGCGGGACATGCGGCATTACGCTTATGGAGGGCATCTAATGAAATACTGCTGTCTCCAGTGCCACAAGTGCTGGAACCACCCTGTCGAGAAGTGTATCTTCTGCGGACAGGGCGTAACCCCGGTTGAGGAAACCCAGTACCGGGTTATCGGCACATCCGAAGTCTTCGTGCCCTCAACCGGAAATGAAAAAGTGCCTTACTTCGTCAACATTCTGGAAGACTTACATGGGCACAAGAAAATCGAAAAGTCTTTCCAAAAGTATGAGATCGGCGATATCATCGATATCCAGCAGAATGACGTACAGAGAGACCAGATCGGCGTCATCGGCACCGGCCTCCTCGGCTCTCAGATAGCCGCATATCTCATTCAATACGGCTACCCAACCGTGCTGAAGACACGCTCCGACGATAGCGCAAAAAAGGCGGTCTCAAAGATACAGAAGCAGATCGCAAAGAGGATGAGCGACGCCGAAACAGAAGCGGTTCTTCAGAGCCTGACCATCACGACCGATTACTCGGGCCTTGCAGACTGTGACGTCATCATCGAAGCCGCAGCAGAAGATATGGACATTAAAAGGGAGATCTTCCATAGCATCTCACAGGTCTGCAAGCCCTCCACCATCCTTGCAACAAACTCTTCGTCACTCTCGATAGACGATCTCGCCGGGGCAACGGACAGGCCAGAAAAATGTATAGGGATGCATTTCTTCAATCCGGTCCACCGGATGGATCTGGTCGAGGTCGTCATCGGTTCAATGACATCCGACGCGACAAAAGACTCGATCATCGGTATTGTTACAGCGCTGAACAAAAAGCCGATCATCGTCCAGAACAGTCCGGGGTACGTCGTCAACCGGCTCCTTCTCCCGCAGATCAACGAAGCAGTTCTTCTCCTCGAAGAGGGAGTCGCATCGAAGGAAGATATCGACAGCGCCATAAAGCTCGGCTTAAACCACCCCATGGGACCGTTCCAACTCGCAGACTTCATCGGCCTTGATATCTGCCTCTCGATCCTTGAGGTCTTATACCAGGAGTTCAACAACCCCAAATACAAACCGGCACAGTTACTCTCCGATCTCATCGAACAGGGGAAACTTGGATTTAAGTCCGGAGAAGGCTTCTACACATACGGAAAGGTGAACAGATGATATCCAACCGGGACAAAATCGCATTCGAAGAAACGATCCAGTTCGAGAACCAGAATGCCATCCTCTTCGGCCTCAAGTTTTTCAAGAACTGGATACTCGAACGACTCGCATCCAGTTTCCCCATCCCCTCCTGGAGAGCCCGCCTCCACCGGATGCGAGGCGTCAACATCGGCAAAAACGTGTACATCGGATACGACGTGATCTTCGACCGCATTCACCCCGAGTACATCACCGTTGAGGACTACGCCGAGATTGGAGACCGCTGCATCATCAGCGCCCATTCACGGGGAACCCTCCCTCTCCGCGAGAAGTATCCCCGAAGCGTGCAGCCCGTCAAGATAGGCATGGGCGTATGGATGGCCCCGGGCTGCATCGTGATCCAGGGGGTTGAGATCGGGGAGAAATCTGTCATCGGAACGGGTGCGGTCGTAAACAAGAGTATACCCGCAAATAGTCTTGCTGTGGGCGTGCCAGCAAAGGTGATTAAAAAACTGGATGGTTAACATGAGACTAATCTTCGATATTGGCCATCCCGCACAGGTACACTTCCATAAAAATACGATTAAAAAGCTTCAAGAGCATGGACATGACGTTCTAGTATCAGCCCGGGATAAGGATGTACTTCTTGAGCTGCTATCTCACTATAATATCGAATATAGAGTAATTAGTAAACAGAAAATAGGATTCACAGGATTATCCATTGAGTTATTTCAACGGATTCGAAACCTGTCAGAATTGATTCGCGCTTTCAAACCCGATCTCATTTGCGGACCTGGAGAAACTGTCGCACTGGCTGGAAAACTGACCAGCACACCAGTCATCTTATTCAATGACAGCGAACCAGTTCCAATCAATAAAATACTTACTTATCCATTTGTAGATATTATCTGTACCCCATCTACCTTCCGTAATGATTTAGGTCAAAAGCAGATTCGATACGAGGGGTATAAGGAACTTGCATATCTCCATCCAAATTACTTTATCCCAGATCCATCAATTCTTAAGGAATTGCAGATCGATGAAAAAGACCCCTACACCATTGTTCACTTCGTAGCATGGAACGCTCAGCACGATGCCGGGCATAAAGGTCTAGGAAATAAAGAAGAAATAGTTAAGGAACTAGAAAAGTATTCCAATGTTTTAATCAGTTCAGAGGCAGCACTACCAAAACCGTTAAGAAAGTACCAGATAAGTATTCCACCAGAAAAAATGCATGATGCATTATATTATGCTAAAATTCTTCTCTGTGACTCACAAACGATGACAACAGAAGCTGCAGTGTTAGGTACTCCAGCTATTAGATGCAATTCTTTTGTGGGGAGTAATGACATGGGTAACTTCATCGAACTTGAACAGAAATACGGCCTTATATATAATTACTCCGATGAACATATTGCATTATCCAAAGCGACTGAACTTTTGCAACAGCCCAAAATCAAGGAGGCTTGGGTACAAAAAAGAGACAATCTGTTGAAAGATAAGATCGATGTGACTGCGTTTCTCGTCTGGCTTATCGAGAACTATCCCCAAAGTTCTGCAGAGATCAAAGAGCACCCCGGGGTGCAATACTCCTGTACTCATGCCCCAGATGATGAATCATGATTGCCGTATTTACAGGCCATTCTGCCTGTTATCCATCCGATCGCACAATCGCGGGATCGCATGGCTTCACCCCCAGCCCCAATGAGCCTTCCGGCAAACTCAAAGAGTTCCTGAGGAGCACACCATCAACTTCGCCAAGGACGGCCTCAGGTTGGTCAGCAATTGCCTCTATGGTGCCAAGATTATTGTTACGTACCTCGCCTACAAGAAGAACATCAATGACTCCCAAGTCACCCTCGATCAAGACTATCAAGGAGTTTGTCAATCTCGGGGCTGATGTGCGGGTGCACGACCCATACGTCCCCATCCTTGCGACAACGAAGGCCAGGGTGTTTTCCCCGGACGGGAGCTTTGAGGAGGCGTTTAGTGAGACGGAGTGTGCAACCTTCCTCATTCTGGAGACGGCAACGGGTCAGATGGCCTCACCGGGGGTCGTGGACGGGAAGAATCTGTTTGCAATCAGAGGGAGGGGTGCGTATCTAGGGATCGGGAAAGGTGATCTAAATGTTCAATAAGCAATTATTCATCTTGGCACATACCATTGGGGAACACTCATTCTACCCGACCTACAAGCGTCTTATGAAAAACCAGTGGAGACCCTATGCGGAATTAAAAGGAGAACAGGAAAAACAACTAAGGCGTATGGTCTCCTACGTGTACGAGAACGTTCCCTATTACAGCAACCTCTTCAAAGAGCTTAAACTTGTTCCCAAGGATATACGCACAATTGAAGACCTCCAGAAACTTCCCATCCTGACAAAAGAGATCATACAGGAACACTGGAAGGAACTCAAGCCAGCAAGCCTCTCCGCAATGCAGTACGAAGATCGGGCAACCGGTGGTTCGACCGGCACCCCTTTCCAGTACCGAATATCAAAAAACGACCGCTTTTTAGGCGGAGCTCTCCTCTACCGAGGATGGGGGTATGGAGGCTTTGAACTTGGTGATAAGATGGTCTTTCTTGCCGGGTCATCCCTTAATGTCGGGACAAAGTCCAATCTTATCACAAAGGCTCACGAGATCGCGAGGAACCTTAAGAAGATCTCTTCCTTCGATATGGGCGAGCCAGAAATGCGGAGCTATGCGTGCATCCTGAACACTTTTCAGCCCAAATTCATTCGAGGATACGCCTCATCTATCTATTTCTATGCCCAATGGTTAGAAGAGAATGACATTCCCGTTCCTTCTCCCAAGGCAGTATTTACTACCTCAGATAAACTCTTTCCTCACATGCGGGAGACGATCGACCGGGTTTTCGGGTGCGATGTCTTTGATGGGTACGGCCTGAACGACGGGGGGGTCAGTGCGTACGAATGTCCCGAGCATTATGGGCTGCACATAGATACCGAACGGAGCATTACGGAGGTCGTTGCTCAAGATGGCGGCCAGGTTGTTGATAACGGGGGGGGGCAGATCCTCGCAACGAGCCTGCATAACTTTTCAATGCCGTTTATCAGGTACGCTACCGGGGACGATGTATATATTACAGAAGATATGTGCGAATGCGGAAGAGGGTATAAATTATTAAAAGAGATCATTGGCCGGACAGTTGATGTTCTTATCACCCCTGAAGGAAAAAACGTACATGGTTGGTTCTTTTTATACATTTTCTGGGAGTATTGTCAAGGGATCAAAGAATACCAAGTCGTGCAAAAGACTGTGGATGAAATTCACGTAAAGTTGGTCATAGAAGATAGTTTTGATGCGGAGGAATTGGAGAGAATAAAACAAATAATACAATCAAAAAGTCCCCTTTGGAAAATTCGATTTCAACTAGTTGATGAGATTGAGAGAACGAAGGCGGGGAAGTACAAATTCATACTAAATGAAATGGAGCGTAGATAATGCCTCTTAAAATATACGCCGTCGGCGACATCATGCTGGGAGAGCAGCCCTTATGTGATACTTTTGGGGTGAAAAGCGTAATTCAGAAGAACGGTTCAAAATACCTCTTCAGGGAGGTTTCCCCCCTATTCAAGGACGGGGACATTGTTTTTGGAAATTTAGAATGTTCGATCATGGACATTAACTCAAAAACCGGCAAAGATTCGGTTTTTTTCTGTGCAGAGCCAGAAGTCATCCAAGGTCTGAAAAACGCTCATTTCAATGTCCTTTCAGTTGCAAATAATCACATCATGGAAAACGGCCGGAAGACATTTCTCCATACGGTCAAAAATCTCAAAGACAATGATATAGCCCCTGTGGGAGTTAGAGATGAGATTGAAATCCTACACATCAAAGGGTATAGGATTGCTTTTCTAGGCTATTCCTATATAGAGGATCACATTGCTGATGTCTGTTACAATAAGATTTACCATAAGGATGCAATTATCAAAGATATTGAAAAAGTAAAACCTGTTTCAGACCTGATCATCATATCTCTGCATTGGGGGTCTGAATATGTTCCGTACCCCTCGCCTGACCAAATCCAAATAGGCCGGGATCTTGTCGATGCAGGTGCCGATATTATCCTTGGAGGGCACCCCCACATCACTCAGAGTTATGAAATCTACAAAAACCGACCCATTTTTTACAGTCTGGGTAATTTTATCTTTGATCACACGTACATCCCTACGACCAGAGAATCATTTATTGCAGAGATTGATGTTCAGGACTCATCAGATTTGATGGACATTAATATTACTCCGGTTACTATTAATGCGTACGATTATCACCCCCATATCATGAATTCACCTCATTCAGATGCTTTTTTAATGTCTGTCGGAGCAATCAGAAATTCATTCGAGAACCGCTCATTGTCGGATTATATTACGTATATTGGGGATTATAACCTATTATATAATAAGTATAAAGCAGCTGTAAAGTGGAATATGAAAGTTCACTTTGTTAAAAATTTGTATCGATATTCCTTTTCTACAGTGTGCAGTACAGTCAGCTCGTATTTTGGAAAAAAAAGAAGGTATGAGGCATGAATCTTCTCATAACTATGAAACTATCAGATCTAAATTTGCGAAACCATATCTATCCACTCACAAAAATAGATGAAGTAGATACCATTTTAATTGTAAGAGATACTATCGGGCCAAGCGTGGATAAAGTCAAGTACTATTGCCCACCTACATGGTCTGTAAAAATTTATCCAATTGGCTTATTTATCAAATTTTTGTATCTGCTATATTTGTCATTAAAATATAAACCAAAACTGGTTTTGGGATATTTACTTTTCCCTCACGGCATGCTAGCTTATATTATTGGAAAATTGACTCGAAAGAGAGTAGGAGTAAATCTAATTGCTGGTCCAGTTGAATTTTTTGAACCTGGCAGTCCAATAGAAAAATATGCTTACACAAGGCCATTACCGGAGTTATCATTATACGGTTTATTTGTCAGGCATATTGCGAAAAGAATGGACATAATAATTGTAAATGGAACCTATACTAAATCATTTCTGGAAAAAATTGGTATAAATAAAGAGAAAATTTTTATATTGTATAAACCGATGGAAAATAATTTTATTCAAACTAGCATACCCAAAGTAATTGATGTTCTCTTTTTAGGTAGATTGGCAAAGGTGAAACATGTTGAAACGGTCATACATTCAACTTATTTGGCTAAAAAGGTGATTCCAGACATTAAGGTAGCTATCGTAGGAGATGGTCCAGAATATACAAACCTTGTGAATTTATCAGATTCTCTCGATCTATCGAATACAATTGTGTTCTATGGATGGAAAAAGGATCCTTGGAACTGGATAAATAAAAGTAAGATAAACCTATTAACTTCAGAGCGAGAAGGATTTCCCCAATCAGTTATGCAATCCTTGCATTGTGGAGTGCCAGTTGTATCGTCAATGTGCGGAGATGTTACAGACATTATCCAGACAGGATATAATGGGATCCTCATTCGCGATTATAATGATGTTGAATCATTCGCAACATCAATAATATGGCTATTGCAAAATCCGGATATATTACATGATTATTCAAATAACTCAATAAAAACTGTCACAGAAAGGATTACAATGAGTGCTGCCCAAGATATATGGATGGAGATTATCCCATGACGCGAGATCTTTTTAAATGTTTCCATGAAAAAGTCGTCGTCAGGTGGCGGGGTGATTCCCTAATCCGGCCAGATGCAGCCTTACTCTCATAGTGTATTCCTTGTTCCTCTCGGTTTAGAAACCTCTCGAAAAGCAGGAGTGCTCGCTTATGGAAGGAGAACAAATTCTCAAAAGCATCCGCTCATCCTGCACCCCGGACGGCCGGATTTCTCTTCAGGAAGTACCTCGGAGTGACTCGTCAAGCAGGATCTAGATCGCGTCGGTTCAGGAACTCTATCGCCTCGGACACCAGACGGATGACGTCTTCAAGCGTATAGTGCGGGAATGTGAAGAGTATGCATCTGTGGGGATTGAAGATGTCTGGATTCACTGTACTTATCGACGTAATCTTCACCATTCACGATGAGATGCCAGATGATGGTGATCATCCTACCTTTCGCACTAACTTGAGTCCTCGGTAGAATTATCAAACCGCAAGATCCTTGTACTTTCAATAAATAACCTCTGCTGTGCCCACTTCTGCTGAATTCATCGAAGGTTCCGACGTCTCGATCGGCCATCTCGGGATCTTCGCCGGTGCTTTCGACACCCTCGGGATCGCCGGGGTCATTGACTGTGCTATTCCCCCTACAGTCCCGCTCATTCATAACGAGGCTCACAAAAATTGACTGAATTTAGACTTAAATTTCGAACGGAGTAAATATCATTGAGACATTTTATTTTACTCGTTATGTGTTGCACCCAACACATAACGTGATTCGGTATTTCAGAATACTAATAATCTCTCAACTAAATAGCAATCAAAGGCAGATAATACTTTATTGTTCTTCACATCGTTATGTGTCGCCGGGAATCCAGGATTCCCAAAACGCGCCAGCACCACCTCACCCACGGGGATATTGTCAAAGCCATGGTGCTCAACGGTCTCGGGTTCATTGAGAGACGCCTCTACCTCTACCCGGAGTTCTTCTCGGAGATTGCCGTCGACCGGCTCCTCGGCGACGGCATCACCACCGAGCATCTCAACGACGACGTCCTGGGCAGGACGCTCGATGCGATCGCCGCGTACGGCCCGGCCGAGTTCTTTAACGCGATCGCGGCGGAGTGCCTCCTCGCCAGCGACTACGGCACGCACTGCCTCCACATCGACACCACCGCCTTCAGCGTCAGCGGCGAGTACGACGCCGACTTCGACTCCCGCGACATGACCATCACCTAGCCATCCCAAGGACGGCCGATGGGATCTCAAGCAGTTCGTCCTCGGAATGGCGACCGATCAGCACGGCATTCGGCTCTTCCTGCAGACCGTCTCCGGGAACGAGTCCGATAAGAAGACCCTGCTGACGATCATCACCCAGCTCACCGAGAACCTGCAGCACCCGGACAAGGTCTACCATATCGCCGATGCCGCCTTCTACACCGCCGAGAACCTCGCGACGCTTGGCACCCGCACGTTCTGGATCAGCCGGGTGCCGGCGACCCTGAACGAGATGAAGGATCTCGTTGCCGCAGACCTCCCCCTGCACCCGTGTGCGGATGGCCGCTACCGGTATACGGAGCATGTATCTGACTATGCTGGCATCCCGCAGAAGTGGGTCGTCTACCATTCAGCACCGATGCAGGAGCAGCAGGAAAAGACGTTCGCAAAAAGGATGGAGAAAGACAAGAGGACAGCCGAGACGTCGCTGCGAAAACTCGGGGCACGGGAGTTCGCCTGCGAACCGGATGCCCGGATCGCTGCCGAGAAGTGGTTACAGGAGAACCCGCAGTTTTGTTTTAGCTCTCTGGACATCCGAACAACTACCCGGAAGATAACGAAGAAGCGGGGTAGGCCGAAGGCGGATGAGCCGGTGGAAACGGTCTATACGGTCTCTGCGGAGCTTGAACACAACCTCCTGGTTGTCGAACAACGTCGACAGAAACTCGGCCGGTTCGTTCTGGCGACGAATGATCTAGAACTCTCACCTGACGAGCTCCTGACGAACTACAAAGAGCAGGGCACGGTAGAGCGGGGGTTCCGGTTCCTCAAGGATCCCTCATTCCGGGTGGCGGAGATCTATCTCAAGAAACCGTCGCGGATTCAGGCGCTGGCGATGATCATGATGTTCTGCCTCTTCATCTATGCGATGACCGAGTTCCGGCTCCGCCGGAAACTGCAGGAGACCGGTGAAACGATGACCGACCAGACCAAGAAGCAGACCCAGAACCCGACCTTGAAGTGGCTGTTCTTCCGATTCCGGGGTGTCCGGGAACTGCGGTTCCAAGCGGGAGAGGCGGTGACAGTGCTGGTTACGAACATGAACCCGGAGTTCTGGAAGATACTCCAGTTGCTCGGGCAGGAGTACAAAAGTAACTATTTGTGATCAAAGACACGCGGAATGTGGGATCAGTTATACGGCGTTCCCCAAACGGCATTGGAAACGGATCCGGACGACCAATATGGTAGAACGGGTGAACAGAGAACTGAAACGCAGAGCAAAGGTCGTCGGGGTCTTTCCCAATGAGGAATCACTCTTTCGACTGGTAGGCTCGATCCTCATGGACGTCAACGAGGACTGGGTCACCGGCAAAAAGTATTTGCAAATGGACGAGGAATGATCAGAGGCGATTCAAGGCACGGGGCAAAATACAGAAAATATGAGATGCTACCGATATCGCTCCGCAATCGCATAGATGGACAGGCAGAGTACTATGATCGAGAGAGTCAGATAGTCTCACAAGATACAATGCAGTAACAATTTACTGGTTCTGAATCTAAGTATAGTAACAGTATGCCGTTAGGGGAAAATATGAAACGAGTGTATGATATAATTGAGAGTAATCAACTTTCTACAAAAATTATTCGGTTCATCTCAAACAATCCTCTATACAAAAGTGTTTTCGTTCTTGGGAGTGGAACAATATTGGCTCAGCTAATAGGCATTCTGTCAATGCCAATAATCACACGGATATATACACCTGAAGATCTGGGCCTCCTGGCAGCATATACTTCAATATTATCAATTGTTGCCGTTACTGCCACTTTTCGGTATGAATTTGCGTACGCATTACCAAAACGAGATGATGGTGCTGCGAACCTCTTTGCTTTGTGTTTAATTTTATTGATTGCTACAACTGCAGGATTCTCACTTATTCTACTATTTGGAGGAGATATTTTAGTCAACATCCTCAACCTAGATCCTCTTGCGGATTACGTATTGTTACTTATTTTGGGTTTCTTTGGTATAGGACTCTATACCACACTCAACTATTGGGCAATACGGCAGAGAGATTATAAGAGAATCACCTATACAAAAATTAACCAGAGTGCTTGTAGTGCAGTATTCAAAATCCTTCTCGGCTTTCTTTCTTTTGGCCCAATAGGTTTGATTATTGGGCATGTTGTCTCTGAAATAGCCGGAATAGGAACCTACTCCCGCGCCATGTGGATAAAAGAGCGGGACGGCCTGAGAAGAATCTCATTTAGCGGTATCAAAACTGTTGCAAAAGAATATTGGAGTTTTCCAGTATTAAATCTCCCCGCCTCTATCGTAAACAACTTTACAATATATCTCCCCGCTATCATGCTCCTGGCAATATATGATGGACAAACCGCCGGCTTTTATGCGCTTGCTAATAGTATGATGGTAATTCCGGGAAGTGCAATTTCAAGATCATTGGCACAGGCATACCTCGGTGAAGCATCAAAGATGGTAAGGGAGGAATCACAGGATTTACGGTCACTTTACGTTAAAACGATCAGGCACCTATCTTTTATCGCCATTCCATTAATTGGCACTTTTGCATTATGTGCTCCTTTCGTTGTACCAGTAATTTTTGGAGAGGCATGGATAGAAGCAGGTTGGTATTGTCTACCGCTAGCTCTGCATGTTATTCCGAATTTTATTGTATATCCAACGACAAAGTTGGAAATCTATGGTTTTAATCACTGGAAGCTCATCTGGGACATTACTCGTCTTGTTGCAGTTTTTGTTGGGTTTTATATAGGACAACTGTATGGAGTGCCAGTGTTAATAATGCTGACAATCTATGCGCTGATTATGCTTTCAATGAATATTATATTGATTAAATTAAATTTGAAAGCGATATCAAATATCACCCATATGTTATCAGTTAAAGCATAGTATCGTTGACCCGATCGGGTTTCCTGGCTCCCACCCCTCAGCCCTTCGGCACCATTATACTCTGAGGACATCCTAAAAATATAAGGCCTCTCAGATAATACCCAGATTCATGGCCTTCCGGGAAATCGAGGTAGCGTAACGAAATTTCTGTAAAATTGAATTGACCCTGAATCCTACCTAGATTTGGCAAAAGGAGAACCAGGGTCATGGATACCTTAGCGTTAATCGAAGATTATCTTTCCGACAACGATCAGGGCATGCTGAACCTCATCACGTGGTTCCTGAACCAGGTGATGCTGCTGGAGGCTTTCCAGCAGACCGGAGCCGGGCATTACGAGCGAACCGATGTGAGAAAAACTTACCGGAACGGCTACAAAGACCGTTCTCTGAAAACCCGGTATGGTGAGACTACCCTGAAAAAACCACAGTTGCGAGGAGTCCCCTTCGAGACAGCGGTCTTCGGGCGGTATGCACGGGTGGAGAAGGCTCTCGTGAATGCCATTGCAGAATCCTACCTGCAGGGTGTCTCGACCCGGAAAGTCCAAGATATCGTTCAGCATCTCGGGATCGAACAGCTCTCGCCTGCATCCGTTTCCCGGATGGCGAAAGACCTCGATGAGCAGGTTCAGGCGTTTCTTCAGCGGCCGATCGAACAGGAAATGCCCTACCTGTTCGTGGATGCTTCCTACTACAAGGTCAGAGAGGAAGCTCGGTATGTCACCAAAGCTCTCCTGGTAACCGCCGGGGTTCGGGACGACGGCTTCCGGGAGATCCTGGGAGCCCGGATCACCGACTGTGAGAATGAAGCGTTCTGGGCAGGGGTCTTCGAAGACCTCAAGGAACGAGGACTCGCCGGCGTCCAGCTGATCATCTCCGATGGCCATACCGGCATCCAGAAGGCGGCGGAGGCCGCCTTCCTCGGTGCATCCTGGCAGATGTGTCAGGTGCACTGTTCGCGGGCTGTCCTGAAGAATATCCCAAAGAAACACCAGAAAGAGGTTGCTGAATCTTTGAAGGAAGCATATGGCGATGAGCAGCGGTTGCAGGATCTCGCTGACGACCTGAACACACGAGGGTACCGCAAAGCAGCCAATACCATCGAGCGGTTCCTTCCAGGGCTCATGAGTTATACCGCGTTTCCAAAAAACCACGGGAAACGGATTCGAACCACGAACATGATGGAGAGAATCAACAAGGAGCTGAAGCGGAGAACAAAGGTCGTAGGAGCATTCCCCAATGAAGATGCCCTTCTCCGGTTGGCTGGTTCGATCCTGATGGACATCAACGAGGAGTGGGTCACCGGCAGAAGATATTTGACGATTGAGAAGGAATGATCAGACAAGGAAACAGGGCTCAACGATTTTACAGCAAATCTGAAACGTTACCGAAATCGACGATGCTCTCCGGGAGATCATCCAGAAATACCTCCCCCCAACGAAGCTGCACATTGGCCGCCCGCGGCGTGACCCCCGCGGGCTGATCAACGGTATCCTGTACGTCCTGACCACCGGCTGCACCTGGCACGACGTGCCGGAGAAATACGGCACGAAATCGACGGTTCACCGCTACCACCTCGAACTCTGTGAGAGAGGGGCGTACCAGGCGATCTTCCTCGACCTTCTCCAATCAGGATATGAGATCCGAAAAGTCGATCTCACGCATTGTTCCACCGATACCAAGGATATCCCAGCGAAAAAGGGGGATCTACCGGCTATGATGGCTATAAGAAGGTGAGCGGGAACAAGCTGAGCACTCTGGTCGATCGGCATGGACTCCCCCTTGCCTGCACGGTTTCACCCGCCAATGTCCATGACTCCCAGCTCTATGAACCAACACTCGGAGCATTCCCAAATGCCGGATGTTCAGGATCATCCCTCGTTCATCTCAGCCGATGCTGCTTACGATGCACGGGAGATCCGCCAGTACAACCGGAAGAGACGCATAAAAAGCAATATTCCGGTCAACAGGAGATCCCGGACACACCCGAAGCGGGGAAGGCCGTTCTGGTTCGATCCGGAACTCTACAAGAAGCGCAGCGCCATCGAACGGTTCTTCAGCTGGATTGAGGCGTTCAAAAAGGTACTCCTCGGTTTGAATGCTACCGACACTCATTCCTCGGGCTGATCCGCCCGGTATGTGCCATCATGATCTGGAGAATTCTGGGATGAGCTCTCTATCAGGGCAGGTCTCATGCCTGTAAAGAGTACCTTCGAATGGCATCTCTTGAAGCACGAGTTGGCAGCATCTCTCTCCTGTGAGGAGATTGCTTGTGCGGCAGTCACGTGCGGATTTATTCGGCGATCGAGGGAGATATTCCCAGTAGAATTTCTTCTGACCCTGATCTTCGGGTTCTTTTCAAAGGAAGAGCCTTCCCTTGCCAAACTCCATCGGCTCTACAATTCCTTGGTGGATGACTTTCATACCCGCAAATACAAGCATAAACAAAAAAACGACAAATATAAGTCCTGATTAATCGGCTCTGTTGAAACCCTGAGGTAGGCCATTCCTGCCCGGAGGGGAAAGATCTATAAAATCGTTGCTCCTTGTGTTAATGACCAAATCAAGCACAAGGAGCAGAGATAGTGTCGACGAACAGATATATCAACCTTATTGAAGCCTGCCTTCAGGCCGTCCGTTCTTCCCGAATTCCCCTCTACTCTTGCAAATACTCCCGGAGAACGTATACCCAGCATCAACTGCTAGCGATCCTTCTCTTCCGGGCGATCCTTGATACGGACTACCGTGATACCGTTGCTCTCTTCGATCTGATGGACAGGATCAAAGCACTGCTTCAGCTGGATCAGGTTCCGCACTACTCCACGCTCCACAAGTTCATGGCACGGATGTCCTCCCTCGTATTCACGAGAATCCTGAAACAAACCCTTACGCTGTTTTATTCCCGGGGCGAAAGTATTCCGATAACCGCCATCGATTCCTCGGGATTCACCAGCTCGTACGCCAGTCAGTACTACTCCTGGCGGACAGGGAAGATGCGCAAGACGTTCCTGAAGACCTCGATTGCTGTGGATACCCGCAAACAGGTGATCCTGGTCGGGAAGATCTCACAGAAGCCGGTACATGACATCATCCATGCGAAGTCACTGATCGGACAGACCCGAAGAACCGAATGCTACGTCATGGATAAGGGCTATGATTCTGAAGATCTCCACTGTCGGGTCCGGGAAGAGATCGGGGCGGATTCGGTGATACCCGTCCGAACGTGGCAGGGGAAGATCCAGTCAGGAAAGTATCGGCAGGAGATGTTCGCCGCCTTCGATACAAACCGCTACCGTGAACGAAACAAAGTCGAAACGGCATTTTCAGTCCTCAAAAGAAGATTCGGCGGGGATCTGAAGGCACGGAAATACCGGTATCAGGTCAAGGAGATCAAGATCAAACTCATTCTCCACAACCTTACCAAGGCACCTCCAGCAGTTGTAGTTGTTTTGATTGTTGAGGGATTCAACAGAGCCGAAGAATCCTGGAAATCCAAGCGTTCAGAAAGGAGAAGGCTCATCGGTGAGGGCAGGAGGCGAGAGGAGGGGAGGAAGAGAGAGGGTTATTCGCAATTATCTAAGGAATTTTAGTTAAGTACTACTAACAAAGAGTAAAATATTAAGACCAAATATAATAAGGGCAATTTTGTATTATCTCTGAAAATTTTGAAGAATATTAAAAAATAAGTTTAATAAAGATAAAATATAACTTTGTATGGACATATTTTTTCTCGACTAGTAAGAAATTACTTCTGAGGAATTACCAACCCCCCCAAAGTGAATAAGAAAATATTCGCCCACTTAAATAATTCGGACAAACAGCTTGGATAACAGGGCATTAACCATAGGATGGGCTCCAGTGTGCTGAAAAACTATTACGATACCATAATAAAAAGGACGGATTTCATAATTGCAATAGTGGGACTACCTTTAGGTCTTTTTATTACCTCATTATATTTTATTTCCCCAACAATACATCTACTCACACTGGGATTTGCACTTTTTCTTGCATCTTTAACGTATCTCTGTATAAAGAACAAAAAAGAAAAAACTATAGTTACTTATACCTCGAGACCGATGAAAGTTTTCTATGACATTGGCTTCTTCGCTGCATTTTCACTGAGTTTATTGATACTCCACAACTCTACTGAACGCCCAGTTCTCTATTTTGCTCTAATTACATTCTGTGCAGGCTTACTTGCTCTCTCAATAATTAGTATAGAATGTAGAACTGAATTAGTCAGACAGTTACTCAAGATACTTCTCATCTCTTTTAATCAGATACTTTCAATCCATTACTTCACCGGCGGGAGTGGCGTTGATTACTGGGTGCATATGGAAATGAATCGATTACTTTCTCAAATTGGCGATATCAGTGTTCTATACGGGAAAGAATCCTTTTATCCGTTGATGCATATTCATACTGCAGTCAACCAGATCGTGATGGATGTTCCTATTCGAGATGCAACAGGTTTTGGAATAATTATTCCTCTAGTCGCATCATCAATATGTGTATTTCTTTTGGGAAGAAGCTTATTCGATGAGAAGGTTGGACTTCTGGCCATGCTGATTGTAAATATTTCTGATTTTCAGATACGTTATGGAGTATCCCCGGGAACCGTCAGTTTCGGGCTCTGTCTTTTCTTTTTTTTCGTTTATTTAGTATTCAAACTTATTATAATTGCCAAACAAAGGGAGCGGATCAAATGGCTCATCCTTGTGTTTGTGTTTATCCCTGTGTTAATTCTCAGTCATGCACACTCATCATTTGTAGCACTATTAACATTATGTGCCGTTGTATCAGGGGTATTAATATATAGAAAAGTATTCGATATAAAAACAGTTTTACCCATTGCCTTAATCCCCATTATATTTGTGATCGAATTGCTTCAACATTGGTTTGTTGCAATATATGGTATGAAAGGAGAAAGATCTTTTTTTGAAGTGATACTCCAGACACTCGAAGATGCTATTGTAAACAAAGCAGGTTTTCTAAACAGACCCGAAGCTGCAACAGTTGAGACTTCAACTGGGGAGTACGTTAACACTTTGGCTCTCCCTCCTTTTCTAGAACAGGTTGCCGACGTTATGGGCCTGACCCTTGTCATTTTCTTTGCGATTATCGGATGTTTGTTCTGGCTATCTTCCTCTCAGCGTAGTACTGTAAAATTCTCAATGGTACTAGGTGCAGCAATCCTTTTAGGTTTCACCTTTCTTTTTCCTCTGCTTGGTATACGAAATATTATGCCTCTACGATGGTTTGCATTTATTTATTTTTTTTTATCCCTAATGACAGCATATGCTGTCATAAAAACATCGTATAGATTATCGAGACCTGTTTACTCAAAAATATTCTTATTTTTTATAATTAGCAGCTTAGCATTTTTTATGTCTTTTAGCTCCGTTTCGAATATAGATAGTCCCCTCTGGTTAAAAGAGTGGACGCCTTCAATATCATCATATACTATTCCAGAGCAACAGGGCGGGATAACATTAGCAAAATATGCGGATAAAATGGTCTCCGATGACAGATACGGTGGGAATCATGGTTCATACCTTGGAATCCAAGTGACTTCGTTCTCTTCGAGGAAGGACTTAAACACACATGAATCGAGCATATTTCTCTGGAGAGAGGACTATTTCGATAGACCTGTAACAATACAAACAAATATAGAGGGTTATAATAAAAGTATAAGTATTAGCACTATCCTTGGGGCAGAGGTGCTTCAAGATTTAGAAAAGCGACATAAGATGTACGACAATAGTGATTTATATGGCTTTCACTTGTTTTGATCCTACAGTTCACAGAGGTTAGATATAAAATCTTTATTATGTTTATTTTAAGTATAGGGTCGATGAAAGGTAAGTTAAGAATAAGATTCTTTGCAGATTAAACATTTGGTGGAATATGGTAGGAAATTATTTTGAAAAATTGATATATGGATGTATTAGATACTCTGGAATACCCTTTATATTTAGGGAAATAATTCAAAGGAACAAAGTAACGATACTATATTTTCACGACATTAACCCCGATACAGCAGAGAAAATATTTGGAAAATTAATGAGTATTTATAACATTATTTCCCTAAATGATTTTTTATATTTGCATAGAGAAAAGAAAAACCCGCCAAAAAAAGCATTGATAATCACGTTTGATGACGGACACAGAGGTAATTATAAATTACTTCCCATCATTAAAAAATTTCATATTCCAGTAACTATATACCTATGTTCTGGGATAATTAATACTAATAGACACTTTTGGTTTAAAGAAAAGCACCCATTTTATAATGGTAGAATGTTGAAAAATACGCAAAATAGCGAAAGGCTCCGAATATTAAAAGAAATTGGATTTGAACAAGAGAAAACATATCTATCCCCACAAGCTTTGTCAAAGAACCAAATTATCGAAATGTTACCGTTTGTTAACTTCCAATCACATACAATATTCCATCCTTGTTTAACAAAGTGTGATGATAGTGAGGCATGGAACGAAATATTTATCTCAAAACAAATGCTTGAGAGGGATTATAATTTAGATATCAATGCAATCGCATATCCCAACGGCAACTATTCTGATAGAGACATTCAATTATGCATGGATGCAGGATATGAGTTTGGTCTCACAACTGAGTTTGGATTTAATACATACAATACTGATCCATTTAGATTGAAGAGGCTCAGCGTCAATGATACAGATGATATAAACGAACTAATAGTAAGAGTGAGTGGATTTTGGGCTTTTTTAAAGTTTAAAATTTTGCGACTAAAATCATAAGTCGAATAACAGGGTGGAGTTACCTCTGCCCCGTCTTCTCAGAGCCGTACGTGCGAGTTTCCCTGCATACGGCTCAAGCACTTCATAACCCCGATGTGGGGCGGCTAACAGCGAAGTAGGCGAGTTTGGTCTCAGTATTTAGCTAATTTTAGAACCCGCAAATAGTCCTCTCCTACCGCAAACCGTCACAAAAACGAAAGATCTTTATAGGTTGCAGGCGTTTCCTCATGCCTTTTGCCCAAAGGAAGAAGATTACCTGCAGAAAAATAGCCACCTGAAACCCAAAGAATGTTGTGCTCATGTTGTCGCAGCACTGGATCAGCACTTGACCATCCCGATTCAGGGGCGGTTCACCCGGTCCGACCTGTTCCAGGCGCTGGTCGGGATGTTGGAGCAGGAGAATGCCGTTATCCTCGCCCATTTTGTTCACCACGTCCTGAAGCCCGGGAACGCGTATCAGTTCGCCATCGACTACACGAACGATCCGTACTACGGGGAGACTACCGATGAGAACGAATCGTATGTCATTAGAAGCAAGCGCAAAAAGTCAACGAACGAGTTCTATTCCTACGTTACCCTCTACGTGACCACGAAAGATCGGCAGATGACGCTGGCGGTGTACCCGGTGCGTCAGGAAATCTCCAAGGTCAGGTATATCGCCCGCTGCCTCGACCGGATCGCCGAGCTCGGTCTTGAGATCAAGGCACTCTGCCTTGACCGGGAGTTCTACACCCGGAAGGTCTTCGGATTTCTGACCAGGCTGCAGGTGCCGTTCATCGTCCCGGTCAGGAAACACGGCAAGCGGATGAAAGAACTACTCCGGAGGACAGAGTCCCGGTACGCCGAGTACCGGATGAAAGCCAAACCACCGCTGCTCCTGACGATCGCGATCGCAGTCAAGTATGCGAAGGGCAAACGAGGAAAGCACGGTGTCGATGTGAACAGCGGTTTAATTTTGTGCAATTATGGCGGGATAAAGTGTACACCTGCCGACCTACAAGCACTCGCTTGAAGGTTGTGGCAATGCTAACCACGGAGAATTTCTACATGATTCGCGATCTCTACCACCAAGGGCTGAAAATCAGCCAGATTGCACAACAGACCGGATACCACCGGAATACGATACGCAAGTATCTTGCCGTCCCGACAGTGCCCACCTCGACTCCGCGGAGAAACCGAGAGAGCATTCTGGATCCTTTCAAGGAGCACATTCGTCTGCGTATCCACAAGCATCCCTTCACTGCAACCCGGATCTACCGGGAGATTCGGGAACTGGGCTATACCGGGAAGTATACAACCGTCAAAGACTATATCCGGTCGATCCGCCCTCCCGAAGGCACTTCAGCCGTCATCCGGTTTGAAACGAAACCCGGCGTCCAGGCACAGGTCGACTGGGGGGAATGCGGGTATCTGGACGTCGACGGACACCAGAAGACCGTGTACTGCTTCAGCATCATCCTCGGATATTCCCGGATGCGCTTCATGGTCTTCACCCTTTCCACCGACGTCTACACCCTCATTCAGTGCCATCTCCATGCATTCGACTACTTCGGCGGGTATACCGAGGAGCTCCTCTATGACAACATCAAAACGGTGATCCTCAAGCGGGCCATCCGCGCTGGCGACCACCAGTGAAATCCGAAGTTCGAGGACTTCTTCACCCATCTCGGGTTCATTCCGCGGGTATGCAGACCCTACTGCCCCCAGACCAAGGGGAAAGTCGAGAACTCCATCGGATTTATGAAGCGTGACTTTCTCTTGGGCAGCGCGTTCACGTCGCTGGCCGACATGAACCTGCAGCTCCGCCGGTGGTGCGACCGGGTGAATGCCGAACCGCACGGCATCACCCACGAGATCCCGTTTGAACGGCTGCAGCAGGAGAACTGAAATCTCTGACGAACATTCCTCCCTACCAGCTCCGACGAGAGGAACGCCGGAAGATCTCACGGGAAGCGTATATCTCCTATCTCGGTAACCGGTATTCGGTGCCCTATCACTATGCCGGACGGGAGGCTGTCCTGGAACTCCAGGGCAGCCTGATGAACGTCCGGATTGGTACCGACATCATCTGTACGCATACCGTTGTCCCCGGGCATGGCCGGGTCATCCGGGAGAAAGAGCACTTTGCCGGTCTTCTGGCGGAGGCCATGCGATGCAATGCTCAGCAGAGGAAGACCTCACGACCGCTCTTTGCGATGGTTACACCGGATGTGGAACACCGATCGCTTGCGGTCTATGATGCGTTCGCTGATGAGGTGCACCTATGAACGCTCTGGTCTATGAACGGGTGCATGATAACCTGAAACGGTTGAAACTGACCACCATCGACGAATATCTCGATAACTATCTTGAGATTGCGGCGGAAGAGGAACGATCGACGCTGGAGGTCCTCGACCACCTGCTGGATCAAGAGGTGAAGAGCAAGGAAGACCGTGCCCGTGAGTTCCGGATGCGATTGGCTGGATTCCGATGGGGAAGCGGCTCGAGGATTTCGACCCCAAACTCCTCACCTATTAGGGAATATGCCGAGGTTGAGCTTCTCGGCGATTCCCCGCACCTGTTTTGGCACCTCGGTCATCCGTCTCTCCTCCTCGTAGACCACTGCATACACCTTTGAGAGTTTCAGGAGCAGTCCCTGTGGCGAGAGGTGGGCTGACAGTCCTGCCTGTTTGATCCGGTTCAGGATCCGGCAGTAGAGATAGAGACAGAGGAATCCAATGAAGACATGGCCGAAGACTGCCGTGGCATCCCGGAGATAGAGTTTGTCTGCTTGGATCAGGCTCTTGAACGCGGCGAAATGGTTCTCGACCATATTTCGGGACTTATACAGTTCATAGATCTCCTGCGGCGGTGCCGTGATCGAGGAGAGGATCAGGATCCTGCCGGCACGCTTCAGCCGCTGGTTCAACGTCTCCCGATCGATCTCCCCTCCTTCCAGCAGGCGGTAGAGGGTCTTCTGCTCTTCCACCGCGAGATCGGCATCTTCGTAGAGGTAGAGTGTCAAACCATCAACCTCGCGTTTTCCGGCATGAATGAGCCGTTTGTGGTAGAAGAAGTGGTCGGTGAGATGGATCCGCGTTGCATACCGGACACTGTTGCGCCGCTGGGGGAGGACGAACGGGATCTTTGCCTCGGTCAGGATCTGTTCGTTTTTCTCCGAGACGAAACCCCGGTCGAGGACGAGGGTCGTCCTGGCGGTATCGATCTCGGCGAGGGATCCGACGAGGGTGGCGACATCCCTGACCGAGCCCGGCAGGGCACGGATCATCACAGGGAGGCCGGTGTCCGTCGCGCTGAAGAGTGCGATGTTGACCTGCGGCAACCAGACGCCTTCGGCGTTGTAGCCGAACTCGGCGAGGTTGACGGTATCGGAGTGAGAGAAGATGAACGAAAGGTCGTAGACGAGCTGCTGCGCCTGCGAGGAGAGATGCCGGAATACTGCCTGCTGGGCGGTGCGGTCGCCGCCGACTTCGATGAGAACACGGGCGAGGGTGCGGGGGTCGCAGTCCGCGGAGAGGGCAAGGGTGTTGTCGAGTTTCTCCCAGGCATCCTCTACCCGGGAGAGCGGGGTATACCCGGCGATCCGGGTGAAGGTGAGAGCGACGATCTCCTGCCAGCAGGTTGGGAACGCTTCCCGGAGAACCGGGAGCACCTCCCCGAACTCCTCGGCCATCAGAGCGGCATTCCCGTATTCACGAACGCTGCGGGGAGGCATCGGGATGCTCTGTCCTCTTTTTCCTTTGGCGATGAGACCCTGGTCTTTCGTGAGCCTGCCGAGGTACGTGCTGACCTTCTTCGGCGATTTGGTTGTCTTGTCGTAAACGCTCGTCGACCGGTAGACGTAGGGTTTGCCCTGGATCTCCTTGATCTCAAGGCACTTCTCCCCCTGCCGCCGCTGCTCCTCCAGCCATGCCCGAACCCACTCACCCATATGATATAATATTAGGGATTATGAGCATATAGATCTTTCCTTCTGCATCAGGAAATGTCGAAAAGGAGAGCAGAGAAGGAAGTATATGCCCTAAATCATGCGGAGTTTAGGTTCGACATCAGCTTCCAGCCGTCGCTGGATCCGGCGGTGATCCGGGATCTCGCCTCGCTTCGGTTTGTCCATCACGCTGAGAATGTTGTCTTCTTAGGGCCACCGGGAGTCGGGAAGACGCATCTCGCTCTTGCTCTCGGCCACGAGGCGGTGAAGCAGGGATTCAGGGTGTCGTATGCGAATGCCTCGAACCTGATCGAACGGCTGATGAAAGCAAACCGGGAGAATAAACTCGAGGAGCGGATCAAAGCCCTCACCAAGTTTCATTTGCTGATCATCGACGAAATGGGGTATTTGCCCTTCAATAGTGAAGGTGCTCACTGTTTCTTTCAGCTGATCTCCCGGCGGTATGAGAAATCATCGACGATATTCACGTCAAACAAGTCGTTTGGGGAATGGGGCGGTGCGACAAGAAGCTATATCGGGGATTGCGGATAAATCCGCCATCCATTCTGTCTGGGATGTTCCTATCATGGCATGCGTTCTTGGTAACAGGGAGGTGTGAAGCCCATGAGACAATGTGGAGAAGAACAAAACCCTGATCTGTTCAATCTGCTAGGAAAAGAATGTCACGGAGAAGCAAACGCTGAATCATCGCCAAAGGATCGTAATCTCCAACGGGCGAAACCAGGGTGGTTACCACGCCCGGACCAAAACGGTACGGAATCAGGTCGTTACTGGGTCGCCCCACAGGACGACAGGCAGACTCAATGATTCCCGGTTCATAGATGGCTCCTACAGCGTCATTGAGTATCCTCGATACGGAACTTGGAAACCCGTATCCACCCCTCGGAAGAGGTATGGAGGCCGTGAGGCCGACAAACGGTGGAGACGGAACAGGATGTCCCAAGAAGCGAATGCCTGCCTGTAACGGGCAGGACAGAGGCCGTTGCCTCGACCTGAAAGGGTGCAGACGTGGGACAGGTGTTTCACAGCAAAGAAGGGAGGTATACCCGTGAAAGTATGTCATTCAACGACGCCGAACGGCGAGAAGCATACTGACAAGGAACTCGCCCGGCAATGGAACGCCATTGACTGGGACAACGTGAGCTCCGCTGTCAACAGGCTACAGACCCGGATTGCAAAGGCAACGCAAGAAGGAAAATGGAATCTGGTAAAGCGACTCAATTACCTGCTGACCCATTCGCACTCGGCAAAATTGCTTGCAGTGCGAATAGTCACGCAGAACAAGGGGAGACATACCCCGGGTGTTGACGGCGACCTCTGGACAACTGCATCCGCCAAGATGCAGGCGGTTATGAGTCTCACCGACCGACAGTATCGTGCGCAACCTCTCCGCCGGGTCTACATCCCGAAGCCCGGGAAGGATACGAAACGCCCCATCTCCATCCCGACCATGTACGACCGGGCGATGCAGGCACTCTACGCACTGGCGCTCCAGCCGATAGCAGAGACAACCGCAGATCCCCGTTCATTTGGGTTCCGGCTCTTCCGATGTGCGCAGGATGCGTCTCGCTACGCATTCACGTGTCTCATGAGGAAAGGCTCGAATCCGTGGATTCTGGAAGGCGACATCAAAGGGTGTTTCGACACCATCGCCCACGACTGGCTCAGGGAGAACATCCCGATGGACAGGTCGGTGCTGGCCCAGTTCCTGAAAGCCGGGTTCGTTTTTGATACGGTGCTCTACCCGACGGACAAAGGAACGCCCCAAGGCGGGATAATTTCACCCCTCCTCGCCAACATGACGCTGGACGGGATGGAGAAGATTCTCACCGCACGATTCCCGAAGGTGAACGTGCACTTCGTCCGTTACGCAGATGACTTTCTGGTCATCGCTCCGACGAAGGAGAGAGCGGAAGAGGCTCGTGACATCATCCGGGAGTTTCTCGCAGAACGAGGGCTTGAACTGTCCGCGGAGAAAACGGTGATTACCCATATTGACGACGGTTTCGACTTTCTTGGATACAACTTCCGGAAATATAACGGAGCGCTCCTGGTAAAGCCATCCCGGAAGTCAGTCAAGGCAATCTCGGAAAAGATCAAGGCGATCGTCAAAAAGGCACGAGCCTGGACACAAGACCGCCTGATCATGGCCTTGAACCCGGTTATCCGGGGCTGGTCAAATTACCATCGCCACAATGCGGCCAAAGGGACATTTGGGTACCTTGACCACTATGTATGGACAGTTACCTGGAAGTGGGGCAAACACCGACACCCCACCAAAGGGCACAAGTGGATTGCCCGTAGATACTGGCACTCGGAAGGGAACAGAAACTGGATATTCCAGACAAAGGAGAACACCCTCCTCTTGTTCGAAGACGCAACCATCCGGAGGCACACTATCCCTAGACTGACTGCAAATCCCTACCTCGAGAGAAACTATTTCCTCAACAGAAGGGAACGCATGAAGAGGCAGACGCCTTGGGTACAAACCAGCCTCTCTTACTTCGCGCTGCCGCCCGAGAACCGGGTAGTGGAATGCATGAGCGTACTGCGGTGAAAACCGCACGGTGCGTTCTTGGAAGGGGGGAAGGTGGTAACACCTTCTCCCTACTCGACCGCTGAACATTAAAGGCGATAGTTATCGCCTCAAGGAACGCCGGCGGCAGAGTGTCATCCCGCAGGTCTAAGGCAAGACGGGATCGGAAACGAAGAATTATGCAGAGGAAGTGAGCACTATTATTCCGTCACTATTGAGCATTTTTATCCCGCCGGTTACACCAGCTGCCTTGACCGGATTGCCGAACTCGGCCTCACTATCGAAGCTCTCTGCCTTGATCGGGAGTTCTACACCCGGAAAGTTATCGGGTTTCTGACCCGGATGCAGGTACCCTTCATCATTCCGGTCAGGAAACACGGTAAACGGATGAAAGAACTGCTCAAGGGGACGCAGTCCCGGTACACTGAGTATCGGATGAGAGGTAAACCAACGCCTGTCCTGACCATCGCCGTTGCCGTGAAGTACGCTAAGGGTAAACGAGGAAACCATGGGGTTGAAAATCTGGGCTACATCACCGGTGGCTTTGCGTGGCATCCGCTCCGCATCCATCAGACCTATCGCTCCCGGTTCTCGATCGAATCGTCCCACCGGATGCGAAATCAGGTGAAACCTCGAACGAGCACAAGGAACCCCGTGATCCGGTATCTCTATGCCATTATTTCCTTCCTCCTCAAGAATATCTGGATCGCTCTGCTCTGGATCCACTTCTCACCGGTGAAACAGGGTCCACAAACCATTGATGTGCGCGATTTTCGGTTCGACTACTTCATGAGCTCATCCCAATATTCTCCAGATCATCATGGCACATACCGGGCGGATTAGCCCGAGGAATGAGTGCTCATAGCGCTCAAACCGGGGAGTAGTCTTCTTGAACGCCTCGATCCAGCTGAAGAATCGTTCGATGGCACTGCGCTTTTTGTAGAGTTCCGGATCGAACCCGTATGGCCTTCCTCGCTTCGGGTGCGTCCGGGATCTCCTGTTGACCGGAATATTGCTTTTTATGCGTCTCTTCCGGTTGTACTGGCGGATCTCCCGTGCATCGTAAGCAGCATCGGCTGAGATGAACGAGGGATGATCCTGAACATCCGGCA
>NZ_VCYH01000008.1 GCF_030464345.1 Methanoculleus frigidifontis | reverse complement strand
TGGCAGGATCAACCAGAATTTGGAAGTAATGCACACTTGCTTAAACTTGGGTGGAATTAGCGGTTACTAAACAGATTTCCGCATTGCCAATGCCAACGTCAGAACCAACCCGCATAAACCGCGGTCATGTTGGTTCTCCATCACGAGGAAACTATATTTGTATTTGATGGTATTTAAGCCTTGTTTTCCCGCATGAGATCCGATGCGGCGCACCGAACACCCATGCAGGCAACCGAAGGCTTCCCGCCGCGGTTTCACGGCGGAACAACCATTATAGTTCATTTTGAAGGAAACAATGTTTGTTCTTTGCCAGATATAAACATTGTCTTCCCGCATCAGATCCGAGCGAGATTGCTCGGACCCTCATTGCAGTTGACGGCGCCACGACCAGACCACCCCGGAGGGCTGCACGGTTCGGCACCACATCAACACAGCCTTACAATGTTGTCGCCGCTGCAATATATAAGTTTCCCCTAAACATCAGATCCGAGCGAATCCGCTCGAACCCTCATAACGGTGTGAAGCGACGGACGACCGCGCCCAGGCCGGGCAGAATCGTCGTAAACCGCTCCCCATTCGACCATATCAGGTGGTCGTCGCGAGTATATATACTTTGAGCCCGGTGGCGAGCGCTCCGGGGGTGAATACCACCATTCTTGACCGAAAACCCCCGGGATCAGAGAGGAGAACGCATCAGCCGGATCACCACCACAGGCATGCGCGCAGATCCTCCCACCCGGATACCCGAAAAAATGCTGAGAAACAGAGAACCCCCGACAGATCATGCCGGAAAAAACGGAGCCACAGAACGCACGAAGACCGACCGACCGCCCCCGGCGAGACGCCCGGCGAGCGGTGCCGCATCATGCCTCGCCGCACGGCGGAGCCTCGTCGCCGACGAATATCTCACCAAAGAACTCGTCCTGCCAGAGCGCAATCTTCCCCTCGAGCATCAGAAAGAGCAGGGGGATGTAGACGTCACGCGCAGCCCACCCCATCTGCGAGGAGAGTTCGCCGAGCGTCGTGGGCGCGCCGCTGCCCGCCGTGCGCAGGTAGCCTTCAAGCACCGTCGACACGGCGCGCTGATACCCCTCATCATGGGCAAGCCCGACAACATCCTCCGCGTTCAGGTGCAGGTCCGTGTCCCTGACTGCGGCACTCCGTCGCCGCTGCCGGCGCTGCTGCTCCCGCTCCGCCGTCTTCAGCTGCTTGATCAGCTCGTAGAGCGTCACCGGCGGACGGCTCCGCACGCTCTTCCTGCCCAGGCGCCGCTGGATCTCCCGTTCGAGCCGCTCCATCGGTTCGGCGGCGTGGACAGGATCGAAATCGCACTCAAGATCGACGAAGAGGGCATCGTCGTCGCCGAGCAGGTCGTCCTCATCCGGCTCATCGTCGATCGTCTCCAGATACTCCGACTTCATCCGCAGCAGCGTCGCCGCGTAAAAGAGCGTCCGCCCCGAGATGCGGAGATCGAGCTCCTTGCGGTGCTCGAGTTCGGCGAGGAACCGGTCGGTCAGGTCGACGATGTCGATATTCCAGGGATCAACCTCCCCCCGTTCGGCCATGCCGACTAGGATCTCGATCGGCTCCTCATCCATTATTCTTCACACCGGTCACGTAGGTGCTCTTGTCGGGCCGGATGGTCACACCGATGATCCGGTCGGCGCGCTCGATCATCGGCTTACGCAGCGAGACGATCATCGACTGTGCGCGCGACGAGAGCTCCTTGATCATATCGGCGATCCGCTCCACGTTGTTCCCGTCCAGGAACATATCGACCTCGTCGAGCGCGTAGAACGGCGCCGGCATGTACTTCTGGATCGAGAAGATGAACGCAAGCGTCGTCAGCGACTTCTCCCCGCCGGAGAGCGAGGAGAGGAGGTGCACCTTCTTGTCCCGCGGCTGCACCGCGAACGTCATGCCGCCGGCGAACGGATCGTCCTCGTTCTCGAGGATCAGGTGCCCGCTCCCGTCGGTGAGCCGCGCGAAGATCTCCCGGAAATTTGCATCGATGAACGAAAACGCGGTCATGAATGCGTCGTACTTCAACTTCTCAAACTTCTCGATCCGCTCGAGAAGCATCGTCCGTTCACGGGAGAGGACGTCTTTCTTCTCGGTCCGCTCCTCCAGCCGCTGCAGCACCCGGTCACACTCCTCGATCGCCAGCATGTTCACCGCGCCGATCTTGCGGACGGCGCGCTCGGCCGCATCGATGCCGGCATCGATCTCAGCGAGCGTCAGATCGGTCTGCAGGTCACCGGCCTGCTCGCGCAGGAGGGCAAGCTCCTCAAGCTGCGAGCGTTCCCGGTCGCAGAGAGCCTCCATCTGCATCCTGGTCCGCTCAACCGCCCCCTCAAGCTCGATGATCCGCTTCTCCACATCCTGGATCCGGGCGACGGATTCCTCGCGCTCACGCCGGAGGTCCGCGAGTTCCTGCGAGAACTCCTCCTGCCTCGCCTCGAGGTGCTCTATCGACCGGCAGTGCTCCTCGATCTGCCCGGACAAAGCGGTGATCTCGGCGTCGATATCCCGGTTCTTCCCGGCGACCCGTTCCCGCTCCGCCCCGAGCTCCTCGAGGCGGTTGACAAAGTGCTGCCGCTCGCGTTTGGCATCCGCGATATCCGCTTCCTTGTTCCGGAGCCGCTTCTCGGTCTCGTCGACCTCTCTGCGGTAGCGCTCGTACTCCTCGGTGAGCGCGGGGATGCCGGTGTCGTCCAGTTTGGCCTTGAGGGCATCGATCTCGCCGGTGAGCCGGGAGAGTTCGGCGTTCGCCATAGCGAGATCGCTCTCGAGGCGTGCAAGCTCCGCACTTCCGCTCTTCGCCCCCTGCTCCATCTCCGCAAGCGTCGATGCGAGTTCCTGCTTCTCGCCTTCGAGAACGTCGACGCGTTTTCGGAACTCCTCGGTGAGCATCCGGTAGCGTGCGAGCTGCTCGTCAAGCGCACTGCGTCTGCTGCGCATCTCCTCCGAGACCGACGAAGAACGCTGGATCGCGGCGCCGACCTCCGCCGCTTCGGCCTCGAGCCCGATCAGCGCGGCGCGCAGGCGTGCAATCTCGTCGTCGACCGCGACCCCGAAACCCTTCATCTTCTTCTGCTGCGATCCGCCGGTCATCGCCCCCGCCTTCTCGAGGACCTCGCCGTCGAGGGTCACCATCTTGTAGCGGCCCATCATCCGCCGGGCGCGCTCGAGCGTATCCACGACGACCGTGGTGCCGAAGACCACCCGGAAGGCCCGGTCGAACTCGGGGTCGTACTCGAGCAGATCGACCGCGTACCCGACGACGCCCGGGTCCGCGTCCAGCGGGGAGAGAATGGGCGGCCGGAGCTTGTTCAGCGGCAGGAACGTGACCCTGCCGAGCCGGTTCTCCTTCAGGAACCGGATCGCATCCGAGGCCACGCCGTCGCTGTCGACGATGACGTAGCGGAGCCTGCCGCTCGCCGCCACATCCAGCGCCGTCGCATAGTCGGGCGGCGCCCGTCCGAGCTGCGCGACGGTGCCGTGGACGCCGTCCATCCCGAGGATCTGCTCCATCGCCCGTCCGGCCGCGTCTCCTCCCGCCTGCTGCTGCGCCTCAAAGCGCATGATATCCTGCTCATGAGAGCGGATCTCCTTCTTCAGCCGGTCCAGGGCAGAGCGGCGCGCGAAGAGAGACCCCTCCGCCTCGGCAAGATCACGCTCGAGGCGCCGTTTCTCCTCCTCGCAGTCGACCATCGAGGCGGAGTACTCGGCAACCTGCGCGTGCTTGCTCTCGAGTTCCTCGTCCACCTGGCGAAGACGGGACTGCAGCCGTTCTCGCTCCGAGGTCCGCATCCGGCTCTTCTCGATGATCAGGTCCTGCTCGTGGAGAAGGTTCGCCCGGACCTCCTTCTGCTGCTCGGAGGCGTTCATCAGGGCGAAGAGCTGGTCTTTCACGCCCTCGACCTCTCTGCTCTCGGCCTGGATCCGCTCTTCGACGCCGGACATCTGCTCCCGCGCAGTGGCAAGCTCCATCGCGAGGTTCGCCCTGTCGATGCTCATCGTGCGGATCTGCTCGCCGGTCTCGGTCACGCGGGACTCGGCACGCTTGCTGTCCATGTAGACCCGCTTGACGGACTCCAGATTCTCCTCCTTCTCCCGCTTCAGGCGCTCGATCGTTTTTTCGGCAACCTTGATCCCGCTCCGCTCCTCCTCAAGCTGCCCGACGATCCGCAGAAACTCGGTGCCGCTCCTGGCATTGATCTCGCGGTCGAGGTCGCCGAGCTGGCAGCGCATCTCGGCAAGCGTTTCGTTTTTGCCGGCGATCTCCGCGCCAAGCCGGGTCTGCTCCGCCTGCTGGTTCTGCATGAGCTCCTGCAGCGCTCCGATCTCCTGCTCCTTCTGCCGGACCTGGGCGGCACCGCGGCAGCGGGAGAGGTGTGCGATCTCGTTCTGCCACCGCTGGTGTTCGAGCGCCTGTTCGCGCTCGTGCTGCAGTGCGTCAAGCCGCGTGGCGAGCTCGTGAAGGATGATCTCCTCACGCTCGATCCGCTCCCTGACAACGCCGAGCTCGCCGAGCGCCTGCTCGCGCTTATGATCGAACTCGGCAACACCGGCGATCTCGTCGATGATCTTGCGCCGTTCGGTATTGCTCATCTCCATGATGCGCGTGATGTCACCCTGCATCACGACGTTGTAGCCCTCCGGCTTGATCCCGAACTTCGCCAGAAACTCGATGACGTCACCCTGCTTGCAGAGCCGGTTGTTCAAGTAGTTGTAACTGTAATACCCGGTCGCCGTCCGTTTGATCCGCCGGCGTATCGCGGTGCCGTCAGAGAAGGTGACGGTCACCTCCGCCGTGTTCTTGCCGGTGTTGACGTTGATCAGATCGGTCAGCTTCTCGGCCCGGAGCCCGCGGGCGCCGGAGAGTGCAAGCACGAAGAGAACGCTATCGATGATGTTGCTTTTCCCTGATCCGTTCGGGCCTGAAACGACAGTGAAACCCTCAAAAAATGGAATTTTGGTCTTTCTTCCGAAAGACTTGAAGTTGTCGATCTCAAGCTGCGTAATGTACAAGGATCAGGCTCCCTACTGCTTCGAATCAAACTCGATAGTATCGTCATCTTCTGCATGAATAATGTTGTCGGCTTCTTTCCGGCGCCGCTGCCCGGAATCGGCGACGACGAGGCTGTCGGACGACCCCTTCCGCCCGCCGCTCATGGGTTTGTTGTCGTACCGGGTGCTCGCGACGATGTACTCGGAACCCCCCCGCCGTTCGGGCTTGAGCGTCCCGTCGTTCTGCATGATCAGCTCGAGATCGTCGGCATCCTCCGGCGCCGGACGCTCGGACTCCCTGCGGGCTGCGCGGACTGCCGGAGGCTCCTGCTTCGCCGCCGCACCCTCGCGGACAGGCCGCCGGGCGCTCAGCACCGGCCGCTCGGGCTCTGCCGCAGCCGGCTCCTTCGGCATCTCCGCTTTCCGCGGCTCGGCCGGCAATGCAGCCTTTCCGCGCTCATCCGCCTGCCGCTGCATTTTCATGACGATCGATTTGAGATCGAGCATTTCACCGGTCAAACCCTTCACCAGGGCTTCGATATCCGCGATTTTCCGCTCAACGTCGCGCAGCCGCTCATCATCAATCTGTGAAATTTCCGTAGTTTCCGCCCCCTTTAATGTTTCTACTTCCGCTTCCCGGTCTGCAAGTTCCCGCTCCAGAAACCGAATCCGCGCATCTTTTTGTGCCATTATTTCCCTCAAAATTAACCTTGATGGTGCTTACGTATTAATATTTCATTTACATTCGACGGAAGAAAGAATATTACCTCTTCACGGCAACCTTTTTTTACATGTCTCATCTGGCACAATTCGATCCTGAAGTCGCAGGCGTCATTGAGAGCGAACGCCTGCGTCAGCTCAATGGATTGGAACTCATTGCTTCCGAAAACATCGTCAGCAGAAACGTTCTCGAAGCAATGGGGTCAATAATGACCAACAAATATGCCGAGGGCTATCCCGGAAAGCGCTACTACGGCGGCTGCGAGTACCACGATGTCGTGGAGAACCTGGCGCGCGACCGGATGTGCGAGCTCTTCGGGGCGGAACACGCCAACGTGCAGCCTCACTCCGGAAGCCAGGCAAACCAGGCGGTCTATTTTGCGTACTTAAACTACAAGGACAGGATCATGAGCCAGAGCCTCACGCAGGGAGGGCATCTCTCGCACGGTTCACCGGTCAACATCAGCGGCAAGTGGTACTCGATCTTCCAGTACGGCGTCGACCCCGAGAGCGAGACGCTCGACTACGCCGCACTCGAAGAGATGGCGCGGATCGTCAAACCGTCCATGATCGTCTGCGGTGCAAGCGCCTACCCGCGCGAGATCGACTTCAAGGCGTTCCAGGAGATCGCCGAAGGCGTCGGTGCCTCCTGCATGGCCGACATCGCCCACATCGCAGGGCTCTGCGCCACCGGCCACCACAACAACCCGGTCGGCGTCGTCGACTACGTCACCACCACCACGCACAAGACGCTCCGCGGGCCGCGCGGCGGCGCCATCATGTGCAGCAAAGAGGACGCGCCCGCCATCGACAAATCGGTCTTCCCGGGGATGCAGGGCGGCCCCCTGATGCACGTCATCGCCGCAAAGGCGGTCTGCTTCAGAGAGGCGATGCACCCCTCGTTCAAGGACTACTGCGGACAGGTCATCAAGAACGCGAAGACCATGGCAGAGGTGCTCAGCGCTGAAGGCCTCGACATCGTCTCCGGCGGAACCGACAACCACTTAATCCTCCTCGACCTGACGGGCATCTCCACGAACGGCGAGCACCTGACCGGTCTTGCGGCCGAGAACGCCCTCGGCGAGGCGGGCATCACGGTCAACAAGAACACGATCCCCCGCGAGCAGCTCAGCCCCTTCGTCACGAGCGGCCTGCGGATCGGGACGCCCGCCGTGACCTCCCGCGGCATGAAGGAAGAAGAGATGAAGCAGATCGGAGACTGGATCGCCCGCGTGCTCAAGGACGTCGCCCGCGACAAGAACTCCAAGAAGGCCATCGACGAGGTCAGAGAGGAAGTCGTCGCCATGGCGAGCAGGTATCCCCTGTACCCCGAAATCGCATGATACTGGACGGCAAAAAGGTCTCCGAAAAGAGACTTGAGATACTCAAGGAGCGGATCGAGGAGTCGGGGCTCTACCCCCGCCTCGCGACCGTCATCGTCGGCGAAGACCCGGGATCGCAGCTCTACGTCAGGATGAAGCACCGTGCCTGCGAACGGGTCGGCATCGGCTCCGTCGGCATCGAACTCCCCGAGGACGCGTCCACCGAGCGGGTGCTCGAGACGGTCGCCCGCCTGAACCGCGACCCCGATATCAACGGCATCCTGGTCCAGCTCCCGCTTCCCGGACAGGTCGAGACGGCGCGCGTCATCGAGGCGGTCTCACCCGGGAAGGATGTCGACGGGTTTCACCCGTACAGTCTCGGCCGCCTGCTCGCCGGGACGCCGGTCTTCTCGCCCTGCACGCCGAAGGGGATCATGACGATCCTCGCCGAGTACGGCATCGAGACGGCCGGGAAGCGCGCCGTCGTCGTCGGGCGGAGCATCGACGTCGGCAGGCCTATGGCGGCGCTCCTGCTCAACGCCGATGCGACGGTCACGATCTGCCACAGCAGAACGCAGAACCTTGCAGATGAGATGCGTTCTGCAGACATCCTCGTCAGCGCGGTCGGGAAGGCGCGGTTCGTCGGCCCCGATATGGTCGGGGAAGGTGCGACGGTCATCGACGTCGGGATCAACTACGACGAGAACGGGAAACTCTGTGGGGACGTAGACTTTGCGGCCGTTGCCGGGAAGGCGGGAGCCATCACCCCGGTGCCGGGCGGGGTCGGCCCGATGACGATCGCCACACTCATGGAGCAGACGTTCCTGGCTGCAACGCTGAGAGCATGCGACCCTGCGTTATAGATGGGATCCGGATAGGCGGCGGCGCTCCCGTCCGCCTGATGGGTGTCATCAACTGCAGCCCCGAATCTTTTTACTCCGGCTCCTATGCGGCCGCACCGGACGTGTATGACCGGGCAGCCCGGATGCACGAACAGGGAGCCGACCTGCTTGATATCGGTGCCAGAAGCACGGCTCCCGCCGCACCGCCGCTGAGCGTCGCCGAGGAGATCACCCGGATCGATGCGGCACTCACGGAGCTGGACGGGACCGGCTTTCCCGTCTCGGTCGACACGGTGCACCCGGAGGTGCTCGAGGTCTGCCTTCGGCACGAGATCCACGGGATAAACGACATCCGCGGGCTCGCCGACGCGGATTTTGCCCGTCTGGCCGCCGAATCGGGTCTGCCGGTCGTTGCGATGGCGAGCGTCACCCGGCCGGGCGACGCCGTCGGCTTCGATGCCACGCTGCAGGCGCTCCGGGCGGTGCAGGAACGCTGCGTGCGCTACGGGATCGAGAACTACATCCTCGACCCCGGCGTCGGCAGGTGGACGCCCGAGCGCTCGAGTGAGGACGACTGGGAGATCTGCCGGAGATTCGACGAGTTCCAGGCGCTCGACCGCCCGCTCCTCGCGGCGATCTCCAGAAAGACGTTCATCGGCGACCTGCTGGGTCGCCCGGCGCAGGGCCGCCTCGCCGGAACGCTCGCGGCCACCCTGATGCTGATCGAACGCGGTGCGGCGGCCGTCCGGTGCCACGACGTGCAGGAGACCGCCGACCTCCTGAAGGTGTATGAAGAAATGGTGAAAGCATGAACAGGAATGCATTCTGCGTATTCGGGTTGAAGACCGATCTCCTGCACCCCGGGGACGATGTCGTCTCCCATCTCGCGGCAGCATGCGCCGAAACCGAATACGGCGGATTTCAGGACGGCGACATCATCGTCGTCGCGGAGTCGCCCCTCGCCACCGCAGAAGGGAGGGTGGTCGCCATCAGCAGCGTGGAACCTTCGGAGCAGGCCGACCGGCTCGGCGCGGAGTACGGCATAGACCCCCGCCTCGTCCAGATCGTCCTCGATGAGAGCGACAGGGTCGTCGGCGGGATCCCCGGGTTTCTGCTCTGCCTGAAGAACGGGACGCTCCTCCCCAACGCAGGAGTCGACGCCTCGAACGCCCCCCCGGGCTCCGTCGTTCTTCTCCCGGTCGACCCGGACGCAAGCGCGGCGCGGATCCGCGCCGGGATCCGGGAGCGCTGCGCCGCCGAGGTCGGCGTCATCGTCGCCGACAGCAGGACGCACGCCATGCGCCTCGGGTCGAGCGGGGTTGCCATCGGGTGCTCCGGGCTGCTGTCGGCGATCGACGAATGCGGCAGGACCGATCTCTTCGGCAGGGAACTGCACGTCACAAAAAGGGCCGTCGCCGACTGCCTTGCATCGGCGGCGGAACTCGTGATGGGAGAGGCGGACGAGTGCGTCCCCGGCGCGGTCATCCGCGGGTCGGGGCTCCCGATAGGAGATTACTCGGGCGTGGCCGCGATCGACGCCTCAGAGTGTCTCTTCATGGGAACGGCGCTTCACGCCCACCCGTCCCTTCTCGATCGAAAGAGCGAACCCGAGCCGCTCTAAAAACTCCCTGCTCTTCCCCCGCCCGTGGATCAGCAGCTCGACCAGATCCTCTTTTTCGTCCATATCGGTCGACATCCGGTACGAGTCGATGACCTCGACCGAGAACCCGCACTCTTCGGCTATCCGCATATGATCGAGGAAACTCGCCCCATAATAGTCGGCACGGAAACAGCGCGGCTTTTTCAGAAAGATCGCGTTCGTCCCGCCGCCACGCCCCGGCACGATCGCCATGTCCTTCGCGGTCGAGACGAGGCGCTGGATGTCGCCTGCCCTGACGAGCGGGATATCGGCCATGATGATCAGCGCCGGGCAGTGGAACTGGGGGAGCGCCCAGTTGATGGCGTCGTTGAGCGGCTCTCTGCGCACGGCGATGAGGGCGTCCTCGTGCTCGAACGGGTCCGTGCAGAGGAGGGTCGCGCTGCACCCGGACTTCAGCACGGCGCCGATCACGTCGTCGAGCATGCACCGGGCGAAGGCTTCGCGCTCCTCCTGGTCGAGGACGCAGGATAGCCGGGTCTTGGGGTTGACCGGCTTGAAGGGGATCAGGGCGTGAAAATACATTCAAAACCGGTTGTCCAGTGATCGACAAAAAGCCATCGCTACCCTCGAAGCAGACCAGCCGGAAATCCGCTCCCCTGCCACCTTCCCGGTCCGCCCCGCCCCGGGATCGCACCGCCACGGTCCGCGGCATGGGCAGTGCCCTACGAAACACCTGATACTCCCGTTGTTGCGATCGCGTCCGGGAGTTCCCGATTGATTGCACCCCGGGGCACGGCTTTCCCCTGGGTATCGCCATGACTGCCCCCGCCCCTGGGGGCGGGGGAGGAGGCCGGAAGCCGGGTGGGGTTGACGATGTCTGGGGATCTTCGCGGGAGACAGGGGAGGGGAAAACCCCTCCCCGTCGGCCCCACCCCCATGGCGATAGCCGCCACGGTCCACGGCATGCGGGCATGCGTGAGAAAGAAGGCCGAACTTCGGGAACCGGCCTGATCAGGCACCAATCTCGTCAGGGAAGCATGACAGCCGGAAGAGAGCTTCACCAAATCCCGATACTGGAAATCTTCTCCCCGTGGTATTTTTTTGTCATGAACGCGGGTTGGTGGATAGCGTAATTTCGGTCGGATTCTCTGCGATCACGTATCAGGTATATGCTGGAGCACTACCCCGGCATGCCGGGGCGGGGCAAACCTTCGGCCGAAAGCAAAATCGCGAAAATACCCGCCGCGAACACCGCCGGACGGGTTTCTCCGGACCCGCCTGTCCGAAGGTTGAAGAGGGCCGGTGCAGATTAGTACCTATGCACCGCCGGGAAATCACCTTCTCAAAGAATGTCTTCCTCCCCCTGACAACCGTCTGCTTCAACCGGTGCAGCTACTGCTGTTTCAGAACACCGGCGCAGGACGGGTGCATCCTGCCCCCGGGCGAGGTGCTCCGCACCCTTGACAGCGGCGCGAGGGTCGGAGTCACGGAGGCGCTCTTCACCTTCGGCGAGCGTCCGGGACGGGTGCCGGGATTCCCGGGCCTGCTCAGCGCCCTCGGGTACGGCGACATTCTGGACTACTGCTACGATCTCTGCTGTGCAGCCATCGACCGCGGACTCCTGCCGCACACCAACGCCGGGATACTCACGTATGCCGAGCTCGAGCGGCTGCGCGAGGTGAACGCCAGCATGGGGCTGATGCTCGAGACCACGGCAGAGGTGGAGGCGCACGCACACTCGCCCGGGAAAGATCCTGCGGTGCGGATCGAGATGATGGAGAACGCAGGAAAACTGCGGATCCCGTTCACGACCGGCATCCTGATCGGCATCGGCGAGACGATGGACGACCGTGAGGAGTCGCTCCGGGTCATCCGCGACCTCCACCGGCGCTACGACCATATCCAGGAGGTCATCGTCCAGAACTTCTGCCCGAAAGAGGGGACGGCGATGGAGCATGCACCGGTGCCCGGCACCGACGACCTCTGCAGGGCGATCAGCCTCGCACGGGAGATCCTCCCGCCGGAGGTTGCGGTGCAGATCCCGCCGAACCTTGCCGACGCCGCCTACCTCATCGACTGCGGCGTCGACGACCTCGGCGGGATCTCACCGCTCACCATCGACTACGTCAACCCGGAGCATCCGTGGCCCCAGATCGAGCAGCTGCAGAACCTCGTCGGCGACGCCGTGCTGCGCGAGCGGCTCTGCATTTATCAGCGCTTCATCGAGAAAGGGTGGGTATCGCCGACGCTCGAACCCCTGGTGCGCCGGCTCGCGGACAGGCTTCATACCGCCGGCGGCGGAGATGAAGCATAGACTCATTCAGTATAAAGGCTAATAAATAAGGGAGAGATCAGGACATGCAACAGCGTGACTTTCTGTACCAGGGCAAGGCAAAAACGATCTACCGGTCCGACGTACCGGGGACGCTCATCGTACGGTTCCGGGACGACATTACGGCCTTCGACGGCGAGAAGAAAGACGTTCTCACCATGAAGGGGAGATACAACGCCGAGGTCTCGGCATTCTTCTTCCGGATGCTGGAAGAGAACGGCATCAGGACGCACTTCCTCGGCATGATCGACCCGGACACCATGGCGGTGAAGGAACTGGCGATGATACCCATTGAGGTCATCGTCCGGAACGTCGCAGCAGGCTCGATCGTCCGGCGCTATCCCTTCACCGAGGGGGCGCCCCTCGACCCGCCCGTGATCGTCATCGACTACAAAGACGATACCCGGCACGACCCCATGCTCAATGACGACCTGATCCTTGCACTCGGTCTGGCGACGCGGGAAGAGCTCGACCGGATCAAGGCGATGGCACTCACCATCAACGAAATCCTCAGAGCGCACCTTGCAGAGCGGGGCATCACCCTCGTCGACTTCAAGCTCGAGTTCGGCCGCGGGGACGCCGAGATCTGTCTCGGCGACGAGATCAGCATGGACTCGATGCGCCTCTGGGATGCAGAGACCGGCCAGTCGATGGACAAGGATGTATACCGGTTCGACAAAGGGGATGTCGTCGCCGAGTACTCTCGGGTGGCGCAGCGGATCATCACCTGATTTTCCAGGGAGGAATACTGCCATGAAGTATGATGTAACAATCACCATTGCACTGAAAGAAGGAATGCTCGACCCGGAGGCGCGTGCCATCCGGCACGCCCTCGCCAACCTGGGTTTCGAGACCGAACACCTGCGCACGGCACGGCTCTTCCGGATTACCCTGGATGCGCCGACGCCGGAGGACGCCCGCACGGAAGCGGAGAAGATGTGCGAACGCCTGCTGGCAAACCCCGTCATCCACCACTATACGGTTGAGGTCGCAGAATGAGGTTCGCGGTCGTCCAGTTCGGCGGGAGCAACTGCGATCGGGATACCCACCACGTCCTCGCAGAGGTCTGCGGCGTCGAGACCGACCTCGTCTGGTACAAGGACGGACTGCAGCAGCCGTACGACGCGGTCGTCCTCCCGGGCGGGTTCTCCTATGGAGACTATCTCCGGGCAGGGGCGATCGCGGCACGGACACCGGTCATGCAGGACATTCTCCGGCACGCGAAAGAGGGGCGCCTCATCCTCGGGATCTGCAACGGAGCACAGATAGGCTCTGAAGCAGGCCTGGTTCCGGGCACGTTCACGCTCAACGCCTACCCGAAGTTCATCTCCCGCCACGTGCACCTGCGGGTCGAGAACGACACCTCGCCGTTCACCTCGGCGTACCGGAAAGGCGACGTCATCAAGATCCCCATCGCCCATAAGGAGGGGCGGTACGTGGCGCCGCCGGGCGTCGTCGAGACACTGAACCGGGAGGGGCGGGTCGCGTTCCGGTTCTGCGACGAAGAGGGGCAGGTCACGCCCGAGAGCAACCCGAACGGCTCGGTGGAGAATATCACCGGCATTCTCGGGGGCAGCGCCTGCAACGTGATGGTCATGATGCCCCACCCCGAGCGGGCGTCGGAGACGGTGCTCGGGTCGGACGCAGGTATACGAATATTTAACTCAATGATAACCCATATCGAACAGCACGGATAGAGAGATCCCATCGTCGGAGCAGAGAGTATGACGGAAGAATCGATCGAGGAGATGCGTGCCTGGGCGCGGAATTACGCAAAAGAGCGGGGCTGGATCCTCAACCCCGACGAAAAGCAGCTGAACACGGTTCTCCGGGGGCTTTCCCGGAACAAAGAGCGGTTCGGGGAGCAGTACTGCCCCTGTCGTCTCCGGAGCGGCGACGCTGAGAAAGACCGCATCATCATCTGCCCCTGCGTCTATCACGAAGAAGAGATCAAAGAAACAGGAAAGTGCCACTGCAACCTCTTTTTCAGGAAAAAGAACGGATAGCAGGGCGCTTCCGAGATCCCCACAGGGGACGCCTGCTGCTCTTCTCCGAAAAAGGCCCTCTCCTCTGCGGGCACGCCGTGGTGAAAGATCGCCGCGGCGTCCCGTGATTACCGCCCGCCGTCCGAGCGGTACCCGATAGCGTGGTAGATTGCATAGAACCCGACGACCACCGCAACGGCATACCCCATGATGGCCAGCCAGGTGATGTAGTCGGGGAGCACCACATCCGATACCCGCAGGATGAGCGACGACCCGACGACGATCGCCGCGACGATCAGGCCGATGAGGACCTTGTCGGTGACGTGATCGAGGGTATCCACGATCTGGGCAAGGTTGCTCTTCTCCACCTCAAGGGTTATCGATCCCTCGGAGACGTTCTGAAGCGTGTCGGCAATGGAGCGGGGGAGGGCGACGAGGCTGTCGACGGCCTCGGCGATTGCGTGCCCTGCGCCCAGCACCCGTTTTGGGGAAAACCGTTCCTGTACCACGATCTCGGTGATGTATGGCCGTATCTTCCGGTCGAAGTTGAACGTCGGGTCCAGCGCCGTGCCGACGTCCATCACCATGACGATCACCTTCAGCATCAGCATCAGCGTCGGCGGGACGCGGATCCGGTAGCGGCGAAGGGTATCGGTGAGGCCCATGAGCGCCATCCCGAAGTCGAACTGCTGGATCTGCATATCCCGGTAGTCGACGAGCACCAGGTAGATCTCGTCCTTGACATTCTCGAGGTCCTCGGGCTTGATTGAGACACCGAGATGTTTGAACGCATCGATGACCCGGTCGACGTCGGTCTCGACGATAGCAAGGAGGAGGTCGATGAACCGCCGTTTCTTCTCGGGGCGCAGCAGCCCGACGATCCCAAAATCCAGAAAGACGATAGAGCCCCGGTCGGTCACCAGCAGGTTGCCCGGGTGGGGGTCTCCGTGGAAGAAGCCGTCGATGAATATCTGCTTGATGTAGGCGTAAAATCCCCGCTCTGCAAGCTCGCCCGGGAGCAGCCCCATCTTCCGGAGCGCATCGACGTCGTCGATCCGCACGCCTTCCACGTATTCCATCGTCAGCATGCGGGTGCCGCTGTAGTTCCAGTAGATCTTCGGCACGCGGACACCGTGGACGTCCCGCATGTTCCGCCCGAGCCTCTCTGCGTTCTTCCCGTCCTGTACGAAATCGAGCTCCCTGCGGATCTGCAGGGCAAACTCATCGACGATCCCGCTGGGGTTGTAGACCCGCAGATCCGGGTACATCATCTCGACCCTGTCGGCGAGCGACCGGAGTATCAGAAGATCGATCTCGATGAGATCGACGATCCCGGGCCGCTGCACCTTGAGGGCGACCACCGACCCGTCCTTCAGGACGGCGCGGTGGACCTGCGAGAGGGATGCCGCGGCGCATGGCTCCTCCTCGATGAGGTCGAAGCACTCACCGAAGTTCGGACAGTACTCCCGGATCACGGGCAGAACATCGCTGTACGGCAGCGGGGCGACCTGGTCCTGCAGTTTCTGCAGTTCTTCGATCAGCTCGGGCGGCAGCAGCTCCCGCCGGGTGCTTGTAATCTGGCCGAACTTGATGAAGGTGGGCCCAAGCTCCTCGATGGCCAGCCGGATGCGTTCGTACACCGACCGCTCCTCGACTTTCTGCCGTTTTTTAAACGCACGCAGCCGTTCAGAACCAGGGAAGACCTCTTCGACCAGGATCCCGAACCCGTACTTGATCAGGACGTCGGCGATCTGCCCGTAGCGCTGGAACCGGGTGACCATTGAGCAACCCTTCTGCCGTTTTGGTACTTAATGAGTTTGCTCGATCGGGCTGCCTGCTCACGCTCTTGCAGTCAGGGAGCCGGGCGGGTGATGCGCCGGAGCATCTTCCAGGGGTAGGGAACGGCAAGGAAGAGCAGGACGGCGGCAATCACCGGCAGGGGTATGGTGAAGAGCCCGACGTTCAGGGTAAACGCATCGGCGATGTAGCCTGTCGCGGCGACGCCCATGCCGCCCGCCCCGACGGCGAGCCCGAGCATCAGCCCGGAGATCAGCCCGACGCTCCGCGGCATCAGCTCGTGCCCCATCGCGACGGTCACCGAGAAGGTCGACCAGAGGGTAAAGCCGAAGATCATCAGCACCGCGAGCGAGAGGATGCCGTCCGTTGCGAGGAAGAGATAGAAGAGCGGGATTGCAGCAACGAGGCCGACAAGTGTGTACTCTTTGCGGCCGTAACGGTCCGAGATCGTCCCGCCGACGACCTGGCCGATCACGCCGGCGAGGAGCATCCCCGAGACCAGCAGGTTCGCGGTGACGAGGTCGAACCCCCGGGTCGTGAGGAACGTCGGGAGGTAGGCGACCGAGGCGAATATCGCCCATGCCCGGAGCGCGGAGGCGGCGACCAGGACGGCCACCGGCCGCAGCGATGCCTTTCCACCCGCCGGGGTTTTCAGCGCCGAGACCTTCGGCGGCCGAGATGGCGGCGGGGGCAGGACGGTGCGGAGGACAACGGCCATGATGATGCCGGGGACGGCGAGGAAGACCAGTCCGGGCAGGCCGAAGAACCCCACCACCACGCCGGCGCAGATCGGGCCGATGGCAAACCCGAGATTCCCTCCGACGACGAAGTAGGAGGTGATCCTGCCCCTGCTTGCGTCCTGCGTCAGTCTGCTGACCGTTCCGAGCGCGCTCGGGTGGAAGAAGGCGTGCCCGAGCGCCGCAAGCCCGGCACAGACGAGCACCAGGGTATAGTCCGTGACGACGCCGATGATCGAGATGAAGACCGCGCTCATCAGGACGCTGATGCTGACGTGGACGGCGATCCCCCGGGTGTCGTACGCCCAGCCGACGACCGGCTGCATAAACGACGAGGTCAGGTTGTAGACCGTGATGATCAGGCCTGCCAGGAAGTAGGTGTAGCCCTCCTGGGCGATGAGCAGCGGCATGATCGCCGGAAGAACGGGTGAATAGATATCGGTCACCAGGTGGGCGGTCGAGAGCCCCCAGACGGATTTTGTATTCGACGTCACGGTATCAGATGCGGCGGTAATGTATGACTTCAACAGCAATATCTGCCCGGTCCTTCCGGTGGTGCGCGAAGGTGCGGCGCATCGGGAAGGAGCAGGCGATCACCTCCTCGACGGCGGCCCGGCCTTCCGTATAGGCGGCTACAAACGGGCTGGAGCCGCCGTTGAAGATGCCGTAGACCTCGCTCGCGAGCTGCAGGCTCCGGTCGATGAACGGCCGGTCGGCATGCGCCTTCTGCGCCCCGAAGGGCGGGTTCATGACGACGGTGTCGCACCGGAGGGAGCTCCAGTCGAACCCCTCGTCACGGACGTCGCCGACGAGGAACCCTATCTGTGCATCGACGGCATCGGCGTTCTTCCGCGCCGCGGCGACGGCGCCCGGGTCGATATCGATGCCGACGACCGAGGATGCCCCGAGCAGCGCGGCGCCGCAGGCGAGGATGCCGGTGCCGCACCCGAGGTCGCAGACCGCCCTGCCTTCGATCGCGCCCTGCATATATGCGTGGAAGAGGAGGCGGGCTGCAACGGCAGGAGGCGTCTGGTACTGTTCGAGCCGGGCGCTCGGCCGCGCAAACCCGGCCAGGCGCTCAAGCCGCATCTCAAGGTGCCGCAGGTTCATGGACAGAGGTACTCGTCGATGGCGTAGTCTTCAAACCGCCGGACGCCGCAGAGGATCTCGAACTCTTCGGGGCTGAGCACCGGCACCGGGAACCGCACCTGGTCGTCGTAGGCGAGCCGCGGGCAGGCGGTGTTGACGTAGCAGGCGAACCCGAGATTGAGGAGTTCGTCCGGGCAGACCTCGCGCATCGTGACCAGCACCGCACGGTCGGAGAGGGCGGCAAGCCGGCGGGCGAGGTCGAGCCGCTGCTGCCCGCTCTTGGTGCTGACGATGATCCCAACGCTCTCTGCGTCCCGGGCCTTCTCCATCACGGCGAACCTCCTCCTGATCAGGCGGGAGGCGTCAACCTCCTGTGCCGTCCCGGTGTAGGGATCGAGCGCGACGACCCGGGCGCCGGTCGCCAGCTGGACGCCGATCGGGTGGAAGAGCCCGGTGCCGACGTAGAGGAACTCCTCCGCGCCGGTCGCACGCGCCGCCGAGAAGTTGCAGCCGAGCACCTGCCCGCGGAGGGGCGAGCGGCCGTCCCCCGGTGCGGCGACGCCCTCAATGCCGCGGCTCTCGAGGAACGCCGCCATCGCATCGATCTGGTGGACGTGCTGGACGGTGGTGATGAGGCCGATCCGTTTCTTCGAAAGAAGCGGCAGGGCTTTCTCCAGCACCGAAACGTCGATATCGGCCGCTGCCCGCTCGTAGATCACGCGGGCACGCTCTTCGACCGGCGCGTGCCCGAAGTGCACCAGGACGTCGGCAAGGTCGAGCGCGTCGAGGTCGAGGTCGCAGGCACCGTAACAGGGATCGCCGCTGACGATCACCGCAAACCCGGCATCCCGGAGCGCCGCGGCGACCGGCCAGGCCTGCCGCTTCAGCCCGGCAGGGAACTGGAGGGCGACGCTGTGTGCGCCGCGGCTCCGGAGCTTCGCGATGAGGTCATGCGTAGGTATCAACGACACGCACTCCGGACTCGGCGACCGCCACCTTGACCAGGGTCTTGAACGGCCGGCCGATATCCTCGTCGCCGCGGGTGATCACGACACAGATGTCGGCGATCTCGGCGCCGATGTTCTCGAGCGCTCCGATGACCGCACGCATGGTGCCGCCCGTGCTGCAGACGTCGTCGACGATCACAACGCGGTCGCCCTTTGCCACCCCGTTGAGGTAGAGCTCGCCCTTCGAGTATCCGGTCGTCTGGTGGATCGCCACCTCGCCGGGGAGCTCGTAGGGGCGCTTTCTGACGATGACCAGGGGAATATCGGTCATCAGCGAGAGGGTCACTCCGATGTGGATCCCCATCGCCTCGGCGGCGACGATCTTATCGACCCCTTCGAGGTCGAGTATCCGCACCATCGCGCACCCAATCTCCCGGAGGAGCGCCGGTTCGAGGACCGGGACGCCGTCGGTGATCGGGTGGATAAAGTAGTTGTAATCTCCCCGTTTCACCATCGGGGAGGCTTCCAGTGATGTTACCAGCCTATTGAGCATTCAGTTCACCCATGTCGCGCAGGAATGCCTCAATGACGTCCCGGTGCACGTGCGGCATGCAGACGATGCGCATGTGGCCGTTGCGGGTTCTGGAGACGCGCCACCCCGGCGGCGAAGCGTCACAGACGAAGGTCGCCACGTTCACGTCGGGCGTGACGGCGCGGGGGCAGCCGAAGGTCTCCATCCCTTCGACCAGGCGGCGGGTGTTCTCCATGCACCCGGCGACGATGCTGCGCATCCCGTCCATGCCGAGGTATTCGAGGACTGCGAGGGCCGCGGCGACCGATGCGCCGGACCGTGTCCCTGCGAGCGTGCACTCCTGCTTGACAGTAAGATATGGGGTGTCTACATTTAAGCAGTTAAACATCCGCACATCCCGCGTGAGCAGGCAACCGGCCGGGATGGTGCTCATCCCCATCTTGTGGGGATCGATCGAGATGCTGTCGACCCCCGGGAGCAGGAAGTCAAAGGGGGCGGGGTCCGGGAGGAACGGCACCACCATTCCCCCGAAGGCGGCGTCGACGTGGAGGAAGGTATCCTGCTCCTCCGCAACCTCGGAGAGGCGGTCGATGGGATCGACCATCCCGTACTCCGTCGTCCCCACGATGCCGACGATGCATGCCGTGTTCGCATCGACGAGCCCGTCCAGGGCATCGACGTCCATCCGGTAGTTGGCGTCGACCGGCACCGTCCGCATCTCGAGCGAGAGGATATCGCACGCTTTCTCGAACGAGAAGTGGGCGGACGCAGGCACCACGACGTTCGGGCTCGCCACGTCTTTCCTTTTTTTGGCGATCCGGAGCGCCTGGATATTCGACTCGGTGCCTCCCGAGGTCGCGTAGCCGCCGGCCCCGGGATGGTGCAGCAGCGCCCCTATCCGCTCCACAAGCAGATCCTCGAGGGATGCCGTTCCCGGAAAGAGCCCGGGATCGCCGAGATTCGTCTCGATAAACATCGCATGCACCCGTTCTGCAATCGGATGCGGCACGGTGCACATCGAACTTAAGATGTTGTGATAGCCGAGATCCTCTCTCCGCGTGGACGAGAGGAAAGAAAAGAGTTCTTCCTCAGAACATCCGCGTTCACGCATTGTTTCGTCTCGCCATGTCCAGTATCATCTGCTGCTCTTTCCGGGCTACGGCCTCACGTATCCGGGGCACGGCATCGATGTTGGCGGATATGCTGGTGATACCGTGCTCGACCAGCCACGCTGCCATCGACGGGTCCGACCCTGCCTGGCCGCAGATGGAGCACTCGACACCGTTCGCACGGCAGGCGGTGATCGCCAGGTCGATGAGCTTGAGCACCGCAGGGTGCTTCGGCATGTACATGTCGGCGACGTTCTCGTTGTTCCGGTCGACCGCAAGGGTATACTGGACGAGATCGTTCGTCCCGAAGGAGGCGAACCTGATCCCCGCCCTGATGAAGTCCTCGATCAGGATGGCGCTGCTCGGGATCTCGACCATGATACCGAGGGTGACGGCGTCGACGTCGACGCCCCAGCGCTTCATCATCGCCTTCGCTCGGATGAATTCGTCGGGATGGTTCACCAGCGGGAACATAACCCCGAGGTTGTCGTAGCCTGCCGCCCAGAGGCGTTTGAAGGTCTCGACCTGCATCCTGAACTGCTCGGGGGAGTTGAGGTCGCGCCGGATGCCGCGCCACCCGAGCATGGGGTTGTGCTCGGCGGGCTCGTCCTCGCCGCCCTCCATGTTCCGGAACTCATCGGTCGGGGCGTCGAGCGTCCGCACCCAGACGGATTTGCCGGGGAAGGCGTCGAGAACGACCTTGATACCGTCGTAGAGCTCCCGGATGAACTCCTCTTCCTTTCCTTTGTTGATGTACCAGCCGGGGGTCTTCTGCAGGCCGAGGATCAGGTGCTCGATCCGGAGCAGGCCGACGCCGTCCGCACCCGTCGCGGCGGCACGCTGCGCCGCTTCGGGCAGGGAGACGTTCACCTTGACGAGCGTGCCGGTGATGACCGGTGCCGGGGCGCCGGCGACCGGGGCTGCCGCCTCTTCCTTCTTCGGCGTAGCAACCGCTCCCTCGTAGACGACACCCTTCTCACCGTCGACCGTGACCATCTGACCGGCCTTGAGCAGCTTCGTCGCCTTCTTCGTGCCGACGACTGCGGGCGTCCCGAGCTCGCGGCTCACAATGGCAGCGTGGCAGGTCATACCGCCCTCATCGGTGATGATGGCACTCACCCGCCGCATGGCGGGGACCATATCGGGGTTGGTCATCTTGGCGACGAGGATGTCACCGTCTTTGACCCCACGCGTATCCTTGATGTCGTGGACGATGGCAACACGGCCGCTGGCGACGCCGGGCGAGGCGCCCTGCCCTTCCAGCAGGACTTCTCCAGGCCCTTCACCCGACTCCTCGGCAGGCAGGGCCATCTCCGCACGTTTGATCGTCGTGATCGGCCGGGACTGCAGGATGTAGAACTCGCCGTCCACGATAGCCCACTCAATATCCTGCGGGATGTCGTAGTGGTCTTCTGCGATCTTGCCGAGCGTGGAGAGGCGTGCCACCTCCGCATCGGAGAGAACCGCTGCGTCACGCTGCTTCGGCGTCAGTTCCACGATCTTCGTGCCCTTCTCCCCGTTCGGGAGGATGGCCACCTCTTTCTCCGCGATCAGGCGGTCGACAACACGCTCCGTGCGCAGGTCAAAGACGTACTTGTCGGGAGAGACGCTGCCGGAGACGACCGCTTCTCCAAGGCCCCAGGACCCCTCGATGATCGTCAGGGGTTCGCCGGTGACCGGATGGGACGTGAATAAGACCCCGGCCTTCTCGGACTGGACAAGCTGCTGGACGACCACGGCAATGTTGACCGACCGGTCGTCAAAGCCCTGCTTGGCGCGATAATATATTGCACGTGCACCATAAAGCGATGCCCAGCAGTGCTGGACGGCCTCCAGAAGGTCGCCGTCTCCCTTGATATTCAAAAAGGTCTCCTGCTGGCCGGCAAAACTCGCCTCGGGCAGATCCTCGGCGGTCGCGCTGGACCTGACGGCGACGATGAGGCCGTCCTCGCCCATCCGCCCGTAGGCATCGGTGATATCCTCACGGATCTGATCCGGCAACGCGGCGTTCAGCACGAGGTCCTGCACCTCGCGCGACACGGACTCCAGGGCATCGGTATCGTCAACGTCAAGGCGGTCGAGTTTCTTAAAAATCGTGTCTTCAAGACTAGATTCTACCAGAAATCTCCGGAATGCCTGAGCGGTCACCACAAATGCCTTCGGCACGGGAAGCCCGATCGAGGTCATTTCTCCGAGAGAGGCTCCTTTTCCCCCTACAGAAACGATATCTTCTTTCTTTATCTCTTCGAGCCACAGAACATTGGGCATTTGTTTCATGCTCGCACCACACATATACTTCTCATCATCATTTAAAATATTTCGGAAGAAAAAGATGAATACCGATGGTGCAGAATGAGTATGGGTTATTACTGTGAGCTACAGAGTGCTGGTCAGCGATCCGCTGGCAGACGAAGGGCTTGAGATCCTGCGGGAATTTTGCACCGTGGATGTCAGAACCGATCTGGACGAGGACGAGCTCGTTCAGGCTATCGGGGACTATGATGCGCTTTTAGTGCGCTCCGGCACGGAGGTTACGCTGCGCGTCATCGATGCGGGGGCGAAACTCAAGTTCATCGGGCGTGCAGGCGCCGGAGTCGACAATATCGATATGGACGCGGCGACGCGCAGGGGGATCATCGTCGCGAACGCGCCGGAGGGCAACACGCTCGCGGCGACGGAGCATACCATGGCGATGATGCTCTCCCTCGCCCGCAATATCCCCCAGGCAAGTGCATCCTTAAAGACAGGAGAATGGAAGCGCTCGAAGTTCATGGGCGTCGAGCTGAACGACAAGACGCTCGGTATCGTCGGCTTCGGCCGTATCGGCCAGGAGGTCGCGAAACGCGCACGGGCGCTCGAGATGAAATGCGTCGCCTACGACCCGTTCATCAGCAAGGAGCGCGCCGCACAGCTCGGCGTCGAGCTGCTGCCGCTCGACGAACTCTTCCGGGTCGCCGACGTGATCACGGTGCACACGCCCCTGATCAAGGAGACGCGGCATGTCGTCAACGCTACCAGCATCGCCACGATGAAGGACGGGGTGCGGATCATCAACTGCGCCCGCGGCGGTATCATCGACGAAAAAGCGCTCGCCGAAGGAGTTGCGAGCGGCAAGATCGCAGGGGCGGCACTCGACGTCTTTGAGAGCGAGCCGCCGACGGACTCCCCGCTCCTCGGGCTCGACCGGGTGATCGTGACGCCGCACCTCGGGGCGAGCACCGTCGAGGCGCAGAAGAACGTCGCCATATCGGTCGCACGGCAGTGCATCAGTGTCCTCGAAGGCGGGGCGGCGAAGTACGTGGTGAACGCACCGATGGTGCCTCCCGAGCAGGCGGAGACGATCGAGCCCTACGCACGCCTCGCCCAGAAGATGGGCCGGCTCCTCATCCAGCTCGTGGAGGGGCCGCTCGAGTCGGTGGAGATCACCTACGGCGGCGAGATTGCGCGGATGCCGAACACCAAGTACATCACCCGCACCGCCCTCAAGGGACTGCTCGATCCCATTCTCCAGATGCCGGTCAACATCGTCAACGCCGAGTTCGTGACAAAGGAGCGCGGGATCCGCATGAGCGAGACCACGACCGAAGAGGCGCAGGGCTTCAAGAACATCATCACGATCACCGTGAAGACCGACCGGATGACCGAATCGGTCAGCGGCAATCTCTCGGGCCAGAACAAACCGCGGATCGTCAACATCGGCGGCTACATGACCGACCTGACGCCGACCGGCCACGTCGTCATCTCGCGCCATACCGACCGGCCCGGCGTGATCGGCCAGGTCGCCACCATCCTCGGCAGGGTGAACGTCAACATCGCCGGGATGCAGGTGGGCCGCAACAAACCCGGCGAGGAAGCGCTGATGGTGCTGACGGTGGACAGCGCCGTCCCCGCCGAGGCGATGACCGAGATCTGCGACGTCGCCGGGATCCATACCGCGAAGCACGCCGAGATTTAACCCGGAATCCCGAACCGGCGCCTTCATTTTTTCCGGAAAACGGACGAACGGCGGGGGTCTCCCGGCGTGACAAAAGCCAATTTTTTTATATCCTGATCACCAACGGTATAGAGCACAAGGCACACGGGCTCGTGGTCTAGCTGGTTATGACGTCGCCTTGACATGGCGGAGGTCCTGAGTTCGAATCTCAGCGAGCCCATCTTTCTTTTGTGATCGTTCCCTGCTTCGTAAGATTCGTCTGCACGCCATTCTTCTCCGGGTTTCGGTGCACGCGCCGTGCGGCGGTTCGCCTGCGGCTGAAAGCCGAAAAGAAACCTTCGTAAGCAGCGAGGTCTATTCTGCATATATCGACGGGGCGGATACCGGTGGCGAAATTTATTCTGACCGACGTTGAGACCGGAACGCAGGTCCGGCACCGCATCCGGAGCATGCGGCAGGCGCTCCGGCAGCAGGAGTGGTACGAGACGCGTCTCGGACGGCGGGTGAAGATCGAGAAGGTGTTTCGGAGTTGACGGCTGGCGCAGGAGCGGGGGCAGTATGAGGCTGCCCCTCACAATGCTGCTTCTCGTCGCCGTCGCGGCGGCCGCGAGCACGGGCGCAGCAAACCTCTCCCTGCCCGACCGCGGCGCCCCGGAGAGCGTGCTCGGGACCGCCGAATCGATGTGGGAGTTCGTCACGTGGCTGGTGCAGCTCGGCGACGATTGCATGGCGTTCGCCCACGACGTGCTCCGGTATCTCCAGGTGGGGAGCGAATATATCGAACGCTTCACTGAGGCGATGGAGACGGGGAGGGATCTCGTAAACGAGACCCGCAAGCAGGCACAGACGTGAGGGAATAGGAGCCTTTTCCCGGCTCTACCGGCAGACGGAGGTATACCGCAGGCCGTGCCGGGCTTGTCGCAGGCGGGGTCTGCGGTTGACCCTGATTGACTCACCCTCCAACCGCCGAAAAATACGGGGTCGAATTTCGACCGGATTCACCTCTGGTATCGGATATACGGGTTGCTGAACCGGAGGCAGCCGGCACTCACGATGCGGCGACGACCTCCCCGCCCGTGACATCGAGCATCAGCTTCTCGGCGATACCGCTCTCCTTCAGCCATGCATGATAGTTCTTTACCCCCTCCCGGGCGAGGTCCTCGGACTCCCACTCAACGACGGCGACGGTGGTATGGGCATCCACCAGCACCAGCTGATACCGGATAAAACCCGGCTGTTCCCGCAGGACACAAAGCCCCTCATCGCGGACCTGTGCCAAGATCGCGTCACCCTCGGCCGTGTTCAGATCGATACGCCACCACCCGACAGCTACCCGCAGATACGTCACTCGATTCCTCCTCCACGCAATCCGATCTCTGACTCACGGGAATATGAAGGTATGGTATCCGCAGCCGGGAGACGTCCGCAACCGTTTTCCCCATCGGCGCCCATTCGGTTTCTATGGCAATCGTGGTCGGCTCCGGGGCAGGCGGCGGGGCTATTGCACGGGAACTGGCGGCACGGGGGCACGAGACGCTGGTGATCGAGCGCGGCCCGGCGCTATTAGAAGAGCAGCACGCCCACCGCTACTACGCAAACGTCGATGCCGGGATGAAGATCATGCGGGTCTGCTGCCTCGGCGGCACAACGACGGTCTCTGCCGGAAACGCCGTCCGGTGCCTCGAGGCAGAACTTGCAACGCTCGGGATCGATCTCTCCCGGGAGTTTGCCGAGCTCGAGGCCGAACTCGGGGTGCAGGAGCTCCCGGACGACCTCATCGGCGCAGGAACGCTCCGCCTGATGGACGCCGCACGCCGCCTCGGCCTTCCGGTCTTCAGAATGCCCAAGTTCATCGACCCCGACCTGTGCACCCGCGACGGGCAGTGCGCGTTCGGCTGCCCGACGTCTGCGCGGTGGACGGCCACCAGGTTCGTCCGGGATGCGGAGGCGATGGGGGCGCGAATACGGACCGATACGGTCGCCGGCGAGGTGCTGACACGCCACGGCGAGGTCTGTGGCGTGCGATGCGGGGCGGAGGAGATCGCGGACGATATCGTGGTGCTTGCCGCCGGGGCTCTGGAGACGCCGAGGTTTCTTGAGAGCCTTGGCCTCCCGACATCGCCGCTCTTCGTCGACACCTTCACGACCATCGGCGGCGTCTGCCCGGGAGCGGGGCTCCACACCGACATCCCGATGGCTGCGTTCGTTCCCTTTGCGGGGGGGATTATCCTGCCCCACTACGCACGCCAGCTCGCCGATCTGCTACAGGCCGGGCAGGGCGACATCCTCGGGCTCATGGTGAAGATCCGCGACGACGACGCCGGAACGGTGGGAGCGGTTGTCGCGAAGGGGGTGACCGTCAGGGACGCAGCGTCCCTCTCCGGCGGAGCCGCCATGGCTGGGGCAGTTCTCGCAGAGGCGGGAGCAGACCCGGCGACGTTCGCCGCAACCCCGCTACGGGGGACACACCCGGGCGGGACGGCACGGATCGGTGTTGCGGTCGACCGGAACCTGGAGACGGGGGTGAGCGGGCTCTACGTCGCGGACGCCTCGGTGCTGCCGGCAGCGCCGGGCGCACCGCCCATCCTGACGATCATGGCGCTCGCCAGGCACGCGGCACGGCAGATGGGGTAGCGGGGCAGGTCTTCACGGCTCCTCGGATGCACCGCCTGCAGAGCGGGGCCGGGTATCGGACGGCGCGGCCGCCGGTTCCCGCCGCCGCACGCCGGCAAGATCGCTCCCCGGCATCCGCTCCAGCACCCGCACGATGACGTACGTGGCTGCAAGCGTCACGGCAAAGAGGAGCGGGTAGAAGAGCCAGGACGAGGTGCCGATGGCCAGGTCTGCGAAGACGCCGACCAGCACCGCGATGACGAGCGGGTGGATGAGGTAGATCCCGTACGAGTTCTCGCCGATGCTCCGGAGAGCGGCAGAGCTACGGGATGCCGAGGGTGCCAGGCGTTCCGCGGCGAGGAAGAGGAGGAGAAAGACCGGCAGGTACATGACCGGTTCGGCAATCCGGTAGATGCAGAAGTAGGCCGGAGAGACGGTGCTGAAGTGGCCGGACCCGGCAATCCCGACCGACCACATCGCAGTGAGAAGAAGCGTCACCAGGACGACGACGAGAAGCATCGCCTGCCAGGGAACGCGCTGCCGGACGTGCAGGAACGCATCGGTATGCCGTGAGGCGGCGATGCCGAGGACGAACCAGAAGAGGTGCGAGACGAAGATGCGTATCAGCAGCGCGTACCAGACCGTCCCGGCAAACGCCCCGGCGAGATGTGCGCCGGCGTTCCAGAGGGTCTGCACGAAGAGGAGCGCAAGGAGCAGGAAGAGAACCGTCCCGCGCCGCTCAAATGCGGTATACCCGAGGAAGATGAGCGGGAAGAGCAGGTAGAACTGGGCGATCAGGACGAAGAACCAGAGGTGGTAGTGAGCCGTGCCCGTCAGGAAGGCGAGCGCGGCGGCATCGACGGAGGGGAGCTGCAGCGTTCCGGTGAGGGAGAGGGCGCCGAAGGCCGGGAGCAGGACGTACACCGCAGAGAAGAGGAGGTAGGGCGGCCCGATCGTCAGGAACCGCCGGCGGTAGAAACGGCGCAGCGGATACGTGCCGGAGTAGCGGAGCGCCAGAACAAACCCGGAGATGAAGAGGAAGAGCGGCACCGCGAAGTGCATGACGATGTAGAGGGCGAGGTTCACCGCTGCAAGCGCGTCGACCCGGGCAGCCTCGGTGAAGAAGACGGAGACGTGGACGACGATGACCGCCAGTATCGCAAAGCCCCGCAGGTACTCAAGCTCTCCGATCCGGGCCGTCATGGATCACCACACAGCGCTTGCTCCTGAGGTGCGCAATCCATATGATGGTGTCGACGCCGGCCGGCTGCCGGGGGAAAGAGCATATACCCCCACAGCGCCTGTATGATCACCAGAGGTCAGGAAAGATTCGCATGCAGTACTCGCAAGGCCGTATCGGCAGGGTCTTTACCATCAGGTTCGAACACGGGGAGGATTTTCTCACCGAACTCGACCGCTTCGTCCGGACGGAGAACGTCAGCGCCGGCACGGTTCAGTTCCTCGGCGCGCTGCGGGAAGGGCAGGTAATCACGGGGCCGAAAGAGCCGGTGATACCCCCGGTGCCGCAGCACCAGGACCTCTACGGGGGCTGGGAGATCCTCGGGTTTGCCACCATCTACCCCGGTCTCGAGGGGCCGGCGATCCACCTTCACACAACGGCGGGCAGGGGCATAAAAGCGGTCACCGGCTGCCTGCGGAAGAAGGCGGAGGTCTACCTGGTGGTAGAGGCGGTCGTCACCGAGTTCATCAACATCCGGGCAAGCAGAGTGCACGACGAAGCGACCGGGCTGCTCCTCCCTGTCTTCGAGCAGACGCTTGAGCCGGAGCAGGAGCGGCCGCCGGAAGAAACGGCACAATGACGGCCGCCGAGAACCGCCGCCAGCCCCGTCACCTCCCGATCTCGATGGACGAGGCCGAGACTCTCGGAATCGGCCGGTTCGACGTCATCATCGTCTCGGGAGACGCGTACGTCGATCACCCCGCCTTCGGAGCCGCGCTGCTCGGCAGAGTGCTCTGGGACGCGGGCTACTCGGTCGGGATCGTTGCGCAGCCCGACTGGCGGCACGACGAGGACTTCCTCCGCCTCGGCAGGCCGCGCCTCTTCTTCGCCGTCTCGGCAGGCAATGTCGACTCGATGGTGAACAATTTCACCCCGAACAAGAAGCGCCGTGCGGGCGACGTCTACTCGCCGGGCGGCAGGCCGCGGCGGCCAGACCGGGCGACCCTCGTCTACACCGATCGGCTCCACGCCCTCTTTCCGGATACCCCGATCGTCATCGGCGGGATCGAGGCGAGCCTCCGCCGCTTCGCCCACTACGACTACTGGTCCGACGCGGTCAGGCAGTCGATCCTCGCCGACGCCCCCGCAGACCTCCTCGTCTACGGCATGGGCGAGCGGCAGGTGACCGAGATCGCACGCCGCCTCGCCGCGGGCGAGAGCGCGAGTGCTCTCACCGGGATCCGCGGCACCGTCCACCGCACGGAGGTCCGGGCGTGGCGGGAGCGCGACCAGGAAGGGTTCGTCGTCCTGCCCGGCTACGCCGAGGTGAAAGAGGATCGGTATGCCTATGCACGGGCGTTTGCGGCCCACTACCGCGAGCAGGACCCGGTCCGCGGTAGATCGGTCGCACAGCCCCACCCAAAGACCGTCATCATCCAGAACCCTCCGGCGCTGCCGCTCGCCACATCCGAGCTCGACCGCATCTACGAACTCCCCTATACCCGGGAAGCCCACCCCTCCTACACCGAACCGGTTCCGGCGCTCGAACCGGTGCGGTGGTCGGTGACCAGCCACCGGGGATGCTTCGGCTCCTGCTCGTTCTGCGCCCTCACCCACCACCAGGGCAGGATCGTGCAGAGCCGGAGCATCGATTCGGTCGTCCGCGAGGTGGAGCGGATGACCGCGATGCCGGGATTCCGGGGCATCGTGCAGGACGTCGGCGGCCCGACCGCCAACATGTACGGGATGGTCTGCAGCCGCTGGGAGCAGGAAGGGGCATGTGCGGAGCGGCTCTGCAACGGTGCGTGCCGGACGCTCGACGCGGACGCCGCACGCTACCGCCGGCTCCTCGAACGGGTTCTTGAGGTTCCGGGGGTGAAACGGGTCTTCATCGGGTCCGGGATCCGCTACGATCTCCTCCCGGAGGACGACGCGTTCCTTGCAGACCTCTGCGGCCGCCACGTCTCCGGCCACCTGAAGGTCGCACCCGAGCACGTCGCACGGCGGGTGGTCGACCTGATGCACAAACCCCGCAAAGAGGTCTTCGAGAGGTTTCGGGAGCGCTTCGAGAGGCTCCAGGCAGGGAAGAAGAAGAAGCGGCAGTATCTCGTCCCCTACTTCATCTCCGGCCATCCGGGGTGCACCGTCGCCGAGATGGTGGAGCTCGCCGAGTATATCCGGGATACCGGCCTCTACACCGAACAGGTGCAGGACTTCACCCCGACACCGATGAGCGTCTCCACCGCCATGTACCACAGCGGACTCGATCCCTTCTCCCTGCAGCCCGTCCACGTCCCGAAGGGGCGGGAGAAACGGATCCAGCGCGCGCTCCTGCAGTACCGCGACCCGAAGAACGCCGCCCTCGTCCGCGAGGGGCTCCGGATGGCGGGACGGCCGGACCTGATCGGCAGCGGATGGGCCTGCCTGGTCGGGGGCGGCAGAACAGAGGATACGGGGAGGGAGAGCGGTTCACCGCTGCAAGAGAAGAGCGGACACGGCGCCCGACGCCATCCCCGCAGCCGTGATGCCCAGACGGAACGGCACCGGCACCCGGGGCAGGACGAGCATGGTCACCGCAAGTGAGCCGACGGTATTCGGAACCGTCCCGGGCGTCAGCAGCGAGTCGAGCAGGTTCAGGGTGGCGGATCTCCGTTGCGGGCAGTCCTGCACCGGAACCGCTCCCGGACGGCACGGATCGGTCACCAGCGAGATCGCACCGTCCAGCAGGCTCATGGTCGCCGATCGCCACTCCTGCCCGCCGGTCTCAAGAACATACGCCATGAAAGCTCATGGCGGCGCCGAAGTACTTATGCCTTTTTCCGGCGGGCAAACCAGTCCCGAAAGAGAAGCATCATCCGGTGATGGCAGTGTATACAGAGTGCATGCATGTTGCCGGACGTATGCCGCCCGCCGCAGATGACCGGCACGATATGGTCGAAGTGTGTTTGCCCCTCCTCGAGCACCGCACCGCAGATTGCACACGCATGCCCCTGCCGCAGCAGGATCTTTGCAGCAACGGCACCGGTGATATACCCGCCGCGTATCTCTCCGCCGCCGTGCCGCATCGCAAGGTCGCCCCGCATCGCTTTCGTCTCCGCGGATACTACCACGCCCCACCCATAAAAAGGTTGAGAGCGGGCGTTATCCTGCAAGAGGCTGCATAAACTTTTCTTTTCGGAGAGCGGCCGGCGGGAGGAAGTATCCGGAGATAGTGCCGCCTGCTCTTCGACATCGGGCATCGGCGGATGTTCGGCGGGATTAATTGCCGGTGAAACCTATTATGATCATCGGATACCAGAGAATATATCATGCAGTCTGAGATTACCGGAGACAATCTCCAGATGGTGACGCTCCGCCTTGCAGAGGGAGAGAGCATCTACGCCGAGGCAGGCGCGATGGTCAACATGAGCGGGAACATGCAGCTGACCACGAATCTGAAGGGCGGACTCTTCAAGGGCTTAAAACGCATGGTCAGCGGGGAAAGCCTCTTCATGACGGAGTTCACCCCGCAGGGGAGCGAGGGGTTCGTCTCGTTCGCCGGCAACATCCCCGGCAAGATCTTCCCGGTCAACCTTGCAAACAGTGAGTTTCTCGCCCAGAAGGATGCGTTCCTCTGCTCGGAGCACGGGATCGATCTCGATATCGCCTTCACCAAGAAACTGCGCTCGGGATTCTTCGGCGGGGAAGGGTTCATCCTCCAGCGCCTCTCCGGGACGGGCATGGCATTCCTCCACTGCTGCGGGGATATCATCGAGATGACCCTCAAGCCCGGCGAGGTCATGAAGGTCGAGACCGGGCTCGTGGTGGGGTTCGAGCCGACCGTCGAGTACAGCATCCAGGTCGCCGGCGGGGTCTCGACCGTCCTCTTCGGCGGGGAAGGCCTCTTCCTGACGACCCTGAAAGGGCCGGGGAAGGTCATCCTGCAGTCGATGGACCTTGCAAAGCTCGCAGCGGCGCTGGTGCCCTACCTCCCGCGGCCGGACACCTCGGGCAGGTGACCGGACGGAAACGATGTCGAAAGAACGATCCGGCCCGACGCCGGCGTCGGACGCCGTTATGGTCGTGCACGGCCCCGAGGCGTTCGACTGCGGCGATGCCGCATGGCTCGCGGGCCGCGTCCGGCCGCGGGAGATGCTGGTCGCCGGCGTGATGGCGCGGTGCGCAGCCCTCGTCTCCGGCCTTCCCGTCCGCTGCACGGACATGCGGCCAAGCAGCCTCCTCGGCAGCCTCGAAGGCCGGGCGTTTCTCGTCAACCGGGGAAAGACACCCGAGTCGGGACGGATCTTCGGCGAGATCGTGGCGGGCCGGACGGACGGGCGCCGGGGGCTCGTCCAGGTGGAGTGCTCAAGCAGAACCATATATCTCTGGAACGGCGGCGACCGCCTGCTCGCAGATGACCTCGCCGCCCTGACCGGGTATACCGTCGTGGAAGCGAACGGCTGCACGCCGGCACCGGAAGGTGTCCGCACCATCCGGGGATGCGTCACCGGCGAAGCGGTCTTTGTGAACGGCATCGTCATCGGGAAGGCGACCGCCGATACCGTGGTGCTGGCCTCCCGGGACGGGCAGGTCGAGGCGGTCTCGGGGCTCGCGGCCAAGCCGCACGGCCTGGAGAAGCTCGGCAGAGCCGGGGCGGTCGATATCACCGCCGCCTGGTGCAAGAGCGGGTCAGTCAGGGCTGCCGCTCCCTCCTCCGGCGATGCGGTCTGCCCCGCCGGGCCGATTGCGGTCATCGACCACTGCGGCCACGCGCTCTACCGGGAGCTCGAGCGGGGCGTCTGCGGGATTCTGAGCATCGGCGACGACACCACCGCCGTCTGCGGCCACATCTGCTCCCACTACGGCATCCCCGTCTTCGGGGTGATCGACGGCGACGCAGACGCGATCGTCACGGCAGGCTACGCACCGGGATCCGTCGTGGTGGAGGTTCTCGACGGCCGGGACGACGACCTCGGCGCCGAGATCGCCGCGGCCCTCGACGAGGAGGCGCCCTGGGACGACTGGGTTGCAGATACCCTCGCCGCCCTTGCAGGCAGGGTGCGGGTCGTCGTCGACCTGCGCGGAGGCGACGATGCGGTGCGCTGAGTGCAAGGGGAGGGGCATGTGCGGCCTCCCGCGCTGCCCGATCACGAGCAGGTTCCACGCCCAGCTCCGGGCAAAACCGAGCGACCACTACATGGGCGGCGCTCCGGCAGTCTTCATCGGCAGCTACGGCTACCCGAAGGTCAGCGGCGGCCCCCTCATGACCGGCGACCTGAATGATCCTCCCGCCTGGGTCGCGCAGGGGATGACCATCGACGATATCGTCGGGCTGCGTGCCCGCACTATCCGGGGCACCTCCGATACCGGGCGGCTCACCGGCAGCCTGCAGGAGATCGCGCTCTCCAGCAGCCCTCTCGACGTCGAGGTCAGGTTCACAAAACCCGTGGGGTTCGACCTGCGGTTCGACGGCACGGTCGCCCCGGTCGGGCTCTCGGGCGCCATCAGGAAGATGGACGTCCTCGACAACGCCCGGGTCGACCGGGCGGTGGACAGGATCACTGCAGACAGCGATCTCGGGGCGGTCGAGGCCTGCACCCTGCTCCACGACTCCGCTATCGACGTCTACCGGATCTCCGAGCTCCTGACCACAGGCCTCCTCGGCAGAAAGCGGCATATCGTCCCGACCCGCTGGGCGATCACGGCGGTCGACGACATGGTCTCGACCCGCCTGAAGAAGGAGATCGTGCGCATGCCCCCCCTCGAGGAGTACCGCGTCTTCTGCGCCGAGATCTACGGGAACCGGATCGTCTGCATCCTCGCTCCCGGCGACTGGCGCTACGAGATGATCGAGATATGGGGGCGCCAATCTCTCTGGGGCGGCGAGACGGAGGCGATCGTCGCCGACGGCGAGGGGCTGAAGAAGCGCGGCTACTCCCCGATCGCGGGCGCTTACTACTCGGCACGCCTGGCGGTCGCCGAGTACCTGGAGAGCATCCGGCGGTCGGCGCGGGTCGTCCTGATCCGCAGCGTCTCGAGCGACTACTGGGCACCGCTCGGCACCTGGGTGATCCGGGAGGCGACCCGGAATGCGATGAAGAACAGTCCGGTCGTCTGCGCCACCCTCGACGAGGCCATCGCCGCTGCATCCCGGCTCGCGGGCTTCTCCCACTGGCTCGGCCACAGCAGGCTCATCCCGCAGATGAAGACGCAGAAGACGCTCTTTGATTTTTCAGGGTGAGGAGCCCGCCCCATTCTTCTGCCGGGCGTACCGGTCCCGGATGCCGTCCAGCGTCTCGACCTCGTCCACGCCCTTGTCGACGCGGAGGCGGACGAAGCGCGGGAACCGGAGCGCATACCCGCTGCTGTAGTTCGGGCTCGTCTGGATCTCGGCGTAACCTACCTCGAAGACGACCTGCGGCTCGAACGTCACCTCTTTTCCCGAACCCGCGATGACGAGATCCTTCAGGAGGGCGTGCACCTCGGCGAGCATCTCGTCCGAAAGACCCGTCGCCACCTTCCCGACCGGGAGGAGCCGGCCGGCCTCGTCCCGGCACGCCAGCAGGAACGACCCGAAAACCCCTGTTCGCCGCCCTTCGCCCCACTCCGCTCCGATGACGGCGAGGTCCAGCGTGTCCACACCCGGTTTCACCTTCACCCACTGCCGCCCCCGGATGCCGGGGAGATAACGCGACTCGAGCACCTTCACCATCACGCCCTCGTGCCCCTGGTCAAGCGCCCGGGCGTAGATCTCCTCCGCCGCGGCGGCGTCGTGTGTCCTGACCTGCGGGGCAACGTGATCGGCGAGCACCTCTTCGAGGATGCGGCGGCGCTCGGAGAGAGGGCGGTCGATCAGCGTCTCCCCGTCGAGGTAGAGGATATCGAAGACCCGCGGGACCAGCATGATCTCCTCCATCATCGCATCGACCTGGTGCTTGCGCCGGAACCGCCTGATGACGTACTGGAAGGGCATCGGACGGCCGTCCTTGACGGCGATCGCCTCGCCGTCGAGGATGATGTCACGGTCGGTGGCCGCCATGAGGTGCCGGGCGATGTCGGGAAGGCCGACCGTCACGTCCTCAAGCCTCCGGGAGTAGATGCGACATTCGTCGCCCTTCCGGTGGAACTGGAACCGGCTGCCGTCGTACTTGTATTCCACCGCCACGTCCCCGTACTCCTCGATCCGTTCCGCGATCGTTCCCTGCTGGGCGAGCATCATCTTCACCGGCCGGAAGACCTCGATCTCTACCTCCTGCAGGGCATCGGGCCCTTTCCGGGCAACCAGGGCGACCTCGCCGAGGTCGCCCGCCGCCTGGTGCGCGTGCTCGACGAGGGCGACGTCGACACCGAACGCCTTTGCAATGGCGTCGCGGACGTTCCCCTCGCCCATCCCGATCCGGAGTTCCTCCAGCATCAGCCGCGCAAGGTAGCGCCCCTCAAGCGGCCTCGCGTTCCCGAAGAGTTTCCGGGCGACCAGCAGTTTTCCCCGCTGCGACCTGTGCCCCCCGGCGACGGCCATCCGCTCAAAGTCGCGGTAGACCTCGACGAGGTCGAGTTCCTCGATGAAGAACGACTGCTGCTCTTTGGTGGCGAGCAGGCCTTCGACGGCGAGGCCGACGTCGCCGAGGGTGTTGATCGCCTCGCGCACCGCTCCCTTCCTGGCCCCTGCCACGTAGGCGACTGCATCGTAGAGGAGGTTTGGGCCGATCCCGAGCTTGAGCGGGCTCCAGTCGGGAAAGACCCGCCCCATAATGAACCGCACAAATATCGGGAGTTCCTCATCGGTGAGCGACGGGAGAACCCTGCTTACGGTGTCGATCATCTCAAGGCGCCCCGAAATGCCTTCGAGCTGCTCGCAATACCGAGAAAACTCCATAAATAGCATGACCTAACTCAGATCGATCTTGGCCGGGAAGGCAATTAATCTCTTGTATCTCTGACGAGGCCGGTGTATGGAGCCGTTCGGCCGGCTGCGGCGTCAGGGTCTGCGCCGGGCATCCCGCATACAGGACCGGTGCAGGGTATCCTCATGGATCGGGGGAGGGCACGACCCGTCGTCACCTGCACGAGGAGGTGCGGTTGTTTCCAGACGCGAATGAGAAATACTATGCTCTTGTCGGGAGATCATCTTCTATAATGGCTACGCCGTGGCAGCCGGAAGCTATCCAGAACCGGAGGCTCGAACAGCTGAAGGCTTCCATGAACGAGTACATCGAGAGGAGCATCGATAAGATCGAGGGGAACCTCCCCGTCTTCTTCGGGCACGTGGCGGCCACGCTCGACAAATCGTTCCCGTCGCTTCCCGACCGGACGTACGACGAGTTCATCGACGCGATCACCTTAACATTGCTGAACACGACCCGCCAGCAGCCGAACGTGGAGTTTCTGGAGAAGGTGCTCCGCCACGCCATGGGGAACAAACGGCGGCGGCAGGGGCGGGCGACGCTCGACATCATCGCGGGCCTGAAACTCATCAGCAGCGGCAACTACAGTCAGGGGCTTGAGTATCTGCTGAAGTACCGGAACATAGACGCCCGCATCAACACGACCATAGCCTACTGTTTTTACCGGCAGGGCAGCCATCGGATACAGACAAACCAGCCGGCGAAGGCTGCGCAGCCCCGGGATATGGAACTGCACGCCCGTGAAGAGATGATCGCCCTGATCCGGGCAAACCCCCCGGTCAACCGCCTGAAGATCTTCAACTACAGAGACTCGCAACTGGACAAGATCTTCTGGCATATGCACGGGCGTGCGCTCGAGTGGTTCCCGAGCGAGCCTGCGTTTCTCCGTCTCGGGATCCGGAAAGCCCGGGTCGACGGCGACCTCCAGCGGCGCAGGCACCTGATTGCACTTGCGACGGAGCGGTTCCACGACGACAAGCAGTTCCTGATAGAGGCATACACCTTCGAGATCGAGCAGCGCAACGGCATCGGTGCGGCCGGCATCGTCAAGCAGATGATGCAGCAGTATCCCGACGACCGCGAGCCCATCTACTTCGGCATGAAACTCGCCATCTTCGGGGCGCAGGCGTCGTCGTACTACAGCTTCAGGAAGCTCGCGATCCTGAAAGAGTTCCCGGAACGGCTTCTTCTGCTCCTGGATACCGCCTTCGAGCTTATGTGCGGGCGGCAGAGCGAAGCGGCTCTCTGCTACGAGGAGGCGAAGAAGACCTTCAGCCGGCGGAACCACTATGCGGCGGCACTGGAGTACATCTTCCGCGACACCCTCGACAGCGACGCGGAGCGGGCAAAACGGGCGAAGGGGAGTTTTATCGCATCGATCGATCATTACTGCATGCAGACGCTTGGCATCGCTCAGGACTGACCGGCGCCGCAAGACCGATAAACCTCCTTGCCGATCCTTCACCTATGCGGATTCTTGCAATCGGTGCACACCAGGACGACCCCGATATCGGGTGCGGAGGAAGCCTGATCCTCCACGCCGACGCCGGCGACGACGTAACCCTGGTCTACGCCACGGACGGAGCGGCAGGCTCTCCTGACATCCCAAAAGAGCAACTTGCACCCCTCCGCAGGGCTGAAGCCGAGCGTTCTGCGGCGGTTCTGGGTGCGCAGAGACTGGTTTTTCTTCCGTTCAGCGACGGGCAGCTCGCGTATGCGGGCTATGACCTGGTGACGGAGCTCGGCCGGCTCCTCCGGTCGGAGCGGCCGGAGATCGTCTATGTGCACCACCCCGGCGACGCTCACCCCGACCACCGTGCTCTCGCTGCGGCAACCCTGGACGCCTGCCGCAGGGCGTCGACGCCGTACTTCCAGGAGATGGGCCTCGGACGGCATACGGCCACCGAGATCCGGCTCTATGAGGTCTGGACACCGCTCCATGAGTATCGCCGCGCGATCGACATCTCGGCGGTCATCGACCGGAAGACGGAGGCGATCCGGCAGCACCGCAGCCAGCTTGCGCTCACCCCCTACGACGCGGTCGCCGCAGGGCTTGCCCGGTACCGGAGCGTCGCCGTCAGGGGTAGCACGCATGCGGAGGTTTTCGATACCGCCAGGGCGACGTGGTGATCCTACCGCCGGGCTGCAGAAGACGGATCGGGTGCGGATGAAACCGCGTGTACACGACAAGTTTCCAGCCTGAAGGCTTAAATTTCGCTTAAATTTTATTTAACGAATTTAAAATGAGATAGAAGAGCGATGCCTATATGTAGACGAACACGCAACAATTCACTATTGACCGTGACATCGCATCTCATCGATGAACTGCCGTGCGGCGTTGTATACACGGACGAAAGACAGGCGATCCGGTTTGTAAACCGTGTTGCAGAAGCCCTGCTGGGGATTCACCGGAACCGTGTGCTGGGGATGCCCGCAGGAGCGTTCTTCACCCGCTACGTCGCCCCGCATCTCACCGGAGAGGGGATGCATCCGGAGGAGATCGCAGATGCGCTCCGCTCGGGCCGCGACGTTCCGGCAACGCCGCTCCTCGTCACCGGCACGTCCGGGAGGGGCTGCCGGGCTGAGTATGCAAGCCGTATCGTCGGTGACGGGGCTCTGGGCGGCGCCCGTCTCGACACCTATACCCTGCCGGGGGCGCAGGAGCGCAGGGCATCGTCGGGGGTCGACCGGGATCTCTTCGCATCCATGCTGGAAAACGCCCCATACGCCCTTCTGCTCGTTGATGCAGACGGAAAATGCCTGTACGCGAACCGCACCTTCACCGGGATCACCGCATACACAACCGAGGATGTCCCGGACCTGGCGCGCTGGTTTGCACGGGCGCACCCGAATCCGGCCTACCGGACACGGGTGCTGGAGACGTGGGACGAGCAGATCATCAGGAACCGGGTGAGCGCATCTTTCAGCGTCGTCTGCAGGGACGGCAGGATCCGGGAGATCGAGATCCGGGCAACGGAACTGGACTACGGCATGCATCTCCTCACCCTCCTCGATGTAACCGAGCGCACTGCAGTCGCGGAGCAGCTCGTGCAGACGGCGGCCGAACTGCAGGCGGTCATCGATGCATTCCCTGACCTGTACCTCCGCGTGAACTTCGACGGCACCATCCTCGATTTCAGGATGGGAGAAGCGACCGATCTCGAAGTCGCCCCCCAGTTCCTGCTGGGGAGAAGGCTCCGCGACATTCTGCCCGAAGAGACCGCGCTCACCCTGCAGACGGCCATCGTCAGGGTGCTGGACGCCGACGCACCGGCATCGCTGGAGTTTGCACTCCCGATCACGGGCGGGCAGCGGAGTTTTGAGGCGCGGCTTGTCCCCCTCCGCGAACGGCAGCTGATGGTCATCCTCCGGGATATCACCGAACGGCGATGCGCCGAAGAGGAACTGCGCCGCTACCGGGAGCACCTTGAGGAACTGGTGCAGGAGCGTACCGCGGAACTGGAAGCCGCAAACCAGCAGCTCCGCCGCCTGCTCCACTACATCGAGATGACCGAACGGAAAGCAGCAGAGGATTCGCTCCGGCAGTGCGATGCGATCTGCCCCGACGACAGCATCGCTCCGGAGGACGGGGTCATCACCACCGACCTGGCGGGTGAGATCGTCCTCATCAATGCCGTGGCAGAAGATCTGACCGGGTTCTCCCGGGAAGAGGCCACCGGCCGGACGATCGACGATGTCGTTGTCCTGATCGGGGAAGATTCCAGGGACCTCTTCGCCGCCGGTGCGGCGGAGAAAGAGGCGGTCATCGCCGCAAAAGATGGTTCGCACCGCACCGTTATCCTCGCAGGCGAACCGGTTCTCGATGCCGACGGGGCAGCGATCGGGTTTATTCTGACACTTCGTGCGATCCGGTGAAGGATCAGAGCCGAATCCCGCACGAAGCGCTCATCTTCTCGGCCGGATTCTGCGGGGCAACGGTGATCTCCGTCGCATCGATGCAGTGCCCGAGCCGCTCCTGTGCGCTCGACAGGGCTTTTTCAGGCGTGTTGTTCACCTCGGAGAGATGCGCCAGGAGCACGCCGTGTACCCTCTCGGCCAGCGTCTGCAGACAGCACGCGGCGGCGGCGTTGGAGAGGTGGCCGCGGCTGGAGCGGATCCGCTGCTTCAGGTAGAACGGGTAGGGGCCGTTCTCGAGCATATCGGGGCAGTGGTTGCTCTCGAGGAGAACGGCGTCGCAGGAACTGAGCCGCTCCAGCATCGCGGGCGTGACGATGCCGGTATCGGTGCAGCATCCGACCTTGAGATCACCCTCGCCGATGCAGAACCCGCAGGGCTCCCGGGCATCGTGGGACGTGGCGAACGGTTCGATGGTAAAGTCACCGAACGAAAACGCATCGCCTGACCTGCACCGCCGGGCCGTGACCCTTCCCCGGTCTCCATACTTGTTGAAGAAGGCTGCCAGCGTCCCCTCGGTGGCGATGAGCGGTATCCCGAGCCTGCGCGCCAGCACGTCCGCGCCGCGGAGGTGGTCGGAGTGTTCGTGAGTGAGCAGAATAGCCTCTATCCTGCGCTCATCCCCGCCTGCACGGGCAAGCCGTCTGAGGAGCTCCCGTGCGCTCAGCCCCGCGTCGATGAGGAGGGCCCCGTTCTCACCGCTGAGGTAGGCGCAGTTTCCTTTGCTTCCGCTGGCGAGGATGGTCAATTCCATTGCTACAAAGTTTGGCTCTCCGGAAATTTAAAGACATATAACCCGGCAAGCCGCAAAAGAAAAGAGCCAGCGGTGCAAACCATCTCACTGGAGAGCACCGTTTCATGACTCGCGGGAGCTGGAATACCCCTTTTCATGCGGCCATCCCGACGCTCGGGACCGATCGGATCAGGGTCGACCACGCAGCGGTGCGCGACCTCGTCACAGCCTACATGGTCAGGTCGCTCGACGAGACGGCGCTCCGGTTCAGCCTCCCGGTGCTGCTCGACGGCTACCGCCCGGGCGCGGGCGCCGACGGCGCCGTCGGGGTGCTGATCGAGGCGATAAAGGCACGCGTGCACCGCGAACCGGGTCTTGGCTCCATCGCCGGCATCGGCACCCTGCATCCCGGCCACTGCCTCCCGAACATCGAACCGGTCACCGTCACGGAGACGGCGGGCGCCATCGGAACCAACCTCTGGCGGCCGGACAACCTGAACCGCCTGGACGATGAGGGGCTGCACCTGGTCGTCCGGGGAGCGGTCCCATACCCCGGGCATCCGTCGCCGGAAGCGGCCGGGGAGGTCGCCGATCTCCTGCAAGCGCTTCTGGAAGCGATCGAACAGACCACCGGACGCGTCCCGGAGAGCCGCCTGGCGGCAGCCCGGGCACTCTCGGCAGACCAGAAAGACCTCCGGCAGCGGCTGCCCACGCTCGGGCTCGTGGCCTTCGTCGGCGACGGCGTGCGCCCGGCACGGCGATTCACGCACCTTCGCTGCCACCACCGCATCGCGGGCTCAAAAGAGGGGGTGCACGTTCCGTTCTCCTGCCCGAAGGAGCTGGACCCTGTCGAGGTCGAACTCGCCGGGAGCGGGAGGGTGATCACCGGCCTCGGCATCCGCCGGCGCGAGGTCTTCGCAGTCGCGGGATCGAACGCCGAAGGGAAGAGCACATTCCTCCACGCCGTCACCGCCGGAGCGGACGACCACGCGGCAGGCGACGGGCGCGAGTACCTGGTGAGCGTCCCCGGGATCGCCCGGGCGGAGGCGAGCGAGCGCGACCTTGCCGGCGCGGACGTCAGCCTCTTCTTCAAAAGCCTCCCTCCCGGCATCGGGGGCACGCCGCAGGCGGTCTACGGCCGGGGAAGCGGGTCGGTGGTGATGGCGCACGAGCTGCAGACGGCGGTCCGGAAACAGGCGCCCCTGCTGATCTTCGACGAAGACCGTTCGGCGACGAACCTCCTCGTCCCGGGGTGCCTGCAGAGCGGCGACGTGACGCCGCTTGCGACCCTGCTCGCGGCCCGCCGCGACCTGCTCGGCGAGACGGCGCTGCTCTTTGCGGCAAGTTCGCTCGACGTCCTGATCGCCCGGGCCGACCGGATCCTGACGCTTGACGGGCACCGGGCGGGAGCAATCGGGACGGAGGAGTTCCGGATGCGGATGCGCCGCCACCTTGCGGAGATGCTCGACTCGCTCGGGGACGGCGGTGCAGAAGAAGAGTGAGTGGGGGATCAGGCGTTCCCGCCCGGAAAGACGTGGGCGGCAGTCGCTTTGAACGCGATGTACACGCCATCGCCGACATCAAGCCCGGTCTCCTCGAACCCCTGCCGGGTCAGCGCGACGATGAACTCCGTCCCGGCATCGACCGTGAGCCTGACGACCGCACCGACGTGCAAAACGTCCCGGATCGTTCCCGGGAATGCGTTCCGGACCGGCGAAGCCAGGGGTTCGGTCGAGATCAGGATATCCTCCGGGCGCACGGAGACGTAGACATCCCCCTCCTCCGCCGGATGTGCCCGGATCTCGAGGCCGTCGACGGTGACGACGGCGAGACCGTCCGTGACGGTGGAGACGCCCTTAAAGACGTTCGTCGCACCTACGAAGTCGGCAACGAACCGGTCTTTCGGCTTCCTAAAGATCTCCTCGGGTTTACCCACCTGGACGATCCTGCCCTGGTTCATGATGGCGACGCGGTCGGCAAGGTCGAAGACCTCCTCGAAGTTGTGCGTGATGTGAATGACCGTCGTCTTCGTGATGGCGTGCAGGGATTTGAGTTCTCTCCTGAGAAGCTCGCGGGTCTTCGCATCCAGCGCGCTTAAGGGTTCGTCCAGGAGGAGCGCACGCGGGCTCATCACCATCGCCCGGGCGATTGCAGCCCGCTGCTGCTCACCGCCGGAGAGTGTCCCCGGGTAGCGGTGGAGCAGGTGCGCGATGTTCAGCATCGTCGCGTACTTCATAACCGCTTCGCGGATCTCCCCGGCGGGAACCTTCTTTGATTTGAGGCCGAACCCGATGTTCTCCTCGACCGTCAGGTGCGGGAAGAGCATGTAGTCCTGATAGACCATGCAGATGTTCCGGTCTCTCGGCGCCGCATCGGTGATCTCGCGCCCGTCCAGGTAGATCTCCCCGCTGTCCGACTCGTAGATCCCGGCAACCGTCTCGAGGAGGATCGTCTTTCCCGCCCCGGTCGGGCCGATGATCACCAGGTACTCGCCGTCCTGAATCTCAAGCGAGACGTTGTCAAGGAAGAATTCACCCATATCCTTTGATACGTTTGCTATCTGCAGCATTGTTGATCCACCCCTACAGGCGCCCCCATCCGCCGTAGCGTTCGAAGACGTAGAGCGAGACGACGCTGATGGCGATCAGGATCGTCGCCGCCGAGATGGCGAGGTTCAGCTTCCCGCACGACATGTTCAGGAAGAGAGAGATCGGCAGTGTCTCGGTCACCATGCGGGTCGCCCCGGCGATCATCAGCGCGGCACCGAACTCACCGATGCCCTTCGCCCAGGTGATCACCGAACCCGCAAGGAACCCGTTCGCGGCCATCGGCAACGTGACGCGCCAGAGCGCCTGGGTATCGGTGCACCCGAGCGTCTTTGCCACGTACTCGTACCGGGGGCTGATCCCCTCGAAGGTGGAGCGCATGATCCGCAGCATAAAGGGGACGTTGACAAAGAACTGCGCGACGATGATCCCAAGAGGCGTAAAGACGAAGACCAGTCCCGCCATCGCCAGCGCCTCTCCGATCGGGCTCGCACCGAAGAAGAGCAGCAGCCCGACACCCGCCACCAGCGGCGGGAGCGCGAGCGGCATGTCGAGGATCGTGTTGACGGCGTGCTTCCCGAAGAAGTCGTAGCGTGCAAGGGCATACGCCGCCGGAACGCCGATCAGGATACAGAGGACCGTTGAGACGAGCGACGTTGCCAGGCTCAGGTAGATGGCGAACCGGATCTCGGAAGAGAGGAGCGAGGAGATGAGGCCGTCCAGCGTCGGGTGACTCACCACCAGGAGCAGGAGCACGACGATGAACAGGGCAAGCCCGACGCCTGCGCCGATGGTGACGGCCTTCAGCGGCGAGCGCAGATACGCGCTCACCGGTTCGTCCTCTCACGGTCCCGCAGCGCTCTCGGCGTGCTGTTCCACTCCGCGATGTCGTCGATGTGCTGGTCGTCGACCCACCCGCTCTGCACCTCTTCGCGGTGATCGAACCGGTGAACGTAGGGCTTGATATCGAGGAGCGGTGTTCCGTTGAGGACGTCCACTCCCTTGATCTCGAGCACGTTCCCGTTCACGCCGAGCAGCCTGACGATGGAGAGGCCGATGGGGTTCGGGCGGTTGAAATGCCTGATGGCAAAGATGCCGCGTGCCTTCTTCCCGTCCAGGAACGGTTTCTGGAGGAGGGTGCACCCGGTCGCCCGGTCGAAGTGGTACAGCAGGATGAGGTGGGAGAAGGCTTCGATGTCTGCGAGCCCTTCGGCAAACTCGGGGAAAACCTCCACTCTGCCCACGGATTCGTTGAAGATACCCTGGATCGGCGTCTCCTCCTGTTCGTTGAACTCTGAATGAATGATACCTATCGGTCGGTACTGGATCTCCATGTCTTTCACGTCCTGAATGTTCCTGCTCATGGTTATGATCATCCACGTTCGAAGATTTCTCTCAGACTGTCCCGTAGTAGTCGTCGGGGTAGGTCGTGAACCCGTGTGCAGTGAAGATTGCCTTGCCCTCATCGGACGAGACGAAGGCAACGAAGTTCTCGGCGAGCTCCGTCTGATCGGAGAAGGTCAGGGTGCCGATCGGGACGACCTTGACGATGTTCTGCTCCTTCGGGATCATGATCAGATCGAGCTTCTCGCTGTTATAGAGGTCTTCCCAGACGATCGCGGCGTCCGCCTGTCCGAGTGCGGTGTGGACGATGAGCTCGTTCACGGTGGCCGTGCGGGCGACGGTGTTGGCAAAGACCTCGTCCTTGATGCCGTTTTTGTCGAGCAGTTTGCCCGAGAGCTTGCCGATTGCACAGGCCTCAGGGTCGCCGAGCTCCACCCGGACTCCGGGCTTTGCGAGATCGGCAAGACAGGTGATGTTCGCCGGATTGCCCTTCGGCACGATGATCGCCGGAACGTGATACACAACGAGCTCTTCCTTCCCGACAAAGCCCTTCTCGCGGGCGGCATCGATATACGAGGTCGCGCCCGGCATGTAGACGTCGCCCTGCTTGACGAGTTCCATCTGCGAGAGCAGCGCGTTCGAACCGCCGAAGTTGTAGTTCACGGCAGCACCGTACTTCTCCGTAAAGGCGGTGGCGATCTCCTCCATCGGCTCGCGCATGCCGGCACCGCAGTAGACGAGAAGCGATGCCGATTCCCCGGTGGTCTCGGTCTGCTCAGTTGTCGTTGCAGGCCCGGTGCATCCGCAGACGAAGACGGACGCACAGGTAATTAGCAGCAGCATGAAAACAACCTGTTTTAGATGCATAAAAGAGGTTGACCAACTCCATATGATAACTGTTTATATTGAAGCACATCTTCAATGTACTTAAATTAAATTTATTTAATTAACATATTATACAGGCGGCGCAGATTTCACGAGCGTGCGGAGCCGGAAAAATTCCTTAAAAGCCCGATATAAGCCATTAAGAACCGATGCAGCAGCTATTGCACCCGTTTCCGGAAAGAACCGAACCCCAGATTCACGACAGCGAGACCCCACAGTGCTGCAGCATTCCTGCCGGTTCCGAAATCAACAAACCTCATTACCACCTACAGACTACCCGAACGAGGAGAACGATGGCATCGCAATCCCGCCCGGGAATCGGCACCGACGGCTTCAGGTTCACGATCGAGGAGATCGCGGGCGGACTCGGCGATATCGGCACCATCTTCCCCATCGTCCTCGGCGTCGCCCTCGTCTCGGACGTCAATATCAGCCACATCTTCCTCTTCATGGCCGCCTGGTACATCATCGCCGGGCTCTACTACCGCCTGCCGATCCCCATCGAACCGATGAAGGCCATCGGGGCGATCGTCATCGCCGAAGGGATAACCGGGGACGTGATCGCGGCAGCGGGGATCACTGTCGGGATCATCTTCTTCCTCCTCGGCGTCGTCGGCGGCATGGAGCGTATCCGGCGGTGGATCCCGCAGAGCGTCATCCGCGGCGTTCAGGCAGGGCTTGCCCTCCTGCTGCTCCGGACATCGCTCGGCTATATCATCGACGATCTTTCGTTCGCCCTGCTCTCGATCGCCATCATCCTCGCGTTCTTTATAGCCGCACAGCGCACACGGGTGCCGGACATCGCGGCCCTGGTCGTGATCGCGATCGGCCTGTCCGCCGGGATCCTCACCCAGGGATTTCCGCCGCTCCGCCTCATTCCTCTCCCGCACCTGATCGTCCCCACCGCGGCGGACTTCCTCGCGGGAAGCTGGGACCTTGCACTTCCGCAGATCCCCCTGACGCTGGCGAACGCCATCCTCGCGACCTCACTCCTGACGATAGACCTCTTCGGAAAAGAGGTCAAACCCGACCGCCTCTCCCGGACGATCGGCCTGATGAACCTGGTCTCGACACCCCTCGGCGGGTTCCCGATGTGCCACGGTGCCGGGGGGATGGCAGCCCAGTACCGGTTCGGTGCCCGCACCGGTGGAGCGAACATCGCCGCAGGCCTTTTCATCCTCGCCTTCGCCCTGCTCTTCGCGCCTCCCGAGGTGCTGACCCTGATCCCGATCGGTATCTTCGGCGGGCTGCTGGTCTTTGTCGCGATCGAGCTCGGGAAGCACAGCATCAAGACCGATTCCTACATCGTCACGGCAGTGATCGCGATCCTGACCCTGGCGGTCGGGCTCACGGTCGCGTTCATCGCCGGCATGGCGCTCGCCTACGCCCTGCAGCGGTGGCATCAGGGAACGGGCGGATCACCGGAGGACTGACACCCGTCCGCGCGGCCCGTTCCGCCGGCAGGGCCGCCGTGACGAGGCCGGGCAGAGGTGCATGCCGCCACACCACCTTTCTCAAAACAGCACAGGCGGGGTCGGATCTGCATTTCCGGAAATGATTAGCCTCCGGCAGATCGTCAAACAGGGTTAAAAACATTAAGTTGATTTATTGAATTAACTAAATGCAAACTTTATACACGCACTTTTCCACTTTTAAAATGTCTGCACATATTTGGAGACATCTCAGCAGCCTGTTTGCGAAAAGGTGAGTTTATGTTACCTTTAAGGAAAAATAACGCTATCTGCTTAACTGTGCTGCTCGCACTGATGATTCTCATCGTGCCTGCGGCGGGAGCCGATACCGGCATCCCGGTCGAATCGAACACCCAGAAGGACAGTGCAGCCGTGAATGCTGCTGCCGCTCTGCTCTATGACGGAACGGCGACGCTTGCAGATGAGACATTCACCTGCACGGCATCCTCGGGGACGGAGTACACCGTCGAGCGGCTCACGCCGCTCGGGGCGCTTGACGCCGTCGCCGACGCAGAAGGATTCACCTATGCCGTCGGGGACAAAAAGAAGGCGACCAAAGGGTTCCTCCTCCTCGACAACATCAGTGAGTACTGCTATGGCGACGCCTCCTGGTACTCTATGGTGAACGGCGACCCGCTCGACGGATTTGCAGACGCCTCCGAGGGCGTCGATGTTTACACGCTTGAGGACGGCGACGAGGTCGTCTTCTACTACGGCGAAGACGGCGTCACCCCGGAGACTGCAACCGCCCTTCTGAATATCACAATCGCCATCGGTGCGGAGCCGGACGTCCTCTTCGACGGTTCGGTGACCCTGACCGACGGCACGTTCACCTGCACGGCATCCTCAGGGACGGAATACACCGTCGAGCGGCTCACCCCGCTCGGGGCGCTGAACGAAGTTGCGGAGATAGAAGGCTTCACCTACGTCGTCGGGGACAAAAAGAAGGCGACCAAGGGGTTCCTCCTCCTCGACAACGTCAGTGAATACTGCTATGGCGACGCCTCCTGGTACTCCATGGTGAACGGTGACCTGCTCGACGGATTCGCGGATGCCTCCGAGGGTGTCGACGTCTACGCACTCGAAGACGGCGACGAGGTCGTCTTCTACTACGGCGAAGACGGCGTCACATCCGAGACCGCAACCGCGTTGATCGCGATCACGGTCGAGGTCGGCGACGGCGCTGATGTCCTGTTCGACGGAACAGTGACGCTCGAAGATGAGACCTTCACCTGCACGGCATCCTCCGGGACAGAGTACACCGCCGATACCCTCACCCCGCTCGGGGCGCTCGACGCCGTCGCCGGCGATCAGGGCTTCACCTACGTCGTCAACGACAAATCCTACGATGCCAAGGGGATCCTGCTCCTCGACGGCATCGGCGACTACCTCTACGATAAGGACGCCGGCACCACCTGGATCTGCTCCGTCAACGGCGTCGTCCTCGATGACTGGACCAATTACGAGACCGAGGGCATGAACGTCTACGCACTCGAGGACGGCGACGAGGTCGCCTTTTACTTCGGCGCAAAGCCTGTCACCCCCGAGACCGCAACCGCGATGCTCGCTATCACCGTCGAGATTGCCGAACCGGAAGGCTGGACGCTCTCCCTGAAAGGTGCCCTGACCGACACCATCGACCAGGCGTACTTTGAGGACGCCGTCGACTGCGGCCACAGCGCGACCTACACCGATGCCGACGGCAATGTCTGGTCCGGCGTCCCGCTCTGGTATCTCGTCGGCTGGGTCGACGACGACAAAAAGCACGGATCCGGAGCATTCAACGACGAACTCGCCGAAGAGGGCTACTCGATCAAGGTCACGGCCGGCGACGACTACAGCGTCAACTTCGAGAGCGCCAGTGTCGCCCGGAATGACGATATCATCGTTGCAAACACCCTGAACGGCGAACCCCTCCCGGAGGTCATCGGTGAAAAGGAGAAACCCTGCTGGCCGCTCCAGATGATCGGCGCAGACGTGAGCTCGGGTCAGAAAGTCGGCAACGTCGTCGAGATCGAACTCGTCGGCCTCCCGGAGCCCTCCGACGGCTGGACGATCACCCTGAACGGGAAGTTCTCCCGCACCCTGACGCAGAAAGAATTTGAGGAAGGCATCGCCTGCGGCCACGCAGCCTCCTACACCGATAGCAAAGATCGCGTCTGGACCGGGATGCCGCTCTGGTATCTCGTCGGCGTCGTCGACGACATCGAGACCTCGAACCACTGGACGTTCAACGACGACCTGGCAACCGGGGGATACACCATTAACATCACTGCCGAGGACGGCTACACGGTCACCCTCGAGAGCGCCGACATCGCCAGGAGCAATGCTTACATCGTTGCGGACAAGCTGAACGCCTCCCCGCTCGGAGAGGACGACGGCTATCCCCTGAAACTGCAGGGCTCCGGCCTGACCGCAGGAAACCAGCGGGTCGGCAATATCGCCTCGATCACCCTCGTCGGTCTGCCCGGCGCACCCGGGGACGACGAGTGGACGCTCACCCTCAAAGGGCCTGCGATCACCGCGGTCATCTCACAGAGCGAGTTTGAGGCGGGAGTCGCCTGCCATGGCAAGACCTACGACGACGGCGTCTCCACCTGGACGGGTGTCCCGCTCTGGTACCTCGCAGGCTGGGTCGACGACGACGTCATGCACGGCTCCGGCGCCTTCAACGACAACCTCGCAAGCGCCGGCTATACCGTCATCGTCTCCTCGGGCGGCGACTCTCCCTACAGCAAGGAATTCACCAGCCAGGAGATGACGGCAAACAAGAACCACTACATCGTCGCGAACAAAGTCAACGGCTCTGCCATAACCGGCGATGCGTTCCCGCTCCGCATCGTCGGTGAGGGAGCGGCCGGCAGCAAGAGCGTCGGCAACATCGAAAAGATCGTCCTGACCGAGTTCCAGGAGCCGACCGACCTTCCTGCCGTACAGGTTATCCGCTACGCCGCCGACGGCGTGACTGTCCTTAACGAGACCACGAAGACCTACCAGTGGATGGAGCAGAACCTCCCGGTCATCGGCGGCGCCGACGGTGTCCGCCTCAGGTTCCAGGGCCCGACCTTCGACCCGGACGACCTCTGGAACCCCGCTGAGGACATAAACCCCGGCAAAGTCGATAACGTCGTGCGGGGCACGGCAATCAAGGACCTCTGCGACCTCGTCGGCGGAGCCCCCGAAGGCAGCGAGATCATCCTCGTCGCCTCGGACGGCTACGAAGCAAAGCTCAACTACACGAACCTCTACACGCCGCTCGACCGGCAGGGTGAGGCAATCCTGGCGTGGTGGGGAGACGGCGCGTACGTCCCCGACTACCGCGACGGGATCCGCCTCTTCTTCAACACCCCCGACGGCATCTTCGGAGCCGACGACATGCGGACGTGCCTCGCCGAGGACTACTGGCACTACTACTGGGACAGCGGCATTCAGTATCCGTCCGCTGCCGGAGTCTCGAACAAGCATGTCGTCACGGTCGAGATCCACCCCGGCGCCCGTGAGGACTGGAGCCTCATTCTGACCGGCGCGATCACCGACACCATCTCCCGCTCGTACTTCGAGGCAGGAAAGGCCTGCGCCCTCGGCGGCCACGGGGCGACCTACACCGACGGCGACGGCAACGTCTGGTCAGGGATGCCCCTCTGGCTCCTCGTCGGCTGGGTCGACGACGACAACAAACATAACTACGGCTCCGACCCGTTCCGCGACGACCTCGCCGACCTCGGCTACAACGTCACCGTCATCGACTACGGCCCGGACAACGTGAAGGGCACCGCGGACGACTTCTCCACGACCTTCAACAGCACCTTCGTCAAGCGGAACAACAACATCATCGTCGCCAACGAGATAGACGGCATCCCGCTGCCTGCGGACGGCGACAAACCCTCGTGGCCGCTGAAACTCGTCGGTTCTGCGCTGACGAGCGGAAAGCAGAAGGTCGGCAGCATCGACGAGATCGCCCTGACCGATCTCCCGGCCGAGGCCGATGCAGAGCTCGCCCTGGGGCAGGGCTGGAACTTCGTCTCCATCCCGAAGAGGCTCGCGGCCGGCAGCAACACCGCTGCGATCTTCAGCGATGTCGATACCGCAAACCGCTCGATCTGGCACTACAATGCAGCGATCAAGTACTGGGAGGAGGTGACTGCGACCGATACCCTGAAACCGCTCGCGGCATACTGGATCTATTCGGCGTCCGCGTGCGACATCCCGCTCACCTTCAGCGACCAGCCCCTGCAGACGCCGCCGACGGCGGACCTCTATAAGGGCTGGAACGCGGTCGGGTTCACCGGCGTCGAACCCACAGCGGCACGCGACACCCTCCTCTCCCTCGGTGATGCATGGACGCAGGTGATCGGCTTCGACGCCGAAGACCAGAAGTACGAGACCGCCATCATCCGCGGCGGCTCCGGCAAGCATGCCGACACGGGAGCGATGAACCCGGGCAAGGGCTACTGGATCTACCTCCGGGGAAGCGGTGAACTTGCAGCGATCGCTTCGTAGGCAGAGATACCCATGAACTGCAGACCGATAATCACAATCTTTCTTTTGCTTCTCCTGGCAGGAGTAGCGGCGGCCGAATCGATGCCGGTCATTCCTGCACAGTACCAGGGATGCGCCGCCATCGACGGCGGCGACGCCCCGACAGGCACCGTCATCGTCGCCAAGATCAACTGGAACGAACGCGGACGCTTCACGCTCACCGAACCGGGCGTCTTCCCAAGCCGGCTCATTGTGCGAGCCACCGAGTTCGATTTCGTCGCATCCGATGCGCCTACGGTTACATTCTGGGCCGGTGCCAACCGGGCGAACCTTGAGGTGCCCTACGTGCCCGGCGATGCCCGCACGCTCGATCTCGCGTTCACCACCGGGAGCGGCGGCGATGGGGCGGATGCCCCGATCGCATCAGGCGACGTTTCTTTCGCTCCCGGCGGCCTCGAGACGACGACGGCAGGCGGGAAGCAGCAGGTGACGATCAACCGGCAGAACACCACGGCCAATGTCACGACCTCCGGCAACAGGATCGTGATGCAGGATACCGGCGGCGGCTGGGAAGAGATCGTCATCGAGACCGAGGGTGAACCTGCAGTCGGAGAGACGACTGTTGCCGGAACCGTCGCAGGCGTGAGCGGCCGGACAAGTCCGGTCTCGGCGAACGTCGACGCCACTGTCGGGACTGCGTCAGCGCAGATCTCGGTGAATATGAGCGAGATGCCGCCATCGGGTGCCCAGCTCACGACGACGATCGCACGGGAGCCCGACCCTGCGGCACAGAGCGCATTCCTCCTTACCGCCCAGCAGTCGGGAAGCGGTATCACGGATGTCGCATACGTCATGAACGTCCAGAAGACCAACGTTGCCAATGCCGGCGACGGCGGTGTCATCACGGCAGCGACGATCCGGATGACCGTCAGCCCCGCCTGGGTGACCGCGGTCGGCGGAATCGAGAACGTCGTGATCATGCGCCAGGCCGACGACGGCACGACGAGCGCTCTTGCGACGACGCTTGTCGGCACAGACGGTGCCGGAAACTACGTCTTCGAGGCGCTATCGCCGAACGGGCTCTCGGTCTTCGCCCTCATCGGGACGTCGACCGTCAGCCCAACGCCGACGACACCCTCAGGCGGGGGCGGATCAGGAGGCGGCGGCGGTTCGACGGGCAGGTCAAGCTTCGAGTACAACCCCGACGCGACCGTCACCACACCGGCGACCACGCCCGTGAGCAGTGAGGCGACGGCGGCGGCGACCCCCTCAGCGCAGCAGACGGCTGCAAGCGCAGTCGCTGCGGCAGAGGCGACGACCGCTTCCGGCGGTTCGTGGTTCCCGCTGCAGATCCCGATCCCTGCCTGGGTGCCGGTACTCGCCCTCGGGCTGCTCTTCCTCCTTCGCAGGAGATAACAGCCCCATGCCCCTTTTTCAGCGTTCTTCAGCAGAACATCGGTGACCCCCATGCAGATACGTTCTGTCTCTCTGCTCTCTGCCCTCATGCTCCTCTGCATCCTCATCCCCGGGAACGCCTGCGCCGCAACGACGGAGGTGCACGTCCTGCGCTATGCAGCCGACGGCGTCACCGTCCTTGCCGAGACGACCGTCGATTACCGGTGGATGGAAGAGAATCTGCCCGTCCTCGGGGACGGGGAGACGCACTACTACCACCAGGGGCCGATCTTCTCAGGCGATCCCTGGAACCCGGCAGAGGATACCAACGTCCGGGAGAAGGATATGGGCGCAGTGAAGGGCACGAACCTCGCCGACCTCTGCGATCTCGTCGGGGGGATGGCGGCGGAGGAGACCGTCAGGGTGAAGGCATCGGACGGTTTTTCAAAGACCTTCCCGTACCGGAACGTCTACAGGCCCGAACCACGGCAGGGGCCGATGGTCGTTGCCTGGTACCGTGCCGACGCCGGATACGTCCCCATGTACCGGGAGGGGATGCGGCTCGTCTTCTTTGCGGACACCTCCGTCAACCCGTGGGGGATCCACGCCTTCGGCGTCGCCGACATGCAGGCGTGCTTCGATCCCGACTACTGGTACTTCTTCCAGCCCGACATACCAACGACGACCGGCCTATCCGCACAGTACATCAGCGAGATCGCCGTCTTCAGCAATGAAGAGGCGAGCGGCACGCTCGAGGTCGAGTCGAGCCCTGCAGGGGCGCTCGTCTACCTCGACGACGAGAACACCGGCTTTCTGACCCCCTGCACGATCCGCGATCTAACGGTCGGGTCGCACGCGGTCAGGGTAGAGAAGGACGGCTACGGTGAGACCCGGGAGCAGTGGATCTACCTCAAAGCGCTCGCAACCGAACGGGTCTCGTTCGACCTTCTCCCGCTGCAGGGGAGCATCGCCGTCTCGTCCCTGCCTGCGGGAGCGGCGATCATTCTCGACGGGAACGAGACCGGCACGGTGACCGATACAACCCTCGAGGGGGTTTCGGTCGGGGAGCATACCCTCCTCCTCGTTCTGGAGGGATACGAGAACGCCACCCTGGCGGTCACGGTCGAGGCGGAGGAGACAGCGGCAGCCGATATGGCATTAATACCGCTGAACGGATCTGAACCCCTGCCGGCGATCTCTGCAGCCACGACGACCCCTCATGCCACGACACCGGCCGCGGCCGCGGCGACCGCCACCCCTGCACCGGCCGTGACGGTCTCGGCGCCGCCAGCGGGTCCTTTCGACCCGTTCTTCGCGCTCATCCGGGCCGTCGTCTCATTCATCACCGGCGCACCGGCTGCGAACGAACCGGCAATAGCGGCGCAGGGGAGCGAGCCCGAACCGCCGGCAGAGAGCGGGCAGCCGACAGTCACGGCGACGCCGACCATAACGCCCGAGAAAGTTCGGGCAAACCGTTCCGGCGGACTGTACATCGACTCTTTCCCGCAGGGCGCCCTGATCACCATCGACAACACCCGGATCGCCGCGCGTACTCCGCATGTGGTCTACGGCCTCCGCGAAGGGCTCCACAGCATCACCCTCGAGTACGAGGACGCCAGCAGCGTCGGACAGGAAGAAGCCGGCGTCAGGTACGGGATCCGGCGGGCATGGGTGTACCCGGACGCCGTCACCCCTGTCCGTATCGACGGCGTGGGGAACCGGCGCCTCCGGTCGATCACCATCGAAAGCCCTGACCGTGCCGGGGCGGCGTTCACCGTCAACGGTGCGTACCCGCCGCACTCACTCCCGGCGACGGTCGATATCGAGGGGAGCGGGGCCTGGATCACCATCAGGGAGGGTGCGGTCTACCGCTCGATCTCGGTGCCGGAAACCCTCGCGGACGGCAGCAGGTTCACCGTAGCCCCAGGAGAAGGAGGCGCGTATGCGGTCACGGCCGTCTCCGACCCGCCGGGAGCCGGGATCTTCGTCGACGGCTACCCCACCGACGCTGCGACGCCCGCCGTCGTCGGCAATCTCTCGTCGGGGAAACACCGGATCACGGTCTCGCTGCCCGGATACCTCCCGGCGGAAGGGGAGATCCTGATCCCGCCGGGCGCCCCGGCAGGAGCCGCGGGGACGGTCCGGTCGACACTGACCGAATACCCCTGCGGATCGCTCAGCGTGAACAGCACCCCGCAGGGTGCGAAGATCTACCTCTACAGCCGCTATACCGGGGAGACGACACCGCACACCTTCTCCTGGATGCGGATCGGCGCCTACGACATGAAGGTCGTCGGCGAGACGGAGAGCAGAACCATCGAGAACGTCGTCGTGACGCCGGGTACGGCGGTCGAATGCACCGTGACACTTGAGACGGCGTAACCAGAGATGAACGAACAGACCTTGGAGATTGACACGATATGGCATCACTGACACGAATACTCATCGTCTGCCTGCTCCTGCTGGCAGCGGCGGGCGCGGCGTCGGCAGCTCCCACCACAGAGCTCCACGTCGTGAAGTTTGCAGCCGACCAGACGACGGTCCTGAGCGAAACGACCGTCGACTACCGGTGGATGGAGGCGAACCTGCCCGTCCTCGGCGACGGCGTGACGCACTACTACCACCAGGGACCGGTCTTTGCGGGCGACAAATGGGACCCGGACGAGACGACGAACTTCAAGGACCGGGGCGCCGTGAAGGGCACGGATATCCGTGATCTCGCCGACCTGGTCGGCGGCGCAGCGCCCGGCGACGAGGTGATGGTGAAGGCTGCCGACGGCTACCACGTCGAGTTCGCCTACGAGAACGTCTACGAGCCCGACCCCCGGCAGGGGCCGATCGGGATCACCTGGTACAACGGCGACGAGACGGGAGCGGGCGAGCGGCAGGGCACCGGGTACGTTCCTGAGTTCTACAACGGCATGCGGTTGACGTTCTTTGCCGACAATTCAACCAACGCAGGCGGTCTGCACGTCTACGGCAACTGGGACATGCACGAGACACTGCCCGAGGCAGCCCAGCACTTCTACAACCTGCTCCCCTCCACAAGCGGCCTCTCCGTGAAGTGGGTGGACGAAGTGCGTGTCTACGAGGGCGGCTTCCAGGGTGAAAAAGGCGCGCTCGTCAAGTCGCTCCAGGACGGGGATGCGGCCGCAGCGGCCCCTGCCACGACAGAGGCCCCGCTCTCGCCTCTCCCCCTGCTCGGCGCGATGATCCTTGCCTCGCTGATCGCCATCGGGAGACGGGGATGATGCTGCGGACCGGCCTCCTCCTGCTGCTCGCCGCCGGCATCTGTGCCTGCGGGTGCACGCAGCCCGGGGTGACGGCGAACGAGGAGGAGATTGCCTGGAACCTCACGGTCGCCGGGGACGGCGAAGAGGTGCTCACGCTGGCCGAAGTCCGGGCGCTGCCCGCCGTCGAGGGCTACGGCCACGGCGTCTCCACCGTGGGGATCGTTTTTGGACCTGACCGCTACCGCGGGGTGCTCCTCACCGATCTGCTCGACCGGGTCGGCGGGACCGGCCAGGACGACCTCGCCTACGTCTCGGCAGAGGACGGCTATCTCTGGGTGTTCGATGCCGAACAACTTACAGGGGAGGGCTTCTTCACCTTCGACGAGAACTTAAAAGAGATCCCGCCGCCGCCCCTCCGCGTGATCCTGGCCTACGAGCGGGACGGCACGCCGCTCCCCTACGATGACGGAGGCCCCCTCCGCCTGGTCGTCGTCAGCGACGACCCGGGTGTCATCACCGAGGCGAGCCCGTGGGTGAAGTGGGTCGACCGGATAGAGGTTCACCGGCGATGAGGGGAGCCGGCGCACTCGCCGTTCTCACGCTCGCGCTCCTGGCGGCCGCGTCCGGGTGCACGAATACGGCACAGGAACCGGTCGTCCTCGAGGTGGTTCCGGCGGGCAGCCTCCTCTACCCGTTCGAGCATATCGAGCGTGCCTTCGAGAGCGAACACCCCGGTATCGACGTCCGCCTCGAGGGGCACGGGAGCATTCAGGCCGTTCGGCAGGTGACCGATCTGCACCGCGACGTCGACGTCGTGGCGGTGGCGGACGCATCACTGATCCCGGACATGATGTTCCGCCCGATGGAGGACGGCGAGGGGAACTACACCGACACCTACCGAACGTTCGCCACCAACGAGATGGTGATCGCCTACACCGATAGAAGCGCCTATGCAGATGAGATCACGGCGGAGAACTGGTATACGATTCTTGCCCGGCCGGACGTGCGGGTGGGCTTCTCAAACCCGATGCTCGATGCCTGCGGGTACCGGGCGCTGATGGTCACCGCGCTTGCAGAGGAACACTACGAAGCGCCCGGGATCTTTGCCGCGATCATCGGCGACGCATTCACGCCGTCGCTCACCATGACCCGTGAGGACGGCGTCCGGACGATCACCCTGCCGGCACTGCTGAAGCCGTCGAGCGAGAAGGTCGCCATCCGTGACGGAAGCATCTACCTGCTCTCGCTCATCGATGCCGGCGGCATCGATTACGCCTTTGAGTATCGGAGCGTCGCCGACGAGCACGGCCTTTTACAGATCGATCTTCCGCCCGAGATCGATCTCAGCGACGCTGCGTTTGCCGACACCTACCGGTCGGTCGTCGTGAAACTTGGGTTCCGGCGGTTCAGCTCGGTCGGCGACACCCGCGTCGGGCAGCCGATCGTCTATGCCGTGACGGTTCCGGCAACGGCAGAGCACCCGGAAGAGGCCGCTTCGTTCGTCGCATTCGTGCTGGATGCCTTCACCGAAAGCAGAGACGGATGGCCGCAGCCGCTCGAGTGAAAAGAAAAGGGCGCGGCTACCCGACCACGAGGTCGCGGTAGACGCCGCCGGCATCCTCGACGTAGAGGACCGCCCGCCCCTGCCGGAGCGCCGGTTTCGGGAACTTGCGGAGCTCGACGACACCCTCGGTGACGGGCAGGCCGCCCGCGGTCATGACGCTGTCGACGCCGCCGCCGAGGAGCGCCGCAACGGTCTGGCTGCCGGAGAGATCCCGGGTGTCTCCCCGGACGACGAACCGGCCGTCGTTCCGTGATGCCGCGAGTCCGACCCCGGCGAGAGCCCCGATGACGCCGTCGTTCGTGCCGCCGAGACCTTCGAGCGTGATGCCTGCCTGCCGGGCGAGGCTGCGCGCCTCTTTCTGCGTCACCACACTGCTCTTCGCCCGCATACCGAACGAGAGCAGATCGGGGGCCGCCCGGGTATCCGCGGCGATACAGATCCCGGGATCGCTCCCGTCGATGAAGTCTGCACGGATCATCTCGCGGGCAGCGGTGAAGATCTCGTGGAGCGATCCGTTCGCCGCCCCCTCGATATGAATAACGGCCGCGCTGTTGTGCGACGTGTACGGGATGTCCGGGTGAACGTAGAGCTGGTGCCGGGTCACGCCGGAGATCCGGTAGGTTTCGGCAAGTTCTGCTGCAATCATGCGGGCAAGCCGCCCGGTCCCGCGGGATTCGGGAGTATCGGTGTCGTCGATGCCGAGATATACGGTCATGAATCTCTGCTCCGGATTCTTCCCTGTACTATCAGCTCTTTTCCATGAAGAAGCCTTCCAGAGTTAAGGTAACTAGATTAACCGAACGGGGCCAGGCCATCGTCCCTGCGCCTGAAAATACTGCACATACGCTATTTTTCGATAAAATGACGGCAGAAAGAGCGATCTCGACCGGCAGACATCGGCCGGGATCCGACGAAAGTATTAAAGCATCAGGAGATATACCAGGTGGTATATCAACTGGTTCAGAGGTGAGAAGCAGCATGAAAGTCTATGTGCGTGAGCGCCAGAAGGTCGGAACCGGCGTGAAGCAGCCGCGGTTCCGCGTCGTCGCCGTCACCGGCGAGAAGGGCGATGAGATGCACCTCAAAGTCGAGAGCGTGCACTTCAGAAAGACCGAACTCGAGCAGATTGCAAAGGACATCGGTGCAGAGATCGTCTACCTCGAGGAGATGCCCGAAGAAGAGCGGGGCGAGATGAAAGCAGCACCGCTGTGATCGTCTCCTGCTCCTGAAAAAACAGACACTCTTTTTTGTGAACAGAACCATGCCAGACCAGGACGAGATATTCGATGCGGCACTCCGGATCCTTCTCTTCGCGGACCGGTGCGTGACCGTCAGCATCAGCCCGGGCGGCGTCTCAATACGCCTCCCCACGACCAGGAGGCTCGCCGAATATCTCCAGGTTCCGCACTACTATGTCCTCCCCGTCTTCGCAGCGATGGAGCGCGACGGCTTGATCCGCCGGGTCGAGCGGGTCGGGATCTCCACCACGCCGGAAGGAACCACGCGCCTCCTCACGATGACAGCGGCAGCCTACCCCGGCGCCGCGGAGGAGGTGCTGGGTGAGGGGATACTCGCCGAACTGCTCAAGCGGGCGGCAGTACGTCCTGATAAGACCGTAAACGGCGAATATCGCCACCCCACGCCACACGGGAAACTGCAGAGCCCGGTTTCCGACGGCGAGGACGGCACCGTCCCCGACTGATCAGTCGGGCCCGCCGGCGTCTCCGGCAATCACGTGGATGGCACTCGCTTTGATGAGCACGACCACGCCGGAACCGGGTCTGATGCCGAGTTCTTCGACCGACCGCTCGGTCAGCAGCGCGTTTATCGCAACACCGCAGTCGACCCTGACGTCGACGAGCGGCCCGTTGCCGACAAGCCCGGCCACTGTTCCGGAGAGGGCATTCCGGGAGCTCGATGCAGGGTTCTCCGAGAGTGCGATGCCGACGTCCTGACCCCGGATGCAGAGAGAGACGCGCTCGCCCGGCGCGGCGCCGGTAACCGCCTCGAACCGGAGACCTGCGACATCGACCACAGCGAGGCCGCCGGCGTTCTCGACGACACAACCCTCAAGGACGTTCTCGATGCCGACGAACCTGGCGACGTCGGGACGTTTTGGAGCGTTCAGCACCGTGGCGACGCGATCCTCCGCCACAAGCCTGCCGTCGATGATCACCGCCATCCGGGTGCCGAGCCGCCGGGCTTCGCTCCGCTCATGGCTTACCTGGACGACCGTCAGGTGCCGCTCGCGGTGCAGCCGTGCAAGGTCCTGCATGAACTTTTCCCGCGTGACCGGATCGAGCGCCGAGAGCGGTTCGTCCAGGAGCAGGATGTCCGGCTTCACCGCAATGGAGCGGGCGAGCGCCACCCGCTGCTGTTCGCCGCCGGAGAGCGTCAGGGGATGGCGCTCTGCCAGGTGCTCGATCCCGAACTGCCGCAGAAGAGCGTCCACCTCACGGCGGACGGCGTCGGCCTTCGCCCCCTGCAGGCGGAGCCCGAAGGCGATGTTGTCGGAGACGGTCATGTGCGGAAAGAGCGAGTAGTCCTGGTAGACAAGCCCGATACGCCGCTTTTCCGGCGGGGTAGCGGTGATATCCTCGCCGCGGAGGAGGACCCGACCCTGCCCGGGCTGGTGGAGCCCGGCGATCGCCTCGAGCATCACCGTCTTCCCGGCTCCGGAGGGGCCGACGATGAAGTAGTAATCCCCCTCGTTAATGGTCAGGCTGACATCTTTCAGGGCGAACTGCCCGAGCGAGAGCGATACCCGGTCAAACTCTATCATCGTATCTCCCCACGTAGCGCGTCAGGCGCCGGAGCACCAGGAAGACGGCAAAACTGACGATGATGACGGTGAACGCGATGCTCCTGCTCGTCCGGATGCCGTCGGTCGTGAACGAGTAGTAGATCAGCGTCGAGACGATGAACGGGTAGTAGGCGATCATGATGACGGCGGCAAACTCCCCGATTGCACGCCCCCAGGCAAGGATCGAGCCGTTGTACATGTGCCGGAAGCTTAAGGGCAGCGTTACCTTCCAGAACGTCTGCAGCCGCGTCGCCCCGAGCGTCCGGGCGACGTTCTCCAGGTGCACCGGCACCTTCTCGAACCCCTCCCGCATCGTGTTGATATAGAACGGCGACGCCACGAAGAGCATCGCTACGACCGTGCCCGGATACGCGTCCTCGAAGGCGAGCCCGACGTCCGAGAGCGGTGCTCCGAGCCACCCGCGGCGCATGAAGAGGAGGTAGACGAGGAGACCCGCGACGGTGTGGGGAAGGATGAGCGGGATATCGATGATGCTCTCCACCATCTCTTTTTTGCGCGAAGGCTGCGACCGGGCGAGCACGTACGCGAGCGGGGTGCCGAAGAGGATCAGCAGCAGCACGGCGTTCAAACCCGCCCCGAAGGTCAGGAGGATCGACCCGACGACCTCCGAGCTCGTCGCCACCTCAAAGAGGTGCACGGGATCGGCAAGTTCGGTGATCGCGATGTTCGCGAGCGCGAGCACCGTGATGCCGACGATCACCGACCCGAGAAGACAGAAGCCGAGAATACAGCGGTCGGTCCTGCGCCGCGACCACCCGGACAGGCTCGCATACGGCGGGAAGAGATCTTTCAGGAGTGTTGCCATCTTCATCGGTAAAAACGTCCTCTCGGTGATCTCAATTGTGTCAGGAAAGTACTAAAAAAGGGAGGGTTTAGACCTTCATGGCGACCAGGGAATTGAGCGCCGCAGGTACTTCGCCATAGCCGCCGGCCGGGACGATCGGGGGCTGTCCGTCGCCGGTCAGGATCTCCTGTCCGGTGGGGCCGATCAGCATCTTGACGAACTCGATACCCATCTCAGGGTGCTCGGCGATCGCGGGGACGGTCACGCCGTAGACGATGGGGGCACCCGTGTAGATGGTCGTCCCGTCACCCTTCTTGCACTCGATCTGGACAGTCGCATAGGTGTCGGCGTGCTCGATGTCGGAGAGGTCGATAGCTGCCGGCAGCTCGATGAACTCGAGATCGTTCTGCACCGCAACACTCCGGTACTCCCATGCATAGTCAAGGCCGCCGGACTGCACCATCTGGACGAGCTCGACGCTCTTCGGGCGGATGGTCAGGGTCGTGCTGTCGGGGTTCGGTTCGGTGGCGTGAATGGTGTAAGTGCCGTTCTCCTCGGTGACGGTGATGTCGCTGTGCGCTTCGATGAGATTCTCGAATATCTGGTCGTCCTCATAGTAGGCCTCCGCGAGCTGGATCACCATCGGCGTCCGGTAACCGCAGGGGTCGGAGTTCGGGTCCGAGAACGCCCACCTGACACCGTCGCGGCCGAGGACCTCGTACCAGTTTTCTGCGGTGATCTCGTCAGCGTACTTGCTGTCGCTTGTGTAGGTGAGCACCATCGTGTTCTTGGCGAAGGTGAGGTACCAGTCGGCGTGGTCCGGAACCATCATCTTCGGGATGAGGGCGTAGTCGGCAGAGGCAACGGCGTCGGCAGGCTTGCCGTTCTCCGTCACCTTCTTGATGGTGTCGACGCTGCCCGCAGGTTCGAGGAGGACTTCGGTGTTCGGGAACTCCTCTTCGTATGCCGCTTTCAGTTTCTCAAACGGCCCGGTGAGGCTTCCGGCATGGAAGACCTTGACCTGGATCTTCTCGGCCGGGGTCGGCGTAGCGGTTGTCGCTCCCTGCTCGGGAGTCTCTCCGGTCGATGTGCCGGTGCAGCCGCAGAACATGACTGCAGCGCAGACGCAAAGGCACAGAATTGCCCATATGCGCAAATTTCTCATAGAAAGTCATGAACGAGCACCATTATATAGTTTCTACATTTGCCCCATGTAAAGGTGATTTATTGAACAAAGTATACTCAGGAAATTTATTAAGAACTAAAAATTACTACAGGCTCCGAAAAAGGGAAGAGAGGCTCCCCGCCGCCCTCCGAAGCGCCTACACCCTGACGACCGTCCCGACGTTCTCGCCGCGGAGCGCCGCCGCCAGCATGCCCGGCTTGTGCCCGTTGACGATCCGCACTTCATGGACGTTCCTGGCGTGGATCAGCAGCTCGACGACCTTGTCCTCGAGCACGAGGTCTTCCATCTGCAGGTCCAGGAGTTCCCGCGCCGAGATCTCCCGGATCAGCTCCGCATCGGGGTTCTCAAAGGGGTTCGCCGTATAGAGGCCGTCGACGTTCTTGACGAGAATGCAGCTCTTCGCCCCGACGACCTCTGCCGCGAGGAACGCTCCCGTATCGGTGCGGTGCGGCGGGATCATCCCGACCTCGGGCGGGTACTCGTAGAGCCCGTAGGGCGGCGTCCCGTGGGTCACCGGCAGCATCCCCATCTTGAGCAGCATCGGGATATCCAGAAGATCGGCGGTGTGGATCCGCATGCCGCCGTACCGCGAGAGCATCACCGCCATCATGATCGCGTTCTGCTCGCTGATCTTGCTGGTCAGCTCGGCAAGGACGCCCGTCGGCATCCCGAGGTCGAGGCCGATGTCCAGGATATGCCGCACCCGGACGCCGCCGCCCGTGACGACGAGCATCTTGTACGTCTTCGCGAGCTCCCCGATCTCGTCGGCGAGCGGCCGCACCACATCTGCGCCGTAGTCGATGATGCCGTGCCCGCCGATCTTGACGACGTTCAGTTCCGGGGCTATCCGGAGCGGCTCTCTGCCCTCATACCGCCGCATCAGTCCACGCCGCACCAGCGATTCGCCGCGGAGCTTTGATACCATCTCTCGTCTCGGACTCATTGTCTCTGCTCCTGCAGACATTTCTTACATGCTGCACCATGATACTATCTCTCGTCACCGCCGTCCTGCTCCTCCGCTATCAGGTGCAGGGCGCTGGCCTTGAAGGAGACCCAGACCTCTTTTCCGGCCTCGAGATCCATGGAATCCGCAGAACGGGCGGTCACAAGCGCCGTGACCGGAAAGCCGCAGTCGACCGTTACGCCGACGAAGGGTGCGGTCGACTCGATGCCGGTGATAGAGCCTGAAAAGACGTTCCGGGCGCTCGTCGTGGCCGTCTCACCGACCCCGATCGTGACGTCCTCTCCCCGGAAAACAACCTTCACCGCGCGGCCTTTCCCGTCCGGCGGCGGCTCTGCAACCTCAAGCCGGTTCCCCTGCACCTCGATGACGGTAAGCCCGCCCGGTTCCGCCGATGCGACCCTGCCGGAGAGGATGTTGTCGACGCCCACGAACCGTGCGATCTGGAGGTTCGCCGGATTGTTGAAGACCTCTTTCGGCTTTCCGACCTGCATGATGTCGCCCGCTATCATCACCCCGACCCGCTGCGAGAGCCGCTGGCCCTGGAGCATGTCGTGAGTGTTCACGACGATCGTGGTTCCACGCTCACGGTTCAGCCGCAGCACCATCTCCTCGATGGTGGCCGTGGAGGCCGGGTCGAGGTTCGCCGTCGGCTCGTCGAGGAAGAGGATCTCCGGCTCGGTGACGATCACCCGGGAGAGCGCCACCCGCTGCTGTTCGCCGCCGGAAAGGTCGCGGGCGGAGCTCTTGATGTACCGGGAAAGGCCGACGGCCTCCAGCGTCTCCTGCACCCTTCGATCGATCTCGGCCCGGTTCTCGCTGCGGTAGCGCATGCCCATCGCGACGTTGTCGTAGACGCTGGCGTTGAAGACGATCGGTTTCTGGAAGAGCATTCCCATCCGCCGCCGGATCTCAAGCCACCGGTTCTGCATCGAGAGGACGTCTTCGCCGAAGAGCGAGAGCTCCCCCGATGTCGGCGCTTCTATCAGGTCGAGGATGCGCAGAAACGTGCTCTTCCCGGACCCGCTCGGGCCGATGATGCCGAGCACCTCGCCCTCCTCGACGGCGAGGCTGACACCGTCCAGGACACGCTGGTCGCCGTACTCTTTTGTTATATCGTGCGCTTCGATTATCACAGGCACTCACCTCCGCTGCACCACGCTCAGCACGATGTTCACCCCGAGCGCCACGGTGAGCAGGATGATCCCAAGCGCAATCGAGAAGGGAAAGTTCCCCATCGACGTGTTCAGGGCGATCGCCGTCGTCAGGACGCGGGTGAACCCGCGGATGTTGCCGCCGACGATCATCACCGTCCCAACCTCGGAGATGGCACGGCCGAACCCGAGAAGGATGACCGACATGATGGCGAACCGGCTCTCTTTGATGACCGTCACGATCGACTGGAGCGAACTTGCCCCGAGCGAGATGATCGTGTAGCGCATCTCCCGGTCGATGCTGGAGAGCGCCGAGACGGTCAGCCCCATAATGAGCGGGATGATCAGGATCGTCTGCGCAATGACCATCCCCCCCGGGGTGAAGAGGAGGTCGAGAAATCCGAACGGCCCGGACCGGGAGAGCATCAGGAAGACGAAAAGCCCGATGATGACCGTGGGCATCGCAAAGAGCGTCTGCAGGATGTTGACGAGCGCCTGCTTGCCCCGAAACTCCTTGAAGTAGATGAGCGCCCCGAGCGGCAGCGCAATCAGACCGGCGATAAGGGTTGCAGAGAGGGAGATGTAGAGTGACCGGATGGTGATCTCCACCACCTCGGGGTTGCCCGTCACGATGAGTTCGATCGCCTGGATGAACCCCTGCACGATGGTGCTGTCCATGATCCCGTCTACCATGCGCGATCACCGATGCAACAGACGTCTCTCCTCTCAGCCATCCTCCCCTCCCCGGACGCCTCCTCAGGGCGTTATGCGGTCACGTTCTCGGCGCAGGTGCAGTTGAAGGGCGGCTCCGTGCACTGCGGCGCATACAGCGGCGTGAAGAGCGGCTGGCCGAACTCTTCGACACCGAACTCACCGATGAACTGCTTCGTCTCCTCGGACGTGAGCCAGCTCGTGAAGTTCACCGCCTCGGCGTAGTTCGCGTTCGGGCAGGTCTCCGGGTTCACCGCCATGACGCTGTAGCGGTTTAAGAGCTCGTCACCCTGCTCAACGAGCGGGACGAGTTCAAGATCCTGTCGGAACGACAGATACGTCCCTTCGTCGGTCAGGACGTACGCCTGCTCCTCGTTGGCGAGGGCCAGCGTCTCGCCCATGCTCCTGCCGGACTCGATGTACCAGGCACCGGAGTTCTGGATCTCCTCGGTGTAGTTGTATCCGGCAGCCTCCCAGATCTCCTGCTCCTTGGAGTGGGTTCCCGAGTTGTCGCCGCGGGATACGAACGCTACACCCTCCGTGTTGTTCGTCCCGAGTTGATACAGCGTCTGGAAGGCCTCTTCGGGCTGCGCCCCCCGGATTCCGGCGGGATCGTCCTCAGGCCCGACGATGATGAAGTAGTTGTAAGCGAAGCAGCGGTGATCGGTGCCGTAGCCTCCGTCGATGAACTCCTCTTCGAGCGGCGGGGCATGCACCAGCACGACGTCCACGTCGCAGCGCTGCCCGAGCTCGAGCGCCTGCCCGGTGCCCTGTGCGGTGATCTGCAGGTCGACACCGGTCGTGTTCTCGTACATGACTTCGAGCTCGGCGAGCAGCCCGGTGTTCTCAAGGCTCGTCGTCGTGGCAATGCGGAGGACACCGTCGCCGCCGGCGGCCCCCGTCGTTCCGGTCGGCGTCTGGTTCGCCGTTGCATTCGGCGTTTCGTTCCCCGGCGTCACCTCGGTGCACCCCGCCGACATGGCAGCGATGACAGCGAGTACGGCGATACCGGCCATAAGCAGCATAATTTTCGGCTTCATGCCAGCTGTCAGAAAGATTGCACCAGGATATAATGGTTTCTTTAATACAGAGATCATGTTAAACAAACCCGATTACCTTTTCCGCCTGCTGGCCCGACACCTGTCCCCGCCGGCATCCCTGCATCGAAACCGTAATAATCAGAGCCCGATAACCATCTCTCCCATGTGGAAGGCGCTGGATATCGATACGTGGATCGCCGGGCGGCGTTCAAGCCTGGACGCGGTGAAGGGCTCCGTATCCGGGATCATCGGCAGGGTGCGGGCTGAGGGTGACGATGCCCTCATCGATCTCACCAGACGGTTCGACGGCATTGACCTGACGGGGATCGCGGTCACCGATGACGAGCGGGAAGCGGCCTACGAGCAGGTCGACACCCGGCTCGTCGAGAGCCTCATCGAGGCGGAGACCCGGATAACGGAGTTTCACGAGATGCAGCGGCCGGACGACCTCTGGCTGCGGGAGATCGAGCCCGGGATCATCCTCGGCCAGAAGGTCTCGCCGCTCCGGCGGATCGGCGCCTACGTTCCTGGCGGAAGGGCTGCCTACCCATCGACCGCCCTGATGTGCACCGTGCCCGCCCGGGTTGCGGGGGTGCCCGAGATCTGCTGCTGCACGCCGCCGCCCGTTCACCCCATCACCCTGGTGGCGCTCGACATCGCCGGCGTCGAGGAGATCTACCGCGCCGGCGGGGCGCAGGCGATCGCGGCGATGGCGCTCGGCACCGAAACAATTCCGAAGGTCGAGAAGATCGTCGGGCCCGGGAACGTCTACGTGACCGCGGCGAAGATGCTGCTCCGCGAAGAGGCAGAGATAGACTTCCCGGCAGGCCCGAGCGAGATCGCGATCGTCGCGGACGGCACGGCGAACCCCGAGTTCATCGCCGCCGACATCCTGGCGCAGGCGGAGCACGACCCCCGGGCGGCCTGCGCCCTCATCACTACCGACGCCGCGCTTGCAGAGGCCGTCGGACAGGCCGTCGAGCGGATGGCAGCCTCTGCAGAACGGCGCGAGGTCATCGCCCAGGCACTTGAGAACTCCGGGTTTGTCGTCGCGGGCGACCTCGATGAGGCGATCGAAGCGGCAGACATCATCGCGCCCGAGCACCTCTCGATCCAGGTCGCCGATCCGCTCGCGGTGCTCTCGCGGGTGCGCCACGCCGGGTCGATCTTCGTCGGCCCCTACGCAGCGGTCGCCTGCGGCGACTATGCCTCGGGGACGAACCACGTCCTCCCGACCGCCGGATACGCCCGCCAGTACTCGGGCCTTGACGTCCGGCACTTCTGCACGACCTCGTCGGTGCAGATCATCAGTCGCGAGGGGCTTGAGGCGATCGGCGATACCGTCGAAGGTATCGCCGATGCAGAGGGGCTCACCGCTCATGCGGAATCCGTGCGCATCCGCCGACGGTGAGAAAAAAGAAATATCGTTTTCTTCAGCGCGAGGTGGGCGGCGGCGGCGGCGCCTGCATCGCGCTCTGCCGCACCTGAATCTTGCGGAGCGCATCCTCGGCGACGTTCCGGACGTCATCGTCGGGATCGTGCGTCAGCCGCCTGAGCGGATCGACCGCCCGCGGATCGCCGATGAACCCGAGTGCACCTGCCGCGTATAGCCGCACCCACCGGTTCGGATCCTGCGTTGCATCGATCAGCAATGGAACCGCAGGACTGCCGATCTGAACCAGCGCACCGCCCGCGGCGCCGCGGACGTCGTCGTTCTCATCGTGCAGCACATCGATGAGCGGTTCAACGGCGAACGGGTCACGGATATCGCCGAGGATGCCTGCCGCGGTGATCCTGGCATCGGGGTCAGGGCTTTGCAGCATATCGGTCAGGGGTTCCACCGGAGCGGTGCCGAACTTGGCAAGAGCGCCCGCCGCCTGGCAGCGGACATCGTCGTTCCGGTCCGTGAGCGCCCGGACGAGCGGCCCTATCGCCCGCGGATCGGCGATCTCCCCGAGGATGGCCGCTGCATACACCCGGCGCAGTTCGTGGCGCATCCCGGCCGTCCATGCCGCCTCTGCACCCGCGAGCCCCCGCTCACGGTGGAGCGCCTCGTGACCCCTCACGTCGGCGGGGCCGCCGAAGATGTCGTGCTGCGCCATCTCTCCATGCCGGAGGGGCTTTCTGCTCCCGACGTCCGTCGGGCCGCCGAACATCTGGTGCTGGGTGAGGGGTTCTTCGCGGAACTGCTCCTTTGCCTTCCGCTCCGCATTGGCAGGGCCGCCGAGGAGGTCCTGCTGGGTCATGTCCCCCTCCCGGAGCCCCTTCTTCGGCCCGATGTCTCCCGGGCCGGCATACATATCGTGCTGCGGAAGGTTTTCCCGGCGGAGCGATTCCTTCTCCGCAGGGCTCACAGCCGCGGGGCCGCCGAAGAGCTCGTGCTGCGCCATACCCTCCCGGCTCTCGCCCCGCCACTCATACCGCTCCGACCACTCGGGATGCTCGAGTACGTCTATCAGCGGTTCGACCGCCGGCCCCCCCATCAGGGCGAGCGAATCGGCGGCCGCTTCCCGCACACTCACCGCCGGATCGCCGAGCGCCCTGATGAGGGGGTTCACGGCCGCAGGATCGCCGAGGGTGCCGAGCGCCAGGGCGGCACGCTGGCGGGTCAGCACATCGGAACTATCCAGCGCCGCGATCAGACCGTCTACATCCCCCTCCGATCGCAGCAGGTCGACGTTGTACCGTTTTCTTTCCTGCGTCTCTTCTACAGTTACATCTCGTCTCTGCATCGATATTGCCTCCGTGCGGTGCCCCTTTGCGGGCGATAAATATAATAATCTTTTCTATAAAAGATGGTGAATGTCACGGTGCGCATCCCGTGCCGGGATCGAGGACGCCGTACAGGCTTCTGCAGAACCGGCACCGGGCATGCAGATTTATTACGCCAAAGGACAAGGGGCATAGTATGCCGGAGGAGCGAAAGAAGGCGGATCTCAGGATATCGGGAATGCACTGCGCGTCCTGCGCCCTCAACGTCGAGAAGGCCCTCCGGAACCGCGCCGACGTCTACGATGCGCGGGTGAACTTTGCCGATGAGACCGCAACCGTCGAATACGACCCGACGACAACGGACATCGCCGATCTCGAGAGAACGATCGGTGAAGCGGGGTACGGGATCGTCACAAGCGAGATCACCGTCAGGATCGGCGGCATGGTCTGCGCGAGTTGCGTCCAGGTGATCGCGTCCGTCCTGCGTGACCTCGACGGCGTCCTCGGCGTGCAGGTGAACCTCGCCGCCGAGAACGCCCGCATCACCTACAACCCTGCAGTCGCAACCGTCGCCGATATCAAAGCCGCCATCGAGGATACCGGCTACCAGTACCTCGGCATCGAGGGCGAGGTTGCGGAGGACGCCGAAGAGATCGCCCGGCAGCGCGATCTGGCCGATAAGTTCCGGCGGTTCTCCATCGGGTTCGCCGTCAGCATCCCGCTCTTTCTGCTCATGCTCTTCCAGGTGCCGGCGATGCTCACGCTGCCGGTCTCCTGGAACCTCATTCTGCTCCTCGTCACCACGCCGGTCTTCGTCTACGTCGCCTACCCCATCTTTCAGGCTGCATCCGCCGCTCTCCGGCACCGGTCGCTGACCATGGACGTGATGTACGCCATGGGGATCGGCGTGGCCTTCGGGGCGAGCGTCCTCGGCACCTTCGGGATTGTCCTCACGGCCGCCTTCAACTTCTACGACACGGCGATCATGCTCGCCTCGTTTTTGACCCTCGGCCGCTACCTGGAGGCGCGGGCGAAAGGCCGGACGTCCGAAGCGATCAAGAAACTCGTCGGCCTGCAGCCGAGGACCGCAACCCGCATCCGCAACGGTGAGGAAGAGGAGGTCCCGATCGAGGACGTGCAGATCGGCGACACCATCCTGGTCCGGCCGGGCGAGAAGGTGCCGGTCGACGGCCGGGTCGTCGGCGGCGCGAGTTCCGTGGACGAGTCGATGATCACCGGCGAGGCCATCCCGGTCTACAAAGAGCCCGGCGAGCGGGTCGTCGGCGCCACGATCAATGGAAACGGCGTGCTGCAGGTGGAGGCCGAGCGGATCGGCAGGGACAGCGCACTCTCCCAGATCATCAGGCTGGTGCGGGACGCACAGGGGTCGAAGCCGCCCGTGCAGCGGATCGCCGACACTGCAGTCAGTTACTTCATCCCGACCGTCCTCGCCATCGCCGTCGCCGCATTCCTGGTCTGGTACGCCGGCCTCGGCGCCACGCTCCTCTTTTCGCTGACGGTGCTCATCTCCATCCTCGTCGTCGCCTGCCCCTGCGCCCTCGGCCTCGCAACCCCGACGGCGGTCACGGTCGGGATCGGCCGGGGTGCCGAACTCGGCGTGCTGATCCGGAACGGCGAAGCCCTCGAGGTCTCGGAGAAGCTGACCACCATCGTCTTCGACAAGACCGGAACGCTCACGGCGGGAAGGCCGGAGGTGACCGACAGCATCGCTCTCGGCACCGACGAAGCGCGGCTCCTCCGCCTCGCCGCCAGTGTCGAGCGGAACTCGCAGCACCCCCTCGCAGAGGCGATCGTGCAGCGGGCGGCGGCGGCGGGGATCTCCCCCGGCGAGGCCACGGAGTTCACCACCTTCGGCGGCCGGGGCGTCAGCGCAACCGTGGACGGGGTTGGGGTGCTCATCGGCAACCCCGCACTCATGGAGGAGCGGGGCGTGACGCTGGCGCCGGAGGCGGCCGGGGAGATCGCCCGCCTGCAGGACGAAGGAAAGACCGCCGTCCTCGTTGCCGCAGACGGCGTACTTGCCGGGATCATCGGGATCGCAGACACCCTCAAACCGGCGGCCGCGCCTGCGGTCGCGGACCTCAAACGGATGGGGCTTGCCGTCATGATGATCACCGGCGACAACGCCCGGACGGCGGACGCCATTGCGCGGCAGACCGGCATCGAACGGGTTCTCGCCGACGTGCTGCCGCAGGACAAGGCACGTGCGGTGAAAGACCTGCAGGAACGGGGAGAGCGGGTCGCCTTCGTCGGGGACGGGATCAACGACGCACCGGCGCTCGCCCAGGCCGATGTCGGCATCGCTATCGGGAGCGGCACCGACGTCGCCATCGAGAGCGGGGACATCGTGCTGATCCGCGACGACCTGATGGACGCCGTCGCAGGCATCCAGCTGGCACGCACGGTGATGGGCCGGATCAAGCTGAACATCTTCTGGGCGTTCGCCTACAACGCCGCGCTGATCCCGCTCGCGGCCGGCGTCCTCTACCCGTTCTTCGGGATCACCTTCCAGCCGGAACTGGCGGCGCTCGCGATGGCGCTGAGCTCGGTCACGGTGATCTCGCTCTCGCTGCTGCTCAAGGCATATATACCACCTGCAAAGAAGGAAGTATCAGTGCAGGGAGGCTGATTGGCGTATGGCGATCGATCCGGTATGCAAAATGGAAGTCGATGAGGCGACCGCGAAGTACACGGCCGAGTATGAGGGGAAGAAGTACTACTTCTGCGCTCCCGGGTGCCGGATACTTTTTGAGAAGGATCCCGGGCAGTATCTGAACGAGTAACCGCCCCCACCTCTCCGGTGAAGCCCAAGCCCGAACCCTTTTTCTCCCGCCGCCGCGCAAGATCATCTGTGGCAGCAGGCGTGCGGAATGAAGAGCCGATAGGGAAGAATCTCGTCAATAGCCGGATGCTGAAGAGGCACGGCAGCTGGATCTCCTGCACCGGGTGCGGGGCGACGGTCGGACACCTCTGCTATACGACCGACGCCTCGCTTTGGTACGATGTTACCTGCAGGTGCACAACCAGCGGGACCGTGGAGATTGTCAGGGAGGAAGTTTTGGAACCGGGAGAGAGCGCTGCGCCGCTCATGCTTCGGAAGCAGGTACTGCTGCCCGGATGACGGATCGCCCCTCTTCTCAATCGTCGGGAAGAATCTCGACGCGTACTGCGTACGGGTGATCTGCAAATCCTGCAGAACGCTGTATCAAAACGGGCGGACACCCGGATCGGCAGAATGAAATATTCGAAGAAGAATAGAGATTTATTGGAAAACAACGAGAATCAGGACTATTTTTCGTATAGCAGAATACAGTTTACCACGATTCTTCACAAGAGCGGCCGGACGTTATCCCTTCCCGAACCTGACCCGGAGCATCCCGGTGAGCATGGCGGCGACGTCGGAGGTGCCGACCTTCGACTCGTCCATGTTCTGCCAGACGATGGATACCTCCTCGACGGTGTACCCCTTCTGCCGGAGCCGCCAGAGGAGTTCCACGTCGAACTCGAACCCGGTTGCCCGCAGGTCCGCAGAGACGGCGTCGAGCGCCTCTTTGCGGAAGACCTTCGCCCCGCACTGGGTGTCGCGATAGTCGAGCCCGAAGAGCACCTTCACGATCAGGTTGAAGAACCGGCTCTGCGCCCGCCGCATGAAACTCTGCCTGACGACGAGCACCGCTCCCGGCACCCACCGCGACCCGATAGCGCCGTCCGCCTCTCCGAGACGGTCGAAGAGCAGGCGCATCTGGTCGAGCCGTGTCGAGCAGTCCGCGTCCATATACCCGACGTAACGGCCGGTCGCAGCCTGCATGCCCGCAAGGATTCCGCCGCCTTTCCCAAGGCGCTGCGCAAAGCGCAGGCAGCGGATCGAAAGATCGGGATGCATGGCCGCAAATGCGGTGACGACATCTGCGGTGGCGTCCGTCCCGTCGCAGACGAAGATCAGTTCGCCCGGAAACGACGACACGTCGTCAAGGAGCGTGCATATCCGCCGCTCCTCGTTATAGGCAGGGATTACCAGCGTGCAGTCCTGCGGGTCGACCCGCGCCCCGGCAGCGTCGCGTATCATTCCAGTTTCGATAGGATCACGTCGGCAAATGCAGCAGCGGCTGCGGGCCCGTTCGCGGTGACGTACTGCATATCGGCAACGACCGGCATGTCAAGGAGGTGTGCACCGCCCCTCTCCATCTCCCTGACCGATACGTCGGTCCGGTAGACCGTTGCCTGCCGACCTTTGAGCAGCCCGGCCCGTGCCAGGACGACCGGCGAGAGGCAGATTGCGGCGACGACTTTCCCCTGCGCCGCAAATTCCCGGACACGGGAGATGAGATGGTCGTTCTTCCAGAGGTGCCCGGGCGCACCGGCACCCCCGACCACGACGATGGCCGCATACGCTCCGGGGTCGACGCAGTCAAGCGCCAGGGCGGCCTCTGCGGTGCCCCCCAGCATCCCGGTACACGTCCCGGATGCCGTCGAGGCGATGTCGTAGTCGACACCGGCTTCCCTGAAGGCACGGGCGGGTTCGTCGAGTTCTTCATCGCGGTAGTGCTCCGGCGCGATGACGAGCAGCAGCTTCATAGATACGTACTGATCGCAGTCCGCCAATAAGAGTGTTGGTGTCGCCCGACCCCGGCCGCGGTGCGCCCTCCTTTTGCAGGCAGCCGGGGCAGCGCCGGGCGATGGCAGGCAGGTATCGGCGGGGCATGGTTATAGCAACATTATTATAATAATCGCGAGATGTTGCACTGCATCCACCCACTTCACATTCTGAGCTACAGCAGGCGATCTCACGACACCTGCCGGTTGCAGATGCCTGAAGGCTGCCACGCCTGCCTGGCGGCTCAGTGATCCGGAGGTGCGTACCTATGGAATGGGATCGACGATACACCTACCTTGTTTTTGTCATACTCTGTCTCGCGGTTCCGATAACCGCGACTGCCGCAGCCGATCTGACGGTTGTCTGGAACAGAACCTACGGCGGAGCCGACGGGAATGAATCCGCGTATGCCGTTATGGAATACCCGAACGGGACGGGATACCTCTTTGCCGGAGAGACCGACACGTACGGCGCAGGCGGCACGGACGCCTGGGTCGTCAACATCACCGGAGACGGTGACGAGATCTGGAATATGACCTACGGCAGGGGGGAGAACGACACCGCCCGTGCCGTAATCCCTGCCGATAACGCCACAGCGCTCTTCGCAGGCACCTACACCTTCATCACCGACAGCGTCAGGAGAGACACCGATGCCTGGGCGGTCGCGATCAACGGCTCCGGCGGCGAGATCTGGAACCGGAAATACGGCGGGGGAGAGGTCAACGCCACGGGAGCGTCGGTTGTGAACGCCTCCGACGGAGGGTACCTCCTTGCCGGTTCGCTGGAACCTTACGGGACGGGGAGCACCGACGCTCTCGTCGTGAAGGTGAACGGGACCGGCGGCGAGGTCTGGAACAGAACCTACGGGCAATCCGGCGCGAACGAGACCGCGGGCGTCATCGTCGCCCTGCCCGGCGGCGGCTACGCCTTCGCGGGAGCGGCCGCATCTACAGCGTCCGGGGGAGCCGATGCCTGGATCGTCATGATCGACGAAAACGGCAGTGAAGTCTGGAACGCGACCTACGGCAGCGCCGGGGACGATGAAGCCCGCGCACTCGCCGTCACGCCGGACAGCGGCCTTCTCGTGGCCGGGACGTCCGCCGTAACACGAGAGCAGAACCGCACCGGTACCGACGCATTCGTCCTCCGGCTCGCCGGCAACGGCAGCACTGTCTGGAACGTCACCTACGCAGCACCCGGCGAGAATACATCGGCGAACGCCGTTATTCCGACGGACGACGCGGGAGTCCTCGTCGCCGGTGAGCGAGGAGCGCAGGGGGAGAATACCGATGCGCTGCTCGTCAAATTCGACGCCGACGGCAACGAGATCTGGAACCGGACCTACGGCGGCGTCTTTGCAGACCGGGCGAACGCCGTTCTGCAGACCGCAACGGACGAGTACGTCTTCGCCGGAACGTTCACGGCCCGTGCGTCGAACGTCACCGACGCATGGGTCGTGAAGCTGAAAGAGGTCGCGGCGCCGACGCCGACACCGACGACACCAGTGCCAACAACACCGACACCAACGCCGACGGCTCCGCTCCGTCCCGGCATCAATCTCACCAAATATACGAACGGCATCGACGCAAAAGCGCCGCCGGGACCGAATGTCACTGTCGGGGATATGGTGACGTGGACCTACAACGTCACGAACAACAGGACCGCCCCGCTGCTGAACGTCTCGGTGATCGATGATCAGGTAGGCCCGATCAGCGGGCCGGATGCCGGCGATGCGAACCGGAACGGCATACTCGACCCGAACGAGACCTGGGTTTACCGCAAGAACGGCACGGCGGTGAACACCGCGACGCTGCCGGGCGGCTCCTACACAAACAACGCCACGGTCACGGCAGAAGATGCCGGCAAAACCCGGGTCAATGCAACCGACACAAGCCACTACACCAGCGCCGCCATCAACGTCACCAAACTCACCGAAGGTGAGGATGCAAAAACTCCGCCCGGACCATACGTCACTGCCGGAGGCCCGGTGACATGGACGTACCGGATCATAAACACAGGGGCGGTCTCTCTCGCGAACGTCGGGGTGACCGACGACCAGCTCGGGCCGGTTCGACCACAGGCAGGACCGCCGCATGAGATCAACGGCAACTCCGACGACCTGCTCGATCCCGGAGAGACCTGGATCTTTGAGATCAAGGGCGTGGCCGTCGACACATCGACCCTGCCGGGTGGATACTACGCGAACAACGCCACGATCACGGCAGACCTTCCGGGCGGGAGCCGGATAACGGCGAGCGACGTGAGCCACTACACGAGCGCCGCCGAAACGGGCGCGATCGTCATCACCAAGTACACCAACGGTGAGGATGCCAAAGAACCGCCGGGACCGGCCATCTACCCCGACGACGAGGTAACCTGGACATACGAGGTGACGAACCCTGGAACGGTGCCGCTCGCGAACGTCCGGGTGACGGACGATGGGGTCGGCCCGGTAGACGGGCCGGATTCAGGCGATACGGACAGTGACGGCGAGCTCGATCCCGGTGAGACGTGGATCTACGCCATAACCGCCAGGGCGGCGATCGTGATAGGCCTGCCGGGCGATTACTACGAAAACATCGCCACGGTCACGGCAGACGACCCGGGCGGCAATCAGGTGACCGCAACCGACGTAAGCCACTACACGAACCCGCCGGCAGAGGGCACGATCGCCGTCACCAAGTACACCAACGGCGAAGACGCCAGTAACCCGCCGTACCCGGAGATCGCGGCCGGAGACCCGGTAACGTGGACATACGAGGTGACGAACCCTGGAACGGTGCCGCTCATAGACGTCCGGGTGACCGACGATCAAGCCGTTCCGATCGCAGGACAGCCCACCGGTGATAACGGCAACGGACAGCTTGACCCCGGCGAGACGTGGACGTACACCGCAAACGGTGTGGCACAGGACCTCCAGGGCGCCGTCTATGAAAACACCGCCACGGCCACGGCAGACGATCCGACCGGACACCAGGTGACCGCAACCGGCGTGAGCCATTACGTCAACCCGGCCGCACCGACGACCGCTCCGACCCCGACAGAGACGACTGCTGAAGTGACACCCGAAGAGGAAGTGACACCCGAAGAAGAAGTAACGCCGGAAGAGGAAGTGACACCCGAAGAAGAAGTAACGCCGGAAGGGGAAGTGACGCCGGAAGAGGAAGTGACGCCGGAAGGGGAAGTGACGCCGGAAGAGGAAATGACGCCGGAAGGGGAAGTGACGCCGGAAGGGGACGGATCGTCCAGGGTGTGATTCCTGTGGGGTCCCGGGGAAAAGATCCCCTCCCGGATGATCCCGGAAAAACCCGAAGTGGAGAACTGCCCCCCCGCTTTTCACTGATGCTTCTCGAGGTGCTGGCGGAGCATCGTCCCGGGACGGCAGCGGTCAGCTATCTCGAGCGCCGTCGCCCGGAGCGCCGCGTGCTCGACGAGGCAACTCTCCGGCGGCGCTTCCTTCCGGAGAATCGCCGACGTATTCTCGGTTATCTGGATGAGCTCGGTCGCAATGACGGCGTTGAGCCAGACAAGATCGCGGAGCAGTTCTTTCGTATCTTCGTCCATAGAGGATCAAAGGAAGAAGAGCAGCATCAATATTTCCAATCCGGCCGGGAGACGCAACGCTTATCCCGCCGGATCGCTCACGCCATTTTGAAGTGACACAATGGAGTATCTCGAAGCACTTGCGCAGCAGGGAAGAGACGCAAACCCCTTCTTCCGGCTGATGGAGGTCGAGGTCGGCAGCTACGGCAACGGCACCGCGGCTCTCTCGATGGCCGTCCGCCCCGACATGCTGAACGGCGTTGGCTGGCTCCAGGGCGGGCTCTACGTCGCCCTCGCCGACGAAGCCATGGCTCTCGCCCTCACCACCGCCCTCAAACCTGGAGAGGGGATCGCCACCATCTCGGAGAACACCGGGTTTCTGAAAGGCGTCAACCGCGGCACCATCACCGCGACCGCCCGGGTGGTGCGGAAAGGCCGCCGGGTCGCCTTCACCGAAAGCGACGTCTGCGCGGAGGACGGAACACTGCTCTCCCGCACATCCGCGGCGTTCGCCGTTGTGCAGGAATGATACGCGGAGCGTGGCGGACGGCCTGGAGCCCCGGCCTCGCATCCCTTTCCCGGAGCAATAACTTCTCTATACTGCGCGGACAAATAGGTACACTGGATTGCAATCTACCTTGCAGGAGTAGGAAAGTTTTGAAGTATATTGTGGTTACTGGCGGCGTCATGAGTGGCCTTGGGAAGGGCATCACCACCGCATCGATCGGCCGGTTGCTCAAGAACCGCGGGTACCGGGTGACCGCGGTGAAGATCGACCCCTACCTCAACATCGATGCCGGCACCATGAACCCCGCACAGCACGGAGAGGTCTTCGTGCTCAGCGACGGCGGCGAGGTCGACCTCGATCTCGGCAACTATGAGCGGTTCCTGGATATCAACCTGAAATCCATCCACAACATCACCACCGGGAAGGTTTACCGGAACGTCATCGACAAAGAGCGGCGGGGAGATTACCTGGGAGCGACCGTCCAGATCATCCCGCACATCACCGACGAGATCCGGCACTGCATCGCAAAAGCCGCACAGGAGGAGATCGAGCCCGGGAAACAGGCCGACATCTGCCTGGTGGAAGTGGGCGGCACCGTCGGCGATATCGAGAGCATGCCGTTCCTCGAAGCCATCCGGCAGATGCACGCCGAGATTGCGCGGGAGGACATGGTTCTGGTGCATGTCACGCTCGTTCCGGTGGACACGATGGGCGACCTCAAGACAAAGCCCACCCAGCACTCGGTGAAGGCGCTGCGCGAGCTCGGGCTCCACCCCGACATCATCGTCGGGCGGTGCAAAGTGGTGATCGGCCCGCAGACCAAGAAGAAGATCTCCGCCTTCACCGACGTCCCGGCGAAGGCCGTCATCAGCGCGAAAGACGTGCCCGACATTTACCACGTCCCGATGGAGATGGAGAAGGAAGGGATCGCCGACGTCGTGACCGGGTACCTGAACCTCAAAAACAGCGAACCGGATACCGAGTGGTACCGCACCGTCTCGCAGGAGTACACCAACCGGATTACGGTTGCCATCGTCAGCAAATACGGCATCGAAGACGTCTACATCTCCATCAAAGAGGCGCTCAAGCATGCGGGAAGAGCGCTCTCGACCGAGGTGGATATCCGCTGGCTCGATGCCGAGACCTGCACCATCCAGCAGCTCGCAGACGTCGACGGCATTCTGGTTCCGGGCGGATTCGGGAAGCGCGGGATCGACGGGAAGCTCCAGGCGATCCGCTACGCGCGGGAGAAGCAGATCCCCTATCTCGGACTCTGCCTCGGGTTCCAGCTCGCCGTGATCGAGTTCGCGCGCGACGTCGTCGGGATAGCCGACGCCACAAGCGAAGAGATGGGCGGCGGGAGTCACGTCATCGCCATCCTTCCCGAGCAGGAGGATGTCGTCGACCTCGGCGGGACCATGCGGCTCGGGGACTGCTCGATCGATCTTGAGAAAGGCACCCGAATCACCGATCTGTACGGCGCAAACCCGATCGTGGAGCGGCACCGCCACCGCTACGAGGTCAATCCGGAGTATATCCCGACGCTCGAAGAGGCAGGACTCGTCTTCTCGGGGACCTGTGCAAACAGGATGGAGGTCTGCGAGATAGCGGACCACCCCTTCTTCCTCGCAACCCAGTTCCACCCCGAATTCAGATCAAGCCCGACACACCCCTCGCCCCCCTACCTCGGGTTTGTGGCGGCGTGCCGGAAGAATAAAATTACCACCCAGACCAGGTGACTGAAACAATGGTAAACACCCAGAAATTTATCGATACGGCAATCGCCCGGATCCAGAAGGATGCGGGCGACGGCAAGGTCGTCATGGCGCTCTCGGGAGGCGTCGACAGTTCGGTCTGCGCCGCCCTCGCAGCACGCGCCATCGGCGACCGCCTCGTGCCGATATACGTCGACACCGGCCTCATGCGCAAAGGCGAGACCGACCGGATCCGCACCCTCTTCGGGGACATGAATCTCCACATCGTCGATGCGGCGGACGAGTTCTTCGCCGTCCTCGAAGGCGTCACCGACCCCGAGGAGAAACGCAAAGCCATCGGCGAGCGGTTCATCCGGGTCTTCGAACGCGAGGCACAGCGGACCGGGGCGACCCATCTCCTGCAGGGCACCATCTACCCCGACCGGATCGAGAGCGAAGGCGGCATCAAGAGCCACCACAACGTCGGCGGGATGCCCCTCCACATGGAGTTCGCATCGGTCATCGAACCGCTGGAAGACCTCTACAAGGACGAAGTGCGTGAAGTGGCCGGTGCCCTCGGCCTTCCGGCTGAGATCCAGCACAGGATGCCGTTCCCGGGTCCGGGACTCGCCGTCCGGGTGATCGGCGAGGTGACCCGCGAGAAGGTGGAGATGGTGCGCGAGGCGAACGCCATCGTCGAGGAGTACCTCGTCGAGGAGTTCCTGCCGTGGCAGTGCTTTGCCGCGCTCGTCGGGCAGGGAACCGGCGTGAAGGGCGACGTCCGCCTGCACGGCTGGATCGTGGCGGTCCGTGCGGTCTTCTCCCGCGACGGCATGACGGCCGACCCGCTCCTGCTGCCTTACGACGTGCTCACCAGCATGGCCTCGAAGATCACCTCCGAGATCCCGGGTGTCGCCCGCGTCGTCTACGACGTGACCCCGAAACCCCCGGCAACCATCGAGTACGAGTGAGGGAGAAAACATGGCAGAACAGGACACCCGGGCGCTCGACGCCCGCTACGTCATGCCGGCATTCGGCCGGACGATGAAGATCGTCCGCGGCCGGGGCTCCCGCGTCTGGGACGATGCCGGAAAGGAGTACATCGACTGCGTGGCAGGAATCGCGGTCTGCAGCACCGGCCATTGCCACCCGGCGGTGGTGGAGGCCGTCAGCAGGCAGGCGGCCGAGCTCATCCACTGCTCGAACCTCTACTACGTACCTCACCAGGCGGAGCTTGCAGCAAAGCTTGTGGAAATAACGGATCAGGCAAAGGCGTTCTTCAGTAACTCCGGCGCCGAGGCGAACGAGGGCGCCGTCAAGCTCGCCCGGGTTCGGACCGGCAAGAAGAACTTCGTCGCGTTCACCAACGGCTTCCACGGCCGGACCTGCGGGTCGCTTGCGGTCACCCACAAACCGGCGATCCGCGAACCCTTCGCGCCGCTCGAACCGGCCTGCACCTTCGTCGAGTACGGCGACCTCGACGGCGTCGCGGAAGCGGTGAACGCAAGCACCGCCGGCGTCTTCGTCGAACCGATCCAGGGCGAGGCCGGCGTCATCGTCCCGCCGGACAGCTTCTTCGCGGGCATCCGGGAGATCTGCGACGATGCCGGCGCCCTGATGATCGTCGACGAAGTCCAGACCGGCATCGGCAGGACGGGAACATGGCTCGGGATCCAGCAGACCGGGGTTACGCCCGACATCGTGACGCTCGCCAAGGGGCTTGCAAGCGGGTTCCCCATCGGGGCGCTCGTCGCCCGTGAGGGGCTTGAGTTCCGGAAGGGCGAGCATGGGAGCACCTTTGCAGGCGGCCCCCTCGCTTCTGCCGCGGCGCTCGCCACCCTCGGCGTCGTTGAGGAGATCCTCCCCGACATCCCGCAGAAGGGCGAGCGGTTCCGGCAGGGGCTCGCCGCTCACGAACCCCGCGTCCGCGGCCTGATGATCGGCATCTCCGTCGGGGAGCGGTGCCCCGAGGTGCAGCAGCGCTGCGCCGAGGAGGGCGTGCTGGTGAACTGCGCCGCAGACGGCAACCTGCGTCTTGTCCCCCCGCTGGTCATCACCGACGAGGAGATCGACCACGTGGTCGAGGTCCTGAATGCAGCACTTGATTAGACCGTGTTTCTGCCGCGAAGGCTACTCGTACGCAAAGCGGGCGGAGGACGTGGCACGTGAGCACGGCTTCGACCGCATCGCGCGGCTCGCCAGCAACGAAAACCCCCGCCCTCCCTCTCCCCTCGCCATCGAGGCCGCAGGCGCCGCCCTGCTCGAGGGGAACCGCTACCCCGACGAGCGGACGGCGGACCTCTGCACGGCACTCTGCCGCTACCACGGCGACTACCACTTCGTGACCGGCGCGGGCATGGACGGCGTCATCGAAACGGTCATCCGGACGGTCGTCGAACCCGGCGGGCGGATCGTCGTGGCGACGCCGACCTTCTCGTTCTACGGCATCGCCGGCGCCGCCCACGGTGCCGCCGTTGGGAACGTGCCCCGGCGCGAGGACTTTTCGGTCAACCCGGAGACCTTCATCGACGCCTGCAGCGGCGCCAGGCTCGCCTTCCTCTGCTCGCCGAACAACCCGACCGGCAACGCAACCCCGACCGAAGCGGTGCGGGAGATCCTCGAGGGCATCGACTGCCTCCTCTTCCTCGACAACGCCTACGTCGACTTCTCCGCGATCGACTACCGGCCGCTGATGCGGGAGTACGACAACCTCATCCTAGGCAGGACGATGTCCAAGATCTTCTCCCTCGCCGGCCTTCGGGTCGGTTATGCCTTCGTCCCCGGGTGGTTTGCTCCCTACTACCAGCGGGCGGCGACCCCGTTCGCGCTGAACGCGGTCTCGGCAGCGGCCGCCGCCGGGGCGCTTCGCGACCGCGAGCACGTCACGGCGACCTGCGACCACGTCCGCCGGTGGCGGGAGCGGTTCCTCACCGAGACGCCGTTTGCGGCATGCCCCTCCGACGCAAACTTCGTCATGCTGGACGTCGCCCCCCATACCGGGGACGAGGTCGTCGACCTCCTCGCCACGCGGGGCGTCCTCGTCCGGTCGTGCACGAGCTTCCCGGATCTCGGCAATCACTACATCAGGGTCAGCATCGGCGACGACTGGGAGAACATACGGTTCCTCGAGGCGATAACGGCGCTATGATGATCGGCATCACCGGGACGCCCGGCACCGGAAAAACCTCCGTCGCTCGCGAGCTCGAACGGCGGGGGCATATCGTCGTGTGGATCAAGGATACGATCCGGGACTACGTCCTCGCAGAAGACCGGGACCGGGACACCCTCGTCGTCGACGTCGAGCGGTGGGCAGAGGAGTTTCCACCGATCGACGGGATCGTCGAGGGGCACCTCGCCCATTTCCTCCCCTGCGACCGGATCGTGGTACTCCGGTGCCGTCCCGACGTCCTGCAGCAAAGGCTCCTCCCCCGGGGATATGCGCCCGAAAAGATCGCCGAGAACACGGAGGCCGAGGCACTGGACGTCGTCCTGGTCGAGACGCTCGAAGAGCGCCCCGAAGATACCATTCTCGAACTGGATACGACGGAGCAGACCGCCCCGGAGTGCGCGGACAGGATCGAGCAGTTTATGAGAGGAAAACTGCCATCATCCTACGGACATATCGACTGGACCGACTATCTGGTGCTGGATTAGATGACGCTCGATCAATTTCGACCGCATGTGCAGGGTTTCTTCGGGCCCCTGGTGGCAATCTCCAAACGGCTCGGACTGACCCCGAATACCTATACCGTTGCAGCTCTCGGGTTTTCAGCCGCAGCCGGCGCCGCGTTCTGGGCGGGAGCCGTCGCTCTCGGTGTCCTGATGGTCGCCCTCAACGCGCTCTTCGACGCCCTCGACGGGGCTCTCGCACGCGACCTCGGGACCGCCAGCCTTCGCGGGGATTTCCTCGACCACGTCATCGACCGCTACGCCGACATCTTCATCATCACCGGCATCTTCGCCGGGGGAGCCGCATCCTGGCAGATCGGCGTCTTCGCCCTGACAGGAGTGCTGATGTCGTCCTATCTCGGGACTCAGGCGCAGGCAGTCGGCGTCGGCCGCTACTACGGCGGGCTGCTCGGGCGGGCCGACCGCCTGGTGCTGATCATCATCGCCGGCATCCTGACGATCCTGATACCGGGCGCAGTCTTCGGCCTGAACTATCTCGGGTGGCTGCTGGTCATCTTCGGTGCCCTCGGACATTACACCGCACTGCAGCGGTTCGGCCACGTCTGGCGACAGATCGAGAAGGAATAACTCTTTTCAACGCGGTAAAAGAAGGAATCCAGGGTCAGGAGATCCTGCAACGGCTCTTCACGGGTTCAGAACCGAGATGGCATAGGTGAGATACGCGGCAAAACTCACCCAGATTATGTAGGGGACGAGCAGGATCGCCGCAGGTACCGATACCCTGGCAAAACTCCATATCGAGAGGGCGATCGCAATCCAGAGAATGATGATCTCGATGAAGGCAACGGAGGGCATCTGAAGCCCGAAGAAGAAGTACGACCAGAGAACATTGAGGACGAGCTGGACACCGAAGATAGACATGGCCACCTTCACATCTCTTTTCTCCCACCCCCGCAGCCAGACCAGGTAGAGCGCGATGCCCATCAGGAGGTAGAGGATCGTCCAGACCGGCCCGAAGACCCATGACGGCGGCGTGAGATCGGGTTTTGTCAGGGCTGCATACCAGGTGGGAATCGCAGGCGTCGTGAATATCGTGCCGATGAGGCCTGCGGCCTGGCAGACTGCGATTGCAGCAATGAATTTAAGTATTTTAGTGAACGGCATACTCATGCCAATAATACTCCGACAGATTTATAAATCTTTTGAGATTCAACCGAATCGTCCGACGTTTGGCCACTATCTATCAGAAAAAACGGTTTTTTCGGGAGGAGAAACAGAAGTGCCGCCCCGGGCAGGGGCACAGAGCAAACCTCACCCCGGCGACAGTGCTTCAGGAAAGATATGATACTCCTCATGCAGGTGATTGGTCGGTTGCACACCCTCCCGGGGTAGTGCCCTCCGAAACAACTGATACTCCCTTTGTTGCGATCGCATCCGGGTGTTCCCGATTGATTGCAACCCGGGGCACGGCTTTCCCCTGGGTATCGCCATGACTGCCCCCGCCCCTTGAGGGGTGGGGTTGACGATGTCTGTGGATCTTCGCGGGAGACAGGGGAGACACCCGGGAAAACGGTCGTCCCCGGACAAGCCCGGTCCAGCACCAATCTCGTCAGGGAAGAATGACAGCCGGAAGAGAGCTTCACCAAAGCCCGATTTTTGTCATGAACGCGGGTTGGTGGATAGCGGAATTCGGTCGGATTCTCTGCGATCACGTATCAGGTATATGCTGGAGCACTACCCCGGCATGCCGGGGCGGCCCTCCGATCCCGGAGTTGTAGCGGCGATCGCGTCACTCCGGAGCAGGGCGCCAACGCGTATCGGTCGAAGCCGCCGATCTGACCCTACTCCTCTTCGAGAACGTACTCGTCGTCTGCGGCGCTGCCATCCCCTGCATGGAACACTTCACGCAGGGTAAACCGGAACGCCGCCCCGAGCTCGGGACGGTTCTCCACACGGTCGTCTACCCAGACGTGCCCCCCGTAGCGCTCGATGAGTTTCTTTGCGATATACAGACCCAGCCCATCGCCGCTCCCATGCGACCGCCCCCGCTCGAACCGGTGGAATATTGATTTCTTCAGGAGATCCGGCACGCCGGGCCCGGTATCCTCGACCGAGACCAGCACATTCTCGCCGTCGTACTCCTCGACGCGGATGCCGATTGTGACATCCGGCCCGCCGAACTTGATGCTGTTGCCGATCAGGTTTCCGAAGACTTCGGAGATGAGGTCGTCCGCCCATACCTCGCAGGCCGTCCCCTCATAGACGATCCGGACATCCGGAAATATCCCGATCACGTCGCGGATAACCCGTTCGAGGTCACACGGCGTCATTTCTGGCGAAGCCCGGTGAATCCGGCGTATCGTCGAGACGTTCGCCAGGATCTCGATGCTTTTTCGAAGACCCCTCTGCAGCTTCCGGGCATACGCCGCCGCCTCTCCGTCGAGCATCTCGATGAGGAGATCGGCATAGAGGTTCGCGACGTTCTCGGCGTTCCTGATATCGTGGGTCATGATATCCAGGTAGAGGTTCGCTTCCCGGTTCGCCGCCTCGAGCCGTTTGTGGAGCATCCCTTTCAGAATACCCGACCCGATCTCCTTGCCGATCGCCTCAAGGAGCGTCTTTTCCTCACCCGAGAACGACTGCCCGGTCTTGCTGCCGATATAGAGCGCCCCCACAACGACCGATTCCGCGGTAAGCGGGATGCAGGCAAGAGACGCGATATCGAGTTCGTGAAGGAGAGCTGACTCGATAGAACTTAACGCAGCGCTGCTCTCGATATACCGCGCCTGCCCGGCGATGAAGACAAAGTTGAGCGGCCAGTGATGCACTTTTATGATACGGCTGCGCGCAAGTGCGTCGGCCGGGAGATTCTCATGGTACTGCAGCAGCGCCCGTTTCCGCTCCGCATCGAGCATGTATACAAGCCCGACGTCATGCTCCATCAGCTCGAGCGTGCGTTTCATCCCGGTCTCCAGGAGCTCCGAAAGCGAGAGCGACGAGGCGGACGAACCGATGATCCGGTTAAGAACGATCAACTGCCGGTTCCGCGTCAGGATCTCCTGCTCAGCGCGTTTACGTTCGGTGATATCGACGAACGAGGCCATGATCGTGACCGGCTCACCGGACTCATCGGTGACGGTGTTCGACGAGAACCGGAGATCGAACGTCGTGCCATCCCGCCGTTTGCCAACCATCTCATCGGTCCACTGCCCGTCGCGCCAGACAGCCTGCAGCATCTCCCCGGCCGCACACTCGTCGTCCCAGAAAGACGGTGCCGCCCTGCCCAGAACCTCATCCGCCGAATCGTACCCCCAGAGAGCGAGAAACGCCGGGTTGACGTACGAAACCTTCCCGGCAGGATCGATGAATGCAATGGCGCTGACCGACGATGCAACGGCCATCTCCATGATCTGCATCCGGTGCTCGGCGCGCTTGCGCTCGGTGATGTCCATGACGCCGATGATCGAGCCGCAGGGGATGCCGTCGCCACCGGTCAGCAGCGATGCTGCAACGAGCCCGGTCATCCGGCTGCCGTCCTGCCTGACAAAGGTGCACTCATACTGCTGCGGGAGATCAAAGTGTCGCTCCATCTCCTCCCAGCACTCGCCGGAGACAAAATCATAGACGGATCTGCCGGCAAGTTCCTCCGGCACGGAGCCCAGCATCTCCGCCATCCGCGGGTTGCAGAAGGTGATGGTGCCCCAGGGATCGACGGCACAGACCCCTTCGTTCAGGCTCTCCACGATCTGCCGGTAGCAGCCCTCGGGGCGGCGAAGCCCCCGGGTCACCCTCTTCTGCTCACGGACGTGCCCTATTGCGCGGCGGACGAAGCCCGCGTTCGCTGCAGCCCGGATCCGATACTCACGAACCCCGCTCTGCGCGGGGTGAAGAGCCGGATTGCGGTCTGCATGCTCCGACAGGATGATGATGGGAAGGTCGGGTGCGCGATCGTGCAGCACACGAACGGCCTCGACGCCGGTGCTGCCCGGAAGGTTCGGATCAAGCACTGCAATATCGAACGTATCCTGAAAAATAGCGGAGATTGCGGCTTCAATTCGTCCGCACTGCACGACCTCGCAGAGATCGGTGCACGAACCAAGTATTTCGCGAATGCAAGAAGGGTCGGAGAGGGTGTCTTCAATCAGCAGCAGCTTCACTCTTTCGTCCATGGTATCACTCTGTGCAGGGAGTCGCCGGGCATCGGTCGAAGTCTTCGATCGCATGTATGACCACTGGTAACCAGTTCAACATAGACAGGTTTTCGGATATAGGAGTTTGCATATACCTCTGCCAGGTGCGCACGGGTCCTGTGCTACGCGCTCTTCTGCAGAATTGTTTCCGGCGACCCGGCTGCGCTCATGCCGGCATATGGCAGGGGAAGGGCGCCCCGTGCCAGCCCCGTGGCAATGACAGACGTAAACGCCTCCGCCGAAAACAGGAGAAACATGATCACCAGCTGGTACTCGGCAGCCCAGATGGGATCGACGCCTGCAACGATCATCCCTGACATCGCACCGGGAAGGACGACGACGCCGAGCGCCTTGAGCCGGTCGATGGAGGGGATGAGCGATGCCTTCACGCTCTCCCGGGTGAAGGGGGCGACGGCCTCCTCCGGCGTTGCCCCAAGACAGAGCGCCGTCTCGATCTTCGCACGATTCGACGCTATCTCTCCGGTAAACCGGTTCAGGGCAAGCGAACAGGCGATCATCGATGCCCCGACGGTCATGCTCCCGATAGGGATGAGAAACTCGGGCGTGACCGGCATGACACCGAGGAGGATCAGCACCAGCAGGACGGCCGAAGAGCTTCCCGAGATCGCCGGGAAGGTGATCCGGAGCGGACGATGAATCCCCATCGCCCGTTTTGCCGATATGACTGCAGCGATTCCCATCATCGCCGCGAGGACGAGGACGATCAGGAGCAGATTTTCGGACTCGAAGACGGCCACGACGATGAGCACGACAAGCAGCAGCTGGACGACGGCGCGCAGGGTTGCGACCCCGATCTCCCGCGACAGCCCGAGCTGTTTGTACCAGGAGAGGATGAGAACCAGGCCGATGAGCAGCAGTGCAAGCCCGAGGTTCACGAGCCCGACTGCCGGATCGTACAGCGGATCGGTCATACGATATCCTCCACACGACCGTCCCGCATCCGCATGACCCTCCTGCCGAGCGTCTCTGCCTGGCGGAGATCGTGCGTGACCACGACAATCGTCCGCCCTCCGGCATTGAGCCGGCGTATCGTCTCCTCCACAACCCCGGCGGATGCCCGGTCGAGCGCCGACGTCGGTTCGTCGAGGAGGAGCACCTCGGGATCGAGACAGAGCGCCCGGGCAATACAGACCCGTTGCGCCTCGCCGCCCGAGAGCGTCTGCGCATCTTTTGCAAGGTACGTCCGCCCCAGACCCACGGCTTCCAGAACGCCGCCGAAGTCGGGTCTTGGGCAGTGCCGGTTCGCCTGAAACGAGAAGGGATAGGCAAGATTCTCCTCCACCGTGCCGGGAAAGAGCACCGGCACCTGGCCGACAAGGCAGACGCGCCGCCGGATCTCGACCGGATCGCAGTGCATACTATCGGTGCCGAAGACCTCGATCGTTCCACCCGACGGTTCGATGAGACGATTGAGGCATTTGAGCAGCACTGATTTGCCCGAACCCGAAGGGCCCGTCACGGCGAGGGTCTCTCCGGCCTCGACCGAGAACGAGACGCCGACAAGCACAGACCTCTCTCCGAAAACCCGGGAGAGGTTCCTCACCCGCAGAGCGGGGCATCGATGGTCGTGTACCAAGCCGGTTCCGGCACTGGCGAATGTCATCGGGAAGCTCCGTAGCAGCATCTGTCGCGGATGCTGATTGCTCTATGGGTGACGGATATGAGAAGCGGGAAAAAGAGGGCTATTTTCTGCGGGAACGCAACCGCCCGATCGCATCCCCGCCTGCAACCTTCACCACAAAGGTGCCGTGGCAGGGTTTGGTATAGGGAAATACGACGTCCTCTCCGTCGATGCCGACGTACAGCGGCGGAACGCCGATCAGGTGGACGTCGTGGATCTTATAGCCCGGTTCCACCTCGTAGTATTCCCGAACGTGTTTCTTGATGTACTCCCGCGCTTCTGCAAACGAGCAGCGCGACAGGAGCACCTCCGGCTTCATTGCTTCGAGACAACCCATTGTAGCACCTCATCGATCTTCCGCTTCAGCGGCATGGGGTTGTGAACGGCCTTTGCCGTTATCTGCTCGCAGGGGAACGTAATCGCCGCGGCGACCTCTTCCGGGTGTTCCCCGAAGAGCAGCACGTAGAGCCGTGCCTGCGAGAGATAGGAGATGGTGCCGGCATACGCGATGCCGGAATCGTTGTGGGCGAAGACGAAACAGTAGTCAGCGTCCCGCTTCTTCTCGGCAAGTTCACCGATGACCGCATCCAGGTCTTCAAAGGTGTCCACGTAGTGGCGTTCCGGGTCGGCGATCTCCACCAGTTTTCGCGCCGCCGTCGTTCCCGCGACGATCGGCCGGATACCGTTCCGGCGCAGCCCGTGTGCACAGTACAGCGCAACGCTCGTCTGCACCGGGACCTGCGGGCAGCCGAGCAGGATCAATGCAGTCGTTCCTCGCTCGTCACTCTCTGTCATGGAATCTCCTTCTGTATCTGTTCAAAGACGTCCCAAACACGCTCCGGATGGGTGTAGACGGTGAACCGGTCGCCCCGCGAGAAACAGACAAGGGTGATCCCGGCCCGCTCTGCCGCCGCGATTCCCCGGTTGGTGGACGCCGCCCGGGAGACGACGATCGGAATCCCGGCGTTGGCCATCTTCGCCACCATCCCTGCCGGCTGCCGGCCGGTGCAGCCGATGATGCAGGACGACCGGTCGATGCCGTTCAACGCGGCGTAGCCGACCACCTTGTCGACGGTGTTATGCCGCCCGACATCGCACGCCCGGGTGACCAGGTCGCCGCCGCAGAAGAGCACCGAGCAGTGAACTGCCCCGGTCCGCCGCCATACGTCGGACTCGATCGCCGCCGTCACGGCACGGACGCCGTCTGCGGTGATCGCGATCGACGACTCGACGCTTTTTGGCTCTCCCATGACCCGGAAGCCTCCGGAGGACTCGAGCTCCAGGCTGATGTCCCCGTGTGCCGGGGCGGAGACGTAGATATCCCGGCCCGCAACCTCGACCGACAGGATGGTGTCCGCGAGCCCCTCGCAGATGATGAAACCCGCACCGAGATCCTCCAGGCGGTCCGGGCTCGCCACCAGCGCCGTGAGATAGCGGCCGTTGAAGAAGAGCCTGAAGTGATCTTCGACGATGATGTCGTCGTGTATCTCCCGGACGCTCTCGCCCTTCACCTGGATGGCGGTGCGGCAGAGGATCTCCATCAGCCCGTCTCCTCCCCGATCCAGTCGAGGTACGGCGCGAACCCGCCCACGATAGGGAGAGCGATGATCTCCGGGAGGTCGTACGGGTGCACCTCGCGGACCCGCTCGATCAGCGGGTCAAGCCGGCTCGTGCGTGTCTTGATGACGAGCAGGTGCTCGGGCTCGTTGCAGACCTCCCCCTCCCATCGGAAGCAGGACGCGACCGGCGCGATGTTCACGCACGCAGCCAGCCGTGCATCGATGAGGGAATCTGCAATTGCCTTTGCATCCGCTTCGGGCGCCGTGCAGAAGACCACCACGTACTCGGGAGAGGACATAGGTTTACCTTCACCCCCCGGCCGTATTAACGCTTCTCCGGTCCGGGACAGGAGCCGTCATCGTGCCGGCAGCAGTCGCTGCAGGTTCCGGCGGCGGTTTCCCGTGCAGGAAGCCCGTTTCTGGCCAGGTAGTCGTTGATCGCCGCCCGGATCGCATCCTCGGCAAGCACCGAGCAGTGCTCCTTCGCCTCGGGAAGGCCTCCGAGGGCATTCACCACGTCGTGGGTCGAGAGGTACCAGGCCTCGTCGAGGGTCTTGCCCCGGATGAGCTCTGTTGCGATGCTGCTCGATGCGATGGCGGCACCGCACCCGTAGGTCTGGAACCGGACGTCGGTGATGACGCCGTCGTCGATCGCAAGGTAGAGTTTCATGACATCGCCGCACGATGCACTCCTGGCCTCGCCGGCACCGTCGGCATCTGCAAGCTCGCCCACGTTGCGCGGGTTGAGCATATGGTCCATAACGAGTTCGTTGTACATCAGGTCCCCTCCCGGTCGCCGCAGGGCGGCGCCAGCGGTGAGATGCTCCGCAGCCGCTCGATGACGCGGGGGAGCACGTCGAGCACGTAGTCGATGTCGTCGTCGGTGTTGGCGTCCCCCAGCGTCAGCCGGACGGCGCCGCGTGCCATCTCCGGCGCAAGGCCGATTGCGGTAAGAACGTGCGACATCTCGCCCGATCCGGACGAGCAGGCGCTGCCGGTTGAGACGCAGATGCCGTGGGCGTCGAGCAGGAGGAGGATGGCTTCTCCCTCGACGTAGCGGAAACTGATATTGAGATTGTTCGCAAGCCGCATCTCAGGATGGCCGTTCAATGCCACGTCCGGGACAGCGTCGAGGATGCCCGCAAGAAGGCGGTCGCGCATCCCGCCGATCCGCCGGGTATACCCCTCAATATCGGCCGCAGCAAGCTCTATCGCCTTCCCGAGGCCGATGATCCCGGGCAGGTTCTCGGTTCCGGCACGCATCTTCCGCTCCTGGGCGCCGCCGTGGATCAGGTTCTCGATCTCTGTTCCGTTGCGGATATACAGCGCTCCGATCCCCTTCGGGCCGTAGAACTTGTGGGCTGAGAGCGAGAGCAGGTCGACGTTCATTACGTCGACGTCGACGGGCACGGACCCGATCGCCTGCACCGCATCGGTGTGGAAGGGAATAGCATGCTCCCGGGCGATCTTCCCAAGCTCGGCAACCGGCTGAACCGTCCCGATCTCGTTGTTCGCGCTCATGACCGATATCAGGCAGGTCCGGTCGGTGATCGCATCGGCGACCGCGCCGGGGTCGACGCGGCCGTAGCCGTCCACAGGCAGATAGGTGACCGAAAAACCTTGCCTCTCCAGGTGCTGGCAGGTGTGGAGGACGGCGTGGTGCTCGACCGATGAAGTGATGATGTGGCCGCCGCCCCGCCGGTGTGCGGCGCTAGCCCCCTTGATCGCCCAGTTGTCCGACTCCGTTCCGCCGGCGGTGAAGTAGATCTCCGCAGGTTCTGCCCCGATCGCCGCTGCGACGCGGCCGCGCGCCTCTTCCACGGCCTCCCGCGACTCCCGCGCAAAGGTGTACAGCGACGACGGGTTGCCGAAGAACCGCGAGAAGTACGGGACCATGGCGGCAAAGACCTCCGGGCGGACCGGTGTCGTTGCCGCATGATCCATATAGACGGGACGCTCGTTCTCCGCTCTCATAGATACAGAGGTACTTGTCCGTCAGGGGTAACATGGTTACCGATCGGGCATGCCGGATTCACCCGCCGGCGCCGGGTATGCGGCCCCTCAAAATCCCGGGAATAGCTGCACAAAACATACATAGGGATTCATTACCAATGATCAGATGATGTACGCGCAACGCTTGGATCACCTTCCACCCTATCTCTTTGCCCGCATCGATGCGATGAAAGGAGAGAAGATCAGCCAGGGTGTCGACGTCATCGATCTCGGCGTCGGAGACCCCGACCTCCCGACTCCCGAGCATATCGTCGACGCGCTCTGCTCCGCAGCACGCGACCCTGCGAATCACCATTACCCCTCCTACACCGGGATGCTCGCCTACCGCGAGGCGGTCGCAGAATGGTATGCCGCACGTTTCGGTGTCGACCTTGCCCCGAAGAGCGAAGTGGTGGCGCTCATCGGCTCCAAAGAGGGGATCGCCCACATCCCCGAGGCGTTCGTCAACCCCGGCGACTACGTGCTGGCCGCCGACCCCGGCTACCCGGTCTACAAGACCTCGACCCTCTTTGCGGAGGGGAAGGTCCACGAGATGCCCCTTGCCGCCGAGAATAACTTCCTCCCGGTCCTCGAGGATATCCCGGCAGAGGTCGTCGCAAAGGCGAAACTGCTCTTCATCAACTACCCGAACAACCCGACGGCGGCGATCGCACCGAAGTCCTTCTTCGCAGAGGTCGTCGAGTTTGCACGGGAGCACGGCATCGTCGTCGTCCACGACAATGCCTACTCCGAGATCACCTTCGACGGCTACGTCGCCCCCTCGTTCCTCGAGGTCGACGGTGCGATGGAGGTGGGTGTCGAGATGCACTCGCTCTCCAAGACCTACAATATGACCGGATGGCGCATCGGCATGGCCTGCGGCAACCCCGAGATCATCGCCGGCCTCGGCCGGGTGAAGACCAACATCGACTCCGGGGCCTTCGACGCCATCCAGCACGCCGCGATCACCGCCCTGACGGGTTCGCAGGAGTGTGTCGGGGCGGCCTGTGAGATCTACCAGGAGCGCAGAGACGTCCTGGTGAAGGGGCTCCGGGAGCTCGGGTTCGAGGTTGCGGCGCCGAAGGCGACCTTCTACGTCTGGATGCCGGTGGACGACAGCATGTCGTTCGCGGCAAAACTCCTCGACGAGGCAGGCATCGTGGCGACGCCGGGCATCGGGTTCGGCAGCCACGGCGAGGGCTACGTCAGGTTCGCCATCACCCGGTCGGTGGAGCGGATAGAGGAGGCGGTCGAACGCATGCAGGGGATGAGCCTCTGATGCTGCCGGAGCACCTCACCGTCGCGGGCGGGAGGCTGCATATCGGCGGACACGACACGGTCGCCCTCGCCGATACCCACGGCACCCCGCTCTACGTCACCGACGAAGACCGGATCCGGGCAAACTACCGCCGCCTCGAGGATGCCCTGACGGCGCACTACCCGAAAGTTCGGGTGCTCTACGCGGCGAAGGCCAACGGCAACCTCGCCGTCTTCCGCATCCTCGCCGACCTCGGTGCCGGCGCCGACGTCTTCTCTGCAGGCGAGCTTTGCCTCGCCCTCGCCGCAGGGATGCAGGCCGAAAAACTCCTCTTCAACGGGAGCTCGAAGAGCACCGCCGACCTCGCCCTTGCGGTCGAGACCGGGGTTAAGGTCTCGGTCGACTCGCTTGACGAACTGCGGCAGCTGAACGCCGCCGCCGCGGCCGCAGGAAAGACCGTCAGGATCGCGTTCCGCGTCAACCCGGCGATCGAGGTGCCCACCCACCCGAAGATCGCCACCGGGCTTGCAACCACCAAGTTCGGGATCCCCGCAGGGCAGATCCTCGACGCCTACCGCGAGGCCCTCGCCTGCAGCAACATCGACCCGGTCGGAGTCCACTGCCACATCGGCTCGCAGATCCTGGAGGTCGAGCCGTTCGTCCGGGAGATGGAGGTGCTGATCGATCTCGCCCGCGACCTCCTTGCACTCGGCGTCACGATCGAGTTCATCGACATCGGCGGCGGGCTCGGCGTCCCCTACCACCGGGAGACCGACCGGGCGCCGACACCGCAGGACTACGCCGCCGCCGTCATGCCGGTCTTCCTTGCAGGCATCAGGGACCTCGGGATCGAACCCGAACTCTGGGTCGAGCCCGGCCGCTCGCTCATCGCGGACTCGACGATCCTCCTCACCCGCGTCAACTCCGTCAAGGAGGCCTACAAGACCTTCGCCAACGTGGACGCCGGGTTCAACCTCCTGGTCCGGCCGGCGATGTACGACTCCTACCATGCGGTGGTCGCCGCAAACAAGGCCGATGCCCCTGCGGAGCGGGAGTACACCATCGCAGGCCCGATCTGCGAGACCGGCGACCTCCTGGCGAAAGACCGGATGCTGCCGGCCCTGGCGGCGGGCGACCTGATCGCGGTTCTCGATACGGGAGCCTATGGGTTCGCCATGTCGTCGCAGTACAACAGCAGGCCGCGCTGCGCCGAGGTCATCGTCCGCGGCGACGATGCGGCCCTGATGCGCCGGGCCGAGGATGTCGACGACCTGACGGCACCGATGCAGCAGCCTGCATGGCAGCAGTAAGGGAGGAACCCGTCCGGTGAGATTTCACTACCTCCTCGTCGACGACCTCGTCACCCGGGAGGCCTTCGAAGAAAGGGTCGGGGAGACGATAGCCGCGTCAGGCGATCTCCTGGACGAGCAGACGGCTGCAATGGTCGTCGTCCGGGAGATGGGGCGGGCGCACGTCAAGATCCAGGACGTCTCGGCGGCATCAAGCCTCGTCTGCTTCTTTGCGAAAGTCGTCTCGGTCGGAGCGGCCCGCGAGTTCGAGCGGGAGGACGGGACAACGGGCGCCGTCGCGAACGTAGTCGTCGGCGACGAGACCGGACGGGCTCGTGTGGTGCTCTGGGACGAAAAAGCCGAGGCGGTGGGCGAGATCGCGGCAGGCGACGTCCTGGAGGTGCTGGGGCGGCCGAAGGGAGGTGTTCCCCCGGAGGTGCACGCGACTGCTCTCCAGAAGGCCGCCTGCGAGATCACCTGCACCGAGACGGCGGCAGGCTCCGCCCGGGCGGCACCTGCCGACGGCGACCTGCTGGTCAGACTGATCGCAAAAAGGCCTCTGCGGACGTTCACCCGCCGCGACGGCACGCCGGGCGAGATGGTCGAGGCGGTCGTTGGCGACGCCGCCGGTGTCGCCCGCCTGGTTGCCTGGGTGCCCGCCCTCCTCGAGGAGTTTGAACCGGGAGCAACAATCCGGATCACCGGAGCGGCGGTGAAGACGGGAGAGCAGGGCGCCGAGTACAGCCTCGGAGAGTCCGGGACGGTCGCTTTCGAGGACGCAGAGATCGCCGTCCCCACGACACCGATCGCCGAGGTGCGGGAGGGGGAGACCTACTCGGTCTCCGGCCGGGTGGTCGGCCTGCAGCCGCCGCGGTGCTTCACCACCCGTGACGGGAGGACGTCCTGGGTGCGCAACCTGAAGATCGCCGACGCGACCGGGGAGGTGCCCCTGGTGCTGTGGGGAGACGACGCGCAGGAGCACCTGGTCTCCGGCGATACGATCGAGGTCTACAATGCCGCCGCACGCAGCGGACGCTACAACCCCCTCGAACTCAGCCTCGGCAGGGGAGGCGCTCTCCTGGTGCGGAGCGATGAAGCGGAAGAGATCGATCTCGCCGGGACGGTCATCGCCACGCCGCTCGGTGTCTGTATCGACACCGGCGCGGCATGCTACCTCATCGACGTCCCGCTGCCCGTCGGCGTCGAGGTCCGGATACAGGGGACGCTGCACAGGAAGCGGATCGCCGTCCGGCACTACGAAGCCGTCATCCCGGATGCAGAATGTCTCATGATGCGGGCACGCCGGCTCGTCACGTAATTCGGCGGATATGCCGGCGATGCGGGTCTGATAGATGCGGAAGAGTGCATCTCTTCAGATAGGCTCTCACTCCACGGACGTCTGGAACATGCTCTCCGGAATGCGGGATCGTGGAGGAGATCCTCAGAGGGGTGGGGGCCGGCCTATTAGCGCTACCCTTCGATACAGGGATTCAAGCGTATACAGCGTTCTTCCCCTGACCGGGCTTGTCCCGGGGACGACCTTTTTCCCGGGCGTCTCCCCGTGCCGTGGACCGTGGCGGCTAAGCGCCCCCGGGTGGGGCCGACGGGCAGGGGGTTTCCCCTCCCCTATCTCCCGCGAAGATCCCCAGACAGCATCAACCCCGCCCCACCCGGCCTCCGGCCTCCTCCCCCGCCCCTCACGGGGCGGGGGGAGTCATGGCGATACCCAGGGAAAGCCGTGCCCCCGAATACCCCGGATTGCGGTCATCCGGAGCAAGAGATGGCACCGCATCAATTGCCTGGACCCCGCCGATAGCACCAGGAATTTCGGTGCACCCAGAGGGTACGGTAGCGTATATGGGGGGCATCCCCCTCCCCAAACACGACAGCCCTCTTTGGTCTGCAGCGTCAGAGAGTGTGGAAGGAGAGCACATACAATCGATCCGCACGGATTTTCTCACAACCGGAAACGAGCTGCAGCGGAGGGAGATAGGCGTCCCCATCCCGGAAAGCGGCACGCCTGATTCGAGCGGAACGGCAAAGGAGGCGTTCCGGTGACCGGCAGCCACCATCCACCGCTCCGGCGGTCTCCGATAGTGCCGGCGATACACTTTCACACCGCATGGGCATCGACCTTTATGGTTCCGGACAAATAGCATAGATGATACCAGAGCAGAAAGCACCAGGAGATCAAGTGAGGTTACTATGTCAGAGATTGATCTGGAAGATTTACCCGGCGTCGGACCAACCACCGCCGACAAACTCCGTGAAGCAGGCTACGGAACCGTAGAGAGCGTTGCAACGGCGACCACCTCCGACCTTGCGGAAGCCGCCGAACTCGGAGAGTCGACCGCAAAGAAAGTGATCCTGGCCGCCCGGAAGATGGCCGACATCGGCGGGTTCAAGACCGGCCGCGACATCATGGACAAGCGCAAGGAGATCAAAAAACTCCAGATACGTGTGCCCGAGTTCGACGACCTGATGGGAGGCGGCCTCGAGACCCAGGCGATCACCGAGGTCTACGGCGAGTTCGGGTCCGGGAAGAGCCAGCTCGTCCACCAGCTGGCGGTCAACGTCCAGCTCCCCGAGGAACTCGGCGGCCTGGACGGAAGCGCGATCTACATCGATACCGAGAACACCTTCCGCCCCGAGCGTATCGAGCAGATGCTGGCCGGGCTGGACGGCACCGGAGACGCCGATCTCGGCACCCTCGACGAGGTGCTCGCGCGCATCCATGTCGCCCGGGCGCACAGCTCCGACCACCAGATGCTGCTGATCGACACGGCACGGGAGCTTGCGAACGAACTGCGCACCTCGGACCGGCCGGTGCGGCTCTTCGTCATCGACTCGCTGACGTCGCTCTTCCGCTCCGAGTACGCCGGGCGTGGAACCCTGGCCGCACGGCAGCAGAAACTGAACCGGCACATGCACGACCTCTTCAAACTCATCGACGAGCACAACGCCGTCGGGCTTGTCACCAACCAGGTCATGTCGAACCCCGCAGTCCTCTTCGGCGACCCGACAAAGCCCATCGGCGGAAACATCGTCGGCCATACCGCCACGTTCCGGCTCTATCTCCGCAAGAGCAAAGCCGGCAAACGTGTCGCCCGCCTCGTAGACAGCCCGAACCTTCCCGAAGGTGAAGCGGCGTTCATGCTCGAACAGGCAGGGCTCAAGTCGTGCTGAAAGCGGTCGTCACCGACGTCGACGGCACCATCACCGACTCGCGCCGCAGGATCAGCACTGCGGCGATCGAGTGCATCCGCACGCTCGTCGACGGCGGTATCGAGGTGGTCATCGCCAGCGGCAACACCGTCTGCTTCATGGACGGCCTCTGCAAGATGATCGGAACGAACGGAACCATCATCGGCGAGAACGGGGGGGTCTACCGCCGGACCTTCGACGGCACCCTCCGGATCGCCGGCGACCAGACGGTCTGCCGGGAGGCGTTCGACACCCTGGCAGCCCACTTTTCTGAACAATCGGTCACGCTCGAACTCTACAGTCCCGACTACCGCTTCGCCGACGTGGCGTTCGCCCGGAACGTCGACCCGGATGAGGTCAGGGAAGTCGTCCGCGAGCACCGCCACCCGGTGAGGGTGCTCGACACCGGCTTTGCCATCCACCTCCAGGCGCTCGGGGTGAACAAGGGCACGGCGCTATCGGAACTTGTGGGGCTCATGGGGCTCGCTCCTGCCGAAGTCATGGCGGTCGGCGACTCGGAAAACGACATCGAGATGATCCGCACCGCCGGCATCGGCGTCGCCGTCGCCAACTCGACCGGGGCTACGCGCGCCGCTGCCGACTATGTTTCGGAAAAAAAGTACGGGGACGGCTTTGTGGAAGCAGTGAAAATGTATTACGCCGATTTCTGCAGCAGATAGCGATCGACCACAATATAATCTTTGATGTCCTTGACAGCCTCGAAGGGCACGAACATCTTGTCGCCGTCCATCCGGTATCCTTCCGTCCTGAAGGACTCGTCCGGCTTGACGATCAGGTCTACGACCTGACCGGTTCCGAGGTCCACCATCACGTTCTTGATGGTGCCGATGAGCACGCCGTCGGTGCTCATCACTCTCTTCCTGGCCATCGTCCGGGAGAAGGTTTTGCTCATACCAATGATGGGGAGGTATTACTATATAAACTGTTCCAAAACGCAGGAATCTGAAAATAGAGAGCAATTAGGGTTTGTTTATTTCAGTGTCTCAGCGGCCATGCGCACATCGGTCGCCTTGACCGTCTTCCTCCCTGCATGCCCGGCGAGCTTGATCGCCTCTTTGGCGATCCGTGATGCGTACGCTTCCATCAGTTTTGCAAGTTCCTCGTTCGCATCGGAACTTACACGCTCAGCGCCCGATTTTTTAACGATTCTGCCAACAGGTGCCAGTGGTAAATCAGTCATGATATCATTTCCCCCTTTTCTCTCGAGCTCCGGTCGATGTAGTCGGTATCAGAACTCGGTTTACAGAACCAACATATGTATACTCATATAAATAGTTATCCGTCGCACGAGGGGTTCATGGGCTGAAATTCCCCGATGAGAGAGGATCAAAGTGAGGGAAAGACCCGGATGATATCCGACTGAGTGATGATCCCCACCGGCCTGCCATCATCGATGACAATCAGCCGCCCAATCTCCCGTTCCTTAAACCGGCCGACCACCTCAAAGATCCTGACGTTCGATGGAGCCTTCACCACGTCCGGGGTCATCACCTCGGTCACCATGCCGTCAAGCGACCGCCCTTCGTCCAGAGCCCGTATGATATCGCTCATCGTTACGATACCCAGAAGCATGCTGTCGTTCATCACCGGAGCACCGTGAATGCGGTGCGCGTTGAAGAGGTGCACCGCATCACGGAGTGTGGCCGCCTCGGGCAGGGTGATCAGCGGCGTACTCATGAAGAAACTGATCGGCTGCTTCGGAAGCGAGATCATCTCCGAGATGCTGATGAGGAGCGCCTGCTGGTTTTCGTCCATACCGTAGACCTCGCCCCGGACGAGCAGTTTGTTGACCGGTGTCGGCCCGATGGTGACGTGATCGCCCACCCTGAAATGCTTGACGCTGCCGATGATCTTCACGACCGCGTGGCAGAGATCGGGATGACAGAGCGTGGTAAAATCGAGCTCCGCGACCCGCACTCCTTTGACCGTCTCCCCGTCGCGGACGATCGGCACCTCCGACTGATGCTCGTAGCTGACCAGGTTCAGCTCCTTATATGCCATGGCAGTCGGCGTGTATCCGCCCTTCGGGCCGGGAACCCCTTCGACGAGCCCGAGGGCTTTTAAGGCCTGCATCTGGTTGCGGACGGTGCCGGGGTTTCGCTTGAGCACCTCGGCGATCTCCTCACCTTTTATAGAGTGAGACGACTGATGATATAGAGTAATAAGAGTTATCAGGATATCTTTCTGGATGAGCGATAAATCCATAATTATCAGTTATATTACGGTATTAAATACATTAGGTTGTGCATTCTGTGGAATTTGAAACCATACCGACCGTACCTACTGCAGAAGAGGTGCTTGACCGCAGTTTTCGCCGGGCTGCGGCAAAAAAGAAACTGAAGACGAACAAAGACGCTGCAAACGAGGAGTTCGTCAGGGCGGTCGCAAGCTCCGTCAGGGACAAACTCGAGAGCACCGTCAAGACATTTCCGACCTTTGAACAGCTTCCTCCGTTCTACCGCGACCTTGCAGAGATACTCTTCGGTGTCGATCGCCTGAGAAAGTCCCTCGGGGCCGTCTCCTGGGCGGCGGAGCAGGCATACACCGTCGGCATCCAGCACGCACGCGCCATGCGGGCAGCCCGGAATACCAGTGAGGTGCGCAAGCAGGCGGTCGCGCGGATCGCCTCGATCGTTAACCAGGTAGGCGACGACCTGCTCTTCCTCAACGAGGCCAGAAACATCCTCCGGAAGATCCCCCACATCAGCGAAGAGGACTTCACCGTCGTCGTGGCAGGCTACCCGAACGTCGGAAAGTCGTCCTTCATCAGGCTCGTCTCCTCGGCAGAACCCGAGGTGGCGCGCTACCCGTTCACCACCAAGGGCGTCATCGTCGGCCACCGGGAGCTCGGGCGGGAGCGGATGCAGCTCGTCGACACCCCGGGAGTTCTGGACCGGCCCGCCGAGGAGCGGAACGTCATCGAGCAGCAGGCACTGAGCGCGCTTGTGAACACCGCCGATGTCGTTCTCTTCGTGCTGGACGCAAGCGAACAGTGCGGCTACTCAATGGCGGATCAGCAGGCGCTCCTCGCCGAGGTCCGGGAGATGGTGGGCGTGCCGATCGTGCCGGTCGTGAACAAAGCCGATATCTGCGGCGCCGAAGAATACCCCACGATGTCGACCGTGACCGGCGAGGGGGTCGAGGAAGTGCTGGAGACCCTCCTCAGATACCGAAGCACGAAAGAGGCGTCCCCGCCAGAAGACATCCCAGCAGAAAACCGATGATCGCTCCCCCGTTCAGGGGAGGAAGGCCGGCCTGCGGTTTGCCAGTGTTGACAAAGTAGAGCAGGACCGCCAGGCCCGCAAACGATCCCGCCATCGCGCCGAGGGTGGGATACGACAGCTCCCAGATGACGGGCGGCGCGGCCACGAAGATGTATGAGGAGATGACCAGGATCGAGGGCATGATCAGGTCGCCAAGCCCCATGACGAACGCGCCGCGCTCCTCTTTGTCCCTGCCGATATCAACGCCTTCGCTGCGGAACGAATAATCCCTCCTTTTCGGAACAACCACTAAAATGGGCGTCTTCATCTCGAGCACGCCCTCTGCAAGGGTGATCATATGCTTGGTCTTGTAGACCGAGATTGCATCGTACACCGCGAGCAGGACGAGCAGCACCAGCACCGGCAGAACCGCGAGGGATATTCCGAAGATGGATGCGACGCCGGCGGCTATCAGCACGCCGAGGACGTCGATGACGTACCACTCCGGATAGAAGTAGAGGAGCGCGGTCGCTCCGACGGCGAGCAGGAGCGCGAAGAACGCCGCAGCGTCGGAGAGCCCGAAGAACCAGAGGGAGAGCGAGCTGAAGATATACGTGAACGTCAGAAAGATCGAGAACGCAATAAACAGCGCAATAATGCGCTTCCCGCCCTTCTTTATCAGGAACAGCAGGACGAGGGTGAAGGCGAGCAGCATGCCGATGAATATCAGCGGGTTTGTCACCGACTCCGGATCCTCAAAGGCCGCAAGCCCTGCCTCCTGCATGGGGATTGAGAGGAGTATTGCTATAATCTGAACGAACAGGAGCATCAGGGGCATCCCGAGCAGCGGCAACCAGTCACGTACCTGCATCACACATCTCCGTTACTTATAGGTAGGTTAATTAGTTCATTTTCATTATCTAAAAGCATGGATATTCGTGAACTCATCACAGACATAGTTCTGACCATCGTCATGGTAATCTCTACCGTCGTTCTGGTGATGCGGTTCTGGCAGGACCTGATCCTTGCGGTGGCAGCCACCTTTATGATGCTCTCTCTCGGCGGACTGATCATCTCCCTTGGCATGAAGATCATAAGCCTCGAACAGAATGTCATCAACAGGGAACGCACCATGCGCGTGAACCTCGAAGAGATGTCGAATACCATGAATACCAAATACGACAATACCGTTGCCCATATCGAGGGCATCGTCGACGGTCTCAACCGACGCATGTACCGCTGACCGATCATCACCTTTATACCCCCTCTCCTTCTCATTGATAGGTTATATGGGTGTTGCTCTCCGCGATATCATAGCCGACTGCAAAGAGACCCTTGACCTCGACGCGCTCAAAGGCGTGGCGGCCATCGACGCGCATAATGCACTCTATCAGTTCCTCTCCATCATCCGCCAGCCCGACGGCACGCCGCTGATGAACGCCGAGGGGCAGGTGACATCCCACCTCACCGGCATCCTCTTCCGGACCGCAAACTTCGTCGAGAAAGGGATCAAACCGGTCTACATCTTCGACGGCACGCCCCCCACCTTCAAGCAGGAGACGCTCGACCAGCGCCGGGAGGTCCGCACCCGCGCCGGGAACGCCTGGAAGGAAGCGCTGGCGGTGGGCGATATCGCCGAGGCCTACAAGCAGGCGAGCGCTTCGGCACGGGTGGACGCCTACGTCATCGAGACCGCGCAGGAACTCCTCGGCCTTCTCGGCATCCCCTGGGTGCAGGCGCCGAGCGAGGGCGAGGCACAGGCCGCGCATATGGCCGGGAAGGGCAGCGTGCAGTTCGCCGTCTCGCAGGACTACGACTCGCTTCTCTTCGGATCTCCGGTGCTCGTCCGGAACCTCACCGTGAGCGGGCGGCGCCGGGTCAGGGGGCGGACGATCACCGTCAGCCCCGAGCGGATCGTCCTTGCGAATCTGCTGGACTACCTCGGCGTCTCCCGCGAAGAACTGATCGAGATCGCCCTCCTGACCGGCACCGACTACCACCCCGGCGTGCGGGGCGTCGGGGCGAAGACCGCCCTCAAACTGGTCAGAAACGGCGAATTCGAGTCCACGGTCGCGGAGAAGCTGCCCGACTTCGATCCCGCCTCCATCAGGGAGTTCTTCCTGGCCCCACCGGTCACCGACGACTACAACCTCTCCTGGTCTGCGCCGGATACGGACGGCGTCGTCGCAATGCTCTCCGGCAGGTTCGACTTTTCACCGGAACGCGTCGAGGGGGCTCTCGAGAAACTCTCCGTGAAGGCGAAACAGCAGACGCTGGACCAGTGGTTCTAACAGACGGTCGGAGGCGTTCCCCGGAACCGGTGCATCCGGGCAGTATCCGATCTTACGGCACCGCCGCGCCACCGAAACGTATATGGCTCTTGATCGCCGCTACACGTATACTCCCCATCGAGCCATGCGCACCCCTGACCGAACATGCACACTGCCGATGGGACGGGAGAGATTACCGATGCGGTGCTATGTATGTGCCATGGAAGGGGCGGTGAGCGATGCCGCTGCCGTCTGCATCGTCTGTGGGATGGGTCTGTGCGTTGAGCATGCCATACGGGACGACGTCGAGCTCTGGGAGGGCGGCTACCCCTTCCCGGCACACGAGATGAAACGGCAGGTAGCGCGAATCCTCTGTCCGGAATGCTACGAAGCATTCGGCGGGCAGAAGTGATCCGGAGAGGGAGCGGGAAAGACCGCCGGGACGGCAGGCAGGTTTCGGATCATCAGTGCTGGATGTTCCAGACCTCCTGCTCATAGCGCTGGGCTTTCTCCGACCCCCGCGTACAGAAAAAGTCGTGTTTGAGTCCCATCTCCTCGTGAACCGGGCAGTCCGGGCAGAGGCACCCCTTCTCCGCATCGATGCAGATAAAGCTCCTCCCGTGAAAACAGAACACCTTCTCCTGCTGCCGTTTCGCACACTCGGTGTGCGTCGGGCATTTCGGGCAGCGGCACTGCACCCGGAACCATTCCATCATCCGGGCTCGCTCTTCCCGGTTCCACGCTGCCATCTCCCGTGATTGCGCCTCGAACTTCGGCATTCTCGTTCCTCCGGGAGAGTCGATGCCGCGACGCCTACTTAATACTTGTTGCCTCCCTGCCCTCCGTTCCGTATCCCTGGACGGTCTCCGAGCCCCGCACGCAGAAGAAGATGTGATCGAGCCCGAGCTCCGCGTGCACGGGACAGTCCGGGCAGAGGCAGGCGATCTCGTTCTGGATGCACTGCATGCTCCCGCCCTGCGCGCAGAAGAACTTTTCTTTCGCCTGCCCTGCGCAGACGTTGTACGTCGGGCAGGTCGGACAGATGCAGACGGAACGGAGCTCTCTAAGAGCCTTCTCCCGCTCCTCCGCCTCCCGGTGGGCAAGCCCGCGGAGGGCAGGCCGGATCTTCTCCGCGAGGAACGCCGTCTGGTCGTCAGCCTGGTTCATCGGCCTCCCATGGGCAGTGCCGACATTTAACCATTGTTCCCCTCTCTTCCCGCGTGCCGCCAGGACGCCCGGCTTATACAAACCTGCGCGGGTCGGTCTCGATATCCACGATGAACGGCACGTCGGCACGCATCGCCTCGGCCAGCACCGCCCGGAGATCGCCCGGGCGGCTCACCTTTTTTCCGGCGCCGCCGCAGAGCTCGCCGTATGCAGCGAAGTTCGGGTTGGTCAGATCGGTCGCATACGGCGGGTAGTGCGCCTCCCGCTGCTCCTCGGTGATCATGGCAAGTTCGTGGTTGTTCAGGATCACCACCGCCATCGGCAGGTCGTACTTGACCGCGGTGGTAAAGTCTCCCATTCCCATCGCAAACCCGCCGTCGCCGGTGATGCAGACCACGGTCTTTTCAGGGTAGGCGAGCTTTGCCGCGATGGCACCGGGAAGGGCGAACCCCATCGTCCCGAGGTAGCCTGACATCGCGAACCGCTGCCGCTTCATCACGAAGTTCCTGCCAAACCACCACCCGTTCTCGCCCACGTCGACGGTGATGACCGCGTCGGCAGGCACGGTCTCGGAGAGAGCCTGCATGATGAACGGCGGCCGGAGCGGGGTCGCGTTCGGGTTCGCCTCACGCTCGAGCGTGGCATTCCACTCCTGTTTCATCGCGGCGATCCGCGGAAGGACGGCATCGTCCCGCCGCTCCCGGACGCGTCCGGCGAGTGCGGGGAGGATCACCTCGCAGTGCCCCCAGAGCGCGGCGGCGAAGGGGTGCTTTCCGATCTGGAGCGGGTCGACCTCTATCTGGACGGTCGGTTTGTCGGCGGGAAGACCGGTGTACTGCGAGAACCCGACCCCGCAGGCTATCAGCAGGTCGGCTTCGTCCACGACCTTCCGGGCCTGCGGCGGGCCCAGGGGGCCGTGGATGCCGACGAGCCACTCGTTCTCGTCGGGAAAAATCCCTTTGGCGCGGAAGGTCGTGACGATCGGCGCCGCAAGCTTCCCGGCGAGAGCGAGGACGGACGCTGCGGCCTTCATCGCCCCCCACCCCGCAACGATGACCGGCTGCTTTGCTCCGTCGATCACGCCCGCGGCCCGCTCGATTGCATCGTCCGCCGGGGCGATCACGCCGCCCGGGAGGCAGGACTCGCGCCTGCAGTGCGCGGGCCTGACCATATCCCGCTGAACGTCGCCCGGCACCGAGAGCTGGGCGACGCCGCGGTTGATGACGGCATACCGCAGCGCGCGGGTCAGCAGTTCGATCGCCGTCGAGGGATCGGCAACGGTGTTGTTGAAGACCGTCACCGGCCGGAAGAACGCGTCCTGGTCGATCTCCTGGAATCCGCCCGGGCCGGTGTACTGCGTCTGCACCTGTCCGCAGAGGGCGAGAACCGCAGCACGGTCTTCTTTTGCATCGTACAGCCCGGTCGCGAGGTTCGTGGCGCCGGGGCCGGCGATGGTCAGGCAGGCCGCCACCCCGCCGGTGAGCTTGTGGTATGCAGACGCCGCCATCGCCGCCGCCTCCTCGTGCCTGACGACGATGTACCGCAGATCGTCACGCTTCCTGACCGCGTCGACGAGCGGGAGCGACGACTCACCCGGCATCCCGAAGACCAGCCGCACGCCCCATGCCGCGAGCTCTGCCGCCAGGGCATCGGCGACCGTGACAACCTCAGAGGGAGTCATTCTCGTTCACCTCCTCCTCCCCCTCGTAGCGGACGAACGCCTCTTTCCCCACCGAACACCCGGGACACCGCCAGTCGTCGGGGAGATCCTCGAAGGGAGTCCCCGGCAAAATTCCGGCCGTCGGATCTCCCAGCTCTTCATCATAGACGTACTCGCAGACACTGCAGACCCATTGCGCCATACCTCTCACCATCCCCAGGACACGGGATACTGCCCGTCACCGATCCGATATAAAGGTACTCCAGGGCCTGCCACCGGCAGAGAAACCTACATCTGATCCGCGGGTGAGGAGGGAGTATGGACGAGGATCTCTACCGCGAATCGCTTGAGCTGCACCGGCAGCACCGGGGAAAACTCGAGGTTCATTCCAAGGTCCGCCTGAAAACGAAGCATGACCTCTCCCTCGCCTACACCCCGGGCGTCGCCCGGGTCTGCCGCGAGATCCAGGATGACCCTGCCCGGGCATACGACTACACCATGAAGGCGAACACGGTCGCTATCGTGACCGACGGCTCGGCGGTACTCGGCCTCGGCAACATCGGCGGGACCGCCGCCATCCCGGTGATGGAGGGGAAAGCGATCCTCTTCCGCGAGTTCGCCGGGATCGACGCGATCCCGATCTGCTTTGCGGGCTACCACATCGACTTCGTCGAGGACGTCAGGAACATAGCGCCGGTCTTCGGCGGGATCAACCTGGAGGATATCGCCGCCCCGAAGTGCTTCGCGGTCGAGGAGGCGCTCCAGGACCTCGGCATCCCGGTGATGCACGACGACCAGCACGGGACGGCGGTCGTCGTCCTCGCTGCGCTCCTGAACGCCTGCCGGGTCACCGGGAAACGGTTCGAAGATCTGACGGTCGCGGTCAGCGGCGCCGGGGCGGCGGGGTACGCCGTCACCCGGATGCTCGCCTGCTTCGGGATGGACCGGGAGGCCTGCAGCACCGTCCGGGACGTCATCGCCGTTGACCGAACCGGCATCATCTACCGGGGCCGGCCCGACCTCCTGCAGAACAAGTACAAGTACATCCTCGCCCACGAGACCAACACCGGAAACCGGCAGGGAACGCTCGCCGACGCCATGGCAGGGGCGGACGCGTTCATCGGCGTCTCTGCGGGCGGGATCGTCACCGAGGAGATGGTGCGCTCCATGGCGCCGGACCCGATCGTCTTCGCCATGGCAAACCCTACCCCTGAGATCCTGCCGGAGGCGGCGCGGCGTGCCGGGGCGGCCGTCGTCGGCACCGGACGCTCCGACTACCCAAACCAGATAAACAACGTCCTCGCGTTCCCGGGGATCTTCCGCGGGGCGCTCGATGCCCGGGCCGCAACCATCACTGATGCGATGAAACTCGCCGCGGCGCATGCCCTCGCCGACTTCGTGGTCCGGCCGCACCGCGACCATATCCTCCCAAGCATCCTCGACAAGAGGGTGACGGCGGAGGTGGCGGCGGCGGTCCGCGATGCGGCGGTGGCGAACGGCGTCGCGGGGCTGCCATGAAGGTTCCCGGCATCCATTCCTTCGACTGCACCCCGGCAGAAGCGGTCCGCCTGCAGGAGAGGCTGCGCCAGCGTGTCGTGACCGGGGGCGATCCCGGCACTATCCGCCGCATCGCCGGCGTCGACGCATCGTACGAGAAGGGCGAGAACGTCATCTACGCCGTCGTCGTCGTCCTCTCCTTCCCGGACCTCGCTATCGTCGAACGGGTCTGGACACGGCAGGAGACCGATTTTCCCTACATCCCGGGGCTTTTGACCTTCCGGGAGGGGCCGGCGCTCGTTGAGGCGTTCGAAGATGTGGAGTCGGATCCTGACGTCGTCCTCTTCGACGGCCAGGGGATCGCCCACCCGCGGGCGCTCGGCATCGCGAGCCACATGGGGGTGATCCTCGACCGGCCGACGATCGGCGTCGCAAAGAAACTCCTCACCGGCACGGCCGCCGACCCGGCAGAACGGCGGGGGGCCACGAGCCCGATCGTCCGGGACGGCGTGACGATCGGGATGGCGGTGCGGACGAAGGACCGGGTCAGACCGGTCTACGTCTCGGTCGGCCATAAGATCGGGCTCGAAGCGGCGGTCGGGATCGTCCTTGCCGCCGACCGGGGATACCGGCTGCCCGAACCGACCCGGCAGGCGCACCTCTACGCAAACGAGGTTCGCCGCACCGGCGGCCGCAGCCGGGAGAGTCTGCAGACGACGCTCATGCAGGAGTAACGGGCGAAATGCTTATCAGAAACGCCGCAGGATACGGTGCATGGAGATGCAGACGATGAAGAGCCAGACAACCGGAAGACACAAGACCGACCTGCCAGGCACGGCGACGGGGGCGGTCTGACCATGCCTGCACGCGAGATCCGCCCCGGTGTGCACTGGGTAGGGGCGATCGACTGGGACAGGGAGATCTTCGACGAACTTATCCCGCTCCCCGACGGCACGAGTTACAACGCCTACCTCGTCCGCGGCAGCGAGAAGACGGCGCTCATCGATACGGTCGACCCGACGAAGACGGAAGAGCTTATCGGGAACCTCGACGACCTCGGCGTCACGGCGATCGACTACATCGTCGCCAACCACGCCGAGCAGGACCACTCCGGGTCGCTCCCGGCGATGCTGGAGCGCTTCCCCGGCGCAACGGTGGTCACGAACGAAAAATGCCGCGGCCTTCTGGTCGAGCTCCTCCAGATCCCGGAGGACCGGGTCCGGGTCATCCAGGACGGCGAGACGCTCCCGCTCGGGGATCGGACGCTGCAGTTCTTCATCATGCCCTGGGTGCACTGGCCCGAGACGATGGTCACGTACCTGCAGGAGGATCGGGTCCTCTTCTCGTGCGACTTCTTCGGCTCCCACTACGCCACGAGCAATCTCTTCGTCGGCGACGAGGCGGCCATCCATCCGGCGGCGAAACGCTACTACGCCGAGATCATGATGCCGTTTCGCAAAAGCATCCAGGGCCACCTGGCTCGCCTCGACGGGATCGGCGGGATCGATATCATCGCCCCGAGCCACGGGCCGCTTCACGACCGGCCGTCGGTCATCCTCGACGCCTACCGCGACTGGACGGGCGATACCGTCAGGGACGTGGTCGTGCTGCCCTACGTCTCGATGCACGGCAGCACCCGGGAGATGGTCGACCACCTGATCGGCGCCCTGATCGGCCGGGGGGTCACGGTCAAGCCGTTCAACCTGCCCCGCACCGACCTCGGCGATCTCGCCATGGCGATCGTCGACGCCGCCACGATCGTCGTCGGCACGCCGACGGTCATCTTCGGCCCGCACCCGGCGGTCGTCTCGGCCGCCTACGTCACCAACCTCCTCCGCCCCAAAACCCGCTACGTCACCGTCATCGGCTCCTACGGCTGGGGCGGAAAAGCCGCCGATACGATCGCGGGCATGCTCGACCGTCTCAGGGCCGAGGTCATCGAACCGGTGATCGTCCTCGGGAAACCGGGGAAGGACGAGTTCGCCGCGCTTGACCGGCTTGCCGACGAAATCGTTAAAAGGCATCGTGACGACACCCTCGTCCTCCAGGAGGAGAGGTAGATGAGCAGACTACTCGAACTCTACAAGTGCCCGTCCACGGGGGACGTCGTGAAGGTCTCGCACGCGGGAGACAGTCCAAAAGACACCATCTGCACGGGCGAGACCACCTGTGAGTGGCAGCGGCTGCAGGAGAAGACGCAGGAGGAGGGCCTTGAGGAGAAGCACGTGCCGGTGATCGAGAAGGCGGAGCAGGGCATCCGGGTGAAGATCGGCTCGACGCCCCACCCCATGCAGCCCGAACACTATATTGAGTGGGTCGAGGTCAGGAAGGGTCCATACCTCTTCATCCAGAAACTCGACCCGACCGGGCCGCCCGAGGCGGTCTTTCCCTGGGTCGACGACACGAACGTCAAGGCCCGGATCTACTGCAACGTCCACGATCTCTGGACGAACCGGAAGTAGCTCCGGCATGCCGGGGAACCGCCCCCCGTCTTTTCCGCAGACCGTACCGAAATCATGAACATCCCCGTCATCCAATCCTCACCTGAGTATGCAGCCCGCAAACTTCAAAGACGTCATCGCAGCGTCGCCCTACATCTTCGTGATGGGCGTCGCGGGCGACAGCGGGTCCGGGAAGACGACCTTCACCCGGACGTTCCGGCAGATCCTGGGTGAAGACCTCGTCTCCACCATCTCGCTCGACGACTACCACGCCTTCGATCGAGAGCAGCGCAGAGACCTCGGCGTCACCCCGCTCGTGCCGGAGGCGAACCGGTTCGACCTCCTCGAGCAGCACGTCGCGGCGCTAAAGGAAGGGAAGACCATCGAAAAGCCGGTCTACAACCACGACGACGGCACCTTCGCAGAGCCGGTGCCGTTCACGCCCACGAAGTTCGTGATCCTCGAAGGGCTGCACCCGTTCTTCACCCCCCGCCTGCGGGAGCTGACCGACTTCAAACTCTACGTCGATCCCGACGCGGAGGTCAAACGCGCCTGGAAGATCCGGCGCGACGTCGAACGCAGAGGCTACCGGCCAGAAGCTGTCATCCGGGAGATGGTACAGCGCAGACCCGACTACGAGCGCTACGTCGCCCCGCAGTGCGCCCACGCCGACGCCATCATCAGGATCGCACACACGAAGTACGGCTGGGAGGCAAGCGAGGAGCGGAACATCTACCAGGTCTCGCTCTGCCAGAGCAGGCTTGACCGCTCGATCGGCGACATCGACCTCTCCATCGATCTCTTCTCGCTCCTCTCCCTCTCGGAGAGAAACTTCCTCCTCGAATACTCGGTCGAGAACCGCTACGACAGGCCGATGGGTGCGCTCACCTTCGACGGCGAGCTGAATTACGACGTCATCAGAAAACTCGAGAAGAACATCGAGGATCAGACGAAGGTTCACCCAATCCGGCTTCCCACGGAGAGCGGGTACGTCACGGCAGGCGAGGCGGTCCAGTTGATCTTAAGCTGGCGGATCATCAACCGGCGCATCTTCATCGAAGCCGGCCAGGAGACCGGAACTTACCCCTGATGCGCCCGATCGCGCCCTGCCCCGCAGTTCCTCCGGGAACACCCTCTCCCGCATCGTCTTTTACACAAAGAGATAATACGCGATAGAACGTTGTTGTATCGATGGATCGGATCGAGCAGTTCTCGATCATCGCACCCGATATCGGCAATATCTTCAGGTTTATCAGCATCGGCACAGCAGTGCCGCTCCTCATCGCCGTGATATACCAGGAGTGGGCGATGATCCTCCCGATGGCCTCGGTGCCGGTCACGCTCTTTCTCCTCGGCACGCTGCTCGTGCAGGTCCCCCATAGAGAACGCGAACCGCCCCTCTCCGCAGCCCTCATGGCGGTCGCCCTCATCTGGCTGGTCTGTGCCGTCGTGGGAGCCCTGCCGTTCACCCTCGGCATCGGGATGCCCTACCTCGACAGCGTCTTCGAGGCGATGTCGGGGTGGACCGATACCGGCCTGACCCTCCTCCCCGATGTCGATGCTGCCCCAAAGACCCTGCTCTTCTGGCGGTCGCTGATGCAGTGGCTCGGCGGGATCGGGATCGTGGCGTTCACGATCGCCATGGCGAGCAGGACGGGCCTGACACAGTTCCGGCTCTACCGGTCGGAGGGAAGGAGCGAGGCGCTGATGCCGAGCGTCGTGGCGACGGGCATGGAGATGTGGAAGATCTACCTCGTCCTGACGGCGGCCTCCATCGGGCTCGTCCTCCTCTCCGGCATTCCGGTCTGGGACGCCGTCAACATCGCCCTCGTCGGGATCGCAACCGGCGGATTCTCGGTCCACGCCGCAGGGATACCCTACTACGACAACCCGCTCCTCGAGATCCTCATCATCCCGGTGATGATCGCCGGCGCCCTGCCGTTCAAGCTCTACTACTTTATGTACAACAAAAAGGGGGTGCGGTTCTTTGCTGATGCCCAGGCACGCCTGCTCTTCATCCTGATCGCCCTCGGGATCGTGGTCATCACCTGGGACCTCGTCACCCTCACGTTCGCTGACCTGCCCACCGCTATCCGCCAGGGACTCTTTATGGCGACCGCCGCCGCCACCAGCACCGGGTTTCAGGTCGCCTCGCCGAACGAGTGGGCGAGCGTCACGGTGCTCTTCCTCTCCATGCTGATGGTGATCGGCGGAGCGTCGGGGAGCACCGCCGGGGGTATCAAACTCTCCCGCGTCGTCCTCGGGACGCAGAGCCTTCTCTGGTGGTTCAAGAGGATGTTCGTCTCCGGCAAGGTGCTCGTCCCCTTCAAGTACGAGGGGAAGGTCATCCCGAAGAACATCGCCGACCTCGAGGTCTCGCGGAACATGCTGATCATCATGCTCTACTTCCTGCTCATCTTCATCGCCACCGTTCTCGTGATGCACCTGCAGCCGACGGGGTTCGAGTCGAGCAACGTCATCTTCGAGGTCGTCTCGGCGATGTGCAACAACGGGATCAGCACCGGTTTCGTCTCCCCCGACATGACCGACTCGGCGAAAGCGCTCTTCATCCTGCTCATGTGGATCGGGCGTCTCGAGATCATCCCGGTGATCGTGCTCTTCCTCGGGATCTTCAAGGGCTTTGACTGAAGCGGGCGGGCTTACCTGCCCTGCGCACCCGTAATCGCCCGCGCCGCGGCGACGGCGGTCGAGAAGGCGGCCTGGAGGTTGTAGCCCCCGGTGTCGCCGTCGACGTCGAGCACCTCGCCGATGACATAGAGCCCGGGCACCCTCTTTGACGCCATCGTTTTCTTATCGACCTCCTCAAGGGCGACGCCGCCGGCGGTCACCATCGCCTCGCGAAATCCGCCTACAGCCTTCACGCCGAAGGGAAACGCCGTGAGGCGGTCGATGAGCGCCCCCCGCGCCTTCTTTGCAAGGTGCGCCGCCGCACGATCTGCAGGAATCCCCGCCGCTTCCAGCAGCGCCAGCACGAACCGCTCGGGAAGCCCGTAGTCCGCGAGGATGGTCTTCACCTGCCGGGTGCCGTGCGCCGCGAACTTTGCGAGCAGGTCTTTTTCCAGCCCTTCACGGGTCATTCCAGGGAGGAAGGAGACCTTCAGCGCGTCCCCGGCGGCAGTATACCGGGAGAGGTGGAGGACGGCCGGGCCGGAGAGCCCCGTGTGGGTGAAGAGCAGGTCGCCGGCGAGCTCGCGGGTCTTGCGGCCGTCCCGGAAGAGCGAGACCGTGACTCCCTCGAACGATATCCCGGCGAGGCGGGCGAACGGGTAGTCTTCGACAACGACGGGTGCGAGGGCGGGGCGGACGGGCGTCACCGTATGCCCGAGCGCGGCGGCGAGCCGGTAGCCGTCCCCGGTGGAGCCCGTGGCCGGGTACGACGCACCCCCGGTGGCGATGACCACCCGCGAAGCGGTATACCGGGCGGCGCCGGTCGTCACCAGAAAGCCCCCGTCCGTCCGTTCGACGGCGATGACCGCCTCGCCGCACCGGACACGGACGCCCCGCTCTCTGCACTCGCGGAGGAGAAGGTCGAGGACGTCCGCTGCCTTCCGGGTCGCGGGGAAGACCTTGCCGTTTTCGTCCGTCTCCAGGTCGAGGCCACGGCTCTCGAAGAAGGCAATGAGATCGCGGTTGGTGAACCCGAGGAGCGCCGGACGCAGGAACGCTCCGTGGTCGCCGTAGCGTGCGAGAAACTCGCGGATGTTGCCGCCGTGGGTGAGGTTGCACTGCCCGGAGCCGGTGATGAGAAGTTTTCTCCCGCAGGCGGGTTTCTTCTCGAGAATGAGGATCTTCCGGCCGGGAGCCGCAGCCTGCAGGGCGCAGAAGAGCCCGGCAGGCCCTGCCCCGATGATGATGGTATCGTAGTCGCCGGTATCGGTCGTCATGCTCGCCCACGTCCTGCGGGAATATAGGGCGGCGGGCGCAATCAGGGTTTGCGATCGGTGGGGGGCAACCGTACGCTACGATAGTTACCCCTGGTGGATCTCCACAACCAGGTCATCCGGAATCGTTCCGGTTGAATCTATCATGGTGACGAGAAGTTTGTTGCCAAAAGAGCATTCGGAAGATTTCACGTAAAAATATTGCATTGAGCGTGAGTGGCAACGAGAAAGTTGATGTAATCGCGTCAGAGGTTGCTGGGCAAGGAAAGAGGTCATCCCAATACTCTCTGGCAGGAGGGGGAGACCCCCTCCCGCACCCTCCCCCCGCGCGATACCCCCGGAAATATCGTGCTTATGGGTTCTGCCTCTGATGCACCTCATTTACTGATACATCGAGAGGAATGCGTCGATTCAGATCGATTGTTCCATCGACGAATCCTTTTGGGAACAGGATCCCGGCCATAAAGGTTTCCTCAACCTCCTCTACCCACGCCCTCGGCTTGGGCTATAACGAGATGAGGATTTTCATCGGTTGAGCCTGTGGCCGAGACGGCATCATAGGCGTTTTGGGATATGCTCGAAAAAAGAACCCCGGCCGGATTACTCCGGCTCGTAGTGGCGGTAGAGGTCGTCGGCTGCGGCCGCGTCCCCGCCGGCCTTCACGAAGAGATCGATGTAAGTGTAGATCGCAGGATCGTCCATCTGCAGGACGTCCGGCGACGTGTGGTAGAGCATGAACGCGTTCGCAAAGACCTCCTCGCCGGTGACGTCGCCCGGCCGCTCGCAGAGCCGGCTCAAGTAGGAGTCCGGATTCGGCGAGAGCGACGCGAGGATATCGCTCCCGGCGAGCCCCTGCTGGATGTAGAGGCGGTGCCCGAGCTGCTGGACGAGGGTTTCGTCCGCCTTCTCCGGGTTGATGTCGGAGCGGAGATATATGGCATCCTCTTCGGGGCAGTAGACGCCGTTTACATGCTTCTCGAGCGAGGTGTTCCGGTACTCTTCGAACTTGCTGCTCCGGCTGTCGATGTAGACGGTCACGTTCTCGAGGAACACCTCCTTGATCTTCGTACTCTCCTGCATGACCAGTGCCTCGGCGAGTGTAGCACCGGTGCCGCTCCCATCCCTGTTTTCAAGTCGGAATCCGGCTACCGGGCTGACCGAGAACGCCGAACAGACAGCGATCATGATAATAACAACGGCAATCAGTCTTGAACGGTAGTGCGGGTCCATCGTCAATCTCCCATCTGCTTCTCGTAGGTTTTCAATTCGCTTTTAATATAGTTTTTGGAGAATAATAGGGCAGTTATAAGAGCCCTTTTATCAAAAAGAGCAGCGTTCAATCTCTGCAGCTGCAACGGGACGATTCTCTTCACCTGAGGGTTTTGCAAAACAATATATCCTAGAATATGCATTTTCCTGCCGACGTCCCGGCCGCCGGGCAGAGCGCACCGGCACCCCAAACGACTCTCGCGAAGATCGCGCACGAACAGTCATTCGTTCGCCCGAAAACCACCGGAGACAGGGCAGAAGTGCCGATCGTGCCGGGCCAGCAGGGCGGGACCGACCAAAGAACCCTTCCCGCACATCCACTTGTCTTTACGAAAGTCCGGATTAATTATTTCAGCCCGGAGCGCCCACTACAGATGGGTTCTCAATGAAACAGATCGCCCTCTACGGCAAGGGTGGTATCGGAAAATCAACCACCTCGGCAAACCTCTCGGCAGCACTGGCGGAAAGCGGCCTCGACATCCTGCAGATCGGATGCGACCCGAAGCACGACAGCACCCGCATGCTAATGCACGGGAGCCGGATTCCGACCGTGCTCGACCTCATCCGTGAACAGGGAGACAAGAACCTCACCGTGGACGACGTCGTTCACCAGGGATTTTCCGGCGTCCGCTGCGTGGAGGCAGGCGGGCCGGAGCCCGGCATCGGCTGTGCGGGCCGGGGCATCATCGCCACGTTCCAGCTGCTGGAGCGCCTCTCCGCCCTGGACGGCGACGTCATCGTCTACGACGTGCTGGGCGACGTCGTCTGCGGGGGATTCGCCATGCCGATGCGGGAAGGCTATGCCCAGGAGGTCTACCTCGTCACCTCCGGCGAGCTGATGTCGATATACGCCGCCAACAACATCGCAAAAGCCATCACCCGCCTCTCAAAGAGGGTGCGCAGTAACTGCCGGCTCGGCGGCGTCATCTGCAACGCAAAGAACATCGAGGGGGAGCGCGAGCTCGTCGCGGAGTTCGCGAAACGGATCAACTCATCCCTGATCGCCTACATCCCCCGCGACCGGGTCGTCCAGCTCGCCGAAGTGCACAAACAGACGGTCCTCGAATACGCACCAGATTCGGAGCAGGCGGCAGTCTACCGCCGGCTCGCGGACGAGCTCGCCAGAAACACCCGGACAAGCATCCCCACCCCCCTGGACGACGATGAACTCGATGCCTTCGCCCTCGAATCCATCCAGGTATGAAGGGTGCACCCTGACCGGGGCGCTCGCGGTCGTCACCCAGGTCAGGGACGCCGCCTGCATCATCCACGGCCCTGCCGGGTGCACCCACCACAATTTTTCGCTCCTTCACGCAACGCTGCTCGGGAACGATACGGCAGCCATCCCGCGCCTCATCTCCACCCGGCTCGGCGAGAACGAGATCATCTTCGGCGGTGAGGACGCGCTCGAGCGCTGCATCGCCCGCGTCCACGAGGCACCCCCGGCTCCGGCCGCGATCTTCGTCCTCTCCACCTGCATCGTCGAGACCATCGGCGACGACACCGCCGCCGTCTGCGCACGCGGGTGGGAGACGCCCGTCATACCCATCCGGACATCGGGCTTCCTCGGGGGCGTCTTCCAGACCGGGTTCGTCGGCGCACTCCTCGCGGCGGGAACGCTCGCAGAGCAGGGCTCCGGCCAGCGCGAGGGCGTAACCCTGATCGGGGAGAAGAACCTGGAGTACGACGTCGACGAGAACTATGCAGAGGTTGTCCGCCTGCTCGCGTATCTCGACCTTGCCGTGAACCTCCGGTTCGTCAGGGATACCGATACGGCCGCACTCTCCCGCCTGGGAACCGGTGCCTTCAACATCCTCCGGGAGCCTGCCCTCCGGGAGGTCGGCGAGGCGCTGCACCGCCGGCACGGGACGCCTTTTATCGATTCCTTCCCGGTCGGCCTCGCCGGGACGCTCCGGTTCCTCAGAGAGGCCGGAAAACTCACGGGCCGCGACACCCGGGATGCGGTCCGGGAGGAGGAGGCATACCAGGAGGAGATGCTCGCCGCTTTTGCGGATCTCGCCGGGGCACGGGTCCGGTTCGACCGGCTCTCACCGCTGCTCGAAGAGGACGCCGCAGCAGGAGAGGTCGTCGCCGAACTTGCAGCCGCACTCGATCTCCGGGTCGCACAGGACGGGATCCCGCTTCCGCCGCCTTATCCCGCCCCGGTAGGAACCGCAGGCGTCCGGCGGCTGCTGCACCGGTGGCGGCGGGCGATCCGGACAAACGGACGCCGGTCGTTTTGAACAGGCCTGTTCTGCAGGCGCCGAAAGTCGACCGCACTGTTATATAGGGGACGCACAAAGGATTGGATATCCGCACAGGAGTGATCCACAATGTTTACGCGTGTTCTATTCCCGACCGACTTCTCCGCACCTTCGATGAGGGCCATGGAGTACATCGCGGAGCTGAAGGATGCCGGAACGACCGAGGTCGTGCTGGTGCATGTCATCGACCAGAAAGACATCACCCAGATAGCGGCCGGCGGCGCCGGGTTCCTCGGCACGGTACCGGACGTCGAGACCGAGGTCCAGCAGCGGCTGCGCGAAGATATCCAGAGCAGCATCGTCGATGCCCGCCGGAAGCTCGAGCGGGAAGGATTGGCGGTTCACGTCCGGACACCCCTTGGCGACCCTGGAAAAGAGATTGTGAAAGCGGCCGATGAAGAGAACGCATCGCTCATCGTCGTGGGGTCGCACGGCAGGAGCAATCTCCGCGACCGCCTGCTCGGCACCGTCTCCGAGTACGTGGTGAAGAACGCCCACCAGCCGGTGATGGTCGTAAAACGGAAAAGCCCGGAATAAAAAAGAGATCTATTCTTTCTTCGCCCTGCCGAGGAGGCCGAGCACCGCGGCAAGGCCGAGGGCGCACGGCAGCAGAACCGGGAGGCTTCCCGACTGCTGCGGACTCGGCGTCCCGGCCATGCCTGCCGTGACCTGGGTGGTCTGCCCTGCCGTCACCTGAACCTGGTTCGACCAGTCCTGATACCCGACCAGTGCCAGGCGCACCTCGTGCGAGCCCGGAGCGACGCCCGAGTGGGTGAGCGGCGTGATCCCGAGGTACTGGTTGTCAAGGTAGATGTCCGCACCGGACGGCGACGAGGTGATGCTCACCGAACCGGTCGACCCGGAACCCTGCATGGGCGTGAGCGTCGCCGAGACCGTCGCCGTCTGCCCCGCGCCGACCTGGACGCCGGTCACGTAATCGGCGTATCCCGCGAGTTTCAGGGTGATCGTATGCGTCCCGGCCGGGACGCCGGTGATGTCGATCGGGTTGCCGGCGGCGGTCGTGCCGCGGAAGGCACCGTCGAGGTAGATGGCCGCACCGGCAGGGGACGAGGAGACTGCGATATCGCCGGTTGTTCCTGCCACCATCGGGACGAGGACGGCGGTCACCTGCGTCGTCTGTCCCCCGGTGATCGACGTCGTCTGCGTCCATGCCTGGTAGCCGGCGCAGAGCAGGCGGATCTCATGCCCGCCCTGGACAACGTTCCCGAGGGTCATCGGGGTGTGGCCCCAGTAGGTCCCGTCGAGATAGATATCGGCGCCGGACGGGCTCGACGTGACCGAGAGTGTCCCGACATCGGGTGCGGCGGTCAGGATTGCGTTGACCTGCACCGTCTTGCCGGCCTCGACCGTCACGGTCTTCGACCAGGGGACGAACCCGGGCTTGGTGACCTTCACCGAGTGAGTCCCGGGTTCCACGTTGGAATAAGTCTCGGGAGTCGTCTGCGCCGACCCGCCGTCCAGCGTCACCGATGCGCTCCCGGGTGTCGAGGCGACGGAGACCGTGCCCGACGGGGGAGACGGGGCAAGGGTGATCGAGACCGTCTGCGCTTCGCCCGCTTTCACCTGCAGGGTGGTGACGGAGGGCTGGTAGCCCATTTTCGATACGGCAATGGCATGCGTCCCTGCATTGACCGTCACGGCGAGCGGAGCGGTCGACCCTGCGGAGGTTGTCCCGACGTATGAGCCGTCGATGGTAACGGTGGCACCGCCGGGAGAGGAGACGATCGTCAGACCGGCAGTGCCGGCGGCCGAGGCGGCAGGAGACGCGCAGCATGCGATGAGAAGCACCAGCACGGCAAGAGCGCCTGTGGTGCGGCTGTAAATCTTCATATACGGATATTTTCACCAATAGAGAGATAATACCCTACCATTTGCAACCGGAACCGGGAACCGCCCGCCCGTCTACGCCACTCTTTTATTCCGCGGCAGCGATGATCTTGACAACCAATGCCCGACCCCCCACACCAGGACTGCACCAATCCGCTCTGGCCGTGCGCAATGACGGGAGCGGTCGCCTGCCTTGCCGGGTTCGACGATCTCGCCGTCATCGTCCACGGCTCAAGCGGCTGCTACTTCTACCCGGCGTCTCTTCTCACGGCTCCCCTGCACGGGACGTTTCTTGTGGAGAACGAGATCATCTTCGGAACCGAAGAGCGGCTCAGAGAGGTGATCGATACTGTTGCAGGAACCCGGGAGCATGTCGCCGTCGTAACGACCTGCGTCCCCGCCATCCTGGGAGAAGACCTCGCCGGCGTCGCCCATGACCGCGACCTGCTGCTCGTCGATGCCCCGGGGTTCCTCGGGGACCTCGAAGCAGGCTACCATGCAGCGCTCGAAGCGATCCGCCCGGCGGTCGACCCGAACCGTCCCGGCGTCAACATCGACGGCATCTGTCTCCTCGATCCGTTCTGCCGCGGAAACATCCAGGAGGCGCAGCGGCTGCTCACAGCTGCGGGGGGCGCTGTCGGCACCACCTTCTGCTCAGGGCCCCTCGGTGCTGCGGGGAGGGCGGCGCCGTTCACCGTCGGCACGAACCCCGACCTTGCGAGCGGTGTCGGGGAGTGGTGCGGGTCGCTGCTCGGCCTCGATGCGGTGGCGGAGACCTTCGAGAGGCTCGCCGCCACCTGCGACGGTATCGATCCCTCGCCGGTCGCCCATGAGATTGCAGAGGCGGAGAAGAGGATCGAAAAAGCCTGCGACAAGTACCTGCGGCGTTTCGAACCGCCCCGGGTGGCCGTCTTCGGCGAATGCGCCTATGCGGCATACGCCGCGGAGACCCTCGAGCGCTACCTCGACGCCGAGATCGCCTGCATCTGCTCCCGGAACCGGCCGGCCTCTCCCCGGCGGCGGATCGAACAGACGACCGACTTTTCCCGGATCTCCGAGCTTATCACGGCCGGCGAGCCTGACCTCATCATCGGGTCTTCGTACGAGCAGACCGTGCGCCCAGAGGCCGCCTTCGTCCCCCTCACGCCGCCGGTCAGAGGAAGGGTGCTCCTGCATGCCCGGCCGCTCGCCGGCATCGAAGGAACGCTCCGCCTCCTCGACGACGTCCTGAACGCCTGCATGGACCTGCGGCAGAGCAGCGGCTCGCAGAGGCCGGAGTAGCACCCACCCTGCCCGCAAGGTATTATATAGCCGCACCGAGACTGGGAGTCATCCGTGGGTTTCCGAGTACCCGCGGATGACATGCAGGAGGATTCATACGATGCACCACAGCGGCGGATACGACGCACACTCCCAGCTTGTGGAGATGATGTGGAAGTGCCTCGATGAGGACCAGATCCGGCAGCTGATGATCCGGATGATCGACTCACGGATCCGGATGAAAGAGCACTGGATCGAGCAGATGCAGTATAAGGTAGAGACCTACCGGATGGCACGCGAGATGCTCGAGCAGGGCATGCAGAAGAAAGAAGAAAAATCCGGCGGAGAAAAGAGACTGTAAGGGGGGAGTTTATCCCTCCCACCCCTTCTGCCGCACAGCTCCTGCAGAATTTCTTTTAGACGGCGCACGCATGTACTCCATGGACCCTGCCATCCGCCTCTACCAGGATGCCGACTATGCCGCACTCTGCTCGCTCGAACAGAAAAACACCCCCGGCGAGTGCAAACCGGCGGTCTTCGTCCGGCAGGCAGGCGTCCTCTTCCCGACGACGTTCTTCGTCGCCGAGAAGGGGGGCGCGATCATCGGCTACACCATCGGCGCCTGCCTGCAGCACGACCCGTCACGCGCCTGGATCATCCGGCTCGCCGTCAACGAGGAAGAACGGCGGCAGGGTCTTGGAAGAGACCTCGTCGCAACGGTGATCGACGCACTCCGCCGGATGGGCATCCGTGAGGTTCTGCTCTCGGTCTCACCCGAGAACCTTGCCGCACGGAGCCTGTACGAAACGTTCGGATTTGCCAACGTCGGATTTCACGCCGGGTACTTCGGGACCGGGGCGGATAGAATCATCATGAGCAGAATAATCGGATAAAACCCGGAGATTCTCTTCCGCCCTCCATCCCATGGATATTTATGCTCATCAGGAGATTGATCGGGTAGCAGGCATATGCGGACCGAAGGCTACATACTGATTCTCTTTGTCTCGCTCAGCGCGATCACGCTCGTCTCGGCATACGCCGTCGCGAGCCTCTCCCAGGGCTGCATCACCGTGCTGCCGGTCGATCGGGAGGTCGCAGAGCTCGGAGGCGATCCCGTCTACCACCTTGCGGGCGACGACTTTGCCCGGCATCCGGCCCTCCGGGAGATGATCCTGGATGGAAAACGGGTCATCCGACCGACCGACACGGTTCTCGACGGGCTTCCGCGCTTTACGAATACGACCGAGTACAGCACGCTTTCGATCACCCCGGCAGAGGAAGAGGCGCTGATCTCCGGCTACGCCTGGTACCTCGACGAGCACCTGGGCGTCCACAATATCATCCTCGAGTACGGCGGCGACTACTACCGCCTCGCCGTCTCGAAGCGGTGAAACCTTCAACACGAAAGAGAACACAACAGAAAGATGATACAACCATGACCGCCGAACCGTTCCGCATCGGTGAGCCGTTCAGGCCCGAACCGGCATACCGGACGTATATGTACATCTCGCTCTTTCTGATCGTCGCAATCGTCATCCTCCCCTTCGTCGTCCTGCCGGCGGCGCTCTCGGAGTCGCTGGATGCCATCCTCATCGTCGCCGTCCCGCTCGCCGCAGTCCTCGTCTTCGTCGCAGCCTGGATTCCCCTCTACTACAGAAGCGTCCTGTACGAGCTCACCCCGACCGAGATCTCGTGGCGGCGGGGCGTCTGGTTCCGACAGACCGGGATCGTCCCCTACAACCGGATCACGAACGTCGACATCTCGCAGGGGCCCCTGATGCGCTACCTCGGGTTCTCCTCCCTCCGCGTCCAGACCGCAGGCTACTCCGCGCAGGCGCGGGCCGAGATCAACTTGAGCGGCATCGAGGATGCCGAAGCCCTCCGGGAGAAGATCATGGGCTTCGTCCGGGGCGCGCCGCCCGTCGCGACCGAGGGGCAGCCGGAGCAGCGTGTGCCGGAGGCTGCCGCAGAAGGCGACGTCGTCGGGGAACTGCGTGCGATCCGGCAGCTGCTCGAAAAGATAGCTGAAAAATAAGTATTTTTTTACATCGCCCGGATCAGGGCGGCGATATGGTCGCCGACGCCGCTCGTCGTCGCCGTCCCGCCCATGTCCCGGGTGACGAACCGCCCGGTGATGCTCTGCTCGATCCCGGCAAGGACGGCCGCTGCAGCCTCGTGCTCGCCAAGGTGGTCGAGCATCAGCGAGCCCGCCCAGATGGTCGCCATCGGGTTTGCAACGTTCTGCCCCTTGTACTTCGGCGCCGAGCCATGGATCGGCTCGAACATCGAGGTGCCCTGCGGGTTGATGTTCCCGCCGGGGGCAAGGCCGAGGCCGCCCTGGATCATCGCCCCGAGGTCGGTGATGATGTCGCCGAACATGTTGGGCGTGACCACGACGTCATACCATTCCGGGTTCTTCACGAACCACATCGTGACCGCGTCCACGAAGGAAAACTCCGTGGCGACGTCCGGGTAGTCCTTCGCGACATCGGTGAAGACGTCGCGCCAGAGGCCGTAGACGTCGGAGAGGACGTTCGCCTTGTCCACCGAGGCGAGTTTCTTCTCCCGCCGGGCGGCAAGGTCGAAGGCGTAGCGGATCACCCGCCCGGCTCCTTCGCGGGTGATGACACCGATCTGGTAGGCAAGCTCCTCCGCATCGGTCTCAACGTCCATCCCGAACTTCACCTGGTAGATGTCGCGGACGACCTCGAGCGTCTTCTCTTCTCTCCCGCCGGCGAACCGCGACCCGATCCCGACATAGAAGTCCTCGGTGTTCTCACGGACGACGACGAAGTCGATGTCCTCCGGACCCTTGTTCGCCAGCGGCGTCGGTACGCCCTCCAGCAGCTTGATCGGCCGGAGGTTGACGAACTGGTCGAAGTGGAACCGGAGGGCGAGCAGGATCCCCTTCTCGAGGATCCCGGGCTGCACCCGGTCGTCGCCGATAGCGCCGAAGTAGATCGCCTTGAAGCGCGAGAGGTCGGCCAGGTCGTCTTCGGTCACGAGGTCACCGGTGGCAAGGTAGCAGTCCGCCCCGATGTCGAAGTCTTCCCACGCAATATCGAACCCGAACTTCTCGCCGGCCGCGTCCAAGACGACCTTGCCGGCTTCGAGGATCTCGGGGCCGATGCCGTCCCCGCCTATGCTTGCGATCCGGTACACGTCTCCACCTCGTCCATCTCTTTCGCGTATGCAACGAGCCCGCCCGCATCGACGATCATGCGGAGAAACTCCGGCACCGGCTCGATGGCGAGCCGTTTGCCGTCCGCCTCGATGTAGCCTTCGGCAGTGTTCACCGTAATTGCGCTTCCCTCCTCGATCGCGTCCGCCTCCGGGCAGACCAGGGGCAGGAGCCCGGTGTTCACCGCGTTCCGGTAGAAGATCCGGGCAAAGGATCTGGCGATCACGACCCGGATCCCGGCGCCCCGGAGCGCCAGGGGAGCGTGCTCGCGGGACGACCCGCACCCGAAGTTGTTCCCGGCGACGACGATGTCGCCCTCCGCCGCCGCAGCGCTGAACTCGTCGCGGGTGCCCTCGAAGGCGTGCCGGGCGAGCTCTTTCTCATCGTAGATCGTCAGGAACCGTCCCGGGATGATCGCATCCGTATCGATGTCGTTGCCGAACTTCCAGACCCGCAGATATACCCGCATGTATTACACCTCCCTCGGATCGGTGATCTCGCCGTAGACGGCGCTCGCCGCCGCCGTCGCCGGGGAGCAGAGGTAGACCGACGCGGCGGTGCTCCCCTGCCTGCCCTTGAAGTTCCGGTTCGACGTCGAGAGCGAGACCTCGCCCGGCGCGAGCAGCCCGAAGGCTCCCCCCATGCAGGGGCCGCAGCAGGGCGCCTCGAAGAGGGCTCCGGCCTCGACGAACCGCTCGATGAGCCCGGCCCTGAGCGCCTTCAGGTATTCGTCCCGGGACGCCGGGACGACGATGACCCTGACGCCCTCCGCGAACTGCTCTTTTCCGAGCACCTCGGCAGCCTCGGCGAGGTCCTCGAACCGGCCGTTCGTGCACGACCCGATGAAGACCTGGTCGACCTTCGTCCCGGCAACCTCGTCGACGTCGACGACGTTGTCGACGTTGTGCGGGACCGCGATCTGCGGTGCGAGGTCGGCGACGTCGTACTGCCGGTACTCGGCGTACTCCGCATTGGGATCGCTCGCAAGGTCAAAGGGCTCGATCTCCCGCCGGGCCGTGATATACTCCCAGGCCGCTTCGTCGGGCGGCACGATCCCGGCTTTTGCTCCCATCTCGATCGCCATATTGGCGCAGGTCATCCTCCCCGGCATATCCATCGACCGGAAAGTCTCGCCGACGAACTCGAGCGCCTTGTAGGTGGCGCCGTCGGCGCCGATGTCCCCGGCGATCGAGAGGATGAGATCCTTCGCACCGACACGGCGGGGCAGCGTCCCGTTCGCCTCGACCTGGATACTCTCGGGGACGCGGAAGTAGAGCGCCCCGAACTTTAAGACAAAGCCCATATCGGTCGACCCGATCCCGGTGGCGAATGCGCCGCCCGCACCGTAGGTGCAGGTGTGGGAGTCGGTGCCGACGACGATCTCCCCCGGCGCCGCACGCCCCTTCTCCATGACCACCTGGTGGCAGACACCCTCCCGGAGGTCGTAGTTGTGGATTCCCTGTTCACGCGCGAACTCGCGCATAAAGACGTGGTTCTCGGCGGCAGGGATGGAGTCCGCCGGAATCTGGTGATCGAAGAGCATAATGATCTTCCGTGGATCGAAGATTCGCTCTCCGCCCATCTCGCGGAAGACCCTGATTGCAAGCGGGCCCGTGATATCGTGGATCATCGCCGCATCGACCGGCGCCATGACCACATCCCCCGCACGTATCTCTCTGCCGCAGCGCGACGAGAAAATCTTCTCAGCTATCGTCGCTTCCATGTCGTATCGTGTAGAGGTGTGCGCTTCAGACGTATCTAGTTTGGCTGCACCGGGCGATTTTCGCCGATCTGGTGCAGGTCGGTTCCGGAGTGGTGAACCTTATGTGCCGTCGGGGGGACTTTCTATGGAAGAGTGATGAAGGACGGACCAACCCCGGCGATGAAACAGTATTACACGGTCAAGGCAGCGCACCCGGACGCCATTCTCTTCTTCCAGATGGGCGACTTCTACGAGACCTTCGGCGACGACGCCGCCGTCGTAGCGCGGGAGCTCGACATCGTCCTGACTGCGCGCGGACGAGACCGGAACGGCGAGCGGATGCCGCTTGCCGGCGTTCCGCTCCACGCGGCAGACGGGTACATCGCCCGCCTGGTGAACAAGGGCTACAAGGTCGTGGTCTGCGACCAGGTGGAAGACCCGAAGAAGGCGAAGGGCGTGGTGAAGCGGGACGTCGTCCGGGTGATCACCCCGGGCACGCTCATCGACTCCGCCATGCTGTCATCGTCCGGCGCCAAGTACCTGATGGCGATCGCCCCCGGAAAAAAGGACGCGTGGGGGATGGCCTTCCTCGACGTCTCCACGGGCGAGTTCTTCGTCTCGACCGGCGACGGCGGGCGGGACTGCCACGAGATCGTCTCCGAGGTCGTCCGTTACCGCCCCTCCGAATGCATCGTCCCCGAGAGCTGCGGAGATGCAGTCATCGACCGGCTCAGGTCACAGGGCGTCCTCGTCTCCCGCTACCGGGACGAGGCCTTCGCACCCGGAGCAGCAGCCGCCCTCCTCTGCGAGCAGTTCGGGACGGCGTCGCTTGCCGGCTACGGGTGCGAAGGGCTCGACGAGGCGGTCGCCGCCGCCGGTGCCGCCCTCCACTACGCCCGGGAGACCCAGCGATCGGAGCTCTGCCATATCACCGGCCTTGCAACACGGCTCCCGAAGAAGGCGATGGTGCTCGACGCCATCACCCTCCGGAACCTGGAGATCACAAAGAGCATCCGGGGAGATACGGATACGGCGACCCTCCTCTCCGCGCTCGACGCCACCGAGACGCCGATGGGCGGCCGTCTGCTCCGCTCGCTGCTGATCGCCCCCCTGATCGCCCGGGAGGCGATCGAGCAAAGGCTCGACGCGGTGGAGTACTTCGTCGCAGGCCCCATGGTCCGGGCCGATATCCGCTCCCGCCTGCACCGGTGCGCCGACATCGAGCGGATCGCCGGCCGCATCGCCTACGGCAACGCCGGGCCGCGCGATCTTGCCACCCTGCGGGAGTCCATCGGGCAGCTCCCTGCCCTGAAGGCCTGCTTTGCCGGCGATCTTCCGGCGAAGATCACCGAAGCGCTCGCATCGATGAGCGACCTTGCCGAAACGGAAGACCTCATCGGTCGGGCGATCGTCGACGATCCCCCGGCGATGGCGAAGGCGGGCGGCATGATCCGCGAGGGCTTCAACCCGGACCTCGACACGCTGCGGGAACTCGCAACCTCGGGGAAGGACTGGATCGCAGAGTTCCAGCAGAGCGAACGGGAGCGGACCGGGATTCGGTCGCTCAAGGTCGGCTACAACCGGATCTTCGGCTACTACATCGAGGTGACGAAGGCGAACCTGCACCTGGTGCCGCCCGAGTACGAGCGCCGCCAGACGACGGCGAACGGCGAACGCTACACCATCCCGGAGCTCCGGGAGAAGGAGGCGCTGATCGCGACCGCCGAAGAGCGGCTCTCTGCGGTGGAGGCGGAGACCTACGCAAACCTCGTGGCAACCCTCGCCGCGGCGGTGCCGGAGCTGCAGGCGACCGCACGGGCGGTTGCGCACCTCGACGTCTACGCAGGCCTTGCAGAAGTCGCCGCCCGCTACGACTACACCCGGCCGGCGATCGAGGAGAGCGGCCGGATCGTCATCAGGGAGGGGCGCCACCCGGTCGTGGAGCGGAGCATGGACGTCGGTTTCGTCCCGAACGACACCGAGCTCGACGGGAGCGGCAACCAGATCATGATCATCACGGGGGCGAACATGGCCGGCAAATCGACCTACATGCGGGCGGTCGCCCTCATCTGCATTATGGCGCAGATGGGCAGCTTCGTCCCGGCACGGCACGCCGGCATCGGGCTTGTCGACCGGGTCTTCACCCGGGTGGGGGCATTCGACGACCTTGCGAGCGGGCAGAGCACCTTTATGGTGGAGATGCTCGAACTCGCGAACATCTTAAACAACGTCACGGACCAGAGCCTGGTCGTCCTCGACGAGATCGGCCGGGGGACGAGCACGCTGGACGGCTGTTCGATAGCGCAGGCGGTGGTCGAGTTCCTCCACGGCAAAGCGGTGACCGGGCCGCGGACGCTTTTTGCAACCCACTTCCACGAGCTGATCACGCTTGAAGGCAGTCTCAAACGGGTGCACAACTTCCATTTCGCGGTCAGGGATACGGGACGGGAGGTCACGTTCCTGCGCAAACTCATCCCCGGCGCGACCGACAAGAGCTACGGCGTCCACGTCGCGGAGCTCGCCGGCATCCCGAAGAAGGTGACCGACCGGGCGCGGACGGTCCTCAAAGAAGCGATGCTGCAGGAGCCACGGACAGGGGCCGGGGGGCAGCCCCGGTATACCCAGATGCTTCTCGTCGATCCCGGCGAGGGCACGGCCGTGACGAACCCGGCCGTCGAGGAGCTCCAGCGGCTGAACCTCGACGAGATGACGCCGCTTGCGGCGCTGAACACCCTCCACCGGCTCCGTGACCTGGCGAACGGAGGAGACGGACGGCGATGAGCAGGAGCAGCGTGCCCCGGATCCACAAACTCGACCCCGCGACGGTGAACCAGATCGCCGCCGGCGAGGTGGTCGAACGACCGGCGGCGGTCGTCAAGGAGCTCGTCGAGAACGCCATCGATGCGGGAGCAGGCACCGTCCTCGTCGACGTAACCGCCGATATGAAAGGGATCGGCCGCATCCGGATCACCGACGACGGCTGCGGAATGACGCCCGACGAGGCGCTCCTCGCCTTCGAACCCCACGCGACGAGCAAGATCAGCACGATCGACGACCTCCACGTCGTCCGGACGCTGGGCTTCCGCGGCGAGGCGCTCGCCAGCATCGCCGCCGTGGCGCAGGTGACGCTGATCACCCGGCCACGCGAGGCAGAGACGCTCGGCGGCACGCAGGTAGTGGTCAGGGGAGGTGAGGTGCTTGAGCAGCGGGAGATTGGCGCTCCCGTCGGGACGACGGTGATCGTGGAGGATCTCTTCTTCAACACCCCGGCACGCCGGAAGTTTCTGAAGAGCAGAAACACCGAACTTGCCCACCTCTACGGGGTGGTGGAGGGAATAGCCCTCGCCCACAGCGAGATCGCCTTCCGCCTGACGCAGAACGGCCGCGAGCGGATCGCAACCCAGCGGTCGGCGGACCTCCGCGACGCCATTGTCGGGCTGCACGGGGTCGAGACCGCCCGGTCGCTGATCCCGGTGGAGGGGCGGACGCCCTTCCTGCGGATCGGCGGCTACGTCTCCCTGCCGGCGGAGAGCCGGGTGAATCCCTCGCAGATCACTATCAGCATCAACGGCAGGAGCGTCACCTCCCGGCCGATCGCCGGCGCCGTCCGGGAAGGCTACGGCACCCTGCTCCCGAAGGACCGCTACCCGGTGGTCTTTCTCACCCTCGATATCGATACCGCCCTCGTCGACGTGAACGTCCACCCGACCAAGCGGGAGGTCCGGCTGACCCGGGAGCCCGAGATCCTCGGCGCGATCACGGCGGCCGTGGCAGACGCCCTCGCTGCCCGCGATCTCACCCGCGACGGGGAGAGTCGGGAGACCGTCCAGACCGCACTAGCACCGCCGGTCTCGCCGCCGCCGGAGATCGACCGTGTCGCCTCGCCTGCGCCGGCGTACGCCGCCCGGCACCACGAGCTCGCCGCCTCGGACCGGCAGCTCCGGCGGACCGACACCGGTGCGCCCGGACCGGGGGCGGCGGCGGAGCAGAACCTCCTCCCCGCGATGGAGCCGATCGGCCAGGTGGCCGCGACCTACATCGTCGCAGAGGGTGCCGACGGCGCCCTCTACCTGATCGACCAGCATGCCGCCCACGAGCGGATCCTCTACGAGCAGATCGTCGACCGCCGCGATGCCGCCGTCCGCTCCCAGGAACTGATCCTGCCGGCCATCCTCTCCCTGCGGCCGAAGGAGGCAGCGCTCCTCCGCGAGGCGGTCCCCATCCTCGCCGCCGAGGGGTTTGTCATCGACGAGTTCGGGCGGGACACCTTCGCCGTCCGTGCGGTCCCGGTGGTGCTCGGGAAGCTCGAAGACCAGCAGGTCGTCCGCGACACGATCGGCGAGGTGCTGGCGGACGAACAGAAGGCCGCCGCCGGAGCGAAGGAGCGGATCACGACGATCGTCGCCTGCCGCGGAGCGGTGAAGGCAGGAGCGCACCTCACGGGGGAGCAGCAGCAGCGGATCATCGACCAGCTCGCACGGACCCGGACGCCGTGGACGTGCCCGCACGGCCGGCCGACGGTGGTGGCATTCGAAAAGCGGAAGCTCGACGCGATGTTCCGCCGGACGTGAGCGGGGCAAAAGAGCTTTCCCGCAGCCCCGGTTCCCATGAGCAACTGAAAAAAACGGCTGCAGCGGCAAAAGAAGATTTGAACAGGGTTTTGTATCAGAACCATGAATATGTCATTACTGTATGAAGGAAACGCCCTCCCGGAGGAGAGAGGAGATGACCGGAAGACCATGACACTCCTCCAGCAGATCCGCTTCTGGATGAAGATGAAAGAAGGGGGCGAACAGTACCACGACGAGCAGGACGACGAGGCTCTCAAGGACTACTTCGATATCTCGCCCGAGGTGATGGTGCCTTCGGACGAGGAGGAGATTGACGATCTCCCTGCCGGATCCGAAGAACTCGAATAGGGCTTCGATCTTTTCTACGGCCGGGAGATCGGCGGTCTGCATCACCGCGGAGCGTTGCCTTCCTCCATGCCCTTCGCCTGCATCGCTGTCGCCCGGGCGATGAGATACTCCAGTTCCACGAGCTCGCCGGCGGTCCCGCAGGCACCCCGGCGGCATGCCTCCTCCTGCAGCCTGCAGCGTTCCTGCTCGATGCGCTCGAGATCGTCCGGCGTATACGTGTGATACCGGGCAAGAATATCTCCATGTTCACGGACGAACGCGGCGATCTCCGCAAGGAGCTCCATCCGGTCGGTCTCCCGGGCAATGCGTTCCATGATACGGTTTCCTTCGCTGTGCGGAGGGTTATCCCTTCCGGAAGCGAGGGTGAAACAACGAAATATCCCTTACCGGCCGTGCGGCGGGAACCGCCCCGCCAGAGAGCGCTCACGCAGGGCTGCGAGGAGCGCCCGGACCGCTGCCTCCGTATCGGGGTGCAGGACGATCTGCGCCCGGTTCGTCTCCCACCAGGTCCAGAGATCGACCTGGCTTCTCTGGGCGAGGCCGGCACCCATCCAGTCGGCCACCATCTCCTTCACCACATCGGGCGGCATCGGAAGCGCCCGGGCTCTGCCGCCCGGCCCCGCACGCACCCAGTGCTGCCAGTGATGCGGGTTGCGGCGCTGGTGCAGGAGAACTGCACGGCGGAACGCCGCATCCTCCTCTCCGGAGACGTCCGCAGTCTCCTGCCGCCGGATAAAGGTGCCATCAGGCGAGAAGTGGTATCGGGCATACGGGATGAACTCGGACGGCCGGAACTTGGAGAGGTCGTGCAGGAGGCCCCTGACCGGGATCCCGAGGTCCCGGGCGATCATGGCGACATACCGCTTGTGCCGCACCAGATACCGGAATAGTGCCAGGTAGCGATTGTTGATACGATGCTTCTTTCTGCCGGCTCTCACGGTCACGCACCTCCCGCATATACCCGTCGGCGGGGAGGCGGGTTATCTTCTTCCATCCCGGCATACTCCCCCAAAGCGCCGCGGGGTGCCCCGGGTCGCCCTCCCGCCGCCCAAAAAGAAGGCCGGGTTATCGTTCGTTTCCGGTTTTACCGGCGTTTTCGGATCGCGGATTTCGGCGCCGCAGGAAACCGGAGGATCTTAGCCGGAACGGCGAAATACTGCAGGATCGCAAGGCCATAGCGGCGATATGAGCCCAGGTAATTTTCGGAGGATGTCAGGTATGGCCAACACCGGGATCGTCCGTCTGAGGGCTTCTGTGCGGATCGAAATTCCGGCGGACCAGGCGCGGATTGCAGATATTTAAACGTTGCTTAACTTTTCGTGCAGGAAGCCCGACCGGAAGGCCGCACCCACCCATCCGGCACCTCCCGTGCGGATCCGCTTTCTCCTATGCTGTGCAGAATGTTCCCGGCCGGCACGGGTATCCGAACAACGGATGCAGAACGTCATTCGTTGCTTTTCCGAGATACCGGAGGCCGGATAAGCATCAAAAAAGGTATTTCATCTGGGAGATAGCAAGCTGCTGGTGCGTCTGCCTGCCTATGTATCGCTACACCGGTATCGCTCGGGAGCGTGCACCGGAAGGACGCTTCCCGGCGGCATTTTCCGGTCGGTCCGTCCGGCGCCCTGCATGTAGCGCATGCATCGTGAGTGAGAGTGCATCCGGTCCATCCGAGGTATTACCTGCAACACAAAGTCCACCATCGTCCTGGTACTTTTTCCCTCCTGTATCCATGACAGAGAACGTTTCCGACGCCGTCGACGCCGTGGTCGCCCGGCTGTACCGACCGGAGCCGCTGCTGGAGAGATGAACCGCCTTCAGTTCCCCTGCACTGCTTCCCCGGTCGGTGAGGCATCTGCCGTTGCCCTGATCATCAAATCCGCTGCCGCCGTTCGCCATTCCGGCAGCGAGATTCCGATAGTCAGGCAGTTCAACCACCGCTGCGTGAGCGGCGTCGGCGGGAACAGAATCGGCATTGCGGTGCCCGCAGTTCCCGTTCCGGCAGATCCTTTTCCTCACAATTTCTCCCTTCTCTGCTGGATGAGATCTCAGCCGGTTCTGTTCGAGTTCACAAAAATCAATTTACTTTTTGATTTTGTAAACAATTATTTGTGTACTCACCACCCATAAATACTTTTTCCCAGACACTCCATACCGGTACGAAACCAAAGATCGGCATGAAGTTGACGTCTTTTAAGGAGAGACGGCTCCCCGGGCAATTCCGGATCAATGGCACCCCTGAAGATCGGCAACGGCCTTCGGAAAACCGCCGGGGAGTACCCGGCGGAGCGCCGCATCGGTAGGACGCGATGCTCCCCGGAAACGTGCTGTCCGTCTCTCTCCGGCTACCGCTCCGGCATGCTTCGCGTCATCGGGCGCGGCGGCCCTTGTCCCGGCCGGTATCGCCGGGAACCGTCTCCTGCCGGATGCCCCGGCGGGCATTATAAACGGGCACCGCATGACCGCACCCGACCCCCCCGCAGCGCGGCCATACAATGCGATACGTTGTTATCCTCCGGGTCACCATACCGATCACCGAACGTTCCGGGTTGCTCCGCAACCGGAGCTGCACAGGAGAATGTACGTTGTCCACACCATTTGCCGACCCGGTACCCCCCTACCCGCACTGGCGGCGGAGGATATATCGCCTCCCGCGTCCGGTGACCGAGGAGGACGTCGCCGCTTTCGTCCGGAACCAGGACCTGTATCACAGGGAGACCGGGGCGGGAGAGGTCCAGATCATCCATAAATTCGGGATTGTCGAGATCAACTGCCTTATCGGCGAGCGGACGATAGAGGTCTGGTTCGATCCCGCAAAAAGCGCCGTCGCATCGGAGTACCTCGACGCCCTCCTGAGCACGCGATTTTAACGGTTGTCCCGCAGCCCCGGGTACGACACAAGAGGGGTGCCGGATGCACCGGCACGGACGAAAAGCGTACCCGGGACTGAATCGTTCAGTCCTTACCGATCATGACCTCGGTGGCCTTGATCACGGCATAGACGTCCGATCCTTCCTGCAGGTCCATCTTTTCGGCTGAATAGGTCGTGATGACCGAGACGACTTCGGTTCCGCCGGGGAGGGCAATTATCACTTCGGTGCTCACGGGGCCTTTCTTGATCATCCTGATAATGCCTTTCAGCTGGTTTCTCGAGCTCACTTCCATGGTATCACCAATGTGGACGATAATCATTAATGGTATAAAAATCTCTTTCCCGTTGCCAGTCCCCCTTGGGCTTTTTTTTGGAAAAATGCTGGTGTGCACCGGTCCGTATCACCAGTGCAGCCGGCATGACAACGGCGCCCGCACCACGGCCCGGACGCTTCCGACGCCCAAGAGTGCGGGAGGCGCCCCACTCCGTTCCTGAAGACGAACTGATTGCCGTTCGTCTCCACTTTTACCGGTTTTTCCGGATCGAGGACCCCGGCAACCGAACACACGCAGCACCGCCACAATCTTCTTACCCTCTCATACCAGTCCATATCTCCGAGGGGTGACAATGGAGATCAACGGCGTAGATGCCGGCGCACTGATGGCCGGACGCGAGCAGGTCAGGAAGGACCCGTCTCAGGCGCAGTCTGTCTTCCGGGCGACGACGGTCTGGGACGGCGGGGCACGTTCGACCAGCAGGGTCCGCAATTTCACGCTCGAAGCCGACGAATCGGCGGCGCTCTTCGGGACAGACCGGGTCCCAAGCCCGGTCGAGCAGGTGCTGGCCGCCCTGGGCGCCTGCCTGACGGTCGGCATCAGCTATATGGCGGCGCTGGAGGGCATCCGGATCGATGCGATCGAGATCGAGACCGAAGGAAACCTTGACGTCCGGGGGTTCTTCGGCCTGAAAGGAGCGCCTCCCGGGTACCAGCAGGTGCGGGTCACGGTGCATCTCCGGTGCGACGCCGGACGGCGGGGGATGCAGGCGCTCCTCGACAGGGTGGTCGCGACATCGCCGGTGACCGACATCATCGCCCGGGGCGTCCCGGTCTCGGTGCAGCTGGGAGGGTGAGGGGCGCGGGGAGAGGAAAAGGGAGCATTTAACCGCCCGAATATCGATCAGGAACTTCCGGAGCGGAAATTGCAGGAGTGTACAGGCCAGGACAACCCTGACGGAAGACCAAAAAAAGAAAAAATTACTCCCTCAGGCAGGCTATCGCCGTATCGACGATAGCAGCGAGGTCCTCGACCCCGAACGTCTCCGACGAGAGCACGAGGTCGTAGGGCGAACAGTCATTGATGTCAATCGTATAGTAGGCCTGATAGCGTGCGGCCTCGCACTGCTGGCGCTCCCGGGTCCTCTCCCGGGCAGCCTCTTCAGTAAGATCGTCGCGGCCGGCGATCCGTCGTGCCCGGCACTCGAGCGAGGCGTTCAGCCAGATCTTCAGGTCGGCGTTCCCGACCATCCATCCCGAAAGCCGGCCTTCCACCACGATGCTCTCCGAGTCCTCTCCGATCTCCTTCTGCCGCTCATCGATCATCCGGTCAACGGACGGGTCGCTCTTCGCATACTCGCCGAACGCAGCAAGGTCCATCTCGTGCTCCTGCGCCAGCTGGCGGAAGACCTCACCCGCCGAGATGAACCGAAGATCGTACTTTCCGGCGAGATACCGCGCCAGCGAGGTCGTGCCGCTGCCCGGAGGGCCGCTGACCGTGATCCGCATCAGAGACCCCCGATGTTGAGCGCCTTTCGGATCACCTGGCTGATCGTCAGCGAACAGATCATGTACCAGAGAATCCACGCCGGCACGAGCCAGAACGCATTTGCCGAGAGGGCGACCGTGCCGATATAGGGGAGCACGATAGCGTTCGAGAGATCGAGCGCCGTCACCCCGACCGGCGGCAGCCGCAGGAGAAGCCAGAAGAAGATCGGAACCGAGAGCACAAGAATGATCGCCATCGGCTGAAACTGCTGCTGGGACATCTCCATCTGGTCCTTCATCATCCGGTCGCGCTTTCCTTCCAGCTTCTTGATCTTCTTCTCATCGCCGGAGAGCTGCGCCTCGCGAAACTCCTTCTGGAACTCCCGCATCTTCGCCTGCACCTCCTGCATCCGGTCGTAGTCGATGGTATACTTCTGGACGAGCGACGAATACAGACCCGTGATACCGGAGAGGATCAGGATGACCGCAAAGAAGGGCACCCCATAGACATCGAGCAGCGGCCCGAGCACCGCGTTCATCGCCGTACCCACACCGACCCGGATAGACTCCACGCTGTAGGAGAGCATCACCAGAAGGGTGAAGACAAGTGCGATGATTGGACCATGCTTCTTCAGGTCTACCATACCAGGTTACCTCAGTACCTCGACCATCGCGGCGACGGCATTGTCGAGGAGGAAGTTATCATTCTGAATTGTTTTGATAGTGCAGCCCGTATACATCGCATACGCCGCAGCGATGGCACGGTTGAACTGCTGGTGCTCGCCGATAGAGCGGGCACCCTCCATATCCCTGACACGGGACTCGTCACTGAGACGCCGCATCAGGATCTGGTCTTCATCTGTCTCAACGAGCACGACGACGTCGGGCATCAGTTCCTTCAGCACCCACTCGGGAAGGCCGGCCAGATACCCGTTCGGCGTCTTGACGCTGCTGTGCGTATCGATGATCACGTTGGTCTCTCCGCTGGCGGCGGCGATCCCGGCAGCGGCCTCGCGCTGAAGACGCTTCTGTACGTCTCTGTCGAGTTTGCGCATCCCGTCGCGGTCGGCGACAAGATTCTCCTTCTGCGCGACCTCGAACATAAACGTTCCAAAATTGATGGACTGATAGAGCGTGCCCTCTTCAGCGAGCTTCTCCATCGCACCGGTGATTACGGTGGTCTTCCCGACGCCGGGAACCCCCGTAACGACAACTTTCTTTCCCAAACTCTCTCACTCCTGACTTTGGGCGGACTTCAACGCAGCCAGCCCCGTATCGGGAACCCCGGCATTCAGGGCTCCCTGCGGAAGAGGAAGGAACCTTGCAGGGTGCGCTTCCCGCAAGAAGCGCTTCCTTGCAGCCTCACTCCTTTCCGAAGAATTGCCGCATGAACGGATACATCTCCATGATCTGCTGGCTTGCAATCTCCTCATAGAGACGGTAGGTGATACTCACTGCCAGCAGCAGCCCGGTACCCCCGACTGCGCCGATCACACCGAAGAGGTTTGCGACCACACTCAGGATACCGATGAACGCGCCACCGATGATGGTGATCCGGGGGATGTATCGATCCAGGTATTTCTCCAGCACCTGCGCATTGCGGCGGTACCCGGGGATGTGCATCCCGCTCATCTGGATCTGGCGGGCAACGTCCTTTGAATCAAGGCCGGCCGTTTTAATCCAGAAGAGGGCGAAGACGGCACCCCCGACCACCATGAATGTGATATCGATGCCCATACGTATCAGGATTTCCCATGGCGCGTGCCCAAGGTCGGTGAGCCACCACATCCAGTCCTGGGGGCTGTTGATCGGGGCGAGATACCACATCAGGCCGCCCGTCGGCTGCTGCCCCTGGAACTCACCGAAGATGGTGATCCCGACGTTGGAGAGGAACATCCCGATCATCTGGATGTTCGCCTGCAGCACACGCACGAGAATCATCGGCAGAACACTGGCGTAGATCAGTTTCACCGGGAACCTGGCGCGGGCGCCGCGGACCGCCGTATGCGCAAGCGGGATCTCCACACGCGTGGACTCGACATAGACGATTATCAGGAAGATGGCAATCGTCGTGACGAGCGCCAGGAGTTCCGGGCCGAAGTTGGTGAGGAAATCCGCTCCCTGGGAGACCACCGCGAAGAGCCGCGGGAAGAACCCGACCGGATACGGATCGTTGACGGCTTCCCAGTTCAAAAAGCCGTTCACCAAACCCTGTGAAACACCGGCGACGATGAAGAGCCCCACACCGGAACCGACACCCCACTTGGTGACCACCTCGTCCATGAACATGACCAGAACGCCGCCGATGCAGATCTGGAGGAAGATCAGGAACGCGACGATCGCGGTATTCCCGCCAAAGAGCGCTGCAGCGACCGTGGGGTCCGGTATCATGGAGCCGCCGACGATCATCGGGAGAGCCTCGACGACGATCATGACGAGGATGAGCAGCTTCTGCAGGCCCATATACTGGACCTGCCCGCGCGCTTCGCTGGTATCAATCTGCAGGATTTCAGCACCCTTGAGCAGCTGCAGCACAATCGATGCAGTGACAATCGGCCCGATACCAAGATGCAGGAGCGAACCGCTCGCACCGGCAAGCAGGGCACGGTACAGCTCAAAGAAGTCCTGGGACTGCGGAGACAGCCCGAAGACAGTGATTTGTGTCAGAACAAAGTACAGGAGCAGGATACCCAGCGTCCAGAGCAGTTTATTCTTGAAGTGGACGTGGCCCTCCGGGCCCCTGACTGCAGGCATTGCTGCAAGCAAGGGTTCAAGTCGATCCAGCAGACTTGCCATAGTTTCACCTGGAAAAATTCGATTCAGGCGGAGGTCGCCTGACCGCCTGTCTCTTCAATCTTCGCCTTCGCACGTTCGGAGAACGCCTCGGCGGAAATGTTCATTTTACGGGTGACCTTCCCGCCACCAAGAACCTTCTCGACGCCGAGATCGGCAGCGTCGATGGTGATCAGGTCACCCTCCTGTGAGGCAAGGCCGCTCTGCAGAAGAGCATCGACCATCTGGTCGATCTCTCCGACGTCGAGAACGCTGACGGAGACGCCCGTCTTGGAGACGAATCCGTGCTTCCCGTTGTGCACCTTCCCAGCAAGGAGGAAGTGCGAGAAGCGGTGATCGCGGTGTCCCGCCCGTCCTCGTCCTCCTCTGTTTCCGGCGCCGCGCCTGTTTTTGTGCGTTCCGCCGCCACAGGTTCGCGAACCGCGATATTTGGATGTTTTGTTTACCGGCACCAAACTCACCTCATCTTATAGAGAAGATCGTTGATCTCCTGACCATAGTAGCCGAGAGCTCCGCCCTGCTGAAAGGTTCGTTTGATTGTTTTATAGCCCTTTCGAGGTGGGTGCATCCTCAGCACCGGCTTCATTCCCTCAACCTCTTTCAGATCGGCCTGGCCGCTCGCCAGAGCCTCTGCATACTCCTCAATGCTGCCGAAACGGGTTTTTTCCCGGATATACTCGTCGGTCAGCTTCTGATCGCCCAGCAGCCTCCCGCGGGTGCGCAGGATCGTACCCAGTGTCTCGGCATCCACCTCGCCGTATGCGACGAAGTCCTTCACCTTCCGGATCATACCGAGGTATGCCGGGGTATCGGGAACAATTACGCAGTGGTTGACATGGTGCAGACGGAGCATCTTCAGGGTATCCTTGATCTCGCGCCTCGTGTTAACGACGCCGCGTACCTGAACTACCGCGTACATTATTCCGAACCTCCAACCCGAATCATATTCGTCTGCTTCAGCGCCTCGAAGGTCGCCTTGGCGAAGTTGATGGTCGTTCTGGTCTGCCCCTTGTTGAACGCCCAGACATCCTTGATACCCGCAAGCTGCAGGACCTTCTTTGAGATGTCCCCGGTCACAAGACCAAGACCCTGCGGTGCGGGCTTGAGCGTCACCCTGACGCTGCCTGCCTTGCCGGTCACTTCCACCGGGATGGAGTGAGCCAGGTCGCAGCCGCACTCCCAGCTTCCGCAGCCTCTCCTGACCTTCAGGACATTGACTTTTGCATCTGCAATTGCTTTCTGGATCGCGTTGCCGACCTGGGCATCCTTTGCCTGGCCGAAACCCACGTATCCGTTGCGGTTCCCGACAGCCACCACGGCGCGGAACTTTACGCGGCGACCCGAGTCGGTCATCCGCTGCACCATGTTGATATCGAGAACCTCATCCTCAAGGTCGGGCAGCAGCGCATCGACGATCTGCGGCTCCTTTATCGGATGACCGCTCGCAAGCACCTCATCGATGCTCGTAATCTCGCCTGCGGCAACAGCCCGGCCAAGACCGGTGAGCGGAATCCATTCCTCTTGCTCGTACGCCATATCACGCCAGCTCCTTCTTGATGGCATCTGCCACTTTCTCTACGTTCTCAACCAGGTCGCCCGCTCTTTCGGGAGCATATTCTGCGATATGCGCTCCTTTGAGGCGCTCTTCTTCAGGGAGGATCGACTCGCCGTAGGGGACGAGAAGACCCGCATCGACCGCGCCCTTCAGGGCGGCAAACACCCGCGCACCCGGCTTCGCCCGGTGCAGCCCGATGTCAAGGATCGCCTTTTCGTACCCGGCATTCTGTGCTTTTGCCGCAAACAGCATACCCGTCAGGTATGCAGCAGGCGTGCTGGAGGTCGAACCCTCGTAGCCGTACCTGGCGAGTTCGCTCGAGTACGCGGCGACGAGTGTTTTGTCACCGATCATCTCGGGGACGACCAGCTGCACGATGATCTGACGGTTCGTCTTCCGGACGACCATGCGGGGCGCATCGGCGACCAGCAGGCCCATCCGTTTATAGTAATCCGTCTTCCCATCCTTTCTCCTGCGGAAGGGAACAAAGTATCTCGGTCCGGTTGCCATTATTTAACCCTCCCTGCCAGGAGTTCTACCTGCGCTTTCAGGTGTGCAACACTGCGGTACTGACCGCCTGCAGCACGCCGATACATCAGACGATACAGTGAGCGCTCGATGGTTCCATCGTCACGCATCTCGCGGAGCGTCCGGCGCTGTGCACGGATCTTCCGGATCCAGACCCTCTTGCTCGGGTTGCGCGCACCGGCGGAGCCTTTCCGTCTGCCGGCCCCTTTGCGGTGTCCGTATGCCCGCTTGGCCATATTCTCGCGTGCTCTGCCGCGGCTGTTTCCTTTCACCCGGCGAGCCTGAACGGCACCGTCTTCGATGAGACCGCGGAGGTCGTCACGCGAGATGGCTGCCTCGATATCGGCCGCCCGTTCGGGATCGAGCCAGACGCGGTTTACACCGCACTTGAGGAGGGACGCAGCGACGCGCTTCTGGTTGGCGAGGTCACTCATTCTCCTCGACCTCCTCGACAGGTTCAGCTGCTTCGGGTGCCGTCAGATCTTTCGCGTTCAGCACCTTCAGTCCGAGCGACAATGCCTGCTCCTGAATGAGCACACGCTTTCTCCCACCGACCGTTCCGCCGATCATGACGGCCTGCGTCTCGGGATTCAGCCCTGCAAGCTCGGCAGGCGTAAAGACTCGGACTTCCTCGTAGCCGCTCGGGTGAAGACCGCGTACTGCAGCGGGACTTCCATATCCCGGTTGAGGCAGTGCTCCCTTGGCTTTGAACTGCCTCCGCTGCTTGTTATGCAGACCGCGTGGCCGTCTCCACGTATCCTCGAGCTTCTTCTTCTGGGCAAGACCGCGTCTCTTGAAGCTCGGTTTATTGTGCTGTGAACGGACACGGATCAATCTCTTTCTCTCTTCCATCTCCATCACGCCTTCTCGACAATATAGATACCATCCTGGAACACGCGGGGGTCCCGCTTGGTGATCCTGGTTGCGTGTTCGATATTCGCAGCGGTGTTACCCACCTTCTCCTTGTCGAGGCCGCTGACGGTGACCTCGTCGTTGCCGACCGTGACGGTCACGCCCTCAACAACCTTTGCGATCCGCGGCTGCTTTTCGCCGAGGAAGTTGTTGATCTCGAGGCGGCCTGCCTGCAGCTTCATCTGAATCGGGAAGTGGCTGTAGACCACCTTCATGCGGTACTCAAAGCCTTCCTGCACACCTTTGATCATGTTCCTGGTGTGTGCCGCCAGCGTGCCGGACATCGCGAGGATTCTCTTCTTGTTCGAGTCCGTTGCAACGACGACCGCGCCGTCCTCGATCCCGATGGTGATCTGCGGGAACCGCATGTCGCGCTCGAGGGTGCCTTTCGGGCCGGAGACCTTCAGCATCGTCCCTTCCAGGGTGACGTTCACGCCGTCGGGGACCTCAACTGTTCTCGTAATTCCCATGTTTCCCTGCCTCCTCTAGTAGACATATCCCAGCAGCTGACCGCCGATGCCTTCCTCTCGGGCCTGCTCGTGCGACATAACGCCGCGCGACGTGGAGACGATGAGAATCCCGAAGTTCTTTGCCGGAAGGTACTGCGACTCCCAGTATTCCATATCGTCGAGTGATAGTGCAAAGCGCGGCGTGACCGCACCGCACTTATTGATGGTGCCCCGAAGATGAACACGGAACTGACCGCCACGTCCATCATCGATGAACTCGAACCCGGCGATGTAGTTCTTCTCCTGCATGATGCGCAGCATTGCGCCCAGGACTTTGCTTGCCGGTTCGACGTACACTTCGCTCCTGCCGGCGTCACCGGCGTTCTTGATGGTGCACATCGCATCGGCAATAGGGTTTAATCGTGCCATTGTCGTATCCCTCAGTTCATCTTCTTAAAGCCCATCTTCGAAGCCCATTCACGGAAGCACTGGCGGCAGAAGTAGATGTTGTACCTGCGCACCAGACCCTGTTTCCGCCCGCAGATGCGGCATTCGTTTGCTCCGCGGCCGAACTTTTTGACTTCGCCGCCTGTCGTTGCCTTTTCTGCCATCGCCTTACACCTCCACCTGGTAGCGCTCGCGCATGAAGGCTATCGCTTCATCCTTGCTCACCTTCTGCCGGTCGGAGAGTTTCCTCTGCTCGATCGCTCTCCGGGCGACACGGATACCCTTCCGCTCGAGCACGATGTTGACGTCCATGCCGTAGATGCCGATCGTCGGATCGTAGCTCATGCCCGGGAAGTCGGTGTGCTCCTCGATACCGAACGAGACGTTGCCGGTCCGGTCGAACTGCGACATCGCGAGGCGGCGCTCGATGATATCGAGAGCCGTCTGGACGAATGCCTCGGCGTTCTTCCTCCGCAGCGTCACCTTGCACCCGATGGGCGCACCCTTTCTGACACCGAACGCAGGCTGCGTCTTCTTGGCGATGGTGCGGACCGGTTTCTGCGTGGTGATCGCTTTGACGATCTCCTCGGCGTTCACCAGGCGCTCGCCGCTCTCGCCGACACCCATGTGCACAATGACCTTATCGATATAGATCTCCTGCATTGCACTCATGCTTCAGCCTCCAGGTTCAGTTCGCCGGGGATGTAGCCGGATCTGCCGACCACAAAGACGTAATCGTCGATGGTATCGAACCGGGTGCTTGTATTCGTATCCTCGAGCGTCACGCGGTTCGGAACGCTGCCTGCAGTCTTGGTGATCTCGACGATCGTGCCGACCTTCCCGGTGTGGCGGCCGCCGATGATCATGGCGGGGTTGCCGACTGCGAAGGGGAAGTGATCGACGATCGCGAACCGGTTCTCGCCCTGAAGCGTGAGGACGATCGAGTCTTTCGGCTTGTAGGTGTTGTCTGCAAGGACGTTTGCACCGTAGTTGAGGTTCAGCTGCACCCTGCCGCCCTTGACGATGGTCTTGTTCCGGATCCTGCAGAGCCTTGTTTCCGCCGCTTCCGGCGAGATCTCGACGGAAGAGAGTCTGCCGCGCATATCCAGCTGGAACCGGTAGTGCCGGCCGATCTTCGGGATGGAGATGATATCAAAGACACCGATGCCGATCTTCGGGTCGCGGGCGGGCACGCCGTTCACAATGACCGCACGCTGGGAGAGGATCTGCTTGACCTCTTTCATATTGTTTGCAAGGCCGGCATGCTCCCGGAGCCAGACCCCGATAGGCATTGCCTGGGCGTTGTGCGGCCCGGGTGCGGTCTTCGATACGAATTTCTTTACTTTCTTTGGGATGTGCCACGAATCGGGCGCCACCAGACGTTTCAGATGTTTGGACATTATGTACCCTCCCCGAGCCTCGTCTCACGCAGTTTGTCCTTGAGGTTCAGCTTCGTGATCTGCACGTTGGACGGGTCGATCGGACGCGGAACTTCGGTTCCGTCCGCCTTGGTTACTGCTACGCCGTGCACGAGCAGTTTGCACGAGTTCGTATCGACCCCGTCGACAACGCCCTCCTCATTGGCGAAATCGCCACGGAGCACCCTGACGGTATCTCCGGTGACCACCCGTACCCTGCGGGTGTTGTACTTCTCCCGCAGTTCGGGAGCGAGCGGTGCGGAGAGGAACCTGCCCCGCTGGTGAATGGGAGCGGTATAGCGTGCCTTCCGCTGCTTTCTGGGTTGCTTACTGATTACGCGTACCATTCTCCGCACCTCATACGATGGTCGTCGCCATGGAGGCGATCTTCGGGAAGCGCTCCGCCACCTCACGGGGGACAGGGCCTTTGATCTCAGTCCCTTTCGGCTCGCCGCGCTCGTTCACGATGACCATTGCGTTGTCTTCGAACGAGACGCGAAGACCGTTCGGCCGACGGAACTCTTTTCTCTGTCTGATGACGACCGCTTTCTCGAGTTTGCGGCGCATCTCGGGCGTACCCTTCTTGACGCTCACGGTCGCCATGTCGCCGATGCCGAGGCACGGCTGGCGCCGCCGCACACCGTGGAACCGGTCGACGGAGATGACCTGCACCATGCGGGCGCCGGTATTGTCGGCGCAGACCATCCGGGAACCGGTGTTCAGCGCTCGTGGAATGGTCGATTTCTTCGCCTTCATTCCTTCAGCACCTCCACCACGACATACGTCTTTGTCTTGGAGAGCGGTCTGCACTCCGCAATCTTCACGGTGTCGCCGACAGCCGCGTTGATGCACGGGGTGCTGTGCGCGTGGAGCTTCGAGCTGCGCTTCTCATATCGCTTGTATTTCTTGACGTAGTGCAGGTAATCCCGCTCTACGACGACCGTGCCGTTCATACGATCGCTCACGACTTTGCCGGTAATCACCTGGCCGCGTACCGGCAAACTGCCGTGAAACGGACAGTTCACGTCGCTGCAGTCCTTCTCCGGAACCGGGACGTTTAATCCAATGTCTTTTGCCATGATTCACCTTTATACTTGTATACGCATTGTAATGCGCTTATCAGGCTGCGCGACCAGCGCCGAGCCGTCGACTTCAACAACGCATTCCCCGGGAAGCCGGATCTGAAATATACTATACTTCTTTGGTATCCGCTTCAAACCCCGCCCGGTCTCGATGACCAGCGTGTTTCGGGTTTCGTCTATGATCCGGCCGCATACGCCGACGTGGCTCGGATTGCTGGCGCTGGCTACCAGAACGTTCAGGCCGATCAGCTCGTGCCGAAGAACGTTCTGGGGAGAGATCATGCACTCCTCCTGGCATTCTGCTCGGTCTTGAGCCGTGCGATCGTTCTTCTGATCTCACGGATCCGGCCGGGGTTCTCCGTAGCACCGCCGGCGCTGACCTTGCCGCGCTCCTGGATGAGTTCAAGCTGCAGTTTCTGCGCCTGCTCCTGAAGTTCGACGTCGGAGAGCTGGCGCACCTCTTCCGCACGGAAGATTGCCATTTACCGCTCCTCCTCGAATTCTTCTTCCACGGTGAACTCTTCAAGCTCCTCTTCGAACTCCTCGCCGACCTCTTCGACTTCAAGAGGCTGCTCTTCAACCGTCTTGCGGACGGGCGGGAGGACCTCGAAGGAGTCGGGCAGCCGTGCATCCGGCGGAACAATCTTGACCTGGACGCCGATGAGACCGAGTTTCTTGATGGCGATTGCGTAGCCCTTCTCGACGATGGTCTCACTGGGTTCGCCGGAGTGCTTCACGTAGCCCTCGACGAACTTCTGCGTCCGGGAACGTGCACCGGTCAGCTTGCCGGCCAGGATGACTTCACACCCGAGCGCACCGGATTCCATGACACGCCGGATCGTGCTCTGACCGGCTTTGCGGAAGTACCAGCCGCGCTCAAGCGCGTTCGCCAGACGTTCCGCCATGATCTGTGCGTTGAAGTTCGGGTTCTGCACCTGCTGAACCTCGACCTGCGGCGACTCGATGTCGAAGTCGGTTGCGAGGTCCTGGGTGATCTGGCGCACCTGCTTGCCGCCCTTCCCGATGACGATACCGGGCTTTTCAGCCCAGATAGTCACCTGGGTGCCGAGCGGCGTCCGGGTAATGTCCATGCCGCCGTAGCCGGCGCGCTTGAGCTCCTTCGAGAGGTACTTCTCGACACAGACCTTGCGAACGCCATCACTGATGAATTTCCTCTCTACTGCCATCACTCCACCTCTCTGACGACGATCTCGATGTTCACGGTCTCCCTGCGCTTCGGTGTCGCCCGACCCATTGCACGGGGGAAGAAGCCTTTGAAACCACGGCCGCGGTTTGCCGAAGCGTGGTCGACAACCAGTTTTTCCGTATCGAGACCGATGTACTCGGCGTTCTTCTCGACCGACTCGAGCAGCCTGATGTACGCCTCGGCAGCCTTTACCGGGTAGCGGCCGCCGTCCCACCTGTCAAGACCGCGCTTGTGGGCGACGTTGCGGTTGAACCGCTTGAAGGGTATCGCCTTCTTCAGCGCCACAACGTCCGCGAGATACGCCCGGACCTCGACAGTGTTCTTGTTCCGGATGAACCTGGCAATCTCAATGGAGTGTTTGGGTGAAACCGGCAGCTCATTGGCTTTCGCCCGTGCGGTGCTGTCACCCTGCGTCTGAACCGAATAATCCGTCCTTGCCATAGTCATCACTTCAGCGGTACATACTTACTCGACCGGGTTGCACCGATACCGGCACTTCCGTGCGATACTCTTCTGCGGGTCAGGGCGAACTCGCCGATATAATGGAAGATCGCCTCGGGCTGGATCTCCACTTTCATGAATTCCTTGCCGTTGTAGACTTCGATCGTCTTGCCGACCATCTCGGGCATGATCACCACGTCACGCAGGTGCGTCCGGATCTTCTCATCCCCTGCCCGGATTTCGGAGAGGAGCTTTTCATGCCCCTGCGATAGTCCGCGCTCATACTTGCGGCGTGCACGAGAGGGCATGAGCGGCAGCAGTTCGGATACACCCATCTGCTGCAGTTCCTCAATCTTGAAACCGCGGTAGGTGAACTCCTCCCGCCGTCTCGGCAGTCGCTTCTGTGTCTTCTTTGCCATACTCTACCCCTCACTTCTTCCACTTGCCGGTTCTCCGGGCAGCGATGTGTCCGACCTTTCTTCCCGGGGACGTGCCGCGCGCAACGGTCTTCGGCCGACCGCAGTGCTGGTGCCCACCGCCGCCGAACGGGTGGTCGATGACGTTCATGCAGACACCCTTCACGCGAGGCCACTTCTCTGCAGAGGACTTGACGTGATAGTGCTTCTTACCAGCCTTCACAAACGGCTTTTCGCCGCGTCCGCCGCCGGCAACAATGCCGACCGTCGCCATGCAGGCGCCGTTGAACCACTTGTTCTTGCCGCTGGGCATCCTGACGCCGACCCTGCCATCCTCGGACTTGCCGATGATGAGTGCCTGAACACCGCCCGAGCGGACGAACTTGCCGCCGTCGTTCGGCCGGGCCTCGATGTTGCAGACATATGCCCCGACAGGGATACCTTTGAGAGGCAGCGTGTTTCCGTTCTTCACCTCTGCATCAGGCCCCCAGGCAACCGCATCGCCGACACCGACACCCTCGGTCACCAGCATGTATTCCTTGCTCCCGTTCTCGATCTGAACGAGGGCAATCGGGGTGTGGCGTGCCGGGTCGTGCTCGATATCGACGACGCGCCCGGTGAGGGTCGTCCTGTTGTTTCCGATGTGCCGCAGGGCAGCCTTGTACCGGTGCGAAGGTGCCCGATACGTCGGCCCTCCGCGTCCACGGTTCTGTGCGATAATTCGATGTGCCATTGCCACTCACCTTTACATTATACCAAGCCGGCTGAGGATCTCTTCAGCGGCCTTTTCGTCCGCAAAGCTCACAATCGCCTTTTTGCGGCCTTTCATGGTCATCATCGTGCGGACCTGCGTAACTTCCTTGCCGAACACCTTCTCAAGCTCCCGCTTGATGTCCTGCTTGGATGCACTATTCCGAACGATAAACTGGAGTTTGCTTTCGTTTTCCAGCATCATCGTCGCTTTTTCAGTGACGAACGGATATTCGAGAACCATTTAGTATCCCTCCAGTTTCCGGAGCGCGCTTTCCGTCCAGATCGTCAGGCGTCCTGCCTGCGTACCGGGTGCCAGCAGTTCCGCGTTCAGCTGCCCCACCGTCACCGCGTCGACACCGGCAAGGTTCCGGGCGGCGCGGAGCGGTTCGTCTCCCGTCACGATCAGGACACTCTTACGCTGCTTGTAACGGCGGCCGCGCATGGTTCCACGGCCGGCTCTGACCTTCTTGCTCCCCTTCGAACGCTCGACGTCGGCATAGACGCCGACTGCAGAGAGAGCGGCGATGACATCGCTGGTCCGCGCCAGCGCTTCGAACCCGTCCTCGAGAACAAGCGGGAGGTCTCCTGCAAAGAGGTGTCCGCGTCCCCTGACCAGTTCGGGGTTCACCGTAGCGGCGATCGCCGAGCGGACGGCCTTCTGCTTCTCTTTCTGGTTGATCTGCTTGACGAGGATCTTCTCGACCTTCGGGGGGTGCGCAACACGCCCTCCCACGGACTGCGGGATCCTGGCGACCCTGCTGCCGTTCTTCAGGCGAGGCACCTGTGCGACACCGCGGCCGCTCCCCCAGGATTCTGCGGAGGTGCGCAGGCCGGCATACGGGTTTGTCCCGTGAGGCTGGAACCGGGTGCTCTGCAACGCAAGTACTGCGCGCTTGATCAGGTCCGGCCGGTATTCTTCGGCAAATACCGCAGGAAGATCGACCTCAGGTCCGCGCTCCCCTTTGAGTGTGTGAATGTATGCCTTCATTGACGCTTCACCCCTGCTTGCTCTGGACACTGACGAAGTTTATCGCAGGTGCCCGGGCCTCGTGCTCACCCTGCCGGATAGCGGGTCTCATCCGAACGAGCCGCTTTGTCGGGCCGGGAACGGATCCCTTGATCAGGACATAGGGGCCGCGAACCAGGCCGTAGTGGAGGAACCCTCCTGCCGGCGTGATCTCATTGCCGTCGGTTCCGATCTTCAGGACGCGCTTATTGAACTCGGTACGCTGGTGGTATCCGCACTGCCCCATCTGGGGGACCTGCCACCGCACGTGGTGCGGTGTCCAGGGACCAAGGTTCCCGATGTGGCGCTTCTTCCCGCCGCGGGAGTGTTTACGCTTGCGCACCTGGATGCCCCAGCGCTTGACCGGGCCCTGCGTGCCTTTGCCGGTCGTGATAGCGGTGATATCGACGTACGCCCCGTTGGCAACGAGGTCGGAGATGGACACTTCTTTGCCGAGCAGAGCCTCTGCGTATGCAAACTGGTCCGCAATGCTGCCGCCCGAGACCCGCATCTCCATGAGATCGGGGGTCTTCTTCGGAACGCCGGTCAGCTCGGACGGCCGGGTGTACGCAAGGGCGTAGACCTCAGCGACTCTGTCCGCCTCGATTGCGCTCCTGATAGCGTTTACGGCTGCTTCGCGGTCGTGGTTCTTGGGTACGGTGATCAGGCGCCCGAGTTCGTCGTCAAACGAGTCGGCCCAGGCCTCGGTCAGTGCGTGTTTCCCGTAGGTATCGCTGGTGTACGCACGTACCCCCGCGATCTTCATGGGCGGCACTTCGATGACCGTCACCGGAACCATCACATCTCTGCCTTCATTGGGACTGTTCTTGTGATCGTCCACCATGACGATGTGGGTCATACCAACTTTGTACCCTGCAAATCCCTGCATCATCGGCGTCCCGGCGTACTCCGGCCATGCACCGTATCTCGGAACCTGGCTCTTTGCACGCTTCCTGGGACTGTATGCAAGAGAACCCCTGCGTGGTCTGTTAATCTTCGGCATGTTTCTATCAGCCCTTCATGTGTTGCATTCTGCTGCGCCGATCTGCACGGACTGCTTCCCTGCATGGATTCTCGCGCGCGGTCTGCCGGAGTGATCCGGCACAGTTGTCAATTCAATGTCGGCGAACCCGCAAGGGGCATGACATCAATACGGCACCGGGCAAAGAGAGGCAGCTCGAGCATTCACCCGCCTCTCTGCGGTTCCCGGCGCGGTATGTCGTGAAGGGAACGGTATATGACTGTAGTATCGGCTCGAAGTTCACCGAAGGTTTCCTGCGATCCGCGACAGGCGCTCCTGTCACTCCGCTCGTTCCCCGACGGCACCAGCCAACGATTCAGTCCGGCGTGCACCGGCACGTCCAGTCATCGCGAATAGATCCTGACATCTTTTTGGTGTTTCCGAAAGATCAATCCGGAACCGGGCTCGCTGCACAAGCGTTCGCCCACCACCTCAGTCAGATCCAGCTTCTGTCAACCCGTTGTGCAAAGCACAACTCCTTCTCGATATCGCCCTCCCGACGGAGGGTTCGACCATGTGTGTTTGTCACCCGCTGGAGCCTGCGACCCGCCGCCGCATACCCATCCCCCGGCATGAAATGCCGGAGAACTCCTGGCACGTGAAACAGAAGCCAGATTTTGACCCATTTGTTCACGTGAAATAGCGGCGCTTCGCAGAGCGGTTTCTTAAACATAGCCTTAAATCGAATATAAACTTTCTCATAAAAAAGCGAGAATCCGGAAATTCTGCGGAGCCGTTTCCGCCCGGGCTGTACCTGCAACAGGCAGCAGGCACCTGTTTCCCAGGTCTGCACCGGGTGTTTTGATGAACGGGGCAGCTCCTGAGCAGGCATTCGGGATGTGCGCTCCCGGAGCAGGCGGCACGGGAGCTGGAGCTCACCCGAAGTAAAGTTCGCCGTCTTCGTTGATGTAGACCTCGACATCCTCGCGGATGTATCGAGCCCTGAATCGCTCGGGATTTGAGTCGCGGAGCCGGTTGATGAGCGAAATGGTATCGTACTTGACTTTGATGCCGACCTTTTCGGCTTCATCGTAGATGAGCTCCGGCGTCTTCAAAAGGTCCGTACCCGCCTTCAGCGTGCAGAGGTGTGCTGCATCAAGGGTGTAGAGGAATTCAATCGTGTCCCGTGCACGGGAGATATTCTCTAAAGCTGCCTTTTCAATCGTGCAGACATTTGCCTTGGATGTATGAATGATCTCGGCGATCTGCTGCTGGGTAAGACCCTTCCTGCGGTACCGCAGCACTTCTTTCTGGCGATCGGTGAGGAGACCCTGCTTCATCAGGTATTATATACAATCCACCGACTTAAACACTTTTCCTTAACATCCTCCCCCGGAAGAAGCCCCGACAAGGGAGATTTCAAAATGTTTATATGAGAAATGAGTGATATTATCGTGTTCTCAAAATTGAGAGGTGTAAATATGGTAGTTAAAGTAGGAATTGCCAAACTGGGCAACATCGCAAGCGGTGTCATGGCTGAGTTGCTTCTGGATGAGCGTGCAGACCGTGAAGACATGATCACGTTCATGGCCACGTCCGGCACCAAACTGCAGCCCGAGGACATCGACCGTGTGGTCAACAATATGAAGGCATGGGGGCCCGACTTCTGTATCGTCGTCTCCCCGAACGGTGTGCTCCCCGGACCGAAGGGTGCCCGCGAGGCCCTCGCCGCTGCAGGCATACCCTGCGTCGTCATCACCGACGACATCACCACCAAGAAGGACGACTTCGCCGCACTCAAGGAGAGCGCCTTCGGCTACATCATCATGAAGGCAGACGCCATGATCGGTGCCCGCCGTGAATTCCTCGACCCCATCGAGATGGCCGACTACAACGGCAACCTCGTCAAGGTTCTCTCCGTCACCGGCGCATTCCGCAAGATGCAGCTGGAACTCGACAAGGTCATCGACCAGGTCAAGGAAGGCAAGAAGGGTGCAGACCTCGCACTCCCCAAGGTTGTCATGACCTCCGACAAGGCCGTCGACGGCGAGTTCTCGAACCCCTACGCACTTGCAAAGGCACGTGCGGCATACGAGATCGCACAGGCCGTCGCCGGTGTCAACGTCAAGGGCTGCTTCATGACCAAGGAGTGGGAGAAGTACATCCCGATCGTCTCCAGCGCCCACGAGATGATGCGCCAGGCCATGCTCCTCTGCGAAGAGGCACGCGAACTCGAGAAGGGCATGGATGCAGTCATCCGCAAACCCCACAAGAAGACCGGTGAGATCGTCAGCAAGACGGCACTCATCAGCAAACCCGAGTAAACCACAATACACTTTTTTTCTGTGTGCCGGCGGGCAGCCGGCTTTACCGCGACGTTCCTGCAGAGGGGACGGGAGGTTCCCGGCTAGCGCTGGTTTGTCCCCGTGGAGGATGAGCACCGGTGTGCACGCAGCGAAGCAGACACGCACCCGGGATACCACGGGCGGCGGGCAGTTTCTTCTGGAATGAGCCGGGATCCAGGAGTGGAGGTTTTCTCCTGAACGGGCTGCGCAGGCCGGAATTTTCCTGAAGAACCCCATAGGAGAATACAAAAATTTCGGAAAACCGGACTAACCTGGAGTAATGGTCTCGCGGTGACTCTCCGGATCCGTGAGGGAGATCTTCGCGGGGGTGGGGCCAGGGGAGGAGCCGGGCCCCATTAGCGCTACCCTCCGATACGGGGATTTGCGCGTCTCCCGCGTCCTTCCCCTGACGAGGCTGGTGCCGGGGACGACCTTTTTCCCGGGCGTCTTCCCATGCCGTGGACCGTGGCGGCTATCGCCCCCGGGGCGGAGCCGACGGGGAGGGGTTTTCCCCTCCCCTGTCTCCTGCGAAGATCCACAGACATCATCAACCCCACCTCACCCGGCCTCCGGCCTCCTCCCCCGCCCCTCAAGGGGCGGGGGCAGTCATGGCGATACCCACGGGAAAGCCGTGCCCCGGATACCCCGGATTGCGGTCATCCGGAGCAATAGCTCCGACCGCATCAATTGCCTGAGCCCCACCGATAGCAACGAGCACATCCCAAAAAGATTCGTGGATGGAAACGTTCGATCTGAATCGACGCACTCCTCTCGATGTATCCGTAAGGGAAGTGCATCAGAGGCAGAACCTATAAGCACGATATTTCTGGGGGTATCGTGCGGGGGGTGGGTGCGGGAGGGGGTCTCCCCCTCCTGCCAGAGAGTATTGAGATACCCTCAACAGGAATTCAGTGCACCCATAGGGTACGCTAGCGTATATGGGGGGATGCCTCCCCTCCCCTGGTACCCTCCCCCAACGCGATTGCCCCTGCAATCACCAGGTCGGGACAGACAGTGGCTGTGCACACCGCATCAGATGCCCGCATAGAGGTTGTCAGCATTCTCTTCGGGCATTACCAATTTCCGAGCATCTTGGGGCAGAAGGGGGCTCGCCCTCTCCCCTGACCCCACCTTCACGGGTCCTGTTTTCCAAAAAGAACGCAAGTCCGATTACGATTCCCAACCGCCCGCGTTGACGACCATCAGCCGCATCTCGGTCATCTCCTCGATGGCGTAGCGCGGGCCTTCACGCCCGAGCCCCGACGCCTTCACCCCGCCGTAGGGCATATGGTCCATCCTGACGGTGGGAATATCGCCGATCACCACCCCGCCGACCCGCAGCTCCTCAAGCGCCTGCATGATGCGGCGCATATCCCGGGTGAAGACCCCGGCCTGCAGTCCGAAGGGCGAGTCGTTGACACGTGCCAGCGCTTCGGCATACGCGTCGTACGGCGTGACCGTGACGACCGGCGCAAAGATCTCCGTCCTGTTAACCCGCATCGCGGGTGCCGTATCGACGAGGACGGTCGGTTCGAAGAGCGTGCCGTCGCACGAGCCTCCCGCCAGAACGCGTGCGCCCTCTCGAACTGCTTCCGCGACCTTTTCGTGCGCCCCGGCGGCCGCCTCCGGCGAGATCATCGGCCCGACGTCCGTATCGTCCTGCCGGGGGTCGCCGACCTTCAGGCTGCGGACTCTCGGCAGGAGCTCGTCGAGGAAGCGATCGTACACCGACGCATGCACGAAGACCCGCTGCACCGAGATGCAGACCTGTCCGGCGTTCGAGAACGCCCCGGCGGTTACCCGGGATGCGGCATGCACGATATCGGCATCCTCGCAGACGACCGCCGCCGCGTTGCCCCCGAGCTCGAGCCCCACCCGTTTCCTCCCGGCGATCGCTTTGATATGCCACCCGACGTCCGGGCTGCCGGTGAAACTGACGTAGGCGATCCGGTCGTCTGCCACCAGGCGTTCGGCACGCCCGGTGGTGCAGGGGAGAACGCTGATCGCTTCCGGCGGGAAACCGGCGTCCAAGACCATCTCGCCGAGCAGGAGAGCGGTGAGGGGTGTCTTCGTCGCGGGTTTGAGAATGACCGGGTTCCCTGCGGCGATCGCCGGCCCGACCTTGTGGCATGCCAGGTTCAGCGGGAAGTTAAACCCGGTGATGCAGAGAATAGGGCCAATCGGAAACCGGCGGGTGTAGCCGGTATACCCCTCGCCTGCACTGTTCCAGTCGAGCGGCAAAATTTCGCCATGGATGCGGCGCGCCTCCTCGGCCGAAATCCGGATCGTCTCGGCTGCGCGTGCCGCCTCGCCCCGGGCAAGCGTCTTCGTCTTCCCCGCCTCGAGGACGATCGCTTCGGCGAGTTCGTCCCCGCGCTCTTCAATCAGATCCGCAAGCCGATCCAGGACCCGCGACCGGGCATACGCAGGAAGCCTGCGGGTCACCGCAAAGCCGGCGGTCGCAGCACGGACGGCATCCTCGACGTCGCCGTCTCCCGCGAGGAAGACGCACCCGGCCACGTCGCCGGTATACGGGAAACGGATATCAGCGACATCGGCACTCCGGCGCCGCTCGCCGCCGATCAGAAAGGGAACAGGGTCACGCATAAACTATCGTTGGGCCGTTCAACGATTTGAGGTTTCAGGATCGGGTGCGCCCCTCCCGGAAGAGCCGCCCGAGATCTTCCGGAAGGGTGAGGATGACCGGTTCCTGGTGCAGCCGCTCCATAAACGCCGAGTCGCAGATGCAGAGCCGGTTCGGGTTTATCCGCGATATGACCGAGCAGAAGGCACGATACCCCCGGTCATGACCCGGCTTATCGAAGAAAAGAGCAACATTAAAGGCATACGTCCCGAGGCTCCGGTAGAGATCGATGACGGTGAGAAGCCCTGAAACCAGGGGGTCGACGTACGGCTCAAGCTCATCGAGCGTGGCAATGGGAAGCAGCCCCCGCACCTCCCGCTCGCCGAGCGGGACCGGGCTTGCCGACCAGAAGATCTCGTCGTCCTCGAAGAGAAAACGGTCGGATCCGGATTCCCGTGCACGCAGATCGTCCCAGTAGACCCGGTTGTGCTTGCGCAGATACGCTGCGCTGCCGGCCAGGTAGCGGCCTGCCAGGTACGACGGAACCGGATCGACGATGCCCTGGAGATGCGGGTGTACGAGGCTCGCCCCCGCCGACGGCAGATTGTTCCAGTTGATGCTCTGATACCCCTCCGAGCCCCGGAGCGACTCGATCATCCCGAGGAAGGCGTCAGAGAGCTGCTCCTTTCGGAAGCGGTCGACGGTGTGAGCTTTCGTTATCACCGTCACCGTATGAACGGCGGAGTAGGGATAGAGATTCGGAAACGTGACGCTCTCGCCGTGCAGGATCCGAAAGCCGCCGTCGAACGTCGGCGTCGCGGCGTCGATCTTCCCGGGACAGAAAGGGCACCCGTCGGCGGTATACTGCATCGACACGTCTGCATCAAGCCGCCGTTTCAGGCGGACCGGACTGATCCGGCACTGGATACCGGTCAGTGATTCGCGCCGGTACTGTATCGTCCCCCGCGCAGTCTGGATCTCCTGTGCCGTGAACATTGCTCCTCACACCAGAGATAGGAGCCTGATCGTAATAAATGCCAGCAAAGCACCGGCGCAAAAAAGTGAAGGGTATTTACTCCCTGGTCTTACACGACGTACTTGCCGAGCAGGCGGATGGAGTTGGTCATGTCGGGACCGAGCGGGGAACCGAAGATGATCTGGGTCACACCGGCCGCCATGAGGTCATCACACTTCTGCTTGACTATCTCGGGGGTGCCTGCGATGGTGAATGCATCGATCTCTGCATCGCCGACGAGACCGCCGACCGCCTTGAAGTCGAAGCGGGAGAGGGCTTCCTTGATCTTCGCGACGTTGTTCATGTCGAGTCCGTGGCGCTGCAGCAGGGGCGGCGGGGATCCGGCGGCGATGAATGCGGCAACGATCTTTGCTGCATTGCGTGCCTTCTTCTCGCTCTGGTCGATGGACATGGCGGTGTATGCACCGACATCGTGGCTCTTCCTGCCGGCGGCTTCCTGAGCCTTCTTGATGATCGGAATGGCTGCCTCGAAGTCCTTCGGGTTGGATGCGTTAATCAGCGAACCGTCGCCGATAGTACCGGCGAGCTCGAGCATCTTGGGGCCCTGTGCACCGATGTAGATCGGGATGCCCTTCTTGCCCGGCAGGGTGACACCGGTCAGCTTTGCTCCGTCATAGTCGAAGAACTCCATATCGCCGGTCTTCTTGACCTCTTCTCCGGAGAGGAGGGCACGGATCTGAACAACGCCCTCCTGCAGGCGGGCGACAGGCTTCGTGGGCTCGATCGCGAGCTTGGGGAGGGTGGACAGGTCGCCGGGTCCGATACCGAGCACGGCACGTCCGTCGGAGATCTCGTTCAGGGTCGCCATGAAGGATGCGATCGCGGCCGGGGTGTCGGTGAAGGTGTTCATGATCCCCGGGCCCATCTTCAGCGTATCGGTCTCCATTGCGATTGCAGCAAGGGTCGGGTAGCAGTGACGGTTGTTGTAGTGGTTGGTGATCCACGCGAAGTCAATATCTTTTGATTCCGCAAGTTTGCAGTAATTTACAACCTGCTTGACATTGACATTTCCTGGCACAAATTCAATACCATAACTCAAGGCCTTTTCACCTCATTGAGTAGTTACTCTACCGAGATTTAAATATATTATCATTTTGAGTTCGCTCAAACGGCATCTCCGCTGCTGGGAACTCAAACAGGGCGCTAATTCAGCCCTGCCATTAAATTCCAACCAGACAGTCGGAATATTCAAAAAAAGAATAAACTAACGATCGCGAATTCCAAAAATTAGATATATCCAACGAATGCAAAACCCCGATCCCAAAGAACCATGGAGAAATGTATATCATCACGCCCCTCCAAACACAACAATGATTTACCGGTGCATCACGGAGAGCAGTCGGCTCATTTCCGGGTGCACCGTCACAGACAGATACAGGGATACAATATGCGGGTTTTGGCAATTGGCCTCGGGGGTGCCGGAGCACGGGTCGTGGATAAACTCCACAACCACGATCAGCGAAGCAGGGTATGCTGCATGAACGCAGTTGCCATCGACATTGAACCAAATACCCTTCTGCAGCTCCGGCATCTGCCCGACTCCGCACGAATCTTTTTCCCCCCTATCGATCCCGAGCGGCCGTATGACGTCACCTGCACCATCGACATCGAGGAGGTGATGACCCGCATCCAGCGGCTGGATACGCTGGAGATCGATGCAATTCTGCTGTGTACGGGGCTCGGGGGCAACATGGTCAACTTCGCCCCGATCATCATACGGGAGCTGCGCACGTCCTACATCGAACCGATCTTCTCGCTTGCCATCCTGCCGGAACTGAACGAGGGGAAGAAGATCTCTGCAAAAGCCGCAGACGATCTCGAACACCTCAGAGAGATCACCGACGGCGTTATTCTCTTCGACAACGAGACCTGGCACGACAAGCTGAAAGTTTCGCTTACCGCTGCAGCAAAGGAGAAGACCAGCCTCAAAAATCAGGCACAGCGGAGAACGCCCGCATTCCCGCAGAACCCCAGGGATATGTACGACCTCATCAACGAGCGGATTGCCCGGCAGGTGGGACTGCTCCTTCGTGCAGGGGAATTTAATGAGTCCGGGGTGGAGGTCGCGGAGGTCGTCCTGGATGCCGGGGAAGTGCTCAACACCCTGAAAAACAGCGGATACGTCTCGATCGGATACGCCTCAGAGCCCCTTCCCAGAAGCTGGCTTGACGTCTTCAACCGCTGGCGGTCGTCAAAGTACTTCATCGAGGGTTCACACGAGAAAGCAGCCAGGATCGTTTCGCTGGCGAAAAAAGCGGTTTACGAAGAGGTCTCGATTCCCGCCGACCTGACGAGCGCCGACAAAGCCCTGGTGCTCATCGCCGGCCCATCGGCCGAACTCTCCATGAAAGGCTTCCAGACCGTTCGCAAATGGATCGACCGGAGCATCGCCGGCCTTGAGATGCGCTCGGGGGACTACCCGGTGAAGAGCACCGCATATGTCGGGATCATCGTCATGCTCTCGGGTCTGCACAACATCCCACGCGTCGAAGAGCTGAAGGAGATCAGGACGGAGTATCAGCTGGAACGCGAGGAGGAACTCCAGAAGAAACAGCAGGAGGGACGGCCGGAACCGGCCGGTGCCGGAGATGACGAGTCCCGATGGCCGGACGAGGCGGAAGAAGACCTCACACCCACGGAACCATACTACTACGAGGAGACTGATGACGAGATGACGGGATCATCCGCTGATGAGAAGGACGAGATGCTGTCGCTTCCCGGATCCAAAAACCGGGGCGAATCGAAGGACGATACGATCGAGACCATTCCCCGTGCTCCGCAGAGGGACGGGGACGATGCCATCATACTCCCGGGGCGTGAACAGAAGCGAGAGATCGATATTACCCGGCAGACCGCCGTCTCGTCAACCCCCGCACCGAAGGAAGGAGCCTTCGGACCCAAGGAGATGAAGACCGTCAATGCCCCGAAGGAGCTGGACGCCGGCGGAGGATTCACCGCAGCCGTCAAGCAGGTGCAGCGGCCGAAGGACGGCACCATGACCGGAGAGGCCATCGCGATGAAAGGTGCCGGGCCGCGTGCCCGGGACGACGGGTTCACCGGCGGCGAGGTGCGGATCGGGGCGCGGCAGCCACGGCCGTCGGACGATCTCCTCGGCAGATCGGGGCGCGGGCTCGAGCGAGGGGGAGGAAGGCCGAAAGAAGTGGTCCCATCCCGCGGCAGGCTGAACGTCATCGAGACCGTGCAGCCGGAGCCGGAGAAAAAAGAGAGAAAAGGCGATGACGATCCGGATGACGATAGTATCGTCTGGATCACATAGAACCCGACATTTTTGAGAATGGTATATTCCCGGCGCCGATCTCCGTCCTGATCTGATATCCCTTCTCGATGGCGTTTGCGATGAGGTTCATGCCGCTGAATGCCACGACCGGGAGGCGGTACGGGTGCGGATGAAGATTGAACTTCCCGATGCCGATACCTTCGGGGAAGGCAAATCCACTGTCTATCATCAGCCTGATGGTCTCCTTCACCAGATCCTCGGCAGAAAGAGGAACTTCACGAATATTGGCCAGCGCGATCCCGCAGTTCGTGGTCACCAGGCGGTTTACCTCCGTCAGGCCGGCGGATATGAAGAGCTGTAGCGGGTCGATGCTGGTTCCCCGGTATCCGATGAGATCGACGAACTCTGCAGCAGACCCCTCTTTGACGGCGAGTCTTCCCGCATACTCAAGGCGTGTCGGAATACCCATCTTCTGCAGCACGCCGTCCAGCGTAACGCTGCAGATGGTGATGATCCCCGCGTGACCGTCCGGCACCCTCGGGTCGTCGCCGACCACCCTGTACGAGTCAAAAAAGCCGCACTCCGCCCGGATAACCTCATCGAATGCACCGGTCACCCCGTCGAGATCCGCTTCGGGCACCAGCGTCAGGTTGTAGGCAAGGTTTCCGGTGCAGGTCACCGGATCGAAGGTGCTCCTGAACGCAAGCCGTTCCAGCTTCGATATGATAAACCCGATCCGTTCATCGACCAGGGCGCTCTCGGTCTCGGCAGTGCCTTCTTCGGTGAGGATGCGGCCACGGTTGCCTACTTTGACGGTGAACCCCATCTCGTCGAGGTAGCGGAGATAATACTGCACGGCCCTGTCGCTCAGGATAAAACCCCGTTCCGCCATCAGCTCGCTCAGCCGCTTTGCACCCATGGGCTCATGGGCCTCTTTGAGAATACGCAGGATCTCGAGATACTTGCGTTCCGATCGAATTGACATACTCATCGTGTCTGCACCGTGCCCCTGCTGTCCTGATATCTGCCCTGGTACAACGTATCGCCGTTCAACACGGTCTGCATGATCATCTGCACCACACGGTTTCCCTGCTCCAGGCAGACGTCCTCCGACCCCGCGTTGACGAGGCAGAGCGTCAATTGCCCGCGAAAACCCGGATCCACAAAGCCACCACCGAGGAGGACTCCTCTCCGGGCAAATGACGACCTGCACCGCAGGGTCGCCGCGACATCGGTCGGCAGCTCAACCCACTCGATACTATGGACGAGCGTGCACGCACCCTTCGGAAGGACAGTATCCTCCGCAACACGGAGATCATACGATGCCGGCTGCTGGGATTCCCGGCTGTAGGGGTCGATGATGAGGTTCCCCTCAGAGAGGCGTCGGGAGATCTCACTTGCTGAAAGGATCATTCTATACAATAATTGCAAGAAAACGCTTAATATCTTCTGATAGAAAACGGTGTGGGGATCCATGGGGTAGAGGATATCCTCTTGGGCTTCGAACCCAAGGACGCGGGTTCGATTCCCGCTGGATCCGTCGCTTTTCTCTACAGGTATTCATTCCAGCGGGTAGTGCTCCAGCATATACCTGATACGTGATCTCAAAGCATGCCCTCATGCCGTGGACCGTGGTGGCTAATCGCCCCCAGGGTGGGGCTGACGGGGAGGGGTCCCCCGTCTCCCCGAAGATCCACAGACATTATCAACCCCACCCTACCCGGCCTCCGGCCTCCTCCCCCGCCCCTCAAGGGGCGAGGGCAGTCATGGCGATACCCAGGGGAAAGCCGTGCTCCGGGTTGCAATCAATCGGGAACACCCGGACGCGATCGCAACAAAGGTAGTATCAGTTGTTTCGGAGGGCACTACCTTCCATCCGCTTCCGGCCGCTCTGCAGGAGAAATGCCGCAGCAGATCAGGGCAGCGGAAAGGGGCAGCATCAAAAGAAAAGACGTGAGGATCGCTTCTCACCGGATCTGGATATACGCGCGGCTCAAGTCTTTGACACGCACCGGCACCGCGAGCACCGTCGCGCTGTCCGGTGCGTCCGGGGCTGTTGCGTATACTTTGAAGGTGTACTCTCCTGCGGCCATGTCGGTCACGTCGACCGTATAGGTATCAGCGGTCGTCGTGTTGTCCGCAGTCTTGGAGCAGAGGTAGATCCATGAAACCCCGTCGCTCCGGTAATAGAGGTCTTCGGCAACTTCATGCACCCCGGTGTAGTTCACGTTCCAGGCAAGCGGGAGAAGGTCGTAGACCGGCCGTGCCGGATCACCGGTGAACTGCAGATCATCCACGCTCAGGTTTACCACGCCGAGGGGCGCGGATACACCTGTCGGAAGCGCCGTGATCGCCAGCGCCGGCAGTTTCACGGTATCCGTGCCGTTGTTGAAGGTGACATACGAGTTCTCCCCGAAGATCTCGATGTTGCCCGCTTCGAGCACGCGCAGCCGGAAGCTCGTCTCCCAGATCTGGCCGACCCGGATGGTGCCGACGTCGAAGTGCAGCGTCTGGTTTTCAGTCCAGTTCAGGGTATCGTCCCGTGCGTATGCCGGGATGATCGTCGCCGTCCGGTTGTAGCTGTAAATCCGCGTGGAGTCGGTCGGCGGCGCGTAGACGTATGCGAAAGCATCGTCGCCCGGCACGGGATTGCTGTTCACCGTCACCGACTCGAACGTAACGTCCATCTCCGTGTTCACACTGGCTTCATCGCGGAGCAGGAGGGTGATATCCCGCAGTGCCGCTTCAAGCTCGAAGTAATCTTCGGCCATGAAGTACCGGCCGCCGGTCTGACCGGCCAGTTCGCGGGGAACGTCCTCTTCGGATGTCGAACCGCTGTTTGCGTAGTAGATCGGATAGATTTTGATGCCGTGAGCGCTTGCATACGCCGCCATGTTCTCGTCGTCGCAGTCGCCGAACGCATAGTAATCCGCCGTTCCCGAAGCGAGGCTCTTATCGTCGGGGTCGCAGGCCATCGGGCTCCCGCCGTTCTCCGGCCCGAAGGGATCGCCGTAGTAGCAGTACTTGTTCTGCATCAGCACGACAACGGCCTTGACGGCCCCGGGTCTGCCGTTCACTTCGAGGTGCTTGATTGCGGCATGCAGTCCTTTCCGAAGCGGGGCAGTAGCCTCGCCGGTCTTCTCCCTGTTTGCCGGAACGATGTCCCAGAGAGATGTCCTGATATCAAGCCAGGTTCCGCTGTCCAGGGGCTTGACCACCTCAGCAAAGTCCAGGTACCGGATCCGGCCGTTGCCGGGATAGTAGGAATTCACCGCTATCACGTCATCGTTCGCGTTGCCGTCCTTGGCAAGATTCTTCTTCCAGTTATAGGTGTTCGGGAGGTTGATAAGGTCGACATACCCGTCGACAAATTCCGCCGGGGCTGCATGCTGCAGGGTATCGATAGACATGTCGCCGAACGTCACCAGCCCCACGCGGTTGTCCCCGAGCGCCAGGAACTCAGTGAAGTTCCAGGCAGCCTCACGGGCATAGATCATCCGATCCCACCCTTCTTTCTTGTTTGCGGTATCGTTCAGGAGCATATCCTCACCGCGGTCGATGCAGAGCACGATATCGAGCGGCAGCATCTGCTGAACCACCCACCCATCCCCGCGCAGGCGGATACCGACATCAATGGTCTCGTTCACGTCTACTGTCCCGTTTTCCGGGTCAACGGTGGTTTCAATGGAGAGATACGGGTAGTTCTTCCAGGTGAGGGTTACGTTCCGGGTGATCTCCCCCCACGTGGCGGCGACCTCACAGGTGCCGCTCGCGGTGCTGTTGAAACCTGGATCGAGAATGTCGTTTGTGAAGGCGCCGGGCCGGAAGGTGATATCGGCATACCCGTTGCTGTCGGTGACGGCGACGCTCGACGACAGTTCCGGCGAGGCGATCTCTGTATACCCACCAATGTCGACATTCCGGAGAGCAAACGAGACAGGTTCGTTCTCAACCGGGTTGCCCCTGATATCCACGACTTTCGCCCGGATGATAGAGGAGATGGAATCGTTCACATCACGGCTTGCCATCACCTCGGGGTTGGCGGTGAGAACCATGTTTACCGGATCGTCGCTCACGAACTCGACGGTTCGAGCGGCAGAGACCGAATCGTTCTCGGCGGCGGTTGCGGTGAGGGTCACCTCCCCGATACGCACCGTCGGCCCGTAACTGAGGGTTACCTGGCCGAGCGAATTCGTGAGGAACGTGTTCGCTTCACCGCCACGGGAGTTTGTGATGCTGACAGGTGTATCCTGCACTGCATTCCCATACCGATCGCGCACGACAAAGGTCAGGAAAAACATACTTTCGCCATCGGCCGGCAGCACCGCCGGGTTCGGTTCGGCATAGCCGACGATGTTGTCGGGGTTTCCATCGGCCACACCGAGAATGGATACAAACGGCGGATCGACAAGGGGATCGGGGACATCAATCACGACAATGTTGTCACCTGCACGCTGGCCGACCCGAAGGACGGCGAGAGCCGCCCCGGCACCGTCCACCTCCCGCGAGACCGTCGAGACGCACTCCTCACCGCTCACGAATCCGGCCGTTCCGTCAGCCGATCCGACGGAGAAGATGACCGATTCTGCCGTGTTCCGGTTATCGATCGGGTTGCCGTAGCGGTCGACCAGCCGGACGGTTACATTCGTTGTCGTGTCGACGGGCACTTCCGCTGCGTAGTCTATCCCGGCAACGCTGTACGGCGCAGCATGATCGATCTGCTGCAGATAGTCCTGGATAATCTCCCCGTCGGGGTAGGTGACCCGGACGGTGATCGGGGCGTCCCCGCTCAGCGTCCCGGGCGTGAACGTCGCCGTCGCCCGGCCGTTCGCGTCGGTGACGCCGCTCGCCGGCGTGATGCTGCCGTACGCGGCGTCGACCGAGAAGGCGACGTCCAGCCCCGCAAGGGGGGTGGTGCCGTCAAGTACCTCAACAGAGATGGTTGCACGCTCCCCCCCGCCGGCGACCAGCCAGGGCGTACTTCCGGTTATGCCGACCTGATCAGGGATCTGAGCCCCTGCCGGAGATGTCAGCATGACGACACCGAGCAGCAGGCAGCCGAAGATCCAGTATTTCATATTCATATGCTCCTCCCAGACACGGTTGCCCCATCCTAGGACTAGTTCCATACAATAATATTAATAACTTTCTACCACAAATATCGTCTTAAAATAGACTTTTTACGATTTAAAAGATATTTATCCGGATTAAATAGGATTCGGAGTGTCGGATCTCATGCAGAATATTTTTCAAAACAAGGCAGGCAGGGTGCAGGAAGCATTGCCCGAAGGGAATTGATCTTTCGTGCAGCACCCCATCTCGCAGATGGACGTTGCCCGACGGGGAACGAAAAGCAGGATTATTGGATCCGGATATACGGGCGCTCCCCCCGGCCGACCCAGTCCGCAACATCCAGAGTCTCCTGATCTGCCGGAGCATCGGGAGCCGTCGCCTTCACCCTGATGGAATACTCGCCGGGAGGGAGGTTCCGCACATCGAGCAGGTAGTTCTCGGTGACCGTCGTGCCGCCCGCCACCTCAGGCGTCTTTGAAGCGGCGTAGATCCAGGAAACGCCGTCGTTCTGACAGTAGATCTCCTCGGTAACCTCGTCCACCCCGGTATACGTCAGATCCCAGGCGAGCGGCAGGAAGTCCAGGTACGGCCCGCTCCCGGTGCAGCGGAGGTTCGCGATGTCGAGCGAGCCTGTCCCCACGCCGGTGTTGTTCAGGTCGGGAATGGCCGTGACGAAGAGGTCAGGCAGGTCAAGGGTGTCGGTGCCGTCGTTGAAGGTTATGGTCGAACCGGAACCGAAGACGTTGATGTTTCCATCGACAAGCACCTTCAGGCGGAACGTCGTCTCCCAGGTCTGGTTCAACCGCACCGTGCCGACATTAAAGGTGAGAGTGTGGTCGTTCTGCCACGCGGAAGTGTCGTCCCGGGTATACTCAGGGATAATGTCGACGGTGTTGTTGAAACTGTAAATGCGGGTCGAGCTGCCCTCTGCATAGACGTAGTCGAAGACGTCTGCGCCATTCTTCGGAGTGCCGTTCACCTCCACATTCTCGAAACAGACGCTCATCTGAGTATTGACACCGGCCTCGGTCTTCAGTTCTCCGGCGATGTCGGTGTATACTTGTCGCAGCTCATCTTCATTTCCAGCCCAGACGTATTTGCCTCCGGTTGCCTCCGAAAGCACAGTGAGATCGCGCTCAACATTGTCATCCAGATTTGACGCAAAACCGATACTATAGATTCGCACGTTCTCAGCGGCATCACCGCTGGTTGCATATACGGACATATTCTGATTGGTGAACTGACCATCATCGCAGACCTTGCCCCACCGGTCTCCGTTAACAGGATCATACCGATACCATTTAAGCCACCGGTTCAATGTACCTTTCGGATCGGGGAGGTCGCTGTACCACTCGTATTTTTCACTGCTGAATGAGTAACTGCTTCCACTCCAGGGATACCCGGATAGAATTGCATCGGGATACGACGGATATCGTGTTGACAGATAGGTGTCGCTGTCCGGATAACCGGTTCCTGCCGCGAGGGGGGAGCCATGATAATTCCAGTTGCCGTCACTCATCAGAATAACCGCTTTCACCGCTTCAGGCCTCCCATTGCCCTTGAGGTATTTGATAGCCTCATAGTAGGCCTGTCGCATATTCGTCGCACCATTTGCATGTAATGCGTTGACTGCCGACTGGATTACGCCAGCATCGTCGACCAGTCCTTGATCCAGCCGTGCATCGAATGCGAAGGAAACCAGCGCCACCCGATCCCGGGTGTCCAGATTCATCCGGCCGATAAACTCATTCGCAGCATTCTTGGCGGCGGCCATCCGCGACGGATAGAGATCGGTGCCATCCATACTCCCCGACCGGTCGATCACCAGCACCACATCGATCGGGTCGGGCTGGAGCGCCCACCCGTCGCCCCGCAGCCGGATGGTGGTATCGATCGTCCCGTTCACCGCGACCGTCTCGGGCTCAACAAACGTTTCTACCGAGAGGTAAGGATAATTCTTCCACGAAACCGCCAGCATCCGGCTTATATTGCCCCATTCTGCCCGGACGGTGCATGTGCCCGTGGCGGTGCCGTTCCAGGCCGGGTTGTCCCGGTCCGTTATGAACGAGCCCGGATAGAACCGGACGGTGGCATACCCGTCCTCGTCTGTCTGAGCCGAAGCCGTCTGCTTGGAGGGGGAGGTGAAGTACGGGTCTTCGACGAGAACGGAGGTGCCGCAGGCGATATTCGCAATGGCAAACTCGACAACTTCGCCGGATACCGGATTGCCCTTGATATCCATCACTTTCGCCCGGACGAGAGCGACCGAATCGGGTCTTGCATCCCGGCTCGGCATCGTCTGCGGGCTTGCGGTCAGCAGCATGTTCACCGGATCGGTGCTGGTGAACGCGACCTCCTGCGAAACACTCACACTCGCATTCGCCGCCGCGGTTGCGGTGATCGTCACCGTTCCGGTCGTGTCCTTTGGCCCGTAGGTGATCGCAACCTGCCCGGATGAGCTCGTCGTCAGCACCGCGTCCTCGCCGCCCATGGTGGTGATCCGGAGCTGCTGTCCCTCCGTCGGGTTGCCGTAGCGGTCGTAGAGGGTATAGGTGAACGAAAAGTTGCTCGTTCCGTCGGCAGGCACGGAGGGCGGCGAGCCCGTCGACGGCGACACGACAGAGATGATGCTCGCGGGCGTTCCGTTCGCCACCCCGAGAATGGAGATATAGGTATCCGGGATCGGTCCGGGTGAATCGATGACGATAAAATTCTCTCCGGCACGCTCGCAGACCCGCAGGGTGCCGGTCGCATCCCCTGCAGCGTCCACCGCAACGGCAACCGGAGTTTCGTATGCTTCGCCGTTTACAAAACCGGCCGTTCCCCCGGCCGAACTGACGCCGAAGACGACCGACTCGGCCGCATTCCGGCCATCGACCGGATTGCCGTAGCGGTCGGCCAGCCGGACGACGATATCCGTCTCCTCGCCGACCGTCGCCTCGGACGCATACGAGAGACCAGCGAGGGCATAGGGTGCGGCGTGGTCGATCTGCTGCAGGTAATCCCGGACAATCTCTCCCCCGGGATAGGTGACCCGGACGGTGATCGGGGCGTCCCCGCTCAGCGTCCCGGGCGTGAACGTCGCCGTCGCCCGGCCGTTCGCATCGGTGACGCCGGTCGCCGGCGTGATGCTGCCGTATGCGGCATCGACCGAGAAGGCGACGTCCAGCCCCGCAAGCGGGGTGCTGCCGTTCTGCACCGTGGCGGTGATCTCTGCACTCCCGTCCCCGCCGGCGACCAGCCATGCGGTGCTGCCGGTGATGCCGACCTGATCGGGTACCTGAGCCCCTGCCGGAGATGTCAGCATGACGACACCGAGCAGCAGGCAGCCGAAGATCCAGTATTTCATATTCATATGCCTCCCAGACAAGGTTGCCCCATCCTAGGACTAGTTCAGAATAATAATATTAATAAGTTTCTATAAGAAATATCGTTTTAGAATAGACTTTTTACGATTTAAAAGATATTTATCCGGATTAAAAAGAATTCGGAGTGCCCAGACCCATGCAGAATATTTTTCAAAACAAGGCAGGCAGGGTGCAGGAAGCATTGCCCGAAGGGAATTGATCTTTCGTGCAGCACCCCATCTCGCAGATGGACGTTGCCCGACGGGGAACGAAAAGCAGGATTATTGGATCCGGATATAAACTGAATTTTCACTCGGGCCGACCCGGTCAACGACGGCCAGAGTTTCCTGATCTACCGGAGCATCGGGCGCCGTCACCCTCACCCGGACGGTATAGGTGCCGGGCGGAAGGTGCCGCACGTCGAGCAGGTAGTTCTCGGTGATTGTCGTGCCGCCCGCCATCTCAGGTGTCTTTGAGGCGGCGTAGATCCAGGAAACGCCGTCGTTCTGACAGTAGATATCCTCGGTAACCTCGTCCGCCCCGGTATACGTCAGATCCCAGGCGAGCGGCAGGAAGTCCAGGTACGGCCCGCTCCCGGTGCAGCGGAGGTTCGCGATGTCGAGCGAGCCCGTCTCCACGCCGGTGTTGTTCAGGTCGGGAATAGCCGTGATGAAGAGGTCCGGCAGGTCGAGGGTATCGGTGCCGTCGTTGAAGATTATGGTCGAACCGGAACCGAAGACGTTGATGTTCCCGTCCGCAAGCACCTTCAGGCGGAACGTCGTCTCCCAGGTCTGGTTCAGCCGCACCGTGCCGACGTCGAAATGCAGTACCGGGTTTTCTCCTGTCCAGTTCTGAGCATCGCTCCGGGTATACTCAGGGAACATATCAACAGTAGTGCCGTTGGGATAGGTGCGGTAACTACAGATGCGGGTCGAATAATCCTCTGCGTAGACGTAGTCGAAGACGTCTGCGCCATTCTTCGGAGTGCCGTTCACCTCCACGTTCTCGAAACAGACGTCCATCGTCGTGTTCACGCCTGCTTCGACCTTCAGTTCGCCGGCGATGCGTCGGTAAATGTCGGTGAGCTGGGTTCCATCGGTCGCGTGCTCGTAGAACCCTCCGGTCGCGTTTGCCAGAACTCTCATCGTATCCCGGACCGTCGTGCTCGGGTTGTAAGCGAAGGTTATTGTATAGAGTTTCACTCCGTTGGCATCGGCAAACCGGGACATGTTCTGGTTAGTCCACTCGCCATCGGTGCAATACAGATAATTTCCCCCCCACGTATACTTCCACTTGAGCGTGCCGCCGAGGCCGTCGTAGTAGCGGTAGTGGTCCGGCTCTAGGCTGCTCCCGCTGAACGTATAGGCCCAGGAGGAGTTCGCAGGATACCCCTTTCCATGACCGATCGGGCTGCCGTCATAATTCCAGTCGCCATCGGTCAGGACGACTACCGCTTTGACGGCTTCGGCTCTTCCCTGCTCCTGCTCCATCAGGATCGCCTCATAGATGGCTCGCCGCAACTGTGTAGCACCGTTGGGCGAGAGACTGTTAATATCGCTCTTCACCGTCTCAAAGGAACAGGTGAGATCATCGTCCCTCGTCGTGGAAGAGGAAAAAGAAACGAGACCGACCCGATCCCGTACAGAACTCATCTGGTCGATAAAGGTTAGCGCCGCCGATTGCGCCGCACCCAGTCGCGACGGGCTGACATCTGTGTAGCGCATACTTCCCGACCGGTCGATCACCAGCACCACATCGATCGGATCGGGCTGAAGCGCCCACCCGTCGCCCCGCAGCCGGATGGTGGTATCGATCGTCCCGTTCACCGCGACCGTCTCGGGACTGACCGAGGTCTCCACCGAGAGATACGGATAGTTC
>NZ_VCYH01000007.1 GCF_030464345.1 Methanoculleus frigidifontis | reverse complement strand
GGTAGCGGTGAACCGTCGATTTCGTGCCGTATTTCTCCGGCACGTCGTGCCAGGTGCAGCCGGTGGTCAGGACGTACAGGATACCGTTGATCAGCCCGCGGGGGTCACGCCGCGGGCGGCCAATGTGTGGCTTCGTTGGGGGGAGGTATTTCTGGATGATCTCCCAGAGATCATCGTCGATTTCCCGGAAGGCCATGACCCGGAATATTATCTGAGAGGTCTTATAATTTTAGGATGTCCTCCATGTGTATAATTTGGGAGGCGATCCGGGGAGCAATGGGGATTGCCAGATGGATTCACGTGCCACGGTGTCCAGTTTAGGCAACGGAGAGAGAATCCTTGATGAAGGGAAAGAGAGGAAGGAGAGAATTAGCGAAGTACTGGTGCGACATGTAAAGCTGTATCGCGGATTGCGAAACGCCATGCCCTCCTTTCGGCATGACTCTACCATGACATGCACCCCTGGCAACGGGAGTGTGTGAAGCTCATGGGACAATGTGATGAACTCCGGGAGCCTTCCCCGGACAAATTGCTAGAGTAGGGATGCTACGGAGAACTGAAGAGTGAACCATCGTAAGGATGTGCGACAAGAAGCTGTACTATGGATTGCGTAATGCTATCCCCTCCGTTCGGGATATCCCTATCGCAGCATGCATTTCTGGTAACGGGAATGTGTGAAGCCTGCGGGACAACGTGGAAACCACCGGGAGTCTGACCCGGTCAATCTGCCAGGGAAAGGATGTCATGGAGAAGCAAACGCTGAATCACCGAAAAGGTCGTTAGATGAGAACAGGCGAAACCAGACTGCGCCTGAACCAAAACGGTATGGAATCAGGTTATACTGGATACCCTTACGGTATAACGAACGGACGGACGGTTCCCGGCCTAGAGATGGCTCCTAAAACATCCACAATTATCCATAATTCAGAACTTGGAAACCCGCATGCAGCCCTCGAATGAGGTATGGAGGTCGTGAGGCCAACAAATGGTGCAGGCGGAAAAGGATGTCCCAAAAAGCGAACGCCTGCCTGTAATGGGCAGGATAGAGGCAGATGCCTCGACCTGAAAGGGTGCAGACTTGCTCCCGGTGCTTCACGGCAAAGAAAGGAGGTATACCTGTGAAAGTATGTCGTTCAACGACGCCGACCGGCGAGAAGCATACTGACAAGGAACTCGCCCGACAATGGAACACCATTGACTGGGATACAGTGAGAACCACGGTTAACAGGCTACAGACCCGGATTGCAAAGGCTACCGATGAACGAAAATGGAACCTCGTGAAACGACTCCAGTATCTGCTGACCCGCTCGCACTCTGCAAAACTCCTTGCAGTGAGAACGGTCACGCAGAACCGGGGCGCACGTACCCCGGGAATCGACGGTGAACGCTGGACTGACCCCTCTCAGAAGATGAGGGCTGCATTGAGTCTTACCAGTAACCAGTATCGCGCGCAACCACTAAAACGTATCTACATCCCGAGACCGGGAAGGATACCAAACGCCCGCTCTCCATTCCGACCATGCACGACCGGGCCATGCAGGCGCTCTACGCGCTGGCCCTTCAGCCCGTGGCGGAGACCTGTGCTGACAAACGGTCATTCGGGTTTCGGCTGTTTCGGAGTGCCCAAAATGCGGCACAATACGCATTCTTCTGCCTCCACCACCCGCAATCCGCTCCATGGATTCTGGAAGGAGACATCCGGGGCTGCTTTGACAACATCTCCCACGACTGGCTGAAAGCGAACATCCCTCTGGAGCAGTCAGTCATAACACAGTTCCTCAAGGCAGGGTTCGTGTTCGAACAGGCACTCTACCCGACGGACAAGGGAACTCCGCAAGGAGGGCTGATATCCCCGATTCTGGCCAATATGGCATTAGACGGGATTGAAGGCACCCTCGACGAGCGGTTCCCGAAGATGAAGGTGCATTTCATTCGATACGCCGATGACTTTCTCATCACTGCTCCCTCGAAGGAGGTCGCAGAGGCCATCCGCGAGCATGTCAGGAAATTCCTTGCCGAAAGAGGCCTCGAACTCTCCGAGTCGAAAACCGTGGTCACGCATATCGACGAAGGAGTCGATTTCCTCGGCTGGAGTTTCCGGAAGTACCAGGGAACGCTCCTCAGCACACCCTCGCGGAGATCCGTCGAGAAGATCACGGAATCGATCCGAGAGATCATTCACAAAGGCGCCGCCTGGACGCAAGAAGATCTGATACGAGCACTGAACCCGGTCATCATGGGGTGGGCCAACTACCATCGCCACGTCGTGGCGAAACAGACATACCAGCGGCTGGACGCCATCCTCTGGAACATGCTCTGGAAGTGGGCAAAACGGAGACACTCGAACAAAAACCACACGTGGGTTGCACGGCGATACTGGCATTCCGAAGGCACGAACAACTGGGTCTTCAGGACAGATGCAGAAAAACTCGTCCGATTTGCCGACACGAAGGTTCGCAGACACTCCATGGTGAAACTCGATGCAAATCCCTATCTGGACAGAAACTACTTCCTCGCCAGAAAGAAGAGACTGAGAAAGCAGACGCCCTGGAGCCAGACGCGATTATCACTTTTCGCATACTGCCGCCCGACATTCGGGTTGTGAAGTGCTTGAGCGGAGTGCGGTGAAAGTGCCGTGTTGCACAATTCCCCACGGGTTCCCTGCCGGGTCTTCCTGCGTCGGCTTCGCTCAGGCCATCGCAGCAACCAGCATGTTGTAGCAGTTCACTTTCATCCTGATCTCGCGGAACATGCCCTCGTGGGACGTTGCCCGGACTCCCTCCCCGAAGATCCGTTTGAAACTGGAGAAGTTCCCTTCGACCTTCCATCGCATGCCGTAGGTGGTTATCCATGACCACATCCGATAGCCACCCATTCTGATGCGATCTCTGACGCACTCGGCTCGGTAGGGTGACCCCGTGGAATGGGTTGCGGCATCGTTCCGGGTCTTGATCCCGGACTGGATGCCCCGTTTCTCGAGGAGGTTGAAGATATCGTTTCTATCGTATGCACCATCGCCGAGCACCCGGTATACTGGGTGCTCCTCACCGCAGTGTTCTATGGCTTGCTCAAGGAGCGGGGTGAACATCCGGTCATCCTGCACCGACTCGTCAGTGATCTCCAGACCGAGAACCTGATTGCTCTCGACATCGATCATCGCGTCGAATAGGGAGAAGGTGTTACCACCTCCCCCCCTTCCAAGAACGCACCGTGCGGTTTTCACCGCAGTACGCTCACGCGTTCCACTACCCGAGTATCGGGCGGCAACGCGAAGAAAGATAGTCTGGTTTGAATCCAGGGCGTCTGCCTCTGCATGCGTTCCCGCCTGTCAAGGAAATAGTTTCTGTCGAGGTATGGGTTCGCGTTCAGTTTCGGCATGACATGTCGTTTAATCGTGATGTCAGAGAACAATTGCAGCGTATTCTCGTTTGTCCGGAACACCCAATTCCGTGTTCCTACTGCGTGCCAGTACTTGCGGGCTATCCACTTGAACCCTTTGTTCGGGTGTCGTCGTTTGCCCCACTTCCAGGTGACCGCCCAGACATAGGCGTCCAGTCTTCGGAACGTCTCTTTGGCTGCGTTGTGGCGGTGATAGTTGGCCCATCCCCTGATTACTGGGTTCAGAGCCCGTATCAGTTGATCCTGTGTCCAGGCTCGTGCCTTTTTGACGATCGCCTTGATCTTCTCTGTGATTGCCTTGATTGACTTCCGGGACGGCTTTACCAGGAGCGTTCCTTTATATTTTCGGAAATTGTATCCAAGAAAGTCGAAACCGTCGTCAATATGGGTAATCACCGTCTTCTCTGCGGACAGTTCGAGACCCCGTTCTGCAAGAAACGCTTGGATGCTGTTGCAGGCTTCCTCCGCTATTTCCTTTGTCGGAGCGGTGACCAAAAAGTCATCGGCATAGCGGATGAAGTGCACGTTCACCTTCGGGAATCGTGCGGCGAGAGTCTTCTCCATCCCGTCAAGCGTCATGTTGGCGAGGAGGGGCGATATTAGCCCGCCTTGCGGCGTGCCTTTGTCCGTTGGATACAGCGCTCTCTCGAAGATGAATCCGGCTCTCAAGAACTGGGTCAGCACCGACCGGTTAATCGGGATATTCTTCATGAGCCAGTCGTGGGCGATGGTGTCGAAACACCCTTTGATGTCGCCTTCCAGAATCCATGGGGTCGAGCCCTTGCTCCCGAGGCAGGTGAATGCATAGCGAGATGCATCCTGCGCACACCGGAAGAGCCGAAACCCGAACGAACGAGGGTCTGCCGTCGTTTCCGCTACCGGCTGGAGGGCCAGTGCGTAGAGCGCTTGCATTGCCCGGTCGTACATGGTCGGGATGGAGATGGGGCGTTTCGTCGTCTTCCCGGGTTTTGGGATGTAGACACGGCGGAGTGGTTGCGCCCGGTACTGTTTATCGGTGAGGCTGAGGGCAGCCCGCATCTTGGCTGATGCAGTTGTCCAGAGGTCGCCGTCAACACCCGGGGTACGTTTTCCCTTGTTCTGCGTGACAATCCGTACTGCATACAGTTTGGCCGAGCGTGAATGCGTCAGCAAGTAACTGAGTCGTTTTACCAGATTCCATTTTCCTTCTTGCGTTGCCTTTGCAATTCGGGTCTGTAGCCTGTTAACGTCGGATCTCACTGTGTCCCAGTCAATGGAGTTCCATTGCCGGGCGAGTTCCTTGTCAGTATGCTTCTCGCCATTCGGCGTCGTTGAACGACATACTTTCACGGGTATACCTCCCTTCTTTGCTGTGAAACACCTGTCCCACGTCTGCACCCTTTCAGGTCGAGGCAGGTGCCTCTATCCTGCCGGTTACCGGTAGGCATTCGCTTCTTGGGACATCCTGTTCCGTCTCCGCCGTTTGTCGGTCTCACGGCCTCCATACCTCTGATGAGGGGCGGATACGGGTTTCCAAGTTCCATATCGAGGATACTTAGTGACGCTGTAGGGGCCATCTGTAGACCGGGAACCGCTCCGTCCGTCTGCCATCCTGTGTACACATCAGTGATAGCCGGGCTCCGTACCTTTTGGTTCAAGCGTGATTCACCCTGCTTTCGCTTGTCGATCATGACGGTCCTTTCGATGATTCAGCGTTTGCTTCCCCATGGCGCCTTTTCCCTTGCAGATTGAGCGAATCAGGGTTCCGCTCTTCTCCACGTTGTCCCGTGGGCTTCACACCCTCCCGTTGCCGGGAGCGCATGCCACAGTAGGGACACCCCAAACGGATAGGGCGGCGGATTGACCCGCAATCCCCGATACAGCCTCTTGTCGCACGTGGACTTTTATCCACCCGCGTCTGACCTTCCACTTCTCCCGCATCCACTCACCCCGATTTGTAACGGTGATCCCGGTGCTGTCGACGGCGATGATCACGTCTTCAGCGAGGAGCTCGGGAGTGACCTTCAGGGAGAGATCCATCTGCTGGATCCGGCGGAAGAGCGTGGTGTAGTCTGCTGCCGTGAGATGGGGAATGAACGCCGCAAGGCTCCGGACAAAGCCCTCCATCTGGCGGTAGGGCATCAGGAGGAAGACGTGGATGCAGGCCATCCACGCAATGAACGGTTCCGGATACTGATACGGACGACCGCGCTTGCCGGCGTTCATCTCCGCAAGCAGGTCGTCCCACTGGCGGAGGAAGTCAAGCGAGAGATAGAACTCACCGCGCTTGACCAGCCGGTCATTATATATACTCCAGTCGCGAGTGTCAGGAGACGGTCGTCCCCAGCGTTCTTTCTTGACCATGGAGGGGCGGCAGGGGCGGCCGTCACCTTCACTTTTGTGGTCGAGTGACCGGAGTTATTCAACACGGCAGTGAAAGTCGCACGCTCCGTTCTGAGAAGGGGGTGTGGGAGTAATCCTATGCCCCTATTCGACGGTCTAGCGTGAGATCTGGCTGATGTTCAGCCCCTGATGATGCAAGTCTCGGATCACGAAAAATTCCACCACAGTGAACATTGCCACGACCTTCAAGAACGTGCTTGAGGGTTCGCAGGTGTACACTTTTACACCGTCGAAAGTGTACAAATCTACACCGCTGATGACAGTATCCGGGGGGAGGGGCAAGTTAATCGCAATCCTCAAAGATCTATACGCTACTGTTTTAAAGGGAATGTTCTAAATTACAACAATCAAATACTATGTAATCATGAGGTGAGAAATTGGATAGCAACAAAATTAAGACGCTAAATAAACCGAGTCCCATAATTTTGGGAGGTAATGTCAATGGTCTTGGTCTAGTACGAAGCTTTGGACACGTCGGAATACCCACCATTTACTTGGATAAACATAAGTCATTGCCCTTCTATTCTAAATACTGTATATCACACCTCTGCCCAGATCCAGAGATTTCAGAGGAAGATTTTATTCACTACTTAATTGACCTTGGAAAGAATCTCCCACAAAAGGGGGTGCTATTTGCCGCTGGCGACGTCTGGCTAGTCACGATAAGTAAATACAGAGAAACACTCTCCAAATATTATTTGTATCCTATGTCTGAATGGGAGATCATTGAAAAATGCTGGAATAAGCGAAAATTGTACGAAGTTGCTCAAAATAATGGGATTCCATGTGCAAAAACATATTTTATTAATAATATTTTAGAGATCGATGCACTAGCAAACGAGATACATTTCCCTTGCATTATAAAGCCTGAGATTAACATAGGGTTTAAGGAAAAACTGGGATCAAGATCACCGAATATTACAATTTCTAATTATGCGCAAATGATGCATTGGAAGAAAATAATAATTGAGAAAGGATTAGACAATGTACCGCTAATTCTTCAGGAGCTCATTATAGGTCCTATTACGAATCTCTATACTATCACTTCGTATTCCAATAGTAATGCCGACATTGTTGCATATTCTACCGGATATAAAATTAGACAATATCCACCAGATGCTGGAACAATTATATCAGGCCGCGTAAAAAATGATCCTGAAGTGTACGATTTAGGAGTAAAATTAATAAAAGCATTGAGATATTACGGTATTGCAAATACTGAATTTAAAAAAGATGAGAGAGATCAAATATTCAAACTCGTTGAAATAAACCCAAGACCTGGCATGTGGAACTATTCAGTCTATATGTCTGGTATTAATCTTCCTTATATTGCATATTCAGATATATTAGGAGAACCATTTGAATTACCTTCAGCATCAGAAGACGGGAAAGTATGGATGATCTTCCTAAAAGACTTTTTCTTCCCAATTTTTCTATTCAGGAAAATTGGTTACACAGAATATGCAATTAGTTTGACTGAATGGTTAAGGTCAACCCGAGGGAAAAAGGTATTTGCTATAGAGTCCTGGACCGACCCACTTCCAGGATTGGTTCATGCTTTTAAATTCTTTAGCAAACCATTACATAGACTAAAGAAATTAAAGTATAAAGATATGGATTAGATTATAATTTATTTACTTAACAAGTTCAATCTATTTTTCTCATCGAGAACCTCTCCGCTATTTGGTTCCACTGCCTGACATGCACCATTGATTAATCTAGTTGTAAGATTTCCCTTTGCTGCTGTTCTGCCTTTGAGTAACGGCGCATCAAGGAAACCTATTGCAATGGCCCGTGCAAGTAGACTTGGATCTAATAAAGGATCTGTATCGCCGTCTGACAGATCTCTAATGGCATCTAGCAATACCTTTGTTTCTCTAAGAATTTCTGCCCTCCTTTGAACAATATTAGGTATTTCAAGAATATTTGGCAATCCATTTAAACAATTGCTGATTACACCTCGTGCAATCTTACAACTTTCAATCACATCTTTTGGCGATGCAAGATGGTCTCCTTCAGAGAAGCCAACTACATGAACAATATGTGGCTTAAGTGCCATTGAAATGGTTATTGATGATGCTAATTGGCCTTTTGCGACATCCGGGTCGGAACTGAGGCTTGCCAAACCAGTCCTTATCATCCGATACGATGTAAAATTATCATCATGTAATGATTCAATAAGCTCGATTTTCGCAAGCATCTTGGCAATATCCATTTCAAGAGAAATGCCAGGGGGGGTATTAAGCATATATTGCATTATATAATGCTTAACACCTAGATTCTTGGCATTATATGTAGCAATGTATGCTGTCGCAACCTCAATAATATCAGATGTATTTCTCAGTGCCCATTGATGCGATTCATTTATTTCAACTGGAATACCTTTCGATGCATAATAAGCAATAGCGTCTTGATTTTCTTTAATAGCTTGAACCAGCGGTCTTGACGACCTTCCATCCAATTCACTATACCATGTTATTGGAATTGCTCCCCATGCGACATGAATGGTTTCTGCCAGCATGTCAGCCCATCTGGTCAGATCATTTGTGCCAGCATAACATCTTACAAGGGGATAATTACCGCACCGGGATGCTTGATAGATATCTGACAGATCGGTTGACTTCCTTAAAGGTACGCCTCCGGCCCCGTCTGAGTGTGGATTCATACTCTCCGGTCGGAAAAAGTGTTCCTGTGCGTTCTGATCAGGACCTATTGAAATGATATCAATTACTTGAGATTCTGCAATTCTCCGTACACCCTCAATAGTCTCCTCCACTGAGGGTAAACCAAAATGATGTCTAATCAGTGGCATCGGATAGCTTTGCTCGATCCGCATGACAAGATCAGTTTGATAGGTGTAAGAACCAGTTTGATTATTTGCACCTCCATTAAGAAATTGTATTGCAGAACATTCAGGAGTAACCTCTGAGAACATAAATTTAAATAGCCCAAAAGATTGAGCTTCGCTCAAAACAGGATTGGTTCCACCTAATATAAATATCAAATTATCATACTGTGTCCCTTTCAAGCGGCTTTTTAATTCTGAGAACAATTCTCGAGCTACAGACGGAGTCAATCGATAGCTTAATACTACGATATCAGGTTTCCAGATTTCAATTTCCCGGATAATTGTATCAATAGACAGGGCGGATCCAATGAAATTAGCTTCAAATTCAAGTTCCTCTGCTATAGATAAATATTTCATCAGACTCATCGTATGAATGCAATCGCCAATAGTTGCAGCAAGAATTTTATTGTGCATATTACCACCTAATTGAATATCACTCTCTTAATAATCTAATGGTCTTAAACTAAGCATTATTACTATCCTTTACCATAATAAATATAATCGATTAAATCTTCCATCGTCATATCAGAAAACCCACAGTTGTCAAGCGTTCTCCCGCACTGCCAGAAGTTAGTATTGGTAATATTCGAAGCTAATTCTATAACAGCATTAATATGAGGGGTTGGAATCCGCATCCTATTGCCGATTGAGGAGATCGGGACCAGACCCGTTGGGATATCCTCATAAATATATCGATGTCTGATCTTTTGAGGGGCATCTATCTTTTGATAAGCCTCATTATTTTGTAAGGTTTCGTAAAGATCCCGACCAATGATTCCATATGCCTCGTGGAGCCACTCTGTTACCGAAGGAATATTGTAGCCGAGGGCATGTGCAACCGTGACTCTTTCACGATCAATTGACTCAAGATATCCTGCAATCGATGGCGTTATCCCCTCATAATAATATTTAAAAGGGGTCTTACTGTTTTCAATCCATCCTATATTCAGGAGAGTTGGCGTTGGATGCAGTATTGCACCTACATTTGCAAGCCCTGTTTCAAGGGAATCCTTTGCCCCAGTGAATTCCGGATAAATATCTTTAAACAAATCAAGTATTTCTTCTGTCCTGCACGCCGGAAAAGCAGCGAGTGGCACCCTACGTTTTATGGCAAATATTTCTGATTTCATATCACAGAATCTTGTAGTATACAGTATTGTTTGAGTTTCAGACACAACATTTTCTTTTTTGTATTTGTGCAAAATGTGAGAAAATTTAAGTGCCCCCAGCGTTCTCCCCGGGTTCAACACGACAATTTGATCTTTACGTAAATTTGGCCCAAGTAGATCTGCAATCTCTTTATGCCCTGATGCAGGGGTCGTCACCATGATAATATCTACATTTTCAATAGCCTTACGAATATCAGAAGTAATTAGACCAATTTTTGCACGCCCTTCAATTACTCCAGATACACTTATTTCATTATCCTTTTTTAAAGGGAGAATATTCTCTTCTGTTCGGTTGAAAAGGTTTACCTCGTATCCTAAAATAGACAAATGCGCTGCCATAGCCTTTCCAACGTTTCCAGCGCCAATTACTGCAAATCTTGATATCCCCTCAATAGTCATCTGCCTCTCAACTCCGTAAATAGAACCCCATAAGTGCTACCCTCAAGTATGTAGTTTCATCCATATATCCAATAGTCAGTGAAACGCTACACAGTTCATTAGTTCTTCACCACTCGTCATCCACGCCCCCCCTCCCTGCAGTTATCGCAGCGCCTTCTCATACAAACTTCAGTCACTCCCCTTCCAGGTAATTTTGTGCCAGAGGATGGTGATAACCCCGTGGCAACGCTCTGTCGCATTGATGAGGCGGCGAGTGACCCCCCCCAAAACAAAGACCCTTCCGGCGTCAAGCCGCATGTACCGGTTGAGCGTGCCGTCCATGATCGTCAGAGGGATCTCAAGGATATCGATCTGGCAACCGGCCTGGAGGTCATATGGCTTGAAGGGATAGAACATCCCGTACCCGAACCCGATGCAGTCGGGATATCCGAAAGTAGTCTCATATCGGAACCCAGCACGATTGAGGTGCTCCCAGGTCTCCGGGATCAGGAACCTGAGCAAGTGATTCCGGTAGCCGACAATCGACCAGCCGATGACCGCCTCCAGTCGCTTCGTCTCAATTTCCAGGGCTGCGGGGTCGCAGTAGGCCTGGTGGCCTCCGTGGAGGCCGGCCTCCCAGCCTGCGTCGGCGATCATCCCGATCTCTCCCTCGAGATCCCTGATGTCATAGGAATAGTCCCAGTTCCCGGGGCGGGGGAGTAGAAACTCGACTGAGCATCATATTCCTCCTCAAGGGCCTAATCTCCCGAAAATTGTGTAGCGGAAGCTTTCTTGATCGGATCTGAGTAGCTGTTTGAAGGCCATTCCGGACATCTCCCATTCTAAGGGATTTTAAGGTGCCGTATCCTTTGGCAAGGGCAGACCGATAGACCAAATTGATATCATGAGTCAGACAAACAGCAAAAGGTTGACCCCCCGGAAACTCAATTCGATAGCCGCGTTCGTGCAGGTACTCTGATACACTGGGCTCGAAGGGGTTTCGGTGCGAACTCATATAATGGGGGAAACGATCGAAGCCGTCACGGAGGCCAAGGTCATACTCCTCATTCCTAGCAAAGAGATCCCAGATATTGGTATCCTGCTGAAGCAGTTCCATCATCATAATATTTTGCTTCAAACTCATTGCCTCACAACAAGTAACAGGGATTGACTTACATAGGTTCTGTTCCGGTCACTACCAATAAATCCCATGAGCAAGAGCATCCAAGTGAAGATAACAGAGATAAAATGCAATACGTATATCCCATCATTTCTATCAGAATAACTCTTCCAGTCTCAAGTAGCATCTCTTAAAGAGTCCGATAGTAACACCTGTTCCGAATGGTAGCATCGTTCCTGAACAGTCCTGTTACATCCACAAGAACCAGTTTGCCGTTGCAGAGTGCCAGTAGATCTCGAAATACCAGAGATCTAAACGCATCGTGAGGGCTGTTAATGATGATGCAGTCTGTCTGCGTGGTCTGCCCATCGAGTTTCGCTAGTGGCTTTGCACCGAAGTGTCCGATCTCCGCGGGCCCGAGGAGCGGGTCGTAGCCATATACGTCAATATGGAATTCTTCAAGCTCCCTGACGATCTCCTCCACAGGGCTCTCACGGGTGTCGGGAACATTTTCCTTATAGGTCAGACCCATGATCAGAACCTTTGAACCCTTGATGACCTTCCCTGCCTCATTCAACCCTTTAATCGCAATCTGGGCAACCTGCCGGGGCATCGAGTCGTTAATCGCTCGGCCAGCGAGAATCACCTGTGGATGGTAGCCAAGCTCTTCAGCCTTGTAGACTAGGTAGTAGGGGTCGACCGGGATACAGTGGCCACCGACAAGCCCAGGGCGATACTGGTGAAAGTTCCACTTCGTCCCGGCGGCTTCGAGCACGGCCCGGGTGTCAAGCCCCATCTTGCTGAAAATAATCGAAAGTTCGTTCATCAGGGCGATGTTGAGGTCGCGCTGGACGTTCTCGATTACTTTCGCAGCTTCTGCCGTCCTGATATCCTTTGCCACAAAAACCGTGGTGACCATGCTGTACAGAGTGGCAAGGGTCTCTGCAGTCTCTGCATCCATGCCGGAGACAATCTTGGTGATTTTATTCAGAGTGTGGGCGTCGTCACCGGGATTTATCCGCTCAGGAGAGTAACCTATCTTGAAGTCTTTACCGCAGGTAAAGCCGGACTCACACTCAAGAATCGGCTGAACGACCTCTTCGGTCACTCCAGGGTACACGGTGGACTCGAAGACGACGATAGCCCCTCTCTTGAGATTTCGTCCCACGACCTCGGCCGCAGAACGGACATACGAGAGATCCGGATCTTTGGCCTTCGTCACCGGGGTGGGTACAGCGATGATAACAAAATCTGCCCGTCGAATCTCTGACGGGTCGGTCGTGGCGAGAATGGTGCTCTTCGGGTTCTCGTTGATTGCCCGTATCTTGTTTGCATCGATATCAAAGCCGATCGTTGTAACGTGCTGTGAGAACGTTTCAGCAAGCGGATAGCCGACATATCCAAGGCCAACGACACAGACGATCTTTTCTTTCAGTAAATTCTGAATCATAGGAAATCCCCATTATATAATACTGTTGACATAGTCAAATTCATTCTATCGCTGAACAGAGGGTTTGCATACACTTTTAACCCCATTGCCACCATCATAATCCCTCACAATCTCCGTTATCCTCCGGCTCGCGCCCCCATCTCCGAAGGCGGCACGCTGCTTCCCGGACGGGGCAAAGCCGCGGATCGCATCGGTGATCGCTGCCGTATCGGTTCCGACGAGGACGTTCCAGCCATCCTCGACCGTCTCCACCCACTCGGTATTCTCCCGGAGGGTGACGCAGGGCACCTCGAGCATGTAGGCCTCCTTCTGCACCCCGCCCGAGTCGGTGAGGACGAGCCGGGCGCCGGCGAGCAGCTGGAGCATATCGAGGTAGCCGAGCGGTTCGACGATGCGGACGTGCGGCGCGGCGGCGAGCCGGTCGTAGAGGTTGTACTCCCGGAGGTACTTCGCGGTCCGGGGGTGCAGCGGGAGGACGAGCGGTTCGTCGAGGGCGGTGAAGGCGTCCACGATACTACCGAGTGCCCGTGGATCGTCGGTGTTGCTCTGCCGGTGCACCGTCGCAACGAGGTAGCCCTTCTCGGTGAGATCGAGCGTGGCGAGGATCTGTGAGCGCTCCTCTGCGATCGTCCGGTTGTAGAGGAGCGCGTCCAGCATCACATCGCCAACATGGTGCACGCCCCGGGTTATGCCCTCGGCCGCGAGATTTTTCACTGCCGTCTCCGTCGGGCAGAAGAGCAGGTCTGACACGTGATCAGTCAGCACCCGATTGATCTCCTCCGGCATGGCGCGGTCGAAACTCCGGAGGCCCGCCTCGACATGAGCCACCGGGATATGGAGTTTCGCAGCCGCAAGAGCACCTGCAAGCGTCGAGTTCGTGTCACCGTAGACGAGCACCCAGTCAGGCTTCTCCTTCAGCAGGACATCCTCGATTGCGGCGAGCATCGCCCCGGTCTGCTGCCCCTGGTTTCCGGAGCCGATATGCAGGTTGTAGTCGGGCTTCGGGATGCTGAGCTCTTCAAAGAAGACATCCGACATCCCGTGATCGTAGTGCTGGCCGGTATGGACGAGGACTTCCTCGTGCCGGCGCCGGAGCTCCCTTGAAACCGGAGCACACTTGATGAACTGCGGGCGGGCGCCGACGACAGAGACAATCTTCACCTGCCGGCCTCCTTCACCCTGTTCACGGCGTCACAGACCTGTTCAAGCTCCTTGATACCGATACCCGGGTGCACCGGGAGGCTCAATACCTGCCGGGCCAGCTGCGACGAGACCGGGCATTTCACGGCGTCCTGTCCTGCGCGGTATACCGGCTGATCCTGGACCGGTATCGGGTAGTGCACCGCGGATCCGACTCCCTGCCGACCGAGGTAGGCCATCAGTTCGTCCCTTGTAAGAGGGCATTCGTCGCCGACGGTTGCGACGTACTGGTGGTACACATGCCGCCCGCCGGGCGCAACATACGGCGTAACAACGCCCGGCGCCGTGAGGTGCTCGTCGTAGTAGCGGGCGTTTGCGGTCCTCCGCTCGTTGAACCCTTCGAGTTTCCCGAGCTGCACGAGGCCGATGGCGGCGCCGATATCGGTCATCCGGAAGTTGTAGCCGATGGCGGTGTGGAGGTACTTCTCGGCCTGGCCGTGGTTGACGAGCAGCCGAGTCTTTCTCGCGATCTCGGGATCGTTCGTGGTCACCATCCCACCCTCGCCGGTCGTCATGTTCTTCGTGGGGTAGAAGGAGAACGACCCGAAGGTGCCGAGGCCGCCGAGGCCGCCGACGCGCCTGCCGTGGTACTCCGCACCGTGCGCCTGGGCGGCGTCCTCGAAGAGAAGGATATTGTGGTCGTCGCAGATCTCCTGGACGGCGTCAACATCGAACGGCTGGCCGAAGAGGTGGACGCCCATGATTGCCTTCGTCTTCGGGGTGATGGCTTCGAGCACCGAGGCGGGATCGAGGTTGAACGTCCACTCATCGACGTCGGCGAAGACCGGCGTTGCGCCGCACATAGAGACGCTGCTCGCCGTCGCGAAGAAGGTGAACGCCGGGACGATCACCTCGTCACCAGGCCCGATCCCGGCCGCGAGCATCCCTGCGTGCAGGGAGGTCGTACCGTTGCTGGTCGCGATTGCATACTCCGTGCCGCAGTAGTCGGCGAACCGGCGCTCGAACTCAGCGACCTTCGGGCCGGAGGCGATCATGCCCGAGCGGATCACCTCTGCGACGGCGGCGATCTCCTCTTCGCCGAGATCCGGTTGTGCAATGGGGATCGTCATGTACTCACTCCACAATCGGATGGCTGTTCTTGTCGCCCCGGCCGATCCCCTTGTAGACGAACCCGGCGGCGATGAACGCATCCGGATCGATCACGTTCCTCCCGTCGATCATTGCCGGGTGGGTGCTGCCGGTCAGCGCCTTCACGATGGCCGGATCGAGCCGGGAGTAGAGGTCGTGGCCGGCGAAGATCGCGATCGCGTCCGCGTCCCGGAGAGCATCCTCGATCTCCCGCAGGACGGCAAGACCGGGCTCGTCGGCGACGAAGGGATCGTGAACTCTTACCCGCACCCCGGCCTTTCTCAAGAGGTCGCGGTAGGGCTCGGCAGGGGTGTTGCGGGCGTCGGCCGAGTTCTGGATGAACGCCCAGCCGAGGATGGCCACGGTGGCCTGGGAGAGCCGGACGCCCGCACGGTGCAGCGCCTGCACGGTCAGGTTGTACATGTGCCGGGGCATGAAGTCGTTGACCGCCCGGGCAACGCCGAAGACCGACTCGGCGCCGTGCGGATACGTCAGCGCCCCGCCCATCATCTGCGCTCCGCGTTCGAGGTGCCAGGTATCCTTCGTCAGGCAGTGGCCGCCGACCCCGGCGCCCGGCCAGAGGACCGCCCGGGTGATCCCCTCGCCCTTCAGGGAGTCGACCCCGGCGCGGACATCGTAGACGTTGACGCCCATCGCCTCGCAGTGTAGCGCCAGCTGGTTCGCGGCGGCGATCTGCAGGTCGCGGAAGGCGTTCTCGGCGGTCTTGGTCACCTCGGCCGCGGTCGCGGTCATCGGGATGATCTTTCCAAGCGTCAGCACCGGTGCGTAGAGCTCGATCGCCCGCTCTGTCGAGACCGGGTCAATCCCGCCGACGATCCGGTCGTGCTCCCGGATATTCCGGAGCAGCCGACCGACCATCACCCGCTCGGGGGCGTGGGCGAGGGCGAAGTCGACGCCGGCGACGAGCCCGGACTCCTCTTCCAGGATCTGCCGCGCCATGCCGGTCGTCGTGCCGGGCGTGATCGTCGACTCGAGGACGACGAGCGTGCCCTCGGTGAGGTGCTTCCCGGCGTGCCGGAGCCCCTCCTCGAGCGGCCGGAAGTCCGGGATCAGATCTTTCGGGTTCGCAAACGGCGTCTGGATCGCGAGGGCGACGGCGTCGCACTCGGCGATCTTCGCGAAATCCGAGGTGCACCGGAACGTACCCGCGTCCACGGTTTTTCGGATCAGGTCGGCGAGTTCCGGCTCGTCGGGATCGAGGGGAGACTCGCCCCGGTTGAGCATATCTATCTTGTAGCCGGAGGAGGGCGAGTCGCGCTGGAAGCCGTAGACCTTTTCAAAGTGCAGGACGTCGGCGAAGAGCACCGCCGCCGGAATCCCGACGTAGCCCATGCCGATGACGCCGATGGTTTTGATGGGTCCTTTCTTATCGATCCGTGCCTGGAGTGGAGATGTCATGGGAATGCCTGCCTAAAATGATTGAATAATTGCTTCGCAGATCGCGAGGTTCGTCGCCGCCTGGTCGGGGGTGATCGGGAACGGTTTATGCTGCTTTGCGCAGTCGAGGAAGGTCGCGAGCTCGACCTTCAGGGGTTCGACCTTGTTGACGAGCACCTTCTCGATGATATTCTCCTGGACGTAACGCTCGTCCTCGGAGGCATACTGCTCGGGCTTTCGGTGGACGTAGACCTCCTGGGTCATGAAGTCGCCCTCGATCGTCATGTCCTCCTGCTCGATGTAGACCGACCGGATCTTCTTCGAGGATTTCCGGCTGGCCGAGAGGTAGACCGGCGTTCCGTCGAAGGTGAAGAGAGCACTGCAGACGTCCGTGGTGCCGACGCTGGAGAGGGCGTAGTCGCCGTCGAAGAGGACGTTGCGCATGATGTCGATGTCGTGGATCATCAGGTCCTCGACGACCGAGGCGTCCGTGATCCGCCCGGAGGCGGGGTTGTGCCGCTTGAACTCCACGTAGAGGGGATCGCGCATGATCTTCTGGATCTCCCCGACGATCGGGTTGAACCGCTCGATGTGCCCGACCCCGACCGTGAGATCCTCCGGGATCTCTGCGAGAAGCTCCCGGCTCTGCTCCGCCGTCGAGCAGATCGGCTTTTCAAGCAGCATCGCCACGCCGTGGCCGAGCACATCCGATGCGACCGAAGCGTGGAAACGCGTGGGGACGCAGACGCTCACCGCATCCACCCGGCGCAGCATCTCGTCAAGGCCGGCACAGACCGTGGCATCGTAGCGCCTGCCAAGCTCCGTCGCCGCCGCCGTGTTGAGATCGAAAATGTACAACGAACTGACAGACTTCAGTTCCGAATAAATCCGGGCATGGTTCTTCCCCATCGCCCCGACGCCAATAACCCCTATATCCATACGTATTCACCCAAAAACCGATATCCAGATCAGCGAAAAATTTCTGTTTACCATTTTCTGCGAGGGGCACATAAGGATTCTGAAATCACCTGTTCCGGAAAAGCGCGGCAAAAATGGGAAGCGGCATCCTTCTGCCGTGGAACAGGTGATATCTGCGATTCCGTCCGTGAACTGCACTTCATCTTTCAGGGAAAAATTTTCCCCGAATTCACAAAACGCGCACCATACCGCATCGAAAAGAAACGATAGTTACCAGGGGCTGGCTTCATGAGGAACTCGTCGACCACACGTGCCGAGAACGACCCCGGCAGAGAGTGAAGCCGATTAATCTACGCTTCGCAGAATTCGTCCGGGATCTTCTCCGGCGCATTCAGATACGCCAGATCCTCCCGCTGCGACACCAGTTCATAGATCTCCCTGCCATGCCTAATGCCGAGCTCCGGCACCTCCCCGGCAGCAACCACCCGCACCGAAGTAACCGCCGGATACCGCGTATTCCGCACCCAGACCCCACCTTCCATCTCGTAGTATGCTCCTCCTCGCATCTGCTCGTAGAGCGCATACTCGCTCGCAAACCCGGCCGAGACCCGGGTTCGCCATCACGAGGTCCTCCTGCCCGGGGTTGATCGTCACGTGCCCGTAGCCGGGCGGGATGAGGACGAACTCCCCCACCTTCGCCGTGACGACGACACCGTCACTGAGATCTTTTCGCTGGAGAAGGTAGTGCGCCTCGCCGGCCAGCACCTGGTAGAGCTCGGGGTAGCCGATGCCCGCCGGCGCGAGCAGATGTGCCCCTTGGCCGTGACGCACTCCCCGCCGACAGCGCCCGGGGGAATGACGGTGACGGCGAACCGGACGTTTTGCTCCGCGAGCCACCGGCGAACCGTCTTCGGAGAGGGCGAGGTCGCGGTACATATAGTACAGGGGTGCGGTGCCGGCGGCGTCCGGGTTCGCCAGCACGCACCGCATGTCGCCCGGGGGTTCGCAGGGGTCGGGGAGTACGCCGGGCCAGTGGTGGTTCATCGATCCATGTCCTGCTGTGGCGGGTAATCACTGTGCACGATCCGGCTCTGGTGCACCCGTTTGCGGGGCTGTGCGGCTGGGTGCAGCAGTGATCCACAGGTGAGCTTCGCAGACAGATGGGGTGCGCTCCTGAAGTCCGGGATGCTGATCGTGGAAGATGCACAGTGGGCGCGGGGAGGGCATGTCCCTGCTGCACCAAATGGCCGGATCACCCTTTTCCAGCTAGTTCGGCGGAATACTCCCAGACGGAGCTGGTACTCATCGAGCACGTTCCAAACCTGTCCGCAGATGGAGAGATCGATCCGGATCGAAGCACTCTTCCCGGATCAATCAGCAGAAAAGATGTGCACCAGGGGCAGACCTGCGAGCACGGACATTCACAGAGATATCGCATCGAGGGAGGGGGCTGGAGGGGCCGCCCCTCCGGCCAGAGAGGTGGAGGCCCTCATCCGCTGCCCGGCCGAAGAAACGCCCTCTCCCGCGAACAAAACAAGCCCGTATTACGCCTATTTTCCGATTTTAGCGGCGATCCCGGATCGCGAAATCAGGCCTTCGAAAAAACCGGACAAACGGCGCCGGATAGCCGAAAAACGACAGAATCGCGAGGCCATAGCGACGATATGATCGAGGATAATATTTCAAGGATGTTGAGTATGGCTCACCTCGGGATCGGCCATCTGCGGGCTTCTGTGCGGGTCAAAATTTCGGTGGAACGGGGCGGAAATACTGCTATTTATAGATTGCTTCACTCGGATGGGCCGGTTGAGGACAATCGCCGCTGATATGTTCGGTTGTCACGTCTCTTTAACTCATACCAGGGGCGTTACGGCTCATATCATCTCCGTTCACCCATCTGATAGGCAAAACGACCCATTTTGCGATTGGGGGCGTTTCCACAACCGGAAATAAGAAGATATTTATGAGAACGCCTCTTTCCATTGATATGGGATAGCCTTCTCAGGATTTAACCGGGTCGCGTGGTATGGCTGAAGAATATGTTAAGACAAAGATTGAGAGGGTTCGTTATCTCTTTCGGTTCGAAACGCTTTCGTCGTACACGGCAATAAGCGAGATCACGTTCTCGAATGAAGATACAGAGTGTATTAATATTATACAGTATGATCTCGGGGAGTACAAGCCTTTTTTAAAGATCACCGATACGAACGGCGAACTTCTGGAATTCGCAAAGGCACAGGAAGCAGGACGGGAAGGTTGTTCGGACTATCTCATCAACATCTATCTGCCGCAAAACCGGGAGTTAAAGCCACGGTCTCGACGCACCATCACATTTCAGAACTTCTCTCCCTCTTCGAATGATGACGAGGAAGCCAAATATGAAAACGCGAAGTATGTCAGATTTCACTTTGAAATGGCTGACCAGGTAAATTCCTACGTAATAATCGAGGCGGCAGAGCATTTCGACTTCGATGACACTGTGGACATAGTCGACCGGGACGGAGCGGAACTCGATAAGGACGAACTCATGAGGCTTGTCCGAGAGAGGGTATTGGTCGGCCATAAAAGCGGAAGGCGCGCATATCTTTCGTTTAAGGGCGATGCCGCAAAGCGGACGCTGAGAGTTACGCACAGGCACGACGTTCCCAAACGGCTATTGAACTGGATACGGGTGGGCCTGGCTTTTGGCGGGATATCGGCATTTTTCCTCCCCGTAGGTCTCTTTTATTCCTTTAATAACGGCTTACTGAATGATTCCAGCCTTTTCGTTACGTACCCGGTCTTTGTAATTACGACGCTGGTCATTATCAAAGGGTGGCTGTTCCTCAAAGATCTCGATCGTGATCTCGAGTTCTATAACAAGGTGTATATCGCCCTTGTTGCTATCCTGATCGTCGAGTTGATCGGAATATTCACACTGTCCTTTTTGGTGCACGGTGCCTGTCCGTGGCTTGGCAACTGCAACAGTACGACGAACCCATCCATGATAACAATACAGCAGATTAATTTATTTGAGCGGCCGAATTAGCCAAATGTCCGTAATGCATGCGTCGAGAGGACCTTTTACGGCAGCCCTTTTGAGGCAAATGAATATGGTTATATATCATAAAATGATATGATGGTACTTATGACACAAAGCAACCGGGCAACTTTCCTCCCGATTAAAGCTTCATATGCAAATATTATCCGGGGAAAAAAAGAGACCAAACAGCTGGAGAAAGAGATCGAGGAAGGTCTGGCTAAAAAGAGCAAAATCAAAATATCAGGTTGATTGGTTATGGGAAAGGTGGCCAATCATACACCTGATAGAGTGAACACCGAAAATCAAACAGGCTTTCCTGTCAAGTGTGTATGGCTTGAAATTGTTCTGGAATCTGAACTTCAATTATCGGATAAAAGATACCTGGATAAAAATAAATTATTCGATGAATTAAATCAGGATTGCTGGGACCTGTTCGATAACATGATGGAATGGCAGAGTAACGCAATTCGTTATTCACTCCCAACCGATTGACCAGGTATGGGTCGATATAACGAATCGTTCGTTTCTCAGGCTGAATCAATCCTGAATCGGATCTCCGAAACGTCGTACGACGGGCAATTAAGAAAAAGCTTGGTTATTCATTCTGTTAATTGTAAAGAGTGGGAAGCAGAAAAGAAACTCTTCTCGCAAAAGATAGTTGATCTCGATTCCGAATCTTTAAACAGAGCCCATCTGGCAGCCACGAGATGGTATGTAGATATTTCATCTTCCAATCATGACTCATATAGCCGTCACAGGCACATAGGGCATATCGACTTTCGACCAATCTCGCCGACAGTCAGCGATGCTTTCCTTCCGATCCCGGAGAAGGAAAATTTTTTCGTAACATGTCAGAAGATGTATAAATCCGATGATTTTAGCGATCCGGTGATCAGGACAGTTCCTTACATTATCCCCGATCAACGGCTGTCCTGGTGTGCTCCGGCGAGCATGTGGATAATATTTACGTCTCTTTCCAACGAGTTGGGCAGGCAGTATCTCTCCCTTTACGAAATAATCGACAACCTACCGAAAAAGAACGGCAGTAGACCGATAGAGGCTCGTGATTTTGACCGCTTAATCGAAAAACTGGGCTATTCCTATTACTATTACTATGGAAATTGTAAACAGGACTTATACGACGACATAGAAAGAAAGTTCGAAAGTGGCGAATGCAAGCAAGAATGTAAGTTGAAGCATCTGTACGATCACATATGGCGGGAGAAAAAGAACTACAATCTGATGGATTCTAGTGTGTTATACCCCTACATCGAATCGGAGATACCCGTTTATCTAGTATTTAAGTACGCAGATCTATTGAATATTCCAGGTTACCCTGCCACCGAGCATGACAGCGGAAATCCGCCCGATGATTGCCATGCTGTTGTCGCAATCGGACATACTTTGGATGATAACGGGGAAATAGATACTTTTATTGTACACGATGTAAGTGCATCCCCGTTCATAACAATTCCGCGAGACTTCATCGACACGTGCCTGTTAGAAGCGGTTGTTATACTTCCGGAAAACACGTATCACTACAATTTCGTTAGACTTTTGCTGACCAAGACGGTAGAAACAATTGCATTATTCGACGACAAAATCCGTGGAATAATTGCAGATGGAAAAATCATCTATAGGGCATATCTAATGCGTTCACAGAGAGTGAAATTTTGGTTTACAGATAGAACAAAATATCCAGAGCAGATCACAAATACCTTCTCAAGAGCCGATGTCCCTCAGTACGTCTGGGTATTCGAGATGAGTAATCCCGAATTGAAGATATCAGATCTTTCTATTGGATAGGAGTTACGCGCTTCCGTCCATGCACCCAAAGATAAATATATAATAATCACTGAATATATTTCCGTGGTTCGTCCTTCCCGGATATCAGACAGAGATTACATTAACTTTCTCGTAGCTGCCCAGTGCGATGTCTCCTGCGTCAAAGCCGCCGAATGCTTTTGCAAAGACGGTTTTGTAGTGACGCATGATACGTTCAACCGCTTTCTCACACGACAGTCCTTACCCCCGGAGACGCTCTGGGAGGAGGTTGAACCGTTCATCGAGAAACGCACCGGCTGGCTCATTGTCGACGATACCGTCCTCGATAAAGTCCATTCCGAGAAGATGGCGCTGACCTACTACCAGTGGAGCGGCAACCAGCATCAGGTCATCAAAGGGATTGGTCTCGTTACCCTGGTCTGGACCGACGGCGAGCATACATATCCGGTGGATTACCGGATCTACGACTTCGACACCGACCACCTCACCAAGAACGATCATCTCCGGGCGATGCTCAAGACTGCCGCAGCACGGGGATTTCAGCCTGCATTTGTTCTGTTTGACAGCTGGTATTCGGGCATTGACAACCTGAAATGCCTCGACCGATTGGGGTGGCAGTGGTTTACCCGGATCAAAAAGAACCGGATGGTCAATCCGGATGATACGGAGAACCGACCGGTAGAAACGCTTGAAGTTCCTGACGACGGCATGGTTGTCCATATGAAGAAGTATGGGTTCGTGAAAGTGTTTCATACCGTCAACAAAACCGGGAAAGACCAGTATTGGGCGACCAATTGTCTCACCATGGATCTGACCGATCGAAGGAACCTGCAGGCGATCTGCTGGTCGATCGAGAATTTTCACCGGGCGTTGAAGGAACTCTGCTGTGTCGAGGATTGTAAAATCCGCAAGGAGGCCGGTCAACGCAATCACATTAACTGCTCACTCCGGGCATATATCCGGCTGGAGGCGGTGCAGCAACGGCAGGATATTACCATCTATCAGGCGAAATGGGACATTGTGAAGACAGCGATCACGGAGTACGTGCACGATCCGAAATATGCGCTCTGAGCGGAGGAGCAAGAGTTCTGCGTAACTCCTATTGGAAACATCATATTCGATGCGAGCGTTTCCAATAAAAACCCCAGGCCTGTCTTAATAACATTACCACAGTTTCTATTATGGCACGAAGAAGGTGAAAGGAAAATAAAAGAATTTAAGAAACCTCTCTACGATGCACTGCCATTATTCCGTTCTAATCCAAACAAAAGGCCATAAGGGGAACTGTATGTAATCTTCACCCTTGATGAACCAGGCAGAATCATTGTAAAGCGAGTGGTCACTTGCTCGTCATCCCGGAAGCTCAGACCGTCTCTCCCGCAACGCTCCTGATCACCGGCTCCGCTTCCGCCATCATCTCGTCGACGAAGCGAACCGCCTCTTTCGCCTCATCGAATGAGATATGAGGTTTCAGTCCGACGATCTGCCGTGCCCTGGCGTCGCAACCCTCGCCCTGCATCGTTTTCGTCACGTACAGTGCCGTCGAGATCTTCTCGAGGTCCTTCACTCCCTTCTGTCCGAACTTCCGGGCAACAAAGGTTATTGCGGGCCGGTACCTCTCCAGCGTCCGGGGTACGTTCGCCTTTAACCTCTCGCTCTCCCGCGTCGTCTTGAGGGTGTTTCCGTACGGTCCGGGTCTGATCTCCCATGCGAGGAGGGCATCGGCCCGCATCGATGCCAGTTCGTCCGAGAGATCGAAGGAGAAGGGGCCGTGCTTGTACAGAATGTACGGGAGCCCCAGGGATACGCCCAGCATCTCTTCGAGGAAATAAGCAGCTTTCTGGATATGCGTCTCGCCGCACCAGCTTCCGTACTTCGTGAGCTCGTCTATGAGTTCGAACAGCAGTCCGTCCCTCTGTATCTGTTTCATAGTTCGTCCTCCAATTTCAATGCAGATTCAATAATACTTTCGCGGTATTTGTTCAGCCATCTTCTCCCGGCATCGAGCAGCGTCGAGCGGATATAGACCGTATCCGCCGCCGCTTCAGGTACATGCTGAAGGGTATCGGACTTTGAGAGGGAAGAGACAATCCTCTCATCGAGTTCGAGGACGGGGAAGATCACGCGCCCTGCCGATTTCTTCGGTCTGTCGTGACGTACGTTCTCCTCGCCGAACTCTGCACATGCCGCCGCATAGATAGCAAGTCCCGCCTCCCTGTTCTTCAGGATATCGTTCGGGTTTCGTGTATACAACACCCGGTAATGGTTTCGCATCACGATCCTCTGTGCGGCGTCATGCCCGGGAAGCCCCGGGTCTCTGCTGGCTTTCCAGATAGCAGACATCACCTCGTTGTCGGTGAGATCGAGATGTTCCGCGACGTTCGTCGGGAACCAGCCCCCGTCAAGCCATGCACGTAAGAACTCTTTCAGATGGATATCATAGATGCGCCGGACGGGGTGAAAGTATAACTGGCTGAACATAAAGTAGCGAGCAAGCAGGAGTGCTTCTGCCGATTGAAGCCCCCCGCCCTCCACGCCGAGGGCAGGCTCCGTCGATCCGTCTTCATAAGCTTTCGGGAGAACTGTGAGAGTCTCTATCAGGCGATAGTGGTCGAACCTGCCGTATGCGACCCCGGTATGGTGCGAATCCCGCAGAAGATAGTCCATCCGATCGGCGCCGAAGGTGTCTCCCGTAATGATCTCCGAGAGGATTGCTTCCGTGTTTGAAAAGATATCCTTTGTGTAATGCTTCGGCCCAAGGGCGAGTTTTGCCACATCCTCTGTCTGGACTTTCAGCTTCCTCCAGAGTTTCTCCATCTCTTCACTCTCGATGAGCCGGAGCGTCATCAGCTCGTGATCGCAGTTCCGAGGAAAAAGGTCCTCTGAAGCATGGGAGAAGGGCGCATGGCCGATATCGTGGACAAGAGCGGCCAGTCTCAAAACACGCTGATAATACGTCTTCTCGTACTCACCGTCGATATCCAAGATATCGGCAGATCCGTTTTCCATAACGGAGTTATAGATCCGGGTTGCCAGTTCCATGACGCCGAGCGAGTGTTCGAACCGTCTGTGGGTTGCACCCGGATAGACCGAGCTGGTCAATGCAAGTTGATGGATATGGCGAAGGCGTTGGACCGGTGCGGAGTTCAGAACCTGCCGCTCACCCGAGTCCATATGGACGAACGCGTAGATCGGATCTCTGATCTCATGGTTATTCTTTGCGATCATATCTCCTGCCTTCTCCTCACGCACTCCCTGTTTCGGGCACCCAGTTTTCGGTTTTTTGCGGCATTCTGTAGTAATTTATGAGTAGAGAACCGGCAGAGATATATCTTTTGATATGCAGCAGTCTCTGCTACACTGTATGGCAAGACTCTTTGAAGCAGACGACGTTCTTGGGATACCGGGCGATCTCGCCTGATCGACCACTCAATCATGAAGTCCGAAAAGTGTAACAACTCCAAAAGACGAACCGCAGGCTGGCATTGAAGGAAAAAGGGGGGACGTATACTTATCGCGTGAAGCAAATGTGATCAGGACGGTAACTTCACATTCCGGTCTATTCACATCGAAAATGTGCGCGGATTGTGAAGTCATCCTATCGTGGCACTCCTTCGACCATCCATGCCTTCGGTCACCCTCCCTTCACCCCCTGCCCAATACCTTCACGGTCGCTGCCCCCCCATCCCGGCGCTGAACGTCGAGAACCTCCCGCACTCGAAGACCTTCCGTCTTCTCGAGCTCCGCTCCAGACGGAACATCGCAACCGGCAGATCCGATTTACATGCAAGTTTTTCTGTATGACCGGGCTCTCAAGTGGTCATATCCCCCCATCATCCCGGTACCCTCCCGGATGAGAGTTGGGGATCGAAGGGAAAAAGGCTGACCACGAGGGCCGTACCTGAAAATTCCTGAGACAAAATAACGCTTACCATGCCGTTATTGCTCCGGCCTCAGGGAAGAGCGGTCGCCCGTCTGTTTCGATCACGTCCATCCGGTAACCCTCAGATTAATGGCGCAGTAATGCAAACCGTTCAGGTGATGGCACTATCCCATTCCGGAGATGGCAAACGAAAAACGGGCATGGTCACCCTAAAGGAGGTCCCATGAATCTCCCGGTCACCCAGCTGCTCTCAATGCCTGAAGGTAAAACGCTGGAGTTCAAGCAAGACCTTTCGTCTCCCAGGAATATCCTCAAGACACTGGTTGCGTTTGCCAACACGGCCGGGGGACGTCTGTTTATCGGAGTGGAAGACGGTTCAAAAGAGGTACTGGGAGTTGCAAGCCCGCTGGATGAGGAAGAACGATTGTGCAATCTTATTGCTGACAGTATCGAGCCGCGGCTTGTGCCCAATGTGGAACTGATCGCTGTTGAGGACAAAACCCTGCTCGCGGTGGAGGTGTACCCCAGCGGTTCCCGACCTCATTGGATACGGAAAGAAGGTCCTGCCGACGGTGTGTACGTCCGCCTTGGTTCAACAAACAGGAAAGCCGATAAAGAACTGATCGCAGAACTGGAGCGCAGTGCTCGAGGAACGGCCTTCGACGAACTGCCCCTGCCCGAACTGACCGCCGATGCGCTGGATCTGACAGTTGCCCGGGCGCTCTTTGCAGGACAGCGAGAACTCAGCGAAAAGGAGATGCTCACGCTAAAACTGCTGACACCGCTGCAGGGGAGACTTGTTCCGACCATCGGCGCGGTGCTGCTCTTCGGAAGAGATCGCGAAGGGCATTTTCCTGATGCCTGGATACAATGCGGACGTTTTGCAGGCACGACAAAGAATGTCATCTTTGATCATACCGAGATTCATGAACATCTGCCTATTGCCGTCGAGCGTGTCATTGAGTTTATCAAAAAACATGCGATGAGGGGGGCGGATCTATCGGAAATTCGCCGTCGCGATGTCTGGAGCATTCCCATGACCATTGTGCGCGAAGCGGCCATCAACGCTATAGTGCATGCCGATTATTCCCAGATCGGTGCACCCCTCCGGGTTGCCATCTATGACGACCGGGTAGAGATAGAAAATCCAGGAATTCTGCTTCCGGGCATGACCATCGAGGATGTGAGGCAGGGTGTATCTAAGATTCGCAACCGCGTCATAGCTCGCGTGTTCCGGGAACTGGGTCTGATCGAGCAGTGGGGTAGCGGGTTTCGCCGCATTCTGGACGAGGCAGAGAGGCAAAACCTGCCCGAGCCTGTGATTGAAGAGATCGGGATGAAAGTTCGGTTTACTGTTTTTCTTGCGGAGAACATCCCGCCCGGAATGCCGCACAAAACTGGAAAAGAGGCTGAAGAACAAGTAACCGAACAAGTAACCGAACAAGTATATGCCCTCATGATCTGTCTGATGAAGGAGCCACTGAGGACGAAAGATGCAATGCACTGTCTGGGACTCAAGCACCGTCCCACATTCCTGTACGATTACCTGAAACCGGCGATTCAGGCAGGGTTTGTTGAGATGACGCAGCCGGATTCACCCCGAAGCCCGACACAAAAATACTGCCTGACCGAAAAGGGGAGGAGATATCTGGAAAGAGAGGCAAGCGATCTCTCAAGCGGGAGAGGTGCCGATGCTGACTGATCCCGTGTCCGGCGGATGTACCCCCCGGAGAGTCCCCTGCAGTTCTATCTCCTCGCCTCCGCCACCATCCCGCCGGCCCCGGCGCTGATCGTTGAAGATCTCCGCTCCTCGCCTGCCAGCCCTCCAAGTACCCAAATCCGGGCCTCGCAATCCTCATCACACCGCTCAATCCACTGCAGAATTTTGCAGATCCACTTCACATCCAGGTTCGTCTCGTGAGACCGAACTCCTCAGGCGGCCTTCTTCCCGGTCATCCTGATAGCCTTCCCGGGAAGGCATGCTACGCGAGGTGCAGATGAAAGCGAACGGTTCTACTATGCCAGTAACACAAGCGAATGAGCTATACCGGCAAGATGGCCCCGGCCGGGATTGTGCAGCAGAACACCTTCTCCGGAGCATTCAGATACGAGAGATCCTCCCGCTGCACCACCATCTCGTAGATCCCCCTCCCATGCCTGATGCCGAGCGCCGGCACCTCTTCCGCCGCAATCACCCGCATCGGAGGAAACCCCGGATACCGCAGGTTCCGCACCCAGACCCCACCTTCCATCTCGTAGTAGGCTCCACCCCGCATCTGCTCATAGAGCGCATACTCGCTCGCGAACCCGGCCGAGACCCGGGTTCGCCATCACGAGGTTCTCCTTCCCGGGATTGACGGTCACGTGCCCGTAGCCGGGCGGGATGAGGACGAACTCCCCCGCCTTCGCCGTGACGACGACAACGTCACGAAGGTTCTTGCGCTGGAGGAGGTAGTGCGCCTCGCCGGCCAGCACCTGGTAGAGTTCGGGGTAGCCGATGCCCGCCGGCGTGAGGGGATGGTAGTGCCCCTTGGTCTTGACGTACTCCCCGCCGACAGCGCCCGGGGGAATGACGGTGATATCGAACCGGACGTTCTGCTCGGCGAGCCACCGGCGAACCGTCCTCGGAGAGGGCGAGGTCGCGGTACATGTAGTACAGGGGCGTGGTGCCGGCGGCGTCCGGGCTCGCCAGCACGCACCGCATGTCGCCCGGGGTTCGCAGGGGTCGGGGAGTACGCCGGGCCAGTGGCTGCTCATCGACCCATGTTCTGCTGTGGCGGGTAATCACTGTGCACGATCCGGCTCTGGTGCACCCGTTTGCGGGGCTGTGCGGCTGGGTGCAGCAGTGATCTGCAGGCGGGCTTCGATAAAGGACAGAATACTCGCCTGCCATCCCGGGGCCGGCTCCGGCCCTGTTCGATAGTATTTTCCCGGAGTCGCCGGCGCGAGAGGGGGGCACCGCAGGGGAACACCCCTGTTCTGCAACCACCACGTACCGTCCGGGATCGGCATCCCGGTGCCCGGTGAAAGAGGCGCCCTCACTCGCGATCAAAACGAGCCCGAATTGCGGGTATTTTCCGATTTTACGGGCGAACACGGATCGCGAAATCGGGCTCCCAAAAAAATCGGCGAAATGACCACGGATGGCCGAAATACGGCAGGATAGCGAGGTTATAGCGGCGATATGAGGCCGAGTAATTTCTCAAGGGTGTTGAGTATGGCTCGCCCCGGGATCGGCCGTCTGTGGGCATCTGTGAGGGTCGAAATTCGGGCGGAACGGGCTGGAAATCGTGGTATTTAAAGATTGCTTAACCCGGAGGGGCCGGTTGCAGATGTAGGCCGACTGGCGAGAGCGGCTGCTCCGACCTCACAGAAAGGACAAACAGAAGGGATGAGTATCTGCGGATTACGAAATCCTCATGGTTCCGGGAGGCAGGAGGCCCACAACAGAAAGGGTGGAGAAATGGCTACAAGAGCGCCCTGAACTCATCAGGCGAGATCCCGGCCTGGAATAGTATCGCCTGAAGCGTCTTTGGAGCGAGTATCTTCCCGGAGTGCACAGGAACCGTGACGATAACGCCGCGCTGTGCATGGTGAAGGTAATGGTGGCTGCCCCGGATACCGACCGCCTCAAAGCCGGCTTTTTTCAGGGCTTTAACGACCTTCTCCCCGGTGGTTCTCGGGAGTTTCATGTCCCTGCGTTGCTCGTATTCAGAGGCACGGATACTTCGACCGGAATCGGCTTACCGAGCTTCCGGGCTACCTCGATATACCCCGTGATCGCCTCCTCGATCTGTGCCAGCGCCTCTTCCCAGGTAGACCCCTCACTGATACATCCCGGGAGGGACGGCACCGTTACGGTGTACCCCCCTTCCTCATTCTGCTCCATAAGGACTGTGTAGCGGAGACGAGTATCTGACATGTGATCCCTCCACGTGAGGATTGGCTATGACACTATATAGCCATTCCGCGGATCACATCCCCCGCTCCCGTGAGGAACACCATAGCGGCACTATTGACCACTGCCGGCCTCTGGCAAAGGCGAGACTTGTGCGGGGCTATCTGGATCGAGGCGGGACTGGACGTGGCACTTATTGGGTTCTTCACCCGGAATTCCACCGGCGGCTCATGGCACCGGGCCACCCCGACCGGGAGGCGGCGAAGACCCGGGTGCTCAGCGTGCTCCGGCAGCGGGCCGGCCGTGGATCCTTGGGGAATTGTGCAACACAGCACCCGCTACCCCTCAGGCACGTTCTCGAGGGTCGTGGCAATGGTGTGGAGGAATCCTTTATACTCCTCGATCCTAATAGTGATCCACGGAGTGGTACGATGCCTGTAGAGGTCGATGGAACATTGATCAATAATATGACAATCCAGCTCGATCAACCTCTGAAAAATGGGGAAGAGAAAGTGATAGTCAGGTTGAAAAACCGGCCTAAAAAGATGACAAAACTCTATGCCCCTGAAGAATATATCCTGAAACTCGCCGAAAAAGATCTTGAAGAGCTGTACTGATGAACATATCCGAATTGAAGGAGGGGTCGGTATTTCTTGACACCAATATCCTCCTCTACGCCTATACCAACACGCAATTTCTCTCCGTCATGCGAAACACTTCTCGAAACGATGCAGGCTGAACGTATTACGGGTTATATCAACTCCACTGTCATTGACGAGTTCTTCCACAAAGCCCTTCTCACCCAGATATATATTGAGAAGCATCTCTCACCACGAGAAGCGATCGCCTATAGCAAGAAACACCCGGAGATTTTGAGCACATTAAGTACTCCATATACCATAACCAGGGAAGTACTGGAACAGTACAATCTCATAGTCCTCGACACCTCGGATATCCTGATCGATACGCTCCACATCTCGCAACAGTACGGGCTGTTATTCTCTGACGCACTTCATGCTGCGTCTGCACGCAAGCACCATATCGACTATTTCGCAACAAACGACCGGGATTTTAACCGGGTAGATTTTCTCACTCTGGTACACCCTTCTATAGACGTGGTTTACTGATTGTCCGTGCCGGTCATATTCGCCTCGCTCAAGGAGAGAGGAACCTTCACCCACCGGGTATGGAAGGAATCGCCGTCAAGATGCCGTACGCACCGGGGAACGTCTCCATGAGGGTTTTGCGTGGCAGGATCGACCAGGTCATTGTGGATGCCGGCAAGTTCATCGAAGAGACGGCCCAGAAGGCTGCATGGGTTTCCCCGGGAAAGATGCAGCGGGAGGAGCACTGGGAGTATCCACCGGATGCTCTGCGGGAAGCGGTGATCAACGCCGTCTGCCATCGTGACTACGCTGTCTCCGGCAACGTCCAGATCCGGTTCTTCGATAGCAGGGTGCAGATCTGGAGTCCAGGCAAACTCCCGGACGGCGTCACGGTGGATCTCCTGAGAGTCGAGCATGCCTCGCGACCGCGAAACAAAACCCTCGCAAGACTCCTGTTCTTTGCCGGATATATAGAGCAGTGGGGCTCGGGTACACTCAGTATGATCGCCGCATGCAGACGGGACGGCCTCCCGGAACCCGAGTTCCGGGAGACCGGCAGTGATTTCGTCGTCACCTTTACGCGCTCAACACTCAACGTGCTTCTGGAACACCCAGATCTGCTGAACGAGCGGCAGCGGGGTGTTCTCGAGTACCTCAAGACCCATCCGTCCATATCGACAGAGGAGTACGGAAACATCTACGGATGCACCACACGGACAGCCCGGCGCGATCTCTCCACGCTTGCCGAAATGGGTATCATTGCCGTGAAACGGGAGGGGAGGCTGCGGCGATATCTGCTCAATCCGTCATTCCGGTCATTGCGGACAATCGCGGACAATCGCGGACGGAACCCTGACTGAAGGAGATGTGCAAAACCTGTAATCAACGGACGAAACTGCCATAAATCAGAGAAACTGCCCCGGATCCTGATAGCAGTATCCGGACAATTGCGGACAGCCGGCATGGCGGCCGCATACCTCCGTCATCAGCCAAGGTACGTCTATCAGAGGTACATCAAATGTGATCAGGAATGTGACTATCACATTCCTGTCACACTCACTCATCAAAAATGTGCGCTGATTATGAAGTCATCAGATCGTGGCGTTCCTTCGATCATCCATGCCTTCAGTCGCCCTCCCTTTATCCCCGCCAGCGCCTAAATCCTGCCTCACAATCCTCATCGCACCGCCCCATCCGCTACAGGGATGAGCGAATGACCGGCCCTATACCGGCAGGGCAACCCCGGCCGGGATTGTATAGCACACCACCTTCTCCGGCGTATTCAGATACATCAGATCCTCCCGCTGCGACACCATCGCATAGATCCCCCTCCCATGCCTGATGCCGAGCTCCGGCACCTCCCCGGCAGCAATCATCCGTACCGGAGGAACCGCCGGATAGCGCGGGTTCTGCACCCACACGCCTCCCCCCATCTCATAATACGCTCCGCCCTGCATCTGCTCGTAGAGCGCATACTCACTCGAAAACCCGGCCGAGACCCGGGTTCGCCGTCACGCGGATCCTCCTGCCCGGGATTGATGGTCGTAGCCGGGCGGGATGCGGACGAACTCACCCGCCTTCGCGGTGGCGACGACGATGTCACGGAGGTCCTTTCGCTGGAGGAGGTAGTGCGCCTCCCCAGCGAGCACCTGGTAGAGTTCGGGGTAGCCGATGCCCGCCGGCGTGAGGGGTTGGTAGTGCCCCTTGGTCGTGACGTACTCCCCGCCGACAGCGCCCCGGGGAATGACGGTGACGGCGAACCGGATGTTCTGCTCGGCGAGCCACCGGCGAACCGTCCTCGGAGAGGGCGAGGTCGCGGTACATGCAGTACAGCGGCATGGTGCCGGACACATTGGGGTCGGCCAGCACGCACCGCATGTCGTCGAGGGTTCGCACGGAGGGGTCGGGGAGGACACCCGGCCAATAGCTGCTCATCGATCTTCATTCTGTCATGGTCGGTGATACTATACGCGATCCGGTTCCGGTGCATCCCGGGTCGGGTCACTCCGGTGCAGCACGGATCCGGAAGGTGCATCTCGATGCAGGGCAGCATGCCCACCCACCGTGCGTGGCTGCGGGGAAGGCCGGCTCCGGCGACCGGGCTCGCATGCGGGGCTGCTCCCCGCCCTCCCCTGCGATGAAAACAAGCCAGAATTGCGGGTATTTCACGGTTTTGACGGCATTCGCCGATCCTGAAATCAGGCTCCCGGAAAAAGCGGAGCAATGGCGCCGGATCGCCGGAAAGCGGCAGGATCATAAGCCCATAATCGCGATATGAGCGAGAGTAATTTACGGGGGATGGATGCCCTGACCCCTGCCGGGATCGGCCGTCTGCGGGCTTCTGTGCGGGTCGAAATTCCGGAGGAACGGGGCGGAAATCATGCTATTTAAGGATTGCTTAACCTGGGGAGCCCGACCACGGATCTGGGCCGCCGTCGGGAGCGGCGTACCCTCACCTACTTGACCGCCACGTAGATAGCCGAAGACCGTGACAGCGGCACCGGGAACCCATCCTCTTTGAGACCCTCAATATGGAGCTCGATCGCCTCGTGCATCCGCTCTTCCGTCTCCTCGCGGGTCGCTCCGGTAGCCACGCACCCCGGAAGGTCCGGGGAGTATGCCGAATAAGTGCCGTCGGCCTTCTCAACAATAACAAGAAATCGGTGCATTACTCATTCCTCCCTTTCAGTCTTGCCTGCTTCAAGATGCTATTCAATGTCCCTGGAGCCAGATCGTCTGCCGGGTGTCCGGCAATGGTAATTCTCCCCGGTTTTGACGGATGTTTGTACTGCCGGTGACTCCCCCGGGTCACCACCAGGTACCATCCGTCTGCCTCGATCATCTTTATGCAGTCTTTCACTTTCATTCTTTCCGTCCCCTCCCATAGCGAGATGGCCAAACCACCGGAGATCCCGACACTCCGGGGAGCATATCACGGAATCCCTCCATATATGTTACGGTAAAGACCTACGCATACTTAATTCGCTCCCTTGCGGTGAACCATGCGGCGAGGGCTTCTCTTTCACGAGTGCGGGGATGCTCGCCCCGAAGACCTTCGGTGACTGCAGCGTATCGTTGATAGATACCCCCGGCCAATCAGGTAAAGGGGTCTCCCACATGCCGGATATGCATGTGGAGACAGCAAACCGAGAGGGGAGAGGTTGGCGTGCACAAGAGTCCTCCCCAGAGCCGGCACCCGGGAAAAAGCGTTATCCGGATCGGGGAGGAGCATCGTGCGGAGCAAGGCACAATGCTGTAAGAAGGATGAGAAAATGTATTGGATCAGAGCCCGCGGTATACAGTGCGGCGGTGACGGACAGAGACGATTGTAATCTGCCTTTGCTCGTGGCAGACTTCATAAATGATGCGATATTCACCAACCCGGATCCGGTAGAGGGATTGGAGTGCCGCTGAGCTTCCGGGCACCGTGTGGCACCGGTGTTTCGGAAAGAGCTTCGATCTTCTTCAGGATACGTGAGACACTCTCACGGGGCACACTCGCTACGTCTTTCTCGACACTTGCCTTGAAGAGAATCTCATACGAAGCCATGAAGACTCAAAGCCGCTTTTTCAATTCTTCGAACGTGATGGTCGGTTCGGCACGTCGTTCCGCCACCACGGCCAGATCGTGGAGGTCCTCCTGCAGTTGCTCGTACTCATCAAGAGGCAGGATGATTGCAACACGCTCCCCATGCTCATCGACAATATACTGCTCTTTTACAGCACCCATCGTTGTTACCCTCCTCACATCTAGATATGACCCGGGAGATATATAAGCACCGAGCTCTGCAGGTATGTGACGGATCTGCTGGTATGAATAACAGCCCCGAGCATTTTTGTTGGCGATCCAGAGCATCCGCTCCCGGCGGGGGCTTCTCCGGGGTAGTATAAAGTAGACTCCTTGTTAGTCAACAAGCTCGTAAGGCGATCGGTAAGCGCCGGTGGTCCGGCCGGGTAACCGGACATGGCCACGACAGAGATATGCTTCCCCTTCCCGGGTTTCCAGTTCCATGCCCGTAGCCGGGCAGGATGAGGACGAACACCCCCGCCTTCGCCGTGACGGCGACGATGTCACTGAGATCCTTTTGCTGGAGGAGGTAGTGCGCCTCGCCGGCGAGCACCTGGTAGAGCTCGGGGAAGCCGATGCCCGCCGGCGTGAGCGGATGGTAGTGCCCCCTGGCCGTGACGTACTCGGTGCCGACAGCGCCCGGGGGAATGACGGTGATATCGAACCGGACGTTCTGCTCCGCAAGCCACCGACGAGCCGTCCCCGGAGAGGGCGAGGCCGCGGTACATAAAGTACAGCGGCAGGGTGCCGGACACGTCCGGGCTCGCCGGCACGCACCGCATGTCATCGAAGGTCCGGACAGCGGGGTCGGGGAGGATACCCGGCCAATAACGGCTCATCGATCTTCATTCTGTCACGGTTAGTGATAACATACGCGATTCGGTTCCGGTGTGCCCCGGGTCTGGCCGCTACGGTGCAGCACAGATCCGGAAGGTGCGTCTCGATGCAGGGCAGCATGCCCACCCACCCTGCGTGGCTGCCGGGAAGACCGGCTCCGGTGACCGGGCTCGGGTGCTGTCGCGGCCGGGGCTGCTCCCCGCCCTCCCCTGCGATGAAAACAAGCCAGAATTGCGGGTATTTCACGGTTTTGACGGCATTCGCCGATCCTGAAATCAGGCTCCCGGAAAAAGCGGAGCAATGGCGCCCTATCGCCGGAAAACGGCAGGATCATAAGCCCATAATCGCGATATGAGCGAGAGTAATTTCCAGAGGATGGATACCCTCACCCCGCCGGGATCGGCCGCCAGAGAGCGTCTGTGCGGGTCGAAATTCCGGAGGAACGGGGCTGAAATCGTGGTATTTAAGCGTTCCTTTACCAGGAAAAGGCCGGTTGCAGATGCTGGCCGCCGTCGAGAGCGATGCATCCTGCCGGCCGGATGCACTGCAACGATTGGCATAGCGAGAGGACGGCAAACCAGACATCGTCTCCCGGGAGCAGAGAGTGGAGCGGGAACCCTTTCCAGGCAGGGGGGTACGGCAACGTGCCTAGCGGAGCATCTCAAGGAGATCTTCTTTTGGAATACCATTCCACTGCGATACTTTTGCGAGAATATCATTCAGGGTGCCGCGGGCTATCTCATTGTGAAGAGGAATCGTTATCGTGTGTTCTCCGGCACCGGCGCTCTTCGCCATCTGCACGTGACTGCCCCGCTGCCGCAGGATGACGTACCCAAGTGAAGCCTGAGCACCTTCAGGAGAGCATGGCCGCTAACAACCGGAGATCTTGGCAACGGAACCAACCTGGAACTCAGTCAGGGAAACAATCGTGATCTGCTCCCCAGCATCGATAGACTCTTCATAGTGCAGACCTACTGCCTCACGGATGTTCTCCATAAGTTCGTCAAGTGTCCTGCCCTGCGTAAAGATATCGACCCCGATACCGCGGGCACACCAGAACTCACCGTCATTGTAAATCGCAAACGTGATCAGCATGCAAAAGCATCCCCGAATATTCGATGTATTGGATCCGGAGGACAATAAATGTGACCTATCCATGAGGATGCTCGCCCCGAAGACCTTCGGTGACTGCAGCGTATCGCTTTCGGATGCCCCCGGTCAATCAGGTAAAGGGGTCTCCCACCTGCCGGATGTGCATGTGGAGACAGCAAACCGGAAGGGGAAAGGTTGGCATGCACAAGAGTTCTCCCCGGAGCCGGCAGCCGGGGGAAAAGCGTTATCCAGATCGGGGAGTAACATGAGTGTGATAGCACATGCTTACGGCAGAGAGTATCCTCGCAGCTCTGGCGGATCACCGGGCGCGGATCAGGAATCTCGGGATCCGGCGGATCGGGGTCTTCGGATCCTTCGTCCGGGGTGAAGAGCGCGAGGAGAGCGATATTGATATCCTTATCGAGTTCGAAGAGGGGAGGCGTTCCTTCGACACGTATATGGACCTCAAATTCTTCCTCGAAGATCTCTTCGGAAGAAAAGTCGACCTCGTCGACCGCGACACCGTAAAGGCGGATCTTGTGCCGTATATTCTCCAGAGTGTCAGGTATGCCCCGGGAATATAAACTCTATCTCCGTGATATTCTGACGTCTAGCGAAAGGGTTCAGCGGTATACACAGGGTATGTCCTACGAGGATTTCACGGAGAACGATCTCGTGCAGGATGCCGTGATCCGAAACCTCATGGTCATCGGTGAAGCCGTCAAATGCATTCCCGAATCGCTTAAACAGGAACAAAACACCATATCCTGGAGAAAAATCGCAGGCATGCGGGATATTCTGAGCCACGCATACTTCGGGGTGCATAACGAGATTGTGTGGGACGTCATCCTGCACAAGATTCCCGATCTTCAGATTGCGGTCAGGGAGATGCTCGATGATGAGCACGCAGGTTAATCGGGGAACATAGTGCATAGGCACCGGTGGAAGCATAAACACAGGCTTCAATCGGGCACCAGGTGAAAGGAGATCTCCTTCCTTGACCACCACAGAGAACCGCCGATGATCGTGACAGCGGCATCGGAACTCGTTCCTCCCTGGGAGTCGACCGTCTCCTGGCTGGCCCGCAGGTAGCCACGCACCGCATGGCGCCCGGGGGTTCGGGGAGTATGCCGGGCCAATAACGGTTCATCGATCCATGTTCTGCTGTGGCGGGTAATCACTGTACACAATCCGGCTCCAGAATGTCCCTTTGCGGAGCCGTGCGGCAGGGTGCATCACAGCGTACTGCGGGCGGGCTTCGGTGACGGACGGACTACTCGCCTGCCATCCCGAGGCCGGTTCCGACCCTGTCCGGGAGTCTTCTCCCGGCGTCGCCGGCACGAGGGGCGCACACCGCAAGGGAACACCCCGGTGCTACAGCCACCACGTATCGTCCGGGATCGGCATCACGGTGCCCGGTGAAAGAGACGCCCTCCCCCGCGATCAAAACAAGCCCTAATTGCGGATATTTTCCGATTGTAGCGGCGATCCCGGATCCCGAAATCGGGCTCCCGCAAAAACCGGCAAAATGGCCCCGGATAGCCGAAAAACGGCAGGATCGCGAGGCCATATCGGCGATATGAGCGAAGGTAATTTCCGGAGGATGTCTACCATGGCTCGCCCCGGGATCGGCCGCCTGCGGGCTTCTGTGAGGGTCGAAATTCCGGCGGACCGGGCTGGAAAATCTATTATTTAAGCGTTGCTTAACCGCGAGAGCCCGGCTGCGTCATCGGGGATGCCTGCCGCCTTCGATCAGGTTGGATAGCAGCCCCCGCAAGTGCAGTACCTGCTTTTCATCGAGCCCGTCGACGACCGACCTGCACTTTACGAGAAACCGGGGCACCCGTTTTGTAAGCGTACCGGAAACGGTTTCGGAGACACTGCTCGCGACATAATACTGCGTCTCTACACGTGCCCGTCGCGCCTTCTCGAGCATCTCGCACTCCTCGGAGGTGAAATAGTCGCCGAGAAGCCGTTGCATGACCTCGATGGTGCAGGTGTGGTTTTCAGACCGTATCCCGATCTTCATCAGTACGGCGTAGAGGGAAAAATACAGGGAGTAATAGCCCGCCGAGATCTTCCAGTCGAATGAAGCAACGGAGTGCATGGCGTCCATGGCATCTTCAGCTTTTTTCAGATATGCACCCGCGAGATTGTCGCTTGGCTCGACAAACACGATGCCGTTTTTGACCCCGGCACACCAGGATAGCCGATCTCTCACGGCATCACCTCGCGGACAAACGATTCCGCGTTCTTCCAGACGATGTGATTGTTTTTCACCTCGATAACGAGCGGATCGGCGCGATCCCGCGAAGCGAACGCATCTGTCGGGTAGACCACCGTGTTGACCTCGACGTCGTACAGCTTCTCGATCTTTGCTACTTCCCGTTCATCGATGGTTCCTGCAACGAAGATGTCGATATCGGACTCCTCCGTCGCGGTGCCTCTGGCATAGCTCCCGAAGAGAAGGACGGTGCCCTCCGCGCACGAGGAGACTTTGTTCATGATCTCCGAGACATACGGGTTTTCTTCCAGAAAACGGATCTTTTTGTAGATCTCGGCCAGAGCGAAGTACTGCCTGGCAATCTCACCGGGTTTTATCCGGAAAAGCCGGGTCCTTCCGCGCTGCGATGATGCAAGCACATGCTTCTGTTCCAACCGCACAAGGATGGTCTGTGCAGTCCCGTGACTGAGAGGGAGATAGGTACAGATCTCCCGGATGTAGTATTCACGATCGTACCCATTGGAAAAGAGGGCGATTACCATGAGATCATGTTCTGTAATGTCTATTTTTTTAGACATATGTCTAATTGTTTATTAACATCTCCTATAAGGTTTGGGGGACTGTCTGCCCCATCGGAAATGTGCGTAGATTATGAAGTCATCATATCGTGGCGTTCCTTCGATCATCCATGCCTTCGGTCGCCCGCTCTTCATCCCTGACCGACACCTTCACGATTCCCCGCTGACTACCCTGCCGACAGCGCCCGGGGGAATGTCGGTGACGGCGAACCGGATGTTCTGCTCTGCGAACCGTCTTCGGAGAGGGCGAGGTCGCGGTGCATGCAGTACAGGGGTGCGGTGCCGGAAGCGGCCGGGTCGGCCGGCACGCAGCGCATGTCGCCCGGGGACCTGGACGGAGGGATCAGGGAGGACACCGGGCCAATGACTGTTCATCGATCCATGTTCTGCTGTAGCGGGTAATCACTGTACACGATCCGGCCCTGGTGCATGCCCCTCTGCGGAGCCATGCGGCAGGGTGCATCACCGTGTACTGCGGGCGGGCTTTGATGAAGGGTGGGATGCTCGCCTGCCACCCGGGGCCGGTTCCAGCCCTGTCTGAGAGTCTTCTCCCGGAGTCGCCGGCACGAGGGGCGCCCACCGCACGGGAACACCCCGGTGCTGCAGCCACCACGTATCGTCCGGGATCGGCATCCCGGTGCCCGGCCGAAGAGGCGCCCTCACCCGCGATCAAAACAAGCCCGGATTGCGGATATTTTCCAATTTTACGGGCGATCCCGGATCCCGAAATCGGGTTTCCGCAAAAACCGACAGAATGGCGCCTGATCGGCTAAAAACGGCAGGATCGCGAGGCTACAACGGCGATATGAGGGCGAGTAATTTGTCAAGGATGTTGAGTATGGCTCGCCCCGGGATCGGCCGTCTGCGGGCTTCTGTACGGGTCGGAATTCCGGCGGAACGGGCTGGAAATCCTGCTATTTAAAGATTGCTTAACGCGGAGGGGCTGGTTGCAGGTTCCGGCCGCCGTCGGGAGCGGCGTACCCTCACCTACTTGACCGCCACAGAGAACAGCCGAAGACCGTGACAGCGGCACCGGGAACCCGTCCTCTTTGAGACCTTCAATATGGAGCTCGATCGCCTCGTGCATCCGCTCTTCCGTCTCCTCGCGGGTCGCCCCGGTAGCCACGCACCCCGGAAGGTCCGGGGAGTATGCCGAATAGGTGCCATCGGCTTTGTCCAAAGAGAAGTCTCTCACCTTCCAAAAGACTGATACCGGGTTGAGAGAAATACTCACCACCGAAAAACATCTGAGGCTCCGGAGAAATGGCGAAGTATACGTTGACAAAAAAAGCCCGTGAGACCATCGTTGCGATACTGACCCGGAACGATGCCGAACGGATCGCAATCTTCGGCTCCTATGCACGAGGTGAGGCCGGTGCGCAGAGCGACATCGATATTCTGGTGCGGTTCGCCCGGAAAAAAAGCCTCTTTGAAATCGTCCGGATAGAGGACGAGATCAAAAAAGCTCTCCATAGAGACGTGGATCTTGTCACCGAGAACGCTGTGAGCCCTTACCTCGCCGATACAATACACCGTGATGCGGTGGTGATCTATGACGCCGAAGGACCCTGTGTATCTCCGCCACATTCTTGACGCCATCGAGAACATCGAGGAATTCTCGAAGGATATCTCGTCGGCGGCGGATCTCACCAATCACCGGCTTGAACGCGCCGCGATCGAGCGTATGCTCACCATCATCGGTGAGGCAGCAAAGAACATCTCTGTACAGATGCGACGGAAACACCCGGAGATCCCCTGGAAAGAAGCGGCGGGAATGCGGGATAAGATAAGCCACCACTACTTCGGCGTGGATTACGAAGCGGTGTTTCTGACTATAAAAGATGACCTCCCGGCACTCAAACGGGCAATCCGTGCAGTTCTCGATGAGGCTGACCGCTAACAACCGGAGATCTCGGGAGCGGGACCGACCTCGGAATTTCCGTCAGGGAAACAACCGTGATCTGCCGGCATCGATAGACGCTTCGTCGTGCAGATCTTCTGCCTCACGGATCTTCTCCATGAGGTCGTCCGGGTGTCCTGCCCTGTAGAAAAGGTATCGACCCCGATACCGCGGATACACCAATCAGGAGAATGTGACTGTATCCCGCAGGTCTGTCCGGCCGAAAGCAACTGAAAATCCGCTATAGAGAAACTTTCTCGAGGGCAGACTGGCGAAGCAAACACCGACGCGGAAAAGCTCATTATCACCGACGCCAATCACTCTACGATGAGACCCCGCGATCTCTCTTTTGAGGAGAAAGCAGCGGCTTTCCGACCGGCTCGCCGCTCTGCTGTCGAAGAGAGAGGAGATTCTCTTTGCCTACGTGTTCGGGTCTTTTCCACGCGGTGCCTTCCGCGATATCGACATCGGCATCTTCCTGCAGGACGGCAGCAGCGGAGTCTCAGATCCGCTCCGGTATGAGACGACGCTCGAACTGGATCTGGGGGAGATCGCGGGAGTGCCCATCGATGTCAGAGTCCTGAATGCTGCGCCCCTGCCGTTCGCGTACTCGGTGTTGCAGAGCGGAGAGGTGCTCGTCTCCCGCGACGAGCGGGTACGCTGCGAATTTGTATGCAGGATCTACGCCGAGTATCATGACTTCGCCTACTACCGAAAGCGGTACCGGAGGGAAGCGCTTGGTCTCGTACGATGAGGAGAAGATCACCGCACTCTCGTCGCAGCTTCTTCAGGCGTGCGGGCACTTGCACGACCGCGGCCGGATGCAAAAGGACGTCGTTATCAGGAACCCGCACCTGATCGCCACCGCAAAGTACCACCTCATCGTCGGCATCGAGGCTGCGATCGATCTCTCCAACCATCTGATCGCGAAGAACCGGTGGAAGAGCTCCGGAAGACTACGCAGATATATTCCGGATCATGGTCTCGTCGACGCAGAGTTTTCAGCCCTGCGATGCGGCAACGCCGTTCAGGCGATCGGATCTTCTCCGGTCGAGTGCAGGAAGCGTTCGATCTCCTGCCGGAAGAGAGCGAAATCACCGAGATGCTCCTGCAGTATCGAGAAGGCGAGCGCGTTGTTGATCGCCCCGTAGCGGTGGACGACGATGTTCCGGAATCCCTTCATCGCTTTGAGTCTCTGCTGCATCACGGGACTGACCACGCCGTGCTGCACGAGGTGTTCAAGGATATCCTCGTCCGCCCCGGGGACGCCCAGATGGAGGTCGGAATTCAGGATAGCGCAGATATCGAAGACGTTCTCGATGGCGTACTCGATGCGCTTGTAGATGCCGTCCCTGACAATACCGAGATTCAGGAATGCGTCGACGGAATCGGGCAGGTGCTCCCTGACCAGGGCAATGCTTTCCCCCATCTCCTGCAGTTTGATGCGGATCACTGTGTCACGGACACCGCTCGTCATACGATCGCCTGCTTACCGATATAGTCGTACAGCCGGTGCTTGAACGCATCGAACTCCCGGATCGTCTCGAGAGCGACGTCGTAGAGGAACCGCTCGTCGGGACAGTAGACGATGCGTCCCCGCAGCACCTCCATCCGGACATAGAGCGGCAGATTCCCGAAGATCTGGATATCGTACCGATCGTCGAAGAGTTCGGAGAGCGCGAAGAACCGGAACCGCTCGCCCTCCTCGCGGTCTCCGTCGTAGTATATGCAGAGATCGACGTCGGAACTCTCCTTCGCCCGTCCCTCGGCAACGGAGCCGTAGAGGATAATAAAGCGGACGCTGTCAAAGCCCTCGAGGGTCCGGAGCCGCTCGAGTGCGTACCGGACGAGTTCCTCCGCCGTTCTCATTCGAATGTCCCTCGTCCATAGGTGGCATCTCTCTCCCATTAACATTTCCGCCGGAGGCTCCGGGCCAGCGAACACCGCCTTCAGTGGGGCTCGTGCCAAAAAGAGATCGCTCTCCCAGAGCCCCACAGAGAAGAACCGATGACAGCGGCACCGGAAACGAATGCAAATCTTCTCCCCCTAACTCCAAAAGATGTTGAGACAGAAGTATACTACTTCGTACTCAACGAACACTCTGCCCGGCCTGCAATGACCCGGGCAGCGAGCGCTCACAGGAGTCCCTTCTCCTCGAGGAAGCGGGCGAGCAGGTCGGCCTGGTCGGCATCGCCGACGGCCTCCTCCCACTCTTCCCGGATGGTATAAAAGGCGTCGTCGCAGTAGTCGGGTTCTTCTTCGAGGAGCGCTGACCCTGATTCCCGCTCGAACTGCCGGATGCCGAGGAGGATGCCTGCGCAATAGAGGCGCGATGCGTCGACCATGCCGCGCCGGAGGCAGGCCGCCATCTCTGCCGTATAGGGCGCGACCACCTCGTCCATCATCTCCCACGCCCGCTCGGAGGGGTAGAGGTAGCCACCGTCGCGGATCCTGCCCGAGGTCTTCCAGACGTCCTCGATCGCGATCCTGGCAAGGTCGGCCGCAAGCGATGCGGCGACCGCCTCGGCATCGACGGCCTGGAGAAGGTCGCGGGCAACGTCCTCCGCCCGCACCGCGAGGGCGGGATCGGCGCGGACGAGCTGCGCGAGGACAATCGCTGCCTGCTCGGCGCTGAGCGAGTCGAGGAGGGGAGTCGCGGATGCGGTTCTCTTTCGTTTCGGCATACAGATCGGTGTCCGCAGAGGGTAGATAGCGCTGTCGGAACAGATCGGTTATTACGGTTCGAGGCGAATCACCTCCTGAAATGGCACCGCGAAGCGTACCCGGCACCTGCCTGCTCTGCAGGGAACCGGTGAAGAAGCGGGGAGTCCTCCGGCACGTCGAGGAGTGCCTCGCATCGTCCGGCTGGCCTGCGGGCGAGAAGCCGTCGCTCCTCATCCGGGTTCAGGGGCGCCGCGACCCGTCCTGTTGGCTGGTCGTCGTCGCGCGAGCCGATGCGACGCTCGAGGACCTCGACGCCCTGATCCGCGACGCATGGAGCGAAGGCTACGGGCGTATGGGCGCCTTTACCCTCGGCAGCGGGGAAGAAACCGGCACGGCAATACCGCTCGGCCGCCTGCTCTCTCCGGGAACGGCGTTCTCGTACGAATGCAACGCCGGGCAGGCGACCCGCCTCGACCTGAAGGTGATCGGCACCGCACCCGTCCTGCCTCCAAAAAGCCCAATCTGCCCGGTCGTGCGCAGCACCTCGCCGCTGATCGCCTGCCTCAGGGGGCCGCGTTCGCCCGAAGAGGCAAAAGCATGGAAGGCGATGGACGCCATCTGCGATGATCTGGACCCCGAGATCCGCAGGACGCTTGAGCAGGAGCGGAGAGAACGCGGAGACTATGCCGCCTCTATCGCGAAAGACATCGTCATTCCGTTCTGCGTCTACATGTGCGGACCGCACGGCCGGGCAGTCGGAGACTGGGACGGCCCCCTCGCGAAAGCCTGTCTCCTGCAGGATATGGCAGAGAACCCGCTTCCCGCGACCGGATGGGTGGAGAACGCCGTTCCCGTCCTCTGCCGGTTCGTGACCTGCCTGCAGGAGTCGGGCCGTATCAGGGATGCCGACGGGATCATCGCAGCCCTCACCGGTGCGGAGGCTGCATTCCGGAAAGCCGCAACAAACCCGGAGAAGTTCCGCAAACTCTCCCGCCGCCTCTTCGCGCAGGCGCTCGACGCAGGAGTGAACCCTGACGATAGGAACGGACTGATGGCCTACCTCATGCAGGAGGTCATCCTGATGCTGGGGCTTGATCCGGACAACGAGATTGTGCGCAGGGAACTTGCCGACCTGGTGCAGGGACGCGTACGCCTTCCGACCGCCGGAGAGATGCGGGCGGACAGGATCCTCCTCATCTGCGAGGAGTTCTGCAGCCGGTGCGGCATCCCCGCGCTGGCGGAAGACTGCAGTCGGCTCGTCGATGCTCTGGCCGCCCACCCGGCAGCACCGCTCACGCGGGGGGACGCCGTCCTCTGGAGCGCTGCAATCGTCTACGCCGCAAGCCAGGACGCAGGCCTGACCCGGGAGGCGAAGGCCATGGTCGGCGGCTTCTTCGGTCTCGAAACCACGTCGATCCGAAACAAAGTGAGGGCGTTGAGAAAATATCTCCCAAAAGAGCCGGGGGCACGCGGCTGACCGGCGAAGAGGGCGCGGGAGATATCAATCTTCAAATATCTGCCCGCCGTATCATACCATGAGTCTGACCGATATGCCGGAGCGGAGTGCGGACTGGATGGAACAGGCGCGGCGGGACCTTGTCATGGCCCGGCAGGCCCGTGACACCGGATTTTACGAGTGGGCGTGTTTCATCTCACAGCAGGCTGCCGAAAAAGCGATAAAGGCAGTCTACCAGAGACGCGGAGCAGTTGCGTGGGGCCGTTTTCGTCGTCGATCTTCTCAAAGGCCTTCAGCAGCGGCACGACGTGCCGCAGAATCTCTTCGGGATCGCACGCAGTCTCGACCGCTCGTACGTCCCTGCACGCTATCCGGACGGGTTTCCCCGGGGAAAGCCGGCAGATTATTTCGGTCGGGAGGATGCGGACGATGCAGTCGGTGGTGCAGAAAGAATCATTCAATTCTGTGACGGTCTTCTGGCTTGATACGGCCCTTGTCCTTGAGCGGCTCAGAGCGGCGGTCGACAGGCTGACGTCGGACCCGAACGTCCTTCGCGTCGTTCTCTTCGGATCGTTTGCGGAGGAACGGGCTGTTCCCGGAAGCGACGTCGACGTCATGATAGTCCTCGCAGATGACGAACGCCCTTTTCTCGAGCGGATCTCTGCATTTCTCACGTACTTCTCCGATATTGGGATCGGTGTCGACCTCTTCCCCTACACCGTCCGCGAGATGGACAACCCGCTCGCCCGCCGGGCATCGGAGACGGGTATCCTGCTCTTCTCCCGGTGAGAGACCCTCAAGAGGAAGGGCACCCTCCCAACGCTAAAGACCCTGCAGGGAAAGTACGTACGGAGATCACCGATCGTATGATAACTCTCCACGGCATCTGGACCGACGGACCGGCCGCGACGTTTCGCATCTGGGGAGAGGACGCTGCCCTTCCCCGAAGCGGGCCGAAGCGGCGGGGCAGAAGACCGAAGAAACCACCGGTCCTCCCGCACCCCTTCGCGGCCGGTCACGACACGCTCGCCGTGGCGCTCGACGGACCGGCCGCAGGCGAACCCGGGTCGGCCACCATCCTGCTCCCGGCCGCCGGGCAGGACCCGTTCCCCTCACCGGAGTGCGAACCCGGCTCGGTCGTGCCGGAGCAGGCGGGCTGCGCTCCGTATCTCGTCCCTACCGTCAGCCTGCACGGGTCGGCGGCCATCGCCTTCCTCGCAGGCCTCCCGACCGGAGCCGGGCACGGGGCCACGCTCCGGTTCTGGGCGGAGGCGGCACGGTTCGCCCTTGGACTGGTGGCACGGCAGTCGTTCGTGCCGGGCGCCCGCGGCTGGGAAGCCCTGCTCCGCGGAGAAGAGCACGACCACGCAGCCCGGCTCGCCGCATCCCTCCCGCCGGCCTGCCGGTTCTGGGCCGCCGGAGAAGAGGCAGCCCTGCCCGATCCGGAAAAACTGGTAACGGCGTTCCTCAACCACGCAATCCATACGATCGTCACCGGCGCTCTTGCAGAGCAGCCGCTCCTGCCAAAGCCCCGGGGCAGGCCGAGAAAGACCGTCCCGCCCGCCGAACAGTGGGTGGAGATGCTCTCGGGTCGCCGGAAGGAGCTCACCGGCACAGAGGAGGTGCTCACCCGGTTCTCCAGGGAACTCGAAGACTGGCTCTCACCCGCGGCTGCACCGCTCCGCGCCTGCTTCCGCCTCGACGAACCGGAGGGGAACGGCAAACGGTGGCGGCTTTCGTTCCACCTCCAGGCAGTCGACGACCCCGGGATCGTCATCCCGGCCGCCGACGTCTGGAACCGGCGCGGCGAGGCATGCACCTCTCTTGCACAGCGGTTCGAAGACCCGCAGGACCGGCTCCTCATCGATCTCGGACGTGCCTCCCGCATCTACCCTGCGCTCCAGGCGAGCCTTGCATCCCGGCGCCCGGCGGCGGTGTCGCTCAGCACCGGCGAAGCCCACGCATTTCTCAGCGAATGGGCGCCGCTCCTCATCGAGAACGGCTTCGGTGTCATCCTTCCCACATGGTGGAAGGAGACGGCATCCCGGCCGGCCCTCCGGCTCAAGGTCAAGCCTGCCCGGGAGGGAGGGCAGCTCGGCCTCGATGCGCTCGTCTCGTTCGACTGGACGGTCGCCCTCGGCGACCGCGTGCTCTCGTCCGAAGAGTTCGAGGACCTCGCGAACCTGAAGGTCCCGCTGGTGCGGATGCACAGCCGGTGGATGTCGGTTGACGGCGGCGGGATCGAGCGGGCGCTCACCGCCTTTCGAAAGAAGTTCGCCTCCGGCACCATGACGGCCGCCGACCTCCTCGGGATCGCCGCCGGGGCGGATCCGGATATGCCGGCGGTGAGCGAGGTCGCAGCGGAGGGGTGGCTCCGCGGGTTCCTCGACGGCGTGACGATCGAGCCCGTCCCGCAGCCTGCAGCGTTTGCAGGCACCCTCCGCCCATACCAGCAGCGCGGGCTTGCGTGGCTTTCGTTTCTTACGCAGAACGAATGCGGCGCCTGCCTCGCCGACGACATGGGGCTTGGAAAGACCGTGCAGGTGATCGCCTACCTCCTCGCCGAGAGAGAGCGGGGCTGCCCGGCAGCACCGACGCTCCTCGTCTGCCCGATGTCGATCGTCGGGAACTGGCGGCGCGAGTTCGCCCGTTTCGCGCCGGACCTTGCGGTCGCCGTTCACCACGGCAGCGGCAGGGCTGCAGGGGACGCGTTCGCCGGAGAGGCCGCCGCTGCCGATGTTGTCATCACCACCTATCCCCTGGCCGTCCGCGACGAGGAGAGCCTCGCCTCCGTGGCCTGGGGCTGCATCGTCCTTGACGAAGCCCAGAACATCAAAAACCCCGCCACAAAACAGGCGCGGGCGGTCCGGGCGATCGGTGCGCCGCGGCGGATCGCGCTGACCGGCACGCCGGTGGAGAACCGGCTCACCGAGCTCTGGTCGATCATGGAATTTTTAAACCCCGGATACCTGGGGCCTTTCGCGTCCTTCCAGTCCGGGTTTGCCGTGCCGGTCGAACGCTACCGCGACCCTGCCCGGACCGCCCGGCTCCGGGAACTGATCCGGCCGTTCGTGCTCCGCCGCATGAAGACCGACCGCTCGATCATCAGCGACCTGCCGGAGAAGATGGAGATGAAGGTGATCTGCAGCCTTTCGGCGGAGCAGGCGACGCTCTACGAGGCGGTCGTGCAGGAGATGCTCGAACGCGCCGAGAGTGCGGAGGGGATCCAGCGCAGGGGGATCGTCCTCGGCGGGCTCACCCGCCTCAAACAGATCTGCGACCACCCGGCGCTCTTCCTGCACGATCGCTCCGCCTTCGGAGAGCGCTCCGGCAAGATCGCCCGCCTCGAAGAGATGCTCGAAGAGGTGCTGGACGCAGGCGAGCGTGCGCTCATCTTTACGCAGTTTGCGGAGCTCGGGACCCTCCTCGAAGGCTACCTCCGGGAACGCTTCGGCACGGCCGTCCTCTACCTGCACGGCAAGACGGCGCAGAAGGAGCGCGACGCAATGGTGCAGCGGTTCCAGCAGCCGGGAGGGCCGCATATATTCATCCTCTCACTGAAGGCAGGGGGCACGGGGCTGAACCTGACCGCCGCCAACCACGTCTTCCACCTCGACCGGTGGTGGAACCCTGCGGTCGAGAACCAGGCAACCGATCGCGCGTTTCGGATCGGGCAGACCCGCGACGTCCAGGTCCGCCTCATGATCGCCGCAGGAACGCTCGAAGAACGGATAGACACGCTGATCGAAGAGAAGAAGGCGCTCGCCGACCAGGTCATCGGGACCGGGGAGGACTGGGTAAGTTCGCTCTCCACCGACCAGCTCCGCGACCTTCTGACCCTGCGCCGGGATGCGGTGGAGGATTGATAGCATGGATTCATGGAACTACTACCCAAAATCCAGCCCGCGGCAGGTGTCCGGCGGCATCAAGGCGCGGAGCAAACGGGGATCGATCGGCGAAGCGTGGTGGTCGCAGCGGTTCATCAAGGCGCTCGAGCAGGTGGGGAACGCCGCGCGGCTGCAGCGCGGGAAACGGTATGCCCGGCAGGGGCAGGTGATCGGCATCAAAGTCGCGGACGGAGCAGTACAGGCAGAGGTGCAGGGCTCGTCCGCGCGGCCCTACCGCGTCACCATCCGCCTCCGCCCGCTCACCGACGCCGCATGGAACAGAGTCTTCGACCGGATGAGCGCACAGGCGGTCTATGCGGCAGAACTCCTGGCAGGCGTTGTGCCCCACGAGATCGAGACGGTCTTCGAGGAGGCAGGAGCGCACCTCTTCCCAGCCTCGAAAAACGATCTCGAGACCGGCTGCACCTGCCCGGACTGGGAGAACCCCTGTAAACACATCGCAGCGGTCTACTACCTCCTCGCAGAGCGGTTCGACGAAGACCCCTTCCTCCTCTTCGCCCTCCGGGGGCGGAGCAGGGAGGAGGTCGTTGCAGCGCTCAGGGAGCGCCGTTCCGGGACACCGCCGACGGCGGAGAGCGCCCCACCGTCCACCGTCCGCTTCTGGCAGGGAGGCGATGCCGTCGACGGGCTCGCCATCACGATAACCGGGGAGGCCGGCAGTGAAGGATCGGCGCTGAAGATCCTCGGCGAAGCCCCGTTTTCGGTCGGAGGCAGAAACCTTGCTGAAGTGCTTGCACCGGCCTACCCGGCTGCGCAGCGGTACGCACGGAGGACCGCCGGCGTCGCGGAGCGGCAGGCAGGGGAATGATGCCCGGCACCCTCCGGTCTTATAGGGGCTGATAGGCAAGGAGAGACTATGGCACTCGAAGAGACGCTGGTAGTGTACGATCCGGACGACGCCAGGCAGGTCGTGGAGGTGCTCCGGAAGAAAGGGATACCGGTCCGCCTCGTGCGCAAGGAGAACCTGGTACAATCGGTCGTCGTGGTCGGCAGGATCCGGAACCTCAAAGCCGCACTCGAGGAGGAGATCGCGCGGGTCGGGGAAGACAAAGATGCCCGGTCGTGGCTCAGGAGAAGCCTCGCCTCACTGAGACGGGACGAAGAGGAGATTGCATCGTTCCTGCAGCAGCACCCGCCCGGCGAAACAATTCCCCCGATCATGCCGAAGAAGGACATGCCCGGGCTCTATAAGGCGCTCCGGGGGAAGGGAGCTGGTGATGAAGAGGCGAAGGAAGAGATCGGGAATATCATCCTTACCCACAGGATCTTCGATCTCCTCGAACAGAACAGGCAGATCGAACGGACCGAAGATGGAAGAGCAACCCTGCGCAGCCACGTCGATCCCGCAGACATGGTTACCACGCTTCCCGTGGAGATGATCGGAGATGCCGGACTCGAAACCCGGAGGAGATATGCCATCATGACCAGCACGGAGATCATCTCCGAGCCCGATTATCGCCTGGAGTTCAGCCTGGAAGCGATCGTCAGGCTGAATGTTGCAGATGTAAACGGGCTCATCGACGAGATGGAGGTCGACCTTGACTCATACGATGCATTCCGCGAGAACGTCCACGCAAAAAGGACAGTCATCTCGAGGGTAATGAACGCTCTCGAAGGGCACGGAACCGCTTCTGCCGATGAGATCTTCGCGGCTCTGCAAAGCGACGTCTTCGCAGATTCCGGAGATCTTGCGGAGGCAACCCTGAATCTCGACCTTGACTTCGTGAAAGGATTGCTCACCGATATGCGGAAGATCGGGATGATCCGCAGGAAAGGAACGGGATACCGGACGGCGTAACGTCATTCCGCCGGGCATGGGAGAGGGCGCTTTCAGAAGAGTATTACGCAATGGAAGTAGTGTTCGATAACGCTCATAACACCGAAGAAACCGAACCCCGGGGCAATGCGGGCGGCGATCGAGCGGTCGCTTATTGGCGTCACGGCGCTGATGAAAGATCAGACGTTCGAATCAATCGACGAGGCGAACGCCTACCTCAAAAGGGTGCTCGAAGACGGCGGCCTGCCATCCGCCCACGCAGACACCCCGCTTGCGCAGGCGCAGCAGATCGCCTACGACGCAATGGAGGCGACCGGACAGCGCAGAGTGGCGCTGGCCAGGCGTGCCCTTGAGATCTCTCAGGACTGCGCCGATGCATGGGTGCTGCAGGCTGCAACGGTCCTCGCACGGTGCGAGGAGTTCTGTGCCCGGTTCGGGTACGACACGGTCAGGAGACGCTGCGGCGCAATCGTCGATGCACTGGCCGCTCACCCGGCAGCACCGCTCATGCGGGGGGACGCAGACCTCTGGAGCGCATGCATCGTCTACGCCGCATGCCGGGAGGCGGGCTTGATCCGGCCGGCGAAAGGCGGGTCACCCCTGGCGCGGCAGATCGCTTCCTTCTTCAGCTGCGAGCTTGCGTCCATCCGGAGCAAGGTAACGACGCTCAAGAGATACCTCGCAGAGATGCCGAACGCGAAAGACTGATCGGCACCAGAAAAATTTCTCTTTTCACCCGATATCTGCGACCGGGACCTGGCTGCGGGTGTCAGCGGACGTCACGCCCCGAGCCCGAGGTCCGCGAGATCAACGATAGAGAACCCCTCTTCCTTGAGAACCTCCTTCTCATCGACAGTGCGGGCGGCGATGCCGGTGGCTACCGGGCGCGGGAGGCATTTTACGAGAGGGATCTTCTCCGAAAGGGTTGCAAGAAGGCGGAGCGCCTCGGAATACGTGAGATCGCGGTTCTTGATCTCGATGGCGAGGGAACCCTGCTGCCCGAGAGCGACGAGGTCGATCTCGTCGCCCCGGCGGTTCCACCAGGGGCCGATCGCGTCGTACCGATCCGCGAGGTCGCGGGAAAGAAGGCTCTGCACCATCTCCTCAAACGCCCAGCCCGAGAATCCCTTCCATTCCCGGAAGATCCGTTCCCGTATGAGATCGAAGCGGCCGCTCTTGTACAGGCTCATGTTCCGGTAGATGTACCGGGCGTAAAACCGGAAGAAATTGTCACAGAAGAGATACCGGCCCATCTTCGACCGTTTCCCCCGCTCCGTGACCGGGATGCGGTACTCGACGACCCCGAGGAGGTCGACAAGGTCGCGCAGATACGGGGGCAGGGACGTCGGGGGGAGGCGGACAAAATCAGCGATCTCCTTCTGCGTCACCTTCCCTTCAGCGATGGCGGCAAGGATCTCGTAGTAGGTCGCGTGCTCGCGGCCGAACGCCTCGACGACAACGTCGTTCATCTCCCGCCGAAGCGGGGCGAGATCGTCGAGAAGAAGCCGGTCAAGGGCGCTCGCAAGATCGGTGCACCCGTACTTCTCGAGGAAGGTGTAGTAGTAGATCGTCCCGCCGAAGAGGAGGTAGAGGTCGAGCCGGTCGTCCGGGTCCTCTACGCCGAGGTCGCCGAGAATGGTCAGGCAGTCGAGCGGGCCGAACGGCCGAAGCGTCAGGATATTGTCGGCCCGCTTGAAGAGGGGAGCGCCCCCTGCAAGGAAGATCTCCCGGATCATCCCGACCGACGAGCCCGAGACGATGATACAGAGACGAGAATCCCGCCCCTTCAGATCCCAGAACAGCTGCAGCTGGGAGATGAACGAGGGGTGGATCTTCACAAAACGCTGGAATTCGTCGAAGACGACGATCAGCGGATCTTTTAGCGAAAAGAGAAACTCCAGGAACGCCTCCGGCGTGTCGGTCCTGATATAGCCGGGGAGATTGAGGGTATCGGCCATCAGCCGCCCAAACTCCTCCATCAGATCCTCGATGCTCTTGTTCGCATCGACGTAAAAGTAAAGAGCCCGCTTCCCTCTGCAGAACTCCAGTATCAATTCGGTCTTGCCGACCCTCCTCCTGCCGGTGACGACCAGAAAGGACGGGGCTCTGGCATAGAGGTGCTCCATGAGTTCAAGCTCGCGCTCCCTGCCGTAAAACCTCATAATGATTATTAATATTATTATTATGAATATAATCATTGTTGTTCGGGGAGGTCACCCCTGCCCATGCCGGAAAGGCCTGGCAGAAAGAATGGATGTATGGGCAGCATGACCCTCGTATCGGGCTGCTGTAGCCGATGAAAAGGTGCGGGTATTCCGACCGGATGCACCCTGGGGTAAAAGAGGACGAAGCGAGAGAAAACCCCCCGGACAGGGGGTGCAGCTGATGGCAAAAATCCTTTTCCCCGCAGAAAAAGAGATCCCTCTGATCCATCACCTGCGTACGGAAGGGAGATCTGCTGCATGACGGAGAGATTCAGCCTCATGAAGACCAGTCCGTACTTCACCGTCTGCTGTGAAGTGGGAAACTGCATCGTCACCCGAAATAACGACTGCGGGTATCTCTGCGGATACTGTGCAGTTCCAATCTCGTTTGTCGATGAGGTCGACACCGAGAAGTTTGCAGGAACCGTTCCCGTCCATGGAGGCGTGACGTTCCAGAGGCGTGACGACAGCGGCGAATACTGGATCTTCGGGTTTGATGCCGCTCATCGCGGCGATGAAAACGTCACGGCCTTGCGGGATCCGGCGGTGCTGCTCGGAATGGCGCAGGAGATGGAAGCGTGGATCCTGCAGCGTCTCCGGGAAGACTGAGATCGAGCACATCCACAGAGGATTCGGGGATGAAACGATCGATCCGGATCGACACACGCCTTTCGGGGGATCGGCAAAAAAGTTCATCCGAGGCAGAGCCTGAAAGCTCGGTATTTCTGGGGGTTTCGCGTGGGGGGAGGGCGCGGGAGGAGGCGAGCACAGCCATCCCGGAGGGACACAGCGGGGAAGGCGCCGGTTCCTCCTGCCACCACCCGAAAAACCCGCCCCGCTCCGGAATACTTCCGGACCGCATGCACAATAGGTATCTAGCATAAGAACGCAGTGATCATGCAACGATGAAGAGGAGTGACGGGCACGATCATCGTCGGGATTGATCCGGGGCTGGCGCGGGTCGGATACGGCGTCATCAGCAGAGGCGACCGCTACCCGACGCCGCTCGCGTTCGGCTGCATCGAGACCGGGAGCGATCGGAGCACCTCGCAGCGCCTCCGGGAGGTCTACGACCGGATCTCGGCGATCCTCGACGAGCACGAACCCGCATGGGTCGCCGTCGAGCAGCTCTTCTTCACCCGGAACGTCACCTCCGCGATGCACGTCAGCGAGGCGCGGGGCGTCCTCCTCCTCGCCGCGGAGCAGCGGGGGATCCCGATCGCCGAGTACACCCCGAACCAGATCAAGCAGGCGGTCACCGGGTCGGGGCGTGCCGACAAACACCAGGTGCAGGAGATGATGCGCCGGCTGCTGCGGCTGCAGGAGATCCCGAAGCCCGACGACGCCGCGGACGGCCTCGCCGTCGCTCTCTGCCACATGAATATGCTGCGATACCCATGATAGCCCATCTTGCAGGAGAACTGGCATCCACCGGCGATCGGTGGGTGGTGATCGACATCGGCGGCGTCGGCTACCGGGTCTCCGTCACCCAGCCGACACTGCAGGCACTCCGGGAGACCGGAGGCACCGTCCGGGTGCACACCCACATGGTCGTCCGCGACGACGACATCCAGCTCTACGGGTTCCTCCACGCAAGCGAACTCGAGCTCTTCCGGATCCTGATCGCCGTCTCCGGGATCGGCCCGCAGATCGCGATGAACATCCTCTCGCAGATCTCGTTTGAGGAGTTTGCGATGGCGATCGTCGGCGACGATGAGAAGGTGCTCACCCGGATCCCGGGGATCGGGCAGAAGAGCGCAAAGCGCCTGATCCTGGAGCTGAAAGAGAAGATGAAGAAACATGCGGCCAGCGGCGGCGCCGGAAGACGGGCGGCGGAGGCCGGCGACGCGGTGAGCGCCCTGATATCGCTCGGGTTCTCACCGCGGGAGGCGCAGGAGGCGGTCGACGCCGTCCTGCCGCAGCAGGCGCATCCGGACGTGCAGAGCCTGATCCGCGCCTCGCTCGCCCGCCTGCGGGAGCACTGATCCCATGACCGAGAGACTCCCCTCACCCAAGGTCCTCGCCGAAGAGCAGGACGACGCCACGATCCGGCCGGCGCGGTTCGAGGACTTCGTCGGCCAGGCACAGATCAAGGAGACGCTCGCCATCGCCATCGCGGCGGCGAAACGGCGCGGCGAGACCCTCGACCACATCCTCTTCTCAGGCCCGCCGGGGCTCGGGAAGACGACGCTCGCCCAGATCGTCGCCCGGGAGATGGGGGTTGCCATCCGGAGCACCACCGGGCCGGTGCTCGACAAGCCCGGCGATCTTGCCGCCCAGCTGACAGCGCTCTCCCGGGGCGACGTCCTCTTCATCGACGAGATCCACCGGCTAAACCCGGTGGTCGAGGAGATCCTCTACCCGGCGATGGAGGACGCCTGCATCGACGTGATGATCGGCGAAGGGCCCGGCGCGCGTGCGGTGCAGCTCCCGCTCGAGGAGTTCACCCTGGTCGGGGCGACGACCAAGGTCGGGCTGCTCGGCTCGCCGCTCCGCGACCGGTTCGGGTTCATCTTCCGGCTCACCCTCTACGAGGTCGAGGACCTCGTCAGGATCGTCCTCCGGAGCGCCGCGATCATGCAGACGCCGATCACCCCGGACGGGGCGCTCGAGATCGCGAAACGGAGCCGCGGGACACCGAGGATTGCAAACCGGCTGCTCCGGCGGGTCCGGGACTTCGCGCTCGTCCGCGGCGACGGGAGTATCGACGCCGCGACGGCGGACACCGCACTGGACATGCTCGGGATCGACCCGCTCGGCCTCGACGACGTCGACCGGCGGATCCTCACGGTGATCGCCCGCGACTTCGGGGGCGGGCCGGTGGGCGTCAAGACGATCGCGATCGCCATCGGGGAGGAGGTCCGGACGGTCGAGGAGGTTTACGAGCCCTACCTGATCCAGATCGGATTCGTCAAACGGACGCCGCAGGGCCGGGAGATCACCGAGGCCGCACGCAGGCATATCGCGGCGGCGTGAAAAGGGGCAGGGCCGCCTTCTGCCGCAGAGAAAGGCCGTATCGCTCCTTCTGCCGGACCTTCACGATGCTATTCTAGCCCCACAACTCTACCCGCGTTCATTGCGCCAGCTGTGGCAAGCGGACCGTGGGAAGTATCTTCGCGGGGGTGGGGACAGGGGGAGGGAGCCCAAATCCCCTCCCCACGCTGCTCCCGCGGACACAATGCATCGGCGATGGGTGAGGATGGTAGCGGACGAAGATCTCTCAATCATGCCGCAGCGTTTTTCGGAGCCGCATCCGTAAAAGAGAAAACAGAGTCGAAGATACCGGTTTACCGCACCATCTCGACCCAGCCCGGCATCCGCGCACGGGCACCGGGGTCGATCCGGTCCGCCGCTGCAAACGCCTTCGCGGCTTCGGAGAACTTGCCGGTCTTGCCGAGACACTTGCCGTAGTTTATCCAGGCCTCAACGCTGGCCGGATCAAGGCCGGTCGCCCGCTCGGCAGCCGCTACTGCGTCGCGGTGTTTCCCCTGCCGGGCGAGGACGACGGCCGTGTTGTTCCAGGCAGCGGCGTCGTCGGCGTTGAGGGCGATGACCTTTTCAAGGGCTGCGATCGCCTCGTCGTACCTGCCGAGGCGTCCGAGAACGAGTCCCCGGTTGTTCAGCGCGGAAACATCCTCCGGATCTGCGGCAAGAAGGGCATCGATCGCTTTGAGGGCTGCGGCAGGGTTCTCGAGATCGAGGGGCGGAGAAGCCCGTCTCTGCCGGGGGTTGTTGATCGGGGGCATCGTGCAATCACCTATGCAGGTATCACACGGGATCAAATAAAAGAGTATCGTTCTGCAAAAACCGAGGAAATTCGATAGGATCCGGATTTAACACAGGGGGATCGTTTTTTGCAAGGGTTCGGGACGGCAAAAAACCCCGGCAAATGAAAAAGATAGTATAAATAAATTGGCATTTTTTCAAACCAAATTTCACCGTGATTGATGAATTTCAACGCCACTGAAATTGTATTTCGCTACGGCCAGGTGCCCGTGCTGTACCCCGAGAGACGGCCGGACGATCGGCACAACCGCCTGATCCAAAAGAGCAGGCCTGCACCGGGCAGCCTACTTATTCCAGGTTCGAAATGATCTCGGCAATCTTCCGGCTCGCATTGCCGTCGCCGAAGACGGCGCGCTGCCCGCCTGCCGGTGCAAACTCGCTGGCCGCCGCGATGATCGCCGCCGTATCGGTGCCGACGAGCGTGTTCCAGCCGTCCTCGACCGTCTCCACCCACTCGGTGTTCTCGCGGAGGGTTATGCAGGGCACCTCGAGCATGTAAGCCTCCTTCTGGACGCCGCCCGAGTCGGTGAGGACCAGCCGGGCGTGCGCCAGCACCTGCAGCATGTCCAGGTAGCCGAGCGGCTCGATGAGCCGGACATGCGAGGCGGATGCGAGCCGGTCGTAGAGGTTGAACTCTCTGAGGAACTTCACGGTGCGGGGGTGCACCGGGAAGACGAGCGGTTCCGCGAGGGCGGCGAAAGCGTCGACAAGCCGGGTGAGCGCCCGTCGATCATCGGTGTTGCTCTGCCGGTGCACCGTCGCGACGCAGTAGCCGCCCGCGGCAAGGTCGAGCGTTTCGAGAATCTGCGAGCGCTCTTCCGCGATCGTGCGGTTATAGAGGAGAGCGTCCAGCATCACGTCTCCGACGAGGTGGACGCCGGCGGTCACGCCCTCGCTCCGGAGGTTTGCCACCGCCGTCCCGGTCGGGCAGAAGAGGAGGTCTGCGACATGATCGCTCACCACCCGGTTGATCTCCTCGGGCATCGTGCGGTCGAAGCTCCGGAGGCCCGCCTCAACGTGGGCGGCAGGAATATGAAGTTTTGCCGCCGCGAGCGAGCCCGCGAGGGTCGAGTTCGTATCGCCGTAGACCAGCACCAGATCCGGCTCCTCTTTGATAAGAACATCCTCGATCGCGGCGAGCATCGCCCCGGTCTGGCGGCCGTGCGAGCCGGAGCCGACGGCAAGGTTGTAGTCGGGCTTTGGGATGGCGAGTTCCGCGAAGAAGACCGCGGACATCCCGTGGTCGTAGTGCTGCCCGGTGTGGACGAGCACCTCATCGTGCCGGCGACGGAGATCCCGCGAGACCGGAGCGCACTTGACGAACTGCGGCCGGGCGCCGACGACCGAGACGATCTTCATCCGTCCACCGGGTGGCTGTTCTTGTCGCCGCGGCCGATCCCCTTGTAGACGAACCCGGCGGCGATGAAGGCGTCGGGGTCGAGGACGTTGCGGCCGTCGACGATCACCGGGCGGGAGTGGCCGGTCACCTGCTTCACGCGGGCCGGGTCGAGGGAGGCATAGCAGTCGTGGCCGGTGAAGACAACGACCGCGTCGGCGCCGGCGAGGACCTGGTCGAAGTCGGTCTCGACCGGGATGCCGACGTCGTCTTCGACGTACGGGTCGTGGACGGTGACCGTCGCGCCGGCTTCCTGCATAAGGTCATAGAACGGCTCGGCGGGGGTGTTCCGGGCATCGCCGGAGTTTTTGATGAACGCCCAGCCGAGGAGGGCGACTTTCGCACCGGCGAGGGATTTTCCGGCCCGCTCGAGTCCGGCCTCGGTCAGGGCCGCCATGTGCCGGGGCATGAAGTCGTTGATCGCGCGGGCGACGCCGAAGATCGAGTCGGCGCCGTGGGGATAGTCGAGGTCGCCGCCCATCATCTGCGCTCCCCGCTCGAGGTGCCAGGTGTCCTTGGTCAGGCAGTGGCCGCCGACCCCGGCGCCCGGCCAGAGGATCGCCCGGGTGATCCCATCGCCCTTCAGGGAGTCGACCCCGGCGCGGACGTCGTAGACGTTGACGCCCATCGCCTCGCAGTGCAGCGCCAGCTGGTTCGCGGCGGCGATCTGCAGGTCGCGCAGCGCGTTCTCGGCGGTCTTGGTCACCTCGGCGGCGGTCGCGGTCATCGGGATGATTCTGCCGAGCGTCAGCACGGGTGCGTAGAGCTCGATCGCCCGCCGGGTCGATACATCGTCGATCCCGCCGACGATCCGGTCGTGCTCCCGGATGTTTTTGAGCAGCCGGCCGACCATCACCCGCTCGGGGGCGTGGGCGAGGGCGAAGTCGACGCCGGCGGCGAGTCCGGACTCCTCCTCGAGAATCTCCCGTGCCATCCCGGTGGTCGTGCCCGGGGTGATCGTCGACTCGAGGACGACGAGCGTGCCCTCGGCGAGGTAGCGGCCGGTCTGGCGCAGGCCCTCCTCGAGCGGCCGGAAATCGGGGATCAGGTCTTTCGGATTCGCAAACGGCGTCTGGATCGCGAGGGTGACGGCGTCGCAGTCGGCGATCTTCGAGAAGTCGGCGGTGCAGTGGAACGTCCCGGCGTCCACGGTCTTTTTGATGAGGTCTTCGAGCCCCGGCTCCTCGCCCTTCAGGGGGAGCTTGCCCCCGTTGAGCATCTCGATCTTGTAGCCGGAAGAGGGGGAGGCGCGCTGGAAGCCGTAGACCTTTGCGAACTGCGGGACGTCGGCGAAGAGCACCGCCGCCGGGATCCCGACGTAGCCCATGCCGATGACGCCGATGGTTCTGATGGAGCCTCGTCTGTCGATCTGGGACTGGAGTAGAGATGTCATGGTGGTACCTGCTCAAAAGGATCGGGCGATCTCCTCGCAGATCGCAAGGTTCGTCGCGGCCTGGTCGGGGGTGATCGGGAACGGTTTATTCTGCTTTGCGCAATCGAGGAAGGTCGCGAGCTCGACCTTCAGGGGCTCGACCTTGTTGACGAGCACCTTCTCGATGATATTCTCCTGGACGTAGCGCTCGTTCTCGGAGGCGTACTGTCCGGGCTTACGGTGGACGTAGACCTCCTGGGTCATGAAGTCGCCCTCGATCGTCATGTCCTCCTGCTCGATGTAGACCGAGCGGATCTTCTTGGAGGACTTTCTGCTCGCCGAGAGGTAGACCGGCGTTCCGTCGAAGGTGAAGAGGGCGCTGCAGACGTCCGTGGTGCCGACGCTGGAGAGGCCGTAGGCGCCGTCGAAGAGGACGTTCCTCATGATGTCGATGTCGTGGATCATCAGGTCCTCGACAACGGAAGAATCCGTGATCCGCCCGGAGGCAGGGTTGTGCCGCTTGAACTCCACGTAGAGCGGCCGGGTCACGATCCGCCGGATCTCCCCGACGATCGGGTTGAACCGCTCGATGTGCCCGACCCCGACCGTGAGATCCTCCGGGATCTCTGCGAGAAGCGCCCGGCTCTGCGCCGCCGTCGAGCAGATCGGCTTTTCGAGCAGCAGCGGAACCTCCCGGGCGATCACCTGCTGTGCCGTTGCATAGTGGTACCGCGTCGGCACGCAGACGCTGACGGCATCCACCCGGCGCAGCATCTCGTCGAGATCCGCACAGGCCGTGGCATCGTGCTTCCGGGCAAGGTCGTCTGCCGCCTTTTGGTTGAGATCATAGAGATAGAGTGAACCGACCCGTTTTAACTCAGAATAGACGCGGACATGGTTTCTCCCCATGACCCCGACACCAATGACACCTACGTCCAAGAGTAACTCCCCCCGGCTCATCGATCGAGCGCTGGTTCTGTCATATGGTATCTGCGCCGGATAAGATAATGGTTCTGGGAGCGGCCGCACAAAAAAAACCGGGCAAACCGGCGAGGGATCACTGCACATCCGCCCGCTCGTAGTCGTCCTCGTAGCGGAGAATATCGTCCTCGCCGGTGTACTCGCCGATCTGCACCTCAATCAGCTCGAGCGGCAGCAGCCCGGGGTTCGCGAGGCGGTGGCGCGTCCCGGCAGGCACGAAGGTGCTCTCGCCGTTCCGGAGGAGGTAGCGCTCCTCCCCGACGGTCACCTCGGCAGTACCCTTCACCACCACCCAGTGCTCGGAGCGGTGGTGGTGCATCTGGAGGGAGAGGCGCTTCTTCGGCGGGACGGTGACCCTTTTTATCTTGTAGCGCTGCCCCTCCTCGAGGGTCGTGTACGAACCCCACGGTCGGTGCACCATTGTGTGGAACTCGGCACGATCGTCCCCCTGCTCCTTCAGCATCTTTGCAACCTCGCCAACCCGCTGCGCCTTGCTCCGGGAGGCGACGAGCACCGCGTCCTTCGTCTCGATAACAACCAGGTCGCGAACGCCGACCGTCGCGACCAGGCGGTCGCTGATGATCAGGTTGTTCTGCGAATCGAGCCCGATATGCTCCCCCCGGACGGCATTGCCGCCCCCGTTCTTCGGGAGAACCGCATAGAGCGCGTCGAAGTTCCCGAGATCGCTCCAGTCCGCCGCCAGCGGGACGACCGCAGCACGGTCGGTCTTCTCCATAATCCCATAATCGATGGATACTGACGGCGTCTGGCCGTAGGCAGCATCGAGGGATTGTTCGAACGCTTGGCAGACCTCCGGTGCGTGCCGCTCGCACTCGGCACAGAAGAGATCGGTCTCGAAGAGGAACATCCCACTGTTCCAGAGGTAGCCGTCCGCCACGTAGCGCTCGGCGGTCTCGGCGTCGGGCTTCTCCACAAAGGCGTCGACCAGATAACCGTCGCCGATGTCCCGGCCCGGGCGGATGTAGCCGTAGCCCGTATGTGGGGATGTCGGGCGGACGCCGAAGGCCACCAGCCGGTCGGTGGCCAGGCGTTCCGCCCTCCGGATGCAGGTTTTGTACTCGCTCTCCGCAGAGATGAGGTGGTCGGAGGGGAGCACCGCAACGGTCGCGGGATCGCCCGGATCCGAGATCTCCCGAATCCCATAGTAGACGGCAGGCAGGGTGTTCCTCCCTGCCGGCTCGGCGAGAACGAGACAATCGCACCCGATCTCGGCGAGCTGGTCGCGGATCAGGAAGGTCTGATCCGTATTGGTGACGATCGCGATCTCCTGCGGCGAGGAGAAGAGCAGTGCACGCTTCACCGTCTTCTGGAAGAGCGACTCGTCGTCGACCAGCGGGATGAACTGTTTGGAGTAGCGTTCGCGGGAGAGCGGGAAGAGGCGCGTGCCGCTCCCGCCTGCAAGGATGAGTGTCTTCATAGAGTCCGGCTCCGGGGATGGGTGTATAGAACATACTTCGCAGATCAATAAAAATACACGGATACCTTCCGCCGGCAGCACGGTGACGATCCGGGAGCAGAGATGGAGACCGCGGACGGCGCTCCCCCTGCCGTCGTGCAGAAAGTTTTGAAACGCTGCCCTGTACCCCTGATGAACACGAGCAAACCCCGGGTGCAGGAAACTGCACCCTCCCGGGCAGCCCGGCGCCGGATGATTCTATCGAGGGAGAAGAATATAGGGAAAACTATATAAATGAGCCAGATAATGCTGACGCGAGGAGCATCACAGTGAATATGGACTTGCATATACACTCGAAGTACTCGTACGACTCTTTTGCAAGCCCACAGAGAATCCTTAAAACAGCAGATAAACGCAATATCAGGGTACTATCGATAACCGATCACAACACGATGGCGGCATACGCCAGTGCACGCTCCGAGATCCAGAGAGCATCGCGGCGCTATGAGATCTGTGTCGTTCCCGGCATGGAGATCAAGACCGACTGGGGAGACGTCATCGGACTCTTCCTCGAGACGGAGATCGCACCGCAACCGTTCTACGAGGTCGTCGACAGGATCCGTGACCAGGACGGTCTCGTCGTCCTTCCCCACCCCTACCGGAGACGCTGCGATCCGGCGACGCTCGTCCCGTCCGTCGACCTCGTCGAGGTCATCAATGCAAAATCACGACAGGAGGAGAATACCCGGGCAGAGGCGCTCTGTGCCGCCACAGGCAAACGGCCGGTCACCGGCAGCGATGCACACGCATGCTGGGAGATCGGCAGGGTGGTGACGCAGATCGATATCGACGGCAACGACCCCGAGGAGGTCAGGAGAGCGCTGCTCTCGGCGGACCGGCGGTGTACCGGACGGTGCAGCAACCATCTCCTCGCAAACGGCTACAGCCTCTGCGCAGCCCGGTTCAAACAACTGGTGCATATATGAGGGTTTTTGTCACTGACGGGGGCGAACGGGCAAGCCTCGCGATTGCCCGGTCGCTCGGCAGGAGAGGCATCGAAGTCCATACCGGCGAACACTACCGGATGTCGACGTCGTCGCTTTCAAAGCATGTCACAAAGAGCGTCGTGCATCCGGATCCCCAGGAGGACTGCCATGCATTCATTACCTGGCTGGAAGACTTCCTGCAGCAGGAGGACTACGACGCGATCTATGCGTCGCGCGAGATCACCACGCTCCCCATCTCCTACTACAAGACGAGGCTCGAGCGGTACACCCGGGTGCCGTACCCGGACTACGACCGGATGCTGCTGACCCAGGATAAGGCGCGGACGTTCCGTGCCGCGATCGAGGCAGGGGTTCCGGTTCCGAAGACGTATTTTGTCGAGAGCATGGACGACCTTGCGGAGATCGAAGGCGAGATCGAGTACCCCGTCGTCGTGAAGTCGCGGTCAAAGACGCTCTGGAGAGACGGCAGGCCGTTCACGCTCAAGGTCACCGATGAAAATTACGTGAAGACCAGGGAGCAGCTCCCCGGGATCGCCGCAAAGATTCTTGAGAGGAGTGGAAAGATGCCCCTCATCCAGGAATACATCCCCGGAGAGGGATACGGGGTCGAGATGCTCACCCACCACGGCGAGCCACGGGTTCTCTTCATGCACCGGCGGCTCCGGGAGTACCCGGTAGCCGGCGGCGTGAGCACCATGCGGGAGAGCATCTACCGTGAGGACCTGCATAAGCCCGCCGTCCGGCTGCTGGAGAAACTCCGGTGGCACGGCGTCGCCATGGTGGAGTTCAAGGTGGACGCACGCGACGGGACGCCGAAACTCATGGAGGTGAACGGCAGGTTCTGGGGGTCGCTCGCCCTGCCGGTGGCGGCAGGGGTTGATTTTCCCTACTACCTCCACCGGCTCGTCTGCGAGGGGGACGTCGCGCCGGCGATGGAGTACCCGGTCGGCGTGCGGTGCCGGTGGCTCGTCACCGGGGATCTTCTCTGGCTGGCCTCCTCACTGAAGAGCAGGAAGAAAGGGGCGGCGGTGCGGGAGTTTCTCCGCTACCCGGATGCCTACGACGACATCCTCTCGCTCGACGACCCGCTCCCGGCGCTCGGGATGATGCGCGGCAGTCTTCGCGGCCTGACGTACTCGGTAAAACAGATGGTGGCGAGGAGCAGGAACCGCCGGCTACTGGAGACGCCCCGCACCTCCTACGCACTCAAATGAGATTAGTGCCGACGGAACCAGTCCACCGTCTCGGCGAGCCCTTCCTCGACGGTGTACTGCGGGTCGTAGCCGAAGGCCTCGCGGGCACGCGAGATGTCGGCAAGCGAGTCCCGGACATCCCCGGCCCGCGCCGGTTCGTAGACCGGGTCGACCCGGACGCCGATGATATCCATCAGGGTGGCGGCGAGGTCGTTTAAGCTGATCCTCCTGCCGCAGGCGATGTTGAAGACGCCCTCTGCATCGCTCTCCATCGCCCTGATGTTCGCCTGCACGACGTCGCGGACGAAGGTGAAGTCGCGGGTCTGCCCGCCGTCGCCGTAGATCGTCGGCGGCCGGTTTTCGAGGAGCCGGGTGATGAACTTCGGGATGACGGCGGCGTACTCGGAATTCGGGTCCTGCCGGGGCCCGAAGACGTTGAAGTAGCGCAAAAAAACGGTCTGGATGCCGTAGAGCTCGGAGAAGACTTTACCGTAGTACTCGTCCGCGAGCTTCGAGACCGCGTAGGGGGAGAGGGGATTTGGCTGCATCCCTTCGTGCTTCGGGAGCACCGGGGTGTCGCCGTAGACCGAGGAGGACGACGCGGCGACGACTTTGCGGACACCGCAGTCCTTCGCCGCGACGAGGACGTTCAGCGTGCCGGTGACGTTCGCCTCGTTCGAAGAGATGGGGTCGTTCACCGAGCGGGGGACCGAGGGGATCGCCGCCTGGTGAAAGACGCCGTCGGCGCCGGCGAAGAGATCCTGCAGGAGCGCAAGATCGGTGACGCTGCCCTCGGCGAAGGTCACGTGCTCGTTTTCGAGGAGGTGTTCGCTGTTCACACGCCGTCCCGTCGAGATGTTGTCGATGATGACGACGTCGTGTTCCCGTGCCAGTTCGTCGGCGAGGTTCGACCCGATGAACCCGGAACCGCCGGTGACGATGTAGCGCATATCACACAGAATGGTCGTCCATGCATTTCATAGTTGCTCTTCCGGGAGGCGTCCGGCCAGGAGTAATCATGCAGGCAGAGCAGGGAGATGCGGCCGGCCCGGGATCGCCGCGAGCGTTCCGGAAAGCGGAACCGATGCGGGAATCTTCGCAGGGCGGGGAGGAGACGTGCCCATATACGCTACCGTATCCTGTGGGTGTACTGCATTCCTGTTGCTATCGGCGGGGTCCAAGCACTTGATGAGGTTCCATCTCTTGCTCCGGATAACCGCAATCCGGGGTATTCGGGGGGCACGGCGTTCCCCCGGGTGTCGCCATGACTGCCCCCACCCCGGGGGCGCTTAGCCACCACGGTCCACGGCATGGGGAGACGCCGGGACAAGCGCGGTCAGGGGAAGAACGCGGGAGACGCGCAAATCCCCGTATCGAAGGGTAGCGCTCGTGAGAAACGCCCTCCCTGCCTGACGGGCGCTCACAGCTCATAGCGGAGAGCCGATAAACCGTATGCTGCTCACGAGGCCTCCCGCGGTGCGGCGACGGCTCACGCCGACCGGCCGGCAGGCACCGGGACGGCGATCTGCTCTGATAGCCCCCTCGAATATAGCAGCATCCGGTTTATCCCACACGATCGATCACTCAGTGCGATCGTTCTTCGAGAGGGGGAAGAACTCCCGATACACGCGTTTACGCTCGTCGATGTCCGTATGGAGGTAGATCTCGGTCGTTTTGATCGAGGTGTGCCCGAGATTCTCCTGCACGACGCGGAGGTTCTTGGAGCGGCGGTAGAGTTCGCTCGCGTAGGAGTGGCGGAGTTTGTGCGGCGTGATCCCGTCGGGCGCGTATTTTTTGAAGATCCGCTGCACCGTGCGGGGCGAGATGTGTTTGCCCTGCTGGCCGACGAAGAGTGGGCCGACGATCGTATTGCCGATGTACTGCTCGACCTCGGCGAGCGTCTCCTCGTCGATGAAGACAACCCGGATCTTGTCGCCCTTGCCTTTGACGCGGATGGTGTGCTCCTCGAAATCGATATCCTCGACGTCGATAGTGCAGAGCTCGGAGACACGGACGCCGGTGGCGTAGATCAGCCGCACGATGAGACGGTCCTCGGCATCCTCGATGGTGTTGATGAGCCGGAGCACCTGGCTGTGCTTCAGGTATTTGAGCTCCTGATTCTTGATGCGGGGCCGCTCCGTGCCGAGCATCGGGTTTGCCGGAACGGCGCCCTGCGCGTAGAGATAGGAGTAAAACGACGAGAGCGTCGAGATCACGCGGTGGAGCGTCCGCGGCTGATACCCCTGCCCGGCGAGGTAGGAGAGGAAGTCCGTGACCAGTGCCGGCGTGACTGCGACGGATGCATCGAGCCGTGCGTGCGCAAAATCATCCTCGTCGTATGACACGGCATCGCCGTCGGCGGACCGGCGGAGCCAGACGTAGCGGGCGAACTGCCGGACCGTCTGGTCGTAGCTTTCGACCGTTTTCGGCGAGTAATTCCGCATCCGGAGGTAGTATGCGAAGCGATTGAGCCATTCCTCGAAAAAGCCGTTTTCCATCGTTTAATTGGTTAAATTCCAACGCACATAAATTTGTCGCAGAATATCTGTTCTGCGACACTTGCCGGCGCAGCCGAACGCCGGATTCGGAACAGGGCAGTCCGGGCGCCTGCCCGCCGTGGTGCGCCGTCACGATACAGCCGTGCCGCGCATCTGATACTGCACATCGGTTCGGCAGCAGAAACGCCAAAAAGCAGGGAGTATGAAGAGATTCACACCCATCCCGCGAAAAAGAATGGGATGGCCGGAACGGAGTTGATCGTGGTTTCATTCGAAGTTTAGGAGGTATGGGCCGTCGCCCTGGGATCCCGGGGAAGGACCCCGAAAAGAGAATTCACGCCCGGGATAATAATTCCCGGCCGTGCGGAGCGAAAGTGATCGGGTGCCGGCAGAGACGTTTCGCTCCGACGCGAGAGGCTCCTGCCGCCCATATATAAACGATCGCTGTAGAAGCCGATAGAGGGCAGATCGGCGGTACGGATGAACCTGACTATGGGCGAGAAGGAGATCCGGCGTTAGAGAGGCGATATGAGGACGTGTTTCCGGAGCAGGCCGAGTGGGACGGGACGAGCGGGAAAGACGAGGCGTCCACCGAATGACGACGACGTTCCGCGATCCGGGTTTCGATTGTGACGGGGCGGAAATGGTGGAGCGATCCCCACAGAGCAAAGGGAGATCTCAGGACCGGGCAGGGAGAAAGAGCTCGCGACACGGAAAGACCGAAGAAGATCGCCCGTTCGCTCGTTGAACTGCCTGAAAGCCGAGCAGGGCAAAAAGGGCACATTTCGAGAATTGACAAAGGAAAACGCAAGAAAAGCGAAAGCAATTCTCCGATTCGCCGCCCGAAACCCACGGACGAATGCCGAACCGCAAGCCTCGCCGCACAGGCGTTCAGAGATCGAAGACGAGAATCCGGATCACAGCACGCTTCGGCAGTGCCCCAGGAAACACCCGGCACCCCTCATGCAGGCGGTTCCTGCATTTATGCGTCTAAGGCTGCCCCGGCCGGAGGCTGGAGGGGCAGATCGCATGCGGAGAGGAGCGACAGGGGGCACCCCCACGCAGATCCGGGAATCACCCGGAAATGGCAGCGCAGATCCAGCCAACCTCCGAAATAGTTTCAGTTCGCTTCCGGGAACCTCACGCGCAGGCCGATTCCGGGCCATCAGATCGCGGAGGGAGGGACCGCCAGAGAAAAGGAGATGGCCACGCAGCCATAGCAGGATCGAAACGTGCTGCGATGCGCCCGATCGGCAGATCGCGGACGAGATCGGATCGCGATGCAGCCCGGATCGGACGGTCGGTAAACCATATGCTGCTATACGTTCACGATGAAGGGATCGTCGATCGATCTCCCGCCGCCGCACGGCCGGTCGATAAACCGAATACTGCAGTGGGAAAACCGCCGCTGTAACCTCAATGCCGGAGGCAGCCAGAAAACAGAAGACACGGAGCCGACCGAATGTCCGGAGAGAACCTACCCGAAGGAGGACCGGCGCCAGAGCGAGAGCCCACCCATACCCGGAAGTCGGGACATCCAGACCGGCACCATGACCGAAAGATGGATGAGGAGAGAAGTATTGGACAGACACGGAACCGCACCCGGACAGGTTTCGGAGATGGAGAATCGGCCTCCGGGCCGGCACACCGTGAAACCGAATCCAGCTCCGCAAACAAGCCTTGCCGTACCGTCGGCGCGGGTTTTGCAGAAAACGCCCCGCCCCCATAGTGTCGGCGGCGCCGCGAACACCGCGGGGCAGATCCACAGAAACGGTATCCCGGCAGACGGGCAGCCCGCTTTCACCCCGGGTGGAGAACAGGAATGCTCCACGAAACAGCGAGGCATCCACGGGCCAGCCGCGATCAACGGCAGTGCAGATCGGCCGGACTCTCCGAAACCTGCTCGGTTCTATTCGGGGGCACGTGCAGTGCCGCAGGAGAAACGTGAACGTCCCGGGCCGAAGAGGCCGTGCTACCGGTATGCACTCCGGGAAAGATCTTCGCGAATGTCCGGAAGGCCCCCGGTCACCGCCCCCTTCGGTCATGGCGCTGCGGAAGAACTCGCGGGAATACGACGCAGTCAGCCCCATCCGGAAGCGATCTCCTGTGCAGCCGCATACGAAAACAGAAGAGCGTATAAACCACGCGCTGCTATACCTTCATAGAGCAGTGCAGTCCGTTCTGCGCCACCGGCGCACGGGCCGCATCGGAGACGCCCGGCACGGCGGATCGGCCGCCGGCAGAACCGTATCCTGCTGCACTAGTGCGCACCCGAAAACCGCCGCCATTGAAATACAAAAACAGACAGAGGGTAAATAGAAAATGAGCGAACCAGCAGACCAGAAAGACCCAAACAAGTACCAGAAATTCAAGAAGGTCGACGGCGCCACCTATGAGCGGGTCAATCAGTTCCTGCGCAAACACACCTACGTCACCGCACGGGAATGGGCGATAGCCCGCCTCTGTGCGGATTTCAAGACGATAAACGGTTCCGAGATGACCTACATCGGCGAACACCTCCCCGAGCTCTGCCCCTTCATGCTCGACACCTACTCGCCCCAGGCGGTGAACCAGGCACGCAGCGCATTCAAAAAGAAGGTAAAAAAAGCAGGAGCGACATTCTTCTACGGGGCGATGTGCGGGTTCTTCACCGCCGACGAGCTCGACGAGATCCTCTTTGAGGCGAGCGAAGTCGCCAGGTTCCTCCTGGAGGTCGAGGGAACGGCGCTCGAGATCGACGACGAGATCGATATCGAGGATCGGATCACCGACGTCATGCGGGGCGTTGCCGAAGCGGCCTCGGTCATCCTCAAGACCCGGACGGAATCGGGCGTCGCCGAAGAAGAGACTGCAGAAGAGCATGAGGAAGAGGAATCATCATGAAGGTCATCCATATTGTCGGGCTCTCGAACACCGGCAAGACGTATTTTGCCCGCGACCTCATCGCGGCACTGAGCACACGCGGCCGCGTCGGTGCGGTCAAACACCTCGGCCACCATACCTTTGCCATGGAGGGCGGAAAAGACACGACCGCGTACTATGAAGCGGGGGCTGCTATAGCAAGCGGTATCGATGAAGAGAAGACCGTCTTCGTGATCGGGGACTCCGACCTCGACCAGGCGCTCCATCTCCTCTGCGACGCAGGGATCGAGTACGCCATCATCGAAGGGCTCAAATCGAAACCGTTCCCGAAGATTGTCATGGGCGATCTTGCCGCCGAGAACGTCCTGCTGCGAAACCCGACCGTTGAGGATGTCATCGCAGACCTCGATCGCTTCGAGGATTACTACACCATCGAGGGGCTGGTGAAAGAACTGAAAGCGGCGTGCGACGTCTCCCGGGCAGGCGCGATCCTCACCTTCAACGGCATCGTCCGCGAATATTCCGGCGACGAACGGACCGATTACATGGACTTCGACGACAGCATCGATGCGACGATGGAGTCTATCAGAAAGGATATGGAGGGCGTCGAGGGGATCATCGGCGTCCGCTTCCACCACCGGAAAGGGAGACTGTATGCCGGAGAAGATATAACCTATCTTGCTATACTGGCAGAGCACCGGCAGGAGGCATTCGCCGCCGTTATGGCAGCCATCGACCGGCTGAAGCGTGAGATTCACAACCCGGAGACGGAATCGGTATGAGCGCGACAAAACGATTATTCGGAACCAACGGCGTGCGGGGCGTGGTCGGGGAGACTATGACGCCCGAGCTGGTCCTCGGGATCGGCGCGGCCCTCGGCACGGTCCGCAGAGGGCGTATCGCCGTCGGAAGAGATACCCGGACGTCCGGTGAAGCACTCGCCCACGCCGTGAAGGCCGGCCTGCTGATGGTCGGGTGCGACGTTGTGGACCTCGGGGTGCTGCCGACGCCGGCACTCCAGTACGTGGTCCGGCGGCACTTCGACGGCGGCGCCGTGATCACGGCGTCGCACAACCCCCCCGAGTACAACGGGGTCAAGATCATCGATGCCGACGGCACCGAGATGGGCGACGAGGATACCGTCAGGGTTGAAGACCTGTACTTCTCGGGCGGCGCCGGCGCCGTGTCCTGGGACCGGGTAGGAAGCGAGGCAGAGGCGCCCCATATGATCGAGGAGTACATCCGGGGCATCGTCGGTCACTTCCCGGAGCAGATCGGCGCCGGCATGACCGTTGTGGTCGATCCCGGTTCCGGCCCCGCCTCGATCACGACGCCGCTGATCCTCTCACGGATGGGCTGCCGGGTCCATACCATAAACGCACAGATGGACGGCACCTTCCCGGGCCGGCTCCCCGAACCGACACCCGAAGGGCTGCAGGGCCTCTCGGAGATGGTGGTGAGCCTGGGTGCCGACTTCGGCGTCGCCCACGACGGGGATGCCGACAGAGCGGTCTTTGTCGATGAGAAAGGCCGGTATGTTGAGGAGAACCGGGAGTTCGCCCTCGTTGCAGACTACGTCTGCAAGCAGAGCAAAGGTGTTGTGGTAACACCGGTCAGCACCTCCCGGCTTGTCGAGGACGTGGCGGCACAGAACGGGTGCACCATTGATTACACCCCCGTGGGGAGCATCTACGTCGCCCGGAGGATGCTGCAGTTGATCGGCGAGGGTATCGAGGTCGCCTTCGGCGGAGAAGGAAACGGCGGCCTGATCTATCCGGACCACCAGTTCTGCCGGGACGGCGGAATGACCGCCGCCATGATGGTGGCGGTTCTTGCCGCACGCGGAGGAGAGAGGCTCTCCTCCGCCGCCGACGGGCTGCCGGCATACCACCTCATCAAGGACAAGATCCGGATTCCTGACCCGGCGGCGCTCGTCGCAGCAGTGGACGCAGGCTTCCCAAACGATGCGAAGGAGCGGATAGACGGCCTCAAGATCGTCCGGGAGGATGTCTGGGCGCTCGTCCGGGCGTCGGGCACCGAACCGATGGTCAGGATCCTGGTCGAGTCTGCGGATGCGGCTGTTGCCGAGAGCCTGCACCGGGAGATACGGCAGGCCATCGGTATGCCGTGATGCGGGCACCCGATCGCCTCCGGGATCCCACCTCTTGAAACCTTGGATCGGCCGGGACATCCTCTGCCCCGGCCAAACCCGTAATCAGAACATTTCGGCGATATTTGGCCGATTTTGCTCTGCGAACATTCAAGTGGTATGAGGGCAACATTTTTATTCAATAGCGGACATGCATGATACAGAACCTGGCGGGAGAGCGCTGATCAAAATGACTGGTGATCCACAGATGAAACAGAAAATAACCTCCGCAGTCTCGAAGGGGGATGTGCGTGAGATTGAAAAGGTTGTCAGGGATATATCCGAAACCCAGACACGCAAAGAGAAGAAAACACTCTATGAGGAGATGAACGCCACCCTCGTCCAGGCGGCATTCGATACAAACCAGCCCGACCTCTTACGCCAGCTGATCGAACCCGAGAAATCCGAGGTCTACGACCTCATCCGGCGGGCAGCCGGCGTCTACCGGGACACCACCGACGATGCGTGGTTCGATGCGATCTTCACCCTCGCCGATAAACTCGACCGCAAAAGCCACCAGTCGGAGATCCTGGCCGAAGTATCCCGCGACCTGTTTCAGGCAGGCGTCAACACCCGTGACTTTCACTATATCCAGAAAGGCGGGGAGACTTTTCACCATATAAGTATCCGCAAATACCGGTCCGCCATCCTCATCGAGATCATCCCCCTCCTCATCGATTTTGGAACCCGTTCGCAGAGCATCACCATCATGAACAGCGCTCTCGAGATGCTCGCGGAGATCGGGGACATCTCCAAACAGTCCCGTCTCCATGCAGATATCGCACGCGCCATCGCCGCCATCGGTATCGAGCAGGGGAACCTTGACACCGTCATCACCGGCCTGCGGAGCGCCGCCGAGATCAACCAGAAGATCCGCCGCACGCACTGCATCGCGGATATCGTGGACGCTACCTGGAAATCCTCCCTGAAAAAAGAGATCGCCGACATCGAGCACGTCCTCGACGCGGTCTCCGATATGCCCGAAGAACGGCTCATGGAGGTGCTCGCCATCCTGACCGAGCACCTCCTCGACCGGCAGCGGGACAAGAAGCAGATCTATGCCAAACTGCTGAAGGTCGACGAAGAGCGGCCTTACGCAGGCCAGACGATCGTTCTCGAACTCTTAAAGAAAGCGGAGCGGAGCGGGGAGCGCTGGTACCTGGAGAGGGCGTTCGAGTTCAACGCCCGGCACGGCGGCGAAGGGCAGCTGCCCATCGAGGAGATCGTCCTCTCCGGGATCGCCGTGGTGGAGAAGAGCGGCAACCCGTCGATACTGCTGGACATCACGCCGCTCATCGATGCATCCTGCGACGCACCGAAGGCAACCCAGCTCTACCGCCAGATCACCGACGCACTCTCGCGGATGGGAGACTTTTATCACGCGATCGAGGTAATGCAGAAGGCGAGCAGCCGCGTCCAGCGGATCAACGCCCAGTTCTTCGATACCAGCGTCCGCCTGATCAAAGAGGGGATCAACCGCGACGAGATCGATCTCGTCAAAGAGAATATCCTTGCGATGCTGGATATCGATATTGCAGACTCCCTGATCCACCAGGCGGTGACGGACTTCTGCAAGGAGTACTCGTTCGAGGATATCATCAGGCATATCCCTGCTATAAAGGAACTGGTCCGGTCGCACCACGCTCAGGACCATCTCCTCATGGAATGCAACAGCATCCTGATCGAGCGGGGGTTCATCATGCAGATGGACCCGTCGTCGCTCGTCAACCTGGCAGCCCAGATCAACCAGCAGAACCTCCGCGAGCAGGCAATCTCGATGATAGTCGTGGAGATGGCCAGGATCGGCGTGACCCAGAAGAACCGCGACCTGCTCCGCCGGGCGACCGGCCTCACCTGCGAGATCCAGAACCCGCAGGCCAGGACCGAGGCGATGGGAGGGATCATCGATCATGCGGCGGTGCTGGCGGTGGAGGACGGCGACCTCGACCTGCTGCACGGCATGCGGGTGCTCTCGAGTTCGCTCCTCGAGAAGGACTACTGTCTCTTTGCGATGGGGAAGGTCATCCACGGCCTGATCATGTACGGCATCGAGCAGCTCTCGCTCCAGGCGCTGGACGAGGCGACCCAGATCCTCGCCCAGATCACCGACCCGTCCCTGCAGCGGCAACTGATCGATCCGCTCATCGAAGGCTACGTGCGGGTCGGCAGCCTCCGGATGGCGGAGGAGGTCAGCCAGGGGCGAGCCCGGGTCTTTGAGCACATGATGGAGCCGTTCGACCTTGCGCTCCACCTCCTGAAGACCAACACGCCCCGCGAGGAGATCTCCATCAAGATCGCCAGCTACGTCGACATCATGCTCGAGTACACCCAGGTCTACGGCGACCCGGTCTTTGCCATCCCCATGGCGTTCTTCTCGCTGGAGATCGACGGCGAGTACGAGCGGAACGCAATGCTCCAGCGGATACTGACCTACTTCGGTGACTTCACGCGGGAGTTTGACTCCGCCGACCCCTACGAGGTGACGGCATACCTCCTCGAAACGATCGATGGGGCACTCGCAACGCCGCCCGTGCTGGAGCTGATGTACCGGCTCTTCGACCAGATCGGGAACATTTACGCACAGTATTCGGGGATGTACCGGATCGTGAGCGCCTATACCACCCTCGGCAATATGCAGCGGGGTGAAGAGATAATCCGGAAATTGAAAGGTTCGATTGCTACGATCCCCGAAGCCTACATCCGGTCGGTGATGCTCGCCGATCTTGCCGGGCTGATGGTGGGCACGAACGTCCAGGATGCGCGAGCATACTATGCAGAGGCACAGGCAACGCTGGAACTGGTCGAGAAAGAGCGTGAAGCGTTTGTCAGAAAGAACCTGATATACGCGCTGAAGGCGATCCACGCCGTAGACCGGCAGGAAGGGGATGTGGAGACTGCCGTCGAGCAGGTCGGCAGGATTACCGATCCCGTCGAGTACGTCGATGCTCTCGCTGCGGTCTTCGATATGGTGACCGAACCGGCGCAGCGCAAAGAGATCCTCTCGGCAATGTGCCATACGGTCGTCAGCATTCCATCACCCTACGTCCGCCTCTCGATGCTCTTTGAGATCGCCCGTTTCGCCGAGACATACGGGGACGAAGAGGATATCAGTGACGTGCTGAGCGGCATGGACGAGACGAGCGGCCATGTCCAGATACCCTTCATCACCGCCATGTCCCAGCAGAGGATGGCGCAGATGCTCTTTGCGCTCTACCGCAAAAGCGGGAAACCCGCCGTTCAGGAGCGTGCGGTCGACCTGGTCTCGAACATTGCGGACGACCGGATCCGTTACAACCTGATGATCCAGCTCGAGCAGGCGATGCCCCCGACGCTGAAGAACTCGGTCTACGGCAAGATCCTCGATTCGCGCAACAAGATCCGCACCGGGGAGTACACGACAAAAGACATGATCTCGCTGGACCGCGCCATCCGGTCGGCACCCGACCGGGCAAAAAGGGCAACCTACTACACCGAGCTCTTCCTCCTCTCGAAGCGCGCCGGGCAGGAGGAACTTGCGGACCGGATGCTACTCTGCGCCCTCGAAGAGGCGCGGATCATCCGGCCGCTCTCCCGCAGGGCATACGTTCTCGGGGATATGGCCTGCAGGATCTGCGCCGAACGCTACGAGAACCGGTGCAGGGAGATCGTCGATATGGCCATCTCGGAGGCCCTGAACATCCGGGACTCGGCCATCCGGGACGAGGTTTACGACGAACTCGACCTCTCGATGCGCATCATCCAGGAGCACTGGTTGTGAGGACGCTCGAACTCTTCATATCAGGCAGGGTTCAGGGCGTCGGGTTCCGGGCGTGCATCAGGAGGATCGCTACGAACCTCGGGGTCTGCGGCGAAGTCATGAACCTCCCCGACGGGCGCGTCCGCATCGTCGCGACGGGCGAGCCCGTCCTGCTCGACAAGTTCATCTCCATGCTGTATGGGTGTCCCCGCGCCATTATCCGGGAACTCTCCCAGCAGGAGAGACCGCTCACGGCATACCAGGAATTTTCGATCGTGCGCGAGCCGTATCAGTACAGCACCTGATACTCGCGATTCTGCATGAGGGCGTCCAGCAGGAGAGAAACCTGGGTATCGATGCTTTTCTGGTCGATGGAGGCATGGAACGCCTTGGTGAGCCTGCGGGCGCACCCGTCCGCAAGGTAGCACCGGTTCAATCCGCACTCGTAGTCCTCCGGCGCAAGCTCGCGCGCAAAACCGAGAACGACCCGGTCGACCATGGTCACCTTCAGCGGTTCGATGATGTCGTACACAAGGCTTCCCGCCCCTTCGTGGAGCATGCCCCTGTCCGGGTCGAGGTGTGCGCCGATGACCGAGACGCAGCAGTTCCCAAAGAGCATGGAGTACCCGAGCGAGAGCATGGCATTGACCGGATCACGGTACGGCCGTGACGCCCGGCGCCGGTACCCGAGCCCGCCCGGCACCATCCGGGAGAGGATCTCGTAGTACATGTCGGCCGTCAGCCGGTGCAGGCGGCGGAGCTCGGCCATGGTGATCATGTGCTCCAGCTCGCCCGTGCTCTGGTGCAGCAGGAGGTGCTCGCCCTGATAGAGGATCGCATCGTCCGACGCCTCACAGGCCTTTTCGATAAAGAGGAGGCGGGATTTTGCGGCAGCGACTGCGGCAGCATGCGCGTACCGGTGCGGGGCGGCCCGGTTCTGCGCTTCGCGGATACACTCGTCACGAGCATAGCCGGGCGGACGGAGATACCCGACCGGTTTTCCCTCGATGTCGAAGAATGAGATGGCGGAACCGGCTTTGAGCAGGTTGACCACCGCCGATGTATGGAGCGTGTGCCCGCCCACAAGGAGGAGATGCTCCACGGCGCCGAGCGGATACCGGCTGCTGCTGCTCCCCTGCGCAATGATCAGCTCTTTAGCAGTGGCCTTGATGTGGCTGCCGTACCCGAAGACCGGCAGCCAGGGTATCGCCGGTTCGTCCATTTTTTCGTATCTCCGTCGCTCTTAACGGAAGAAGTGGGGGTTTTTCATTGATGAATCCATCGATCTATGGGAAAAAGCAGGGAAGAGGCAGCGGCATCCCCCGCCGTGCACCGTGTTAGCATTTGACAAACCTTTTCTGCGTGCGGCGGGCAATTGTACTGTATGAGCCCCCGCGCATCGGGGTATCGACGACCGGATATCTCCCGATGCGGGGCCATCTGACAACCAGGGACGTGCAATCCGATATGTTCTGGAATACCGCGATGGAGACGATCAGCGCCGCGGACCTTGAGGCGCTGCAGATCAAACGGCTGAAGTGGACGCTCCATCAGACACAAAACGTTGCGCTCTACCGCAGCAAACTGAAGGAAGCGGGCGTCGCCCCCGGAGACATCAAAACCCTTGAGGACGCGGCGAAACTTCCGTTCACCACAAAGAAAGAACTGCAGGCCGGCTACCCGTTCGGGCTCCTCGCCGTGCCGCTCCGGCAGATCGTCCGCATTCACACGACCTCCGGCACGACCGGGAAACCGACCGTCGTCGGGTATACCCGGGGAGATCTCGAGAGCTGGTCGGAGCTCATTGCACGGAACCTGGTGATGGTCGGCCTCTCTGATGAGGATGTCTTCCAGAACGCCGTCAACTACGGGCTCTTTACCGGCGGGCTCGGGTTCCACTACGGTGCCGAGAAGGTCGGGATGACCGTCGTCCCGAGCGCGACCGGCAACACACAGCGGCAGATCGAGATGATCGAGGACTTCGGGGTCACCGCCATTCACTGCACCCCGAGCTACGCCATGCACCTCGCCGAGGTTGCGGAGTCGACCGGCGCGGAGCTTGCAACGCTCAAGACCGGGATCTTCGGCGCCGAGCCCTGGTCCGAGAGCATGCGCAGCGAACTCGAGGGGCGCCTCGGCGTCACCGCCTTCGACTCCTACGGGCTCTCCGAGATGTACGGCCCCGGCGTGGCCTTCGAGTGCCCTGAGCGCGACGGACTGCACATCTGGCACGACAGTTATCTCGTCGAGATCATCGACCCGGCGACGGGCGAGGTGCTCGGACCCGGCGAGCGGGGAGAACTCGTCATAACCCCGCTTGTGAAAGAGGCGATGCCGCTCCTGCGCTACCGGACGGGCGACATCACCATGCTGATGGAGGAGGACTGCCCGTGCGGCAGGGGGAGAAAGATTGCACGGATCACCGGCCGGAGCGACGATATGCTCGTCATCCGGGGCATCAACGTCTTCCCCTCTCAGATCGAGCATGTGCTGCTGGGGCTTCCCGAGGTCGGGGAACAGTTCATGGTTTATATCGATCGCGTCAAACATCTAGATGAGATGACGATCGAAGTGGAGATGAGCAGGGCGGGCTTCTCGGGCGAACTGCAGGACCTTGCACGGATTCAGAAGCATGTGGCCGGAGCGCTCCACAACGCGCTCGGCCTGCGCACCACGGTGAAACTGGTCGAGCCGGGCTCGCTCCCCCGGTTTGAGGGGAAGGCGCGTCGGATCGTCGACCGGCGGGGGGCGCTCTGATGCCGCCCTGGAACCCCCGGATGGAGGAGATACCCCGGGACGAGCTGCAGCGGCTGCAGTTTCGGCTGCTCAAGACGCAGGTCTACCGGCTCTACAGTTTCAGCGAGTTCTACCGCGCCCGGATGAAGGAGCAGGGCGTCCACCCCGACGATATCAGATCGCTCGCGGACGCGGCGAAACTCCCCTTCATGTACAAGGGGGATCTTCGCGACAACTACCCGGACCGGATCTTCTCGGCCTCCCGGGACGAACTCGTCCGCTACCACGTCTCGTCGGGAACGACCGGAAAGCCGACCGTCGTCGGCTACACCCGGCACGACATCGAGAACTGGTCCGAGTCGCTCGCCCGGGCGTTCACCTCCTGCGGGCTCGGCCGGGGCGACGTGATCCAGGTCAGTTACGGTTACGGCCTCTTCACCGGCGGGCTCGGGGCGCACTACGGTGCGGAGCGGATCGGCGCGACCGTTCTGCCGACGAGCGTCGGGAACACCGAGCGGCAGATCGAGCTGATGCAGGACCTGCACGTCACGGCGATCGCCTGCACCCCCTCGTACCTCCTCCACATGGGCGAGGTCGCAGAAAAGATGGGCATCTCCATCAGAGACGACACCGATCTCTCCGCCGGGATCCTCGGCGCCGAACCCTGGTCCGAGCAGATGCGCGAGCGGATCGAGGACTGGCTCGGCATCAAGGCCTACGACATCTACGGCACGAGCGAGCTCTCCGGGCCGATGTTTTCGGAGTGCACCGAGCAGCAGGGGATCCATATCTGGGGCGACCTCGCCCTCGTCGAGGTCATCGACTCCGGGACGGGTGAGGTGCTCGCACCCGGGGAGCAGGGGGAACTCGTCATCACCATGCTCCAGAAAGAGGCGCTTCCGATGGTGCGCTACCGGATCGGCGACATCACGGTGCTCGAGGACGAACCCTGCGCCTGCGGCCGGACGCACCCGCGCATCCGGCGGATCTCCGGCAGGGTGGACGACATGCTGATCATCCGCGGCATCAACGTCTTCCCGTCGCAGGTGGAGCACGCGCTCCTGGAGATCCCCGGGATCGGCAGACACTTCCAGATCGTGGTCGACCGGCAGGGGGCGCTTGACACCATGCTCGTGCGGGTGGAGATCAGCGAGGAGGCCTTCTCCGACAAGATCACCGACCTGATGGTCTTAAAAAAGAAGGTGGAGAACAGGCTGCGCAGCACGCTCAACGTCGCCGTGGGCGTGGAGCTGGTGGAGCCGGGAACGCTTCCCCGGTTCGAGGGGAAGTCCAAGAAGGTCATCGACAGGAGGTCGATGTAGATGGAGAAATCGTATATCATCAAACAGATCTCAATCTTTTCCGAGAACAGACCGGGACGGCTCGCAGCGGTCGCCGGTGCCCTGAAAGAGGCCGGCATCAACATCTTTGCATTCAGCATCGCCGAGGCCGACGGGTTCGGCGTCGTGCGAGCGCTCGTCGACCGGCCGGAGGATGCCCACCGGAGGCTGACCGATCTCGGGTTTCGGGTATCGTTCACCGACGTGATCGGGGTGAAGATGCGGGACGAGCCGGGGGGGCTATCGGAGATTGCAGGCGTTCTCGGGGATGCCGCAATCAACATCGAGTACGCCTACGCCTACAGCGGCAGGGATGCCGCCGTGCTGATACTCCGCGTAGACCAGGTGGAGGATGCCATCCGCAAGATCCTCGGAAGCGGCGGAGAACTCCTGAAAGCTTCGACGTTCCATTAATGGGAGAGAGTGGACGGCCCGCATCTAGCCGGTCGGCTCATCATCCCGCAGCATATGCACCCGCCCGGCGACACGCTGAAGCTCGATGACGAACGCTATCCCCATCCCGGGCTTTGCGAGCTGTGCGCCCTCAAGGATCGCTCTTAAGACCGCGTCGGTCTGTTCAGGGTTGACGATGGTCAGGACGATCTCCTTTTCGGGCTCGATTGGAAGACCGAGCAGCGTCTGCATCTCGTGGATCCCGGTGCCGCGGCCCATGATGACGGTTCCCCCTTCCGCGCCCGCCCGGCGGGATGCCTGGATAACCTGTTCCGCCCAGCCTTTCTTCACAATCGTTACAATCAGTTCTTTACAGCCTTCACAGATCATGCAATGCACCTTTTTTTGCGATAGAGCGTACTGAGGAGGAGAACCGCCAGGATCGGGGCGAGCGCAATCAGCGCCACGAGTCCGAAACTGTCGGCGATAGTTGTGCGTCCCCCGATGGAAGCGGCAGCCCCGACGGCAAGCGCCGTCAGGAACGTCACCGCCATCGGCCCGGTGGCGACACCCCCGGAGTCGAAGGCGATGGCGATGAAATCCCGGTCGGCGTAGCGGAGAAGGGCGATCGCCAGCAGGTAGCCGACGACGATGATGGCCAGAAACGGGAGGTCGTACACAATCCGGGCCATCCCGAGGGCGACGGCTATCGCAACCCCGGTCGAGAGCGTATAGAGTATCAGCGAGGAGCGGATGGACCCGGCCGACGACTGCTCGATCTGGTAGCAGAGGACCCGCACGGCCGGTTCGGCGTAGGTCGCGAGGAAACCGAGGAGGAAGCCGAAGAGTATGATGACCCATTTCTGCTCCAGGCTGCCGAGATAGGCACCTATCGCCTGTCCGGCGGGGAGAAATGCCACTTCGACACCCTGCAGGAAGAGGACCATGCCGACAAAGGCGAGCAGGACGCCTTTGAGGAGACCCGTGACGTACTCCGTCGGCAGCTTCAGGTGCGTGACCTGAAAGATGATGAAGAAGACGAGCAGGGGAAGCAGGGCTGCTGCTACGTTGATCATGACATGATCAATCCCGGCGAGGAGCGCCACCTCTCTCACGCCGAGAGCACCCCCACAACCATCACCCCGATGATCGGGCCGATCGAGGCAAGCCCTATCAGCCCGAACCCGTCTGATATCTGCGATCTGCCTCCGAGAACCGAACTGATACCGATCCCGAGCGCCAGGATGAACGGCACGGTGACCGGGCCGGTGGTGACGGCGCCCGCATCAAGAGATATCGAGAGGAAGTCCTCCGACGTGAAGAAGGAGAGGAGGATCACCGTGCCGTATCCTGCAGCGAACAGGTACGCGATCGGTACGCCATAGATGATCCGGAGCATGGCTGTGGCAACAAAGAAACCGACTCCTGTCGCAATCACGATGATCAGCGGGGCAGGCGCTATCTCTCCCCCGGAGACGGTCTCGATCAGGCCTGTCAGGACGCGGACGTCCGGCTCGGCGACGGTGGCAAGGAAACCAAAGATGAATGCGATCACGACGATCAGGAGGAGAGACCCTCTCTTCGGCAGATCCGAGCCGATCGCCTCGCCCATCGGCAGCAGCCCGACCTTCACCCCCAGAAGAAAGAAAGCGATCCCGAAGAGGAGCATCAGAGTGCCGACCGTGAACTGGAGAAGCGAGGCTGCCGAAGCCTCGAGCAGCGTCGCCTCAACAATCAGGATCAGCAGGGCTATCGGCCCTACTCCCTGGGCAACCTCTTTGAACGTCTCTTTAAAGTCGCGCAACATGATTGCTATCTCCCGGAGACACACACCGATATCGGCCGGGAGGGCGAACGGCACTCGTTCGCCCCCTGCCGGCTCAGTCCGGACACAGAAAGGAGGTTACCGCTTCTCCCATTTAAGAAGTTCCATAACTTCGGCAAGCGATCGCCCGCGGCGGATCTCTTCACGGATCCGCTCCTCGGTCTTCTTCACCTCTACCGCCCGCCGTGCTATCTCGTATGCCCGCTCTCTCGGGACGACGACGACCCCGCTCTCGTCCCCGACGATCCAGTCGCCGGGGCGGACCTCCTGCCCGCAGCAGGCGATCTCAGTGTTGATCTCGCCGAGGCCCTTGGGCTCCCCCGCGTTCGGCACGGCAGTCCTGGCAAAGAGCGGGAATGCCATCGCCCTGATGTCGTCGACGTCGCGTACCGCCCCGTCGATAACCACGCCGGCGATGCCGCGGTTTCTGCAGGAGAGGGTGGCGAGCTCGCCCCACGGGGCGACGTTCGTCACGCCGTCGCTGCTGACGACGAGGACGTCGCCCTCCCCGGCGACGTCGATCGCCTCGACGGGTTTTGCCCAGTCGCCTGCGATCGTCCGGACGGTCACGGCTCTGCCGACCATCTTTACCCTGCCGCAGATCGAGACGAGGTTCGTCATCGCCCCCTTCCGGTGCATGGCATCCGAGATGTTCGGCGCCGAGACCGCTTCGAGGAGGCGGCGGACGGCGGCATCGGGGCTCTCCGCCTGCGGCGGCCTGCTCTCCGGGCGGTCGATGGCGGACCGGATGCGCTCTGCCGATCCGGCGACGTCCGCAGAGCGGATGATGTTGCCGCCGACGATGACGATCGCGGCCCCGCTCTGCACCGCCGCAGAAGCGGTGGCGGCGTCGAGCCCGCCGGCAACCGCTATCGGGATCTGCACCGCACCCGCCAGGCGGGCGAGGAGATCGAGCGAGCTCTTGCCGATCATCTGCTGGTCGATCCCCACATGGGCGTTGATGTAGTCCACGCCCATCGCCTCCAGTTCACGCGAGCGGGCGACCGGGTCGGCGACGTTGATGAGATCGGCCATCAGGCGGACGCCGTACTTCCGCGCCGCACGGACGGCCTCGGCGATGACCGCGTCGTCGGCGTCTGCGAGGATGCAGACGATGCTTGCGCCGGATTTCGCCGCCATCTCCACCTCAAGCGCACCGGTGTCGGCGACCTTCATGTCGGCGACGATCTCGTGGCCCGGAAAACGCTCCCGCATCGCCCTGACCGCGGCCATACCCTCGCTCTTGATCAGGGGCGTTCCGACCTCGATCCAGTCCGCTCCGCCCTGCAGGGCTTCTTCTGCGATGGCAACGGCACGCGGAAGATCGAGCAGGTCGAGCGCCACCTGGAGATACGGCTTTTCCATACCGCATAGATTTTCCCGGATGGTATTTGTGCTGCTCGGTCACGCCCTGCCGTGCGTATGATGGAAGGCCGCCCTCTCCCGACCCTGAAAGAAGGCCGGGTTACACCCTGATTACGAATATTTACGTTTTACTTGACCGATGAGCGCGAAGCCGCCCCGGAAACAGGTATCGGTTTTTACCAGCCCACCCTGTTGCCGCCATAGCCATATCGATGCTCTCCGGTGGTGAACGGAAACAGAGCGAACGGGAGCATACATCCGGCCGGGTTCTGCCGGGGCTGCCGGGTACAGCCCTGGACAATCGATGCATTGTCAGAGGATTTCACAGCAAGCACGATATCTGCCGGGAACGTAAAACGTGAGATATATATTGACAAAAGGGGAGAACTAGGTTAGAGAAGCGGCTGCCCGCTTCACCCTGGATCAGAACCATGAACGGCGACACGGTGCAGACACAGGCCAGCATGCAGGGGGGACACACCGCTATCCACTACCGTGCCACGCTTCTGCTGATACTGGTTCTTACAGCGGTCTCATTCTGCTGCCAGCCGGTCGCCGCGGAGGAGGCGGAAGTCCTCGTCCTGCACTCATACCACCCCGGAATGGATCTCGTAGAGCTCGAACAGGAAGGTATCGATAGCGTCCTCAAAGAAAGCGCCCCTGTCCGGGTGAATCTCAGGATCGAGCATATGGACACCAAACGGATCGAAAACGACGCGTATTTCGACCACCTTGCAGACCTGTACCGGTATAAGTACGCGAGCACGCCGCCCGACGTGATCATCACCTGTGACGACCCGGCTTTTGAGTTCGCTCTCGCCCATCACGCCGAAATCTTCGCCGGCATCCCCATCGTCTTCTGCGGGGTCAATTATTTTGATGCGAGCAGATTCCAGAATGACTCTCTTGTCACCGGAGTGGTCGAGACACTCGATATCGCGGGAACGCTCACACTTGCCGAGCGTCTCCACCCCGCCGTCTCGCAGGTCGTCGTCGTCAACGACGGAACGATGACCGGGATCGCAAACAGAAAACGCCTTCTTGAGGATACCGAGAATTTTCGCGGGAGATTCGAGTTCGTCTTCCTCGATAACATGACGATCCCGGAGATCCGGGAACAGGTGGCAGATCTCCCGAAGACGAGCATCGTCCTCCTGCTGTCGTATAATCAGGATCCGAACGGCGTCTACTACTCATATGGGGATGCGTGCAGCGAGATCGCCCCGGTCTCCTCCGTCCCGGTGTACAGTGTCTTTGAGATGTATCTCGGCCGGGGGGTCCTCGGCGGCATGATCGTCAGCGGGAGGGAGCAGGGCAGGACTGCAGCCGGTCTGGCGCTTCGCATCCTCCAGGGAGAGGACGCCGCCGCGATCCCCATCGTCCACACCGTCGAGCAGCACCCCATCCTCGATCAGGAGCAGCTCGACCGGTTCGGCATCGCCGAAACGGCCATACCTGCGGGAAGCAGTATCATCAACCGGCCGCCCTCCACCGTTGCGGTACCCCTGGAGATCGTCAGCGGCGCTATCGGCTGTCTTATCGGCCTCCTCGGCATCATCCTCTTTCAGAAGAGCGACATCCGGAAGCGAAAACGGATCGAGGATAGGCTGCGGGAGAGTGAAGAGAAGTTCCGCGGACTTGCCCAGCGGAGCTTCGATATGATCTTCATGCTCGATACCGAGGAGAAGTTCACCTACATCTCTCCGGCCGCAGAGAAGATCATCGGCTACCGGCCGGAGTACATCGTCGGCAAAAACAGCCTCGTATTTGTCCCGTCACCATTCCGGGAACAGACAAAGGATGCATTTGCGAAGGTTCTTTCGGGCGAGAACGTGGAGGGGTTCCAGACACAGATGCAGCGGATCGACGGGAGGATCAGTTACCTGGAGATAGACGCCTTACCGATCGTCAAGAACGGCGTCATCGTCGGCGTGCAGGGGGTCGCCCACGACATCACCGTCCGAAAGGAGATGGAACAGCGGGAGCGCGAGGCCTACGCCCAGATAGAGACCAACATCGAGCAGTTTGCCATTCTCGGCGACCATATCCGAAACCCGCTCCAGGTCATCCTCGCCCTCACCAGTTTCGACGACTCGCCGAGCACCCCGAAGATCCTCGAACAGGTGCACCAGATCGATGAGATCGTCACCCAGCTGGATACCGGCTGCATCGAGTCGGAGAACGTCAGGCAGTTCCTCCGCCGCAACTACGGCCTCGAGCGGGAAGGCGGCGAGCATGAGGCAGTTTTGGATGAACAGATGAAACCCTCACCGCAGGACCGGCAGGATGATTTCAGATACTTCTCGTGATCCGGAGAAACCCTATCACCGCGATCTGCCGACGGGCACCAAACAGGAGATTGCGTCCTATATCGCGGCGAAAGAGGCTCTGTATGCTCCGTTCGCCACGAAGAGCGCAGACGGGATGCGGCGACACGGCAGAAAGGAAGACGACATACGGACCCGGTTCTCCCGCGACGCCGACCGGATCGTACACACCAAAGCCTACGCCCGGTACATCGACAAGACGCAGGTCTTCTACCTGGTGCAGAACGACCACATCACCCACCGCGTCCTCCACGTCCAGCTGGTATCGAAGATCGGACGGACCATCGGCCGGTCTCTCCGCTTAAACGAAGACCTCATTGAAGCGATCGCCCTCGGCCATGACATCGGGCACATCCCCTACGGACACACCGGTGAGGCGTGCCTCTCTCTCATCTGCGAGCGGGAAGGGATCGGTGCGTTCCGGCATAACGTCCAGGGCGTCCGGTTTCTGGACGAGATTGAGGATCAAGACCTGACGCTCCAGGTCCTCGACGGGATCCTCTGCCACAACGGTGAGGCGTACGACAGCGGCATTGCGCCGCAGATGGAGAAGACCTGGGACTCGTTCGATGCGGAGATCGAGAGCCTCATCCAGGGAGGTGAGGAGTCTGCTCCGATGACGCTCGAAGGCTGCGTCGTGCGATTTGCAGATACGATCGCATACATCGGCCGCGATATCCAGGACGCACAGGAGGTCGGCCTGATCGACGATGCAACGGTGCTGCCGGACCGTGTGCGGGAGGTGCTCGGCGAGAGCAACCCGGCCATCATCGATACGCTCATCAAAGACGTGATCGAAGCGAGCGACAGCACCCACCGGCCGAGCATCGGATACAGCCCTGCCGTTGCAGAGGCACTTGCGGAGCTGAAGCGGTTCAACTACAAAAATATCTACAACCATCCGCAGGTGACGGCGCAGCACCCTAAGATCCAGCAGATGTACGAGGCGGTCTTCTCCGCGTTCTGCGAGGATCTCGAAGATGAGCGGAAGACCTCACCGATCTACACCGATTTTATCGATACGGCATGGACCAGCCGGAGGTACCTTGCCGGTGCCGCCGCCCCGGAGATTGTCAGGGACTACATCGCCGGGATGACCGACCGCTACTTCGAGCACCGGTTCAGGGAGATCGTTCTCCCGACACGGGTTGACTGGAGATTTTAGAGATAGCGCTGCGAATTCCCGGATGGGGAAACTATTAAGCATACCCGTGCCGGAGGTAGCGAAAGAAAAGCCCGGGTCGAACACGTGCGCCAGAGACTCTGGAGAGCGGGTGCACCCTTCCGGCCCGGCGGCACCTTCGGAGAGGTGAACGGCATGGTTGAGATAGGCTACAAGCTGGCAAGCGAGGAGCACGGGCCGCGGGATCTGGTCTGTGCCGCACGGCAGGCTGAGGATGCGGGATTTCCCTTCGCCATGATATCGGATCACTACCATCCCTGGATCGACCGGGAAGGGCAGAGCCCGTTCGTCTGGGCCGCCATCGGCGGGATCTCGCAGGTGACGGCGGACTTGAAACTGGCGACCGGCGTCACCTGCCCGACGATGCGCATTCATCCGGCGATCATCGCCCAGGCCGCCGCGACCGCTGCGGCCATGATGCCGGGCAGATTCATGCTCGGGCTCGGTACCGGTGAGAACCTGAACGAGCATATCCTCGGCGAACGCTGGCCTCCTGCACCGGTGCGCACCGAGATGCTCGAAGAGGCGGTGGACATTATCAGGACGCTCTGGCAGGGCGGCATGAAGACCTACTACGGCTACTTCTACACCGTCGAGAATGCGCAGGTCTATACCCTCCCGGAGGAACTCCCGCCTATCTGCATCGCCGCCGAGGGCCCTATCAGCGCTTCGGCGGCCGGCAGAATCGGCGATGGGTTCATCAATGCAGGGACGGAGGCTGAGAAGAGCCTCATCGCCTTCAGGAAGACGGGCGGCGAGGGAAAACCCGCATACCTCGAGATCTCGGTCTGCTGGGGCGAGACCGAGGAGACGGCACGCCGGACGGCGTACGAACAGTGGCCGATAGCGGCGAACACGGGAGAGATGAACAGGATCCTGCCGACACCGGCGCATTACGAACAGATCGCACGGATGGCGACCGAGGAGGACGTCGCGGCGCACGTCCCCTGCGGCCCTGATCCCGAACCCGTGATCAAAAAGATTGCGGACGGTATCGGGAAGGGATTCGACCACATCTGCATCCACCAGATCGGCCCGCAGCAGCAGGAGTTTCTGGCGTTTGCGCAGGAGAAGATCCTGCCGCACTTCACGTAAGCAGCGGTTCTGCCGCACCAAAATAAAACGGGAGACGGGGGCGAGTATCAGTCGGCCTCCGTCTCATCGATCCGGACCTTCGCCAGAACCTCGACGGGCATGACGATGATCCTCCCGTCGCCGTACTTCCCGGTTCTCCCCGCCTCCCGGATCGTCCGGATGACCGTCTCGACCGCATCGTCCCTGACGACCGTCTCGATCTTGATCTTGGGGATAAGATCGACGGAGATCGATCTCCCGCGTGACTGGAGGGAGATGCCCTTCTGGGCGCCGCGTCCCCGCACCTCGGTCACGGTCATGCCGACGATGCCGTTCACCTCGAGCGCCGACTTGACGGCATCGAACTTCTCGGGCCTGATAATTGCAACAACCATCTTCATGGAACCACCTCACACCTGGGTCGACTCTCCATGCTGGGAGATATCGAGACCGACGTACTCCTCCTCTTCGCTTACCCGGAGGCCCATCGTCAGATCGACGACCTTTGCAAGGACGAACGTAACGACGAACGCATAGAGCACGGTCGCGCCGGCACCGACAGCCTGCAGCAGCAGCTGATTGAAGCTCCCCTCGACCAGCCCACTGACCCCGCCGACGGCGGCGATCGCAAAGATGCCTATCGCGAGCGTCCCCCAGACACCGCCGACGCCGTGGATTGCCCAGGCATCAAGGCTCTCATCCCACCTTTGCCGGATCCGGAAGAGCAGGGCATAGTAACAGAGGAGACCGGAGACAACGCCGATGATAATGGCCTGCAGCGGGCCGACAAAACCCGCGGCCGGGGTGATCGCACCGAGCCCGGCGATAGCGCCGCTGATCATCCCGACGGAGCTCGGCTTGCCGCGGATCCAGGAAGCAGCCATCCATGCCAGGGCACCGGACGCAGCCGAGATGTTGGTCACCACGAAGGCGTTCGCGGCAAGGCCGTCGGCGGCAAGAGCGCTTCCGGCGTTGAACCCGAACCACCCGAACCAGAGGAGGGCGCCCCCGAGAAGCGTCATCGGGATGTTATGCGGCTCCATGCTGTACTCCCCGAACCCGACTCTCTTGCCGATGACAAGGGCAAGCGCGAGCGCCCCGAACCCGGCGGAGATATGCACGACAATGCCTCCCGCAAAGTCAAGGATGCCGAGCTCTGCCATCCAGCCACCGCCCCAGACCCAGTGAGCGAGCGGGTCGTACACCAGCGTCGTCCAGAGGAGGCCGAAGACGATGAACGAGCTGATCTTCACCCGTTCGGCAACCGCCGATGTGATGATCGCGAGCGTTACGGCGGCAAAGACGAGCTGGAAGACCATGAAGAGCAGGTCCGGGATGCCGTCACCGTCCATGCCGACGCCGCTCAAGCCCACGTACTCGAGGCTCCCGATGACCCCGCCTACATCGGAGCCGAAAGCCAGGCTGTAGCCGAAGAGAACCCACTGGATCGTGACCACCGAGAAGGCGACGAACGAGAGGGCAAACATCGATATCAGATTCTTTCGCCGTACAAGACCCCCGTAGAAGAGCCCCACGCCAGGGGTCATCAGCATGACGAGAGCCGTGCAGATCAGGATAAATGCGGTATCGCCTGTATCAATTGTCATTGTAGCACCACTCCAGGAGCAGCAGGCACTGCCGGGTCTTCGTGTACATACGCACATTCCCTACCCAATGACCGGAGGCTCCGCTCCAGAGGAGGGTCGTGCGAATAGATGCGTGTGGCCTGCGCGAAACGCAGGAGAACCGGGCGGGTGCTCTGTTAGAAGGAACTTGCTTTCGCTTTGATTTAAATGTATTTATTCCCGCCGGAAACCGCCCCGCCCCGGCCAGCACACGAAGACGGCAAACCGCCGTAAAAAAAGAGAGGAAACTTAAACAGAGGGTTCCCCGGCTTCGTCGTTCCGGACCTTGTAGACCGTTTCGACGGGCATGACGACGATCTTGCCGTCGCCGTACTTACCGGTCCTCCCCGCCTCCCGGATCGTCCGGATGACCGTCTCGACCGCATCGTCACTGACGACCATCTCGATCTTCATCTTCGGGATCAGGTCAACCGGCATCGTCTTTCCGCGGAACTGAAGGGAGATGCCCTTCTGGGCTCCGCGTCCCCGCACCTCGGTCACGGTCATGCCGACGATGCCGTTCACCTCGAGCGCCGACTTGACGGCATCGAACTTCTCGGGCCTGATAATTGCAACAACCATCTTCATGGAACCACCTCACACCTGGGTCGACTCTCCATGCTGGGAGATATCGAGACCGACGTATTCCTCTTCCTCGCTCACCCGCAGACCCATCGTCAGATCGACGATCTTTGCAAGGATGAACGTGACACCGAATGCGTAGATGACCACCACGACCACGTCGACGACCTGGATGATGAACTGCCCGACGTTGCCGTAGAGCAGACCGTCGACGCCGCCGATAGCAGCGACTGCGAAGACACCCATCGCAAGCGCACCCCAGACACCGCCGACGCCGTGGACCGCCCAGGCATCGAGGCTCTCATCGAGGCCACGGCCGACCCGGAAGAGCAGGGCAGCGTAGCAGAGAACACCGGCGACGGCACCGATGACGATCGCGCTCATCGGATCGACGAAGCCCGCTGCCGGCGTGATAGCTACAAGGCCGGCGATGGCGCCGCTGATCATCCCGACGGAGCTCGGCTTGCCACGGACCCAGGCAGCGAACAGCCATGCGAGCGCGCCGGCTGCGGCCGAAATGTTGGTCACCACGAAGGCACTTGCAGCAAGGCCATCGGCGGCAAGAGCGCTTCCGGCGTTGAAACCGAACCACCCGAACCAGAGGAGGGCGCCCCCGAGGAGCGTCATCGGGATGTTGTGCGGCTCCATGCCGTAGGTGCCGAATCCAACCCTTTTGCCGATGACGAGGGCAAGCGCGAGCGCCCCGAACCCGGAACTGATATGAACGACCGTTCCGCCGGCGAAATCAAGCGCGCCGAGCTGAGCTGCCCAGCCACCGCCCCATGCCCAGTGAGCGAGCGGGTCGTACACGAGCGTCGTCCAGAGGAGACCGAAGACGATGAACGAACTGATCTTCACCCGCTCGGCCACACCGGACGTCACGATTGCCAGTGTCAGGCCAGCAAAGACGAGCTGGAAGACCATGAAGAGCAGGTCCGGGATGCCCTCGCCGTCCATCCCGACGCCGCTCAAGCCAACGTATTCAAGGCTTCCGATGAGCCCGCCTATATCGGAGCCGAAAGCCAGGCTGTAGCCGAAGACAACCCACTGGATCGTAACCACCGAGAAAGCGATGAACGCCAGTGCTATCATCGAGATGAAATTCTTCCGCCGTACAAGACCCCCGTAGAACAACCCCACGCCAGGAGTCATCAGCATGACGAGAGCCGTGCAGATCAGGATAAATGCAGTATCACCTGTATCAATTGCCATTGGTATGCACCTTCAGGTTCACGAGCAGCCTTCTGCAGGATACCCGTACCGGGATGACAGCATTGCGGCGCAGCGCCGATCGATGCCGTTTGCGGTACGCGGCAGATCCCGGGCACCGCATCGCCCGACGGCGAAGACCGACGGGCAGCGGTTCACGGATCTGTACCGTAGGAAGGAAATTAGTTTCCAACATTTATAAATTTAACCATTGCGAAGGAGCCGCGCCAACCAGCCATTCAATATCCCGACCAAAACCCCCTCCACCATACGTTCCGTAAAGCGGCGTTTCAAAACGATCCAGTCCCGTTTGTGACAGATTCACGCCAGAGAGGTTGCGCATCCCCTGTGCGTCGCCGTCCGCTACCTGCGGGAGGGGCGCTCCACAGATGTCGGCGCACTGCAGCCAGGATGCGGTCCTGCCAGAAAAGAAGAGAAAAATAGGATATCGGCAGAGAGATTACTTTTCTTCGTATCGTTCCGAGAAGACGATGTCGTCAAGAACCTTCTTCTTCGCAATCGTTATCTCTGCCGGATATCCTGCCGGGATCAGCGAAACCAGCACATATTCATCCGGAACGTTCAGCATTCTGCGCACATCATCGGCGTACTCCTTCTTCTCGCCGGCCACCCAGCACGAACCGACGCCCCAGGCCTGAAGCCCGAGCATCAGCTGCATCGTCGCCGCACAGCAGTCCTCCAGGTAGTACTTGGCATCCCGCTTCCCGAAGACCGCGAAACAGATCGGCGCATCGGCGATGAACTTCCCGTTATCCGCCATATCCGCGATCTTCTGCAAGGTCTCCGGATCCTTCACCGTGCCGAAGAGCCAGGGCTGTTCGTTGCGGGCGGTAGGAGCCAGACGAGCGCAATCAAGAGCGTCAGTGACGATCTTATCCTCTACCGGGTCGTTTTTGTATTTTCTGACACTGTGTCGGCTCCGAATCACCGTAACACCGAGATTCATGGTTCCGCCAATCGGACTCATGTTTGGATGATGGGAATTCATCAGGTAAAAAACTTCGGAAACAGGGAGGAGAAGATGGACGGAGAGGAAAGGAAGTATTAGAAGATGCCGCCGATCATCTGCATGATGTTTTCGAAGCCCTGGAGGATGACCACCTTCGGATCGATCCCGAGGAAGGGGAAGATGAAGATAAAGTACGCGAACGTACCGATCGTGCTCCCGACATTGGCAAGCGCCGCAACCATCACCACCCGGAAGAGCGGGATCTTCCGCATCTCCGTCAGGTTCTCCGCTTCGATGATCTTCCGCAGCTCACCGGCGGTGGGCTTGCGGATCTTCGCCTCCACAATAGCGGCGAACCAGCCGGCGGCGATGAGCGGGTTTAAAGACGTCATCCAGGAGACCGCAAACGCAGTCAGGGCCGAGAGCGGATGGCCGCCCGCCACAAGCGTAAACCCTGCAGCGAGAGTGCCGTTGATCAGGACCCAGTAGAGGAGCGCCTCCATGAGCACGTCGAGCCCGACGCCGGAGAAGGCAATCGCGGCGAGCAGGACGAGGAAGAGCAGCGTCACACCGATACCGAAGACCTTTGCGTACGGGAACGACTTCACGTCGGCCATGAGAGAACTCATCGGTGGGAGCGTCTCCGGCGCCTCGAGGTAACGGCCGACACCCTTGACGTGGCCGGCGCCGACGACCGCCAGAACGCGGTCGTAGCGCTTCGAGAGCGAGATGACCTGATGAGCGAGGTAGGCATCCCGTTCATCGATGAGCGCCTGTGCACCATGCGGCGAGAAATGCCGGAACTCCTCAAGCGCCGCGCTCACCACATCCTGCTCGGTCAGCGCCTCCACGTCGATCTCCTTGCCGCCGATGCCGATGACGGATGCGATGAGGACAACGATCATCTTGATCTTCTCGACGATCGTCATCAGCCCCCAGAACCGGGTAAGGGTGATACGGATATCGCGATCGATCAGGGCTATCGGTTTCTGATGCGCCTCGGCCTCCTCAACGGCCGCCAGCATCTCGGCGCCCGGCTTGACACCGGTCTCGGCACCGATCCGCTGCTGGAGGTAGGCAAGCACCCACTGGACGATCAACCGCGCGAAGTTGCCACCTTTCAGGATATCCGAGATTGTGGGCTCGGCCAGCTCCTCCCGGAGCGATGCATACCGCCCCGGATCGAGTTCGACTCCCACGATCTCCGGTTCGAACTCTTCGATGGCGTCCCGCACCTCTTGCACGCTCTTTGCCGAGACGTGCGCCGTCCCCACGATCCGGATCTCAGCCATCGAGCACCTTCACCCCTTCACTATCGATGACGGTCCGCCGGCCGCCGGGGAGAGCGTCCCGCGCAAAGTGTGCACGGATGCACTCCTCTTCCCGGTGCTCGGCAGCCTGCCGCCATATCAGAAGGCGGGCAATCGTTTGTGCCTCCCCAGGCGACAGGGGAGAGCCCACCCCGGGGCACTCACTGATCAGCAGCTCCTCCCCCTCGAGCATAAACGGATACGTCCGGCAGATCCAGGGGCGGTGGGTATAAATGGTGCAGCGCCCGCCCTCAAGAAATATACAGGCATCATTGCTGCGTCTGATGCACCAGGCAAAGGTATAGCACTTTCCCTTCTCGTCTTCGATAAAGTCGGGGTAGGGCTCGGCGATATCCTCCCAGGCCATGCCGGTAGCGGCCATGATCTCCCGGATCTCAGGCGGGCTTGCCACCACCAGGTTTGAGTCGTCCGCGACCTGCCGGCAGCACTCGCTGCACCCCGTGCAGGAAAACCCTGCCCGGCCGACGGCGGCGGCCAGTTCGTCTATTCCCGGCATATGCGGTCGAAGTTTTCAAAGACCAGGCGACCGTTCTCGGTATGGCTGACCTCCGGATGCCACTGAAGTCCGTAGAGCCGGTTCTCGAGATCGGCCATCGCCTCAACGCCGCAGATATTCGAACGGGCAAGCAGGGTGAACCCGCCGGGCATGACCGAGACCTCATCCGCGTGCGACGCCCAGACACGGATGCGGTCAGGGTATCCGGCGAGGAGATCGTTCTTGCAGACGAGATCGACGCCTACCGCACCGTAACCGCCGCTCGCCCCCTTGACCACGGTTCCACCCCGCCCGGTAGCCATGATATGCAGCCCGAGGCAGATCCCGAGCACAGGAATGCCGAGGCCGAGGTATTCTGCAGCACGCCCGGCGCGTTCGATCATGGGGCCGCCGCCGAGGATGATGCCCCGGCAGCCTTCGGCCACCTCGGCGGGCGCGGTTTCGTTGGAGATCATCGTGGCCTCAACATCCATATCACGGAGCGAGCGGAGTATCAGGTGATTGAACTGCCCGTAATTATTGACCACATAGATGGGAAGCATTGCAGATCATGTACGTGTATTTACGTAAATAGTCCTTTGTCAGGAGTATGCGCTGACAAAGTCGAAGACCGTCCGGGCAATCTCGTCGGGTGTAAAACCCATCAGGTGGGCGAGCACCATCGCACCCCCCGCGCCCATCCCCTCCTTGACCTCGCCGATACAGTAGCGGGCAAGGCCGACGTGGCCGAGATGGGCAAAGTTCGGGTCGACGTAGTAGGCGACCGTGCCGACCTCGCCGACGGTGCGGGCGAAGGTCGCGGAGGGGTCGTCCCTGACGTAGACCGTCGTCGCAAGGTGCGGCGGCTCATGGCCGAGCTCCTTGAGGACGGCCGCAACGGCGAGCATCTGCGTGCCGCCCGCGAGGAGAACGCGGCCTCCGTACGTGCTGGCAATGCCTGCGGCAACCGCCATCATCGGATCCCCGGCAAGCCGCAGGATATCCAGCGGCTCGTGCACCCCCGCAGCCTCAATACGGGCAAGCACCTCGCGGCAGATCTCTTCTTTGAGCGTCACCGGATTTTCCACGTAACTGCTGCTGACGCTGGCTTCGTAGCCGAGCGCCCGGAGGACGGCGAGCGCGGTCGTCGTCCCACCCGGGACACACTCCCCGAGCACCAGGAGATCGCTGCACTGCGAGAGCAGCCGGCCGACCATCTCGCCGCGCCGGAAGAGGTCCCCGGCCAGGGGCACCGCATCCCCGCGCCGCGGGTCGCCGCCGGGGCTGCCGTAGACGTCCAGGCAGGGGACGGCGGGCTGATGCACGAGGCCTGCATTGATGAAGAGCGGTGCACGACCGGTCAGTTCCATCATGGAGCGGGTGATCGACGCCGGCGTCGGGCAGCCGGTGGGGGTGTTCGGCCGGGCGGGCACGCTGGTGATGGCACCGGTTGCTACCAGTTCGGCATCGAGATTCGGGGTCAGCAGCGTCTTCTCCGGACTCGGGCCGGCCCCCGAGACCCCGGGGATCGTGGAGAGCATCGTGTTGCCGATGACCAGCGCCATCAGCGGGTTTTTTGTCGTGATATCAGGAGTTTCCGAGAGAAACGGCATAGCGTATCACTAACAGTGTATCTATCCGCGCTACAAGAGGGTTGCCATGCCAAACGCGCCCTCGCACAAATGCAAACGAGCAAATAGCCTGCTCATCAACACTGGTGAGTATGTTTGAGATTGAGCGCAGGCTGCTCGAGAAAGGGATCGGGCTTGACGCGGTCGTCGCTTCCGCCATGGAGCTCTATGTGCCGCATGGCCTCGATGCCGATGCTGCGGCCGTCAGGCTCCACGAGAAGATCACAAAAGCCCTGGACGACCCGAACGTCTCCTCCCTGCTCCTCGGAGCGCTTCTGCTGGAGGAGGAGCTCTACTGGAAACGGCAGAACTCCGAGATCGCGGACGACCCGGTCTTCCTGCTCTCCGACGAGATCATCGGCATGGCGATCGCCGAAGTGATCGGAGGGACGTATGCACGCTTCGAGTTCACCCGGTACGACCAGAAAAAACCGGGAATTCTCGCAACGCTTGGCCCGTTCCTTGACGACGCCGTCGCCGGACTGATCGCCGGGTGTACCTCGCGCCTCTACAGTGAATGCATGTGAAACCGATCCTCGCCCTCCTGCAGTTCTGCACGACACTCCCGCTGGGGCAGGCCGCAGACTTCGAGCAGTTCGCCAGGCGGTCGTACCTCTACCCGCTTGCCGGTTATGTCACCGGCGGCATCGCGGCGCTGCTCGTCTTCCCGATCACCTCGCCGGCGCTGGGAGCGGCAGTGGCTCTCGCCGCCGTGCTCATCCTCTCGGGGGCAAACCATTTCGACGGGCTGCTCGACCTCGGCGACGGCCTGATGGCGCACGGGAGCAGCGATAAAAGGATCGGGGCGATGACCGACCGGAATACCGGCGCCGGTGCCGTGGCCGCAGGAATTGTGGTCACGCTCCTCGCCTTTGCCGGGCTGCAGACGGCGACGCCGATCTGGGCTGCCATCCTGATTGCCGAGGTCTGCGCCAAGCTTGCGATGGCGTGGATGACGGTTCTCGGTACGCCGTTCCGGACGGGCATCCACAGTTACCTGCACGGGTTCGCCCGGCGGTCGTTCCTCGTCTTTGCCGCCGTTCTCGCACTGCCGCTGCTCCTCCTGCCGCTGCCGCCCGCCACGCCCGGAGCGGCCATCGCAGCCACGGGTGCGATCGTCGTCGCCATGCTGCTCCTTGGCCGGCACCTCTTCGGGGGCGTGAACGGCGACGTCGTCGGCGCCACCCATGAGATCACCCGCGCCGGAGTGCTCGTGCTCCTGGCGCTTCTATGAACACCTTTTTGTATGCAGGTAGCAGTTAGTACTGCTAACGATGATGCATGAATTCGGTCTCCACGCAAAGGGAGGAGTCATAACCGAGCGGGACGCAGATTTTGCAACCATCCGGCTTCGCATTCCGGCGGGAGTTCTGTTGGCAGAACAGCTCAGCGGTCTTGCGCGGATCGCTGCAGAGTTCGGCGACGGTACGGTCCACATAACGATGCGCCAGACCGTCGAGATTCCGCACGTCGACCCGGACCGCCTGGAGGATGCGAGCAGCGCGCTGCAAGAGAACGGGACGCCGATCGGTGCCGAGCGTGACGAGATCGTCAACATCATGGCTTGCCCGGGAACAGAGCGCTGCAAGTACGCCAACATCGAGACGATCAACCTTGCACGGAAGATCGACGAGCGGGTATTCGGAAAACGAGTGCCGACAAAAATCCGCATCTCCATCTCCGGGTGTACTTACATGTGCAGCAGCCCTCTCTTAAACGAGATCGGGATTATCGGCAGGATCCGACCGCTTCGCATCGAGGGGCTCTGCACCGGTTGCGGCACCTGTGTCGAGTACTGCCGTGAGTGCGCCATTGCTCTCAAAAACGGTGTTTCGGTGCTTGACGAGAGCAAGTGCGTACAGTGCGGCATCTGTATCCACTCCTGTCCCTATGAACTGCTGAAATCGGAGTTTGCCCACTACCAGATCGTCGTCGGCGGGCGGCGCGGCGCCGAGCCCCGAACGGGGCGCAACCTCATCGAGGTGGAGACCGAGGAACAGGTCGTCGAGGTCGTCGACAGGATAGTTTACTGGGTCTACCGGAGCGCCTGGAGCAACAGGCTGCTCGGCGATCAGCTCGACGAGATCGGATTTGACAAATTCAGAGACGAGATCCAAAAGGAGTTCGGCATCGCACCGGGAGAAGGCGCTGTTCGGGAATAGAACTAGCCACTCCCGCGTCGCCTTTCTCCGGAATCAGTATCGGTATAACGAGCTGAATCCGGCGTTTTCATCGTCGCTGCACTCGATCGCCGACCCGTCCCTGACCAGGGTGTTGAACATGACGGCGGCATTGAGCAGGTTCTCGTCCGGGCTCATCCCCTGCTTCACACCCGAGACCGCCTGCTGCTGCGGCGTCGGTATCGTCCTGCCGCCGACACGAACACCCTTACAGTGCCGGCAGTACCCGCAGTGAGAGTGTACCGACACTTCCCTGCCTGCGCACGTTACCGTAGCACGGTCCCGCTGCTCATCCCGGTGAAATTCAAGTACCTTCATCGCAATAAGAACGTACATCTCGGAAGAATAAGATTCTGTCGATTATACAGACTTTTTTGAAATTGCACCCCCGTTGTGCTGATGGAAATGCTTTATATCCAGAACGTCCTACGTATAAGATACTCGATTAAGCAGGCTGTTCGAGCTGACAGACCTATCTTGAGTGGAGGATACATTATGGCAACTGAGAAGCCGCACATTAACCTGGCAGTTATTGGCCACATTGACCATGGAAAGTCGACGAGCGTCGGTCGGCTGCTGTTTGAGACGGGAGCGGTACCGCCCCACATCATTGAGAACTACCGGAAAGAGGCTGAGTCCAAGGGTAAGGGCTCCTTCGAGTTTGCATGGGTCATGGACAACCTCAAGGAGGAGCGTGAGCGTGGTATCACCATCGATATCGCCCACAAGAGGTTCGACACCGACAAGTACTACTTCACCATCGTGGACTGCCCCGGACACCGTGACTTCGTCAAGAACATGATCACCGGAGCATCCCAGGCAGACGCCGCACTGCTCGTCGTCGCCGCACCCGACGGCGTGATGGAGCAGACCAAGGAGCACGTCTTCCTGGCACGTACGCTCGGCATCACCCAGCTGATCATAGGCATCAACAAGATGGACGCCGCCAAATACGACGAGAAGCGCTACAACGAAGTCAAGGAGCAGCTTACTCAGCTCATCAAGATGGTAGGATACAACCCGGCAAACGTCCCCTTCATCCCGATGAGCGCGTTCCAGGGCGACAACATCTCCAAGAAGAGCGAGAACACCCCCTGGTACAAGGGTGTCACGATCCTTGAGGCACTCAACGCGCTCACCGAGCCTGAGAAGCCCACCAACCTCCCCCTGCGTCTCCCCATCCAGGATGTCTACTCCATCTCCGGTATCGGAACCGTGCCCGTCGGCCGTATCGAGACCGGTATCATGAAGAAGGGCATGAAGGTCAACTTCATGCCCGCAAACAAGGAGGGTGAGGTCAAGACCATCGAGATGCACCACGAGGAGCAGCCCGAGGCACTCCCCGGCGACAACGTCGGTTTCAACGTCCGTGGTATCGGCAAGGGCGACATCCGCCGCGGCGATGTCTGCGGCCCGGCCGACGTGCCCCCGACCGTAGCAGACGAGTTCACCGCTCAGATTGTGGTGCTCCACCACCCGAGCGCACTGACCGTCGGCTACACCCCGGTCTTCCACTGCCACACCGCACAGATCGCCTGCACCTTCATCGAGCTCGTCAAGAAGCTCGACCCACGCACCGGTCAGGTCAAGGAGGAGAACCCCACCTTCCTCAAGACCGGCGATGCGGCAATCGTCAAGATCAAGCCGACCCGGCCCCTGGTCATCGAGAAGGTCAAGGAGATCCCCCAGCTCGGACGGTTTGCAGTCCGTGATATGGGCTCCACGATCGCCGCAGGCATGTGCATGGATATCACCCCCAAGCAGATGAGATAACCCAATCTCTCAATATTTTTGGTGGACATCATGCAAAAGGCCAGAATACGTCTTTCCGGAACGGACTTTGAGAAGATTGAGATGGTATGCAATCGGATCAAAGAGATTGCAGAGCGCACAGGCGTCAATCTGGCAGGCCCAATCCCGCTGCCGACGAAGCGACTGGTTGTACCCATCCGCAAGAGCCCCGACGGCGAAGGCACCGCCACCTGGGATCGGTGGCAGATGCGCGTACACAAGAGACTCATCGATATCGATGCTGATGAACGCGCCCTCCGGCAGCTGATGCGGATTCAGGTGCCCAAGGACATCGGCATTGAGATCGTCCTGGAAAGCTGAGGTGAGAGCGGCGTGACGGCCGCTGGATTCTACGACAGGATCCGTGGACAGCTCTCATACGAGAGACTTTTTTTCCTGATTTTTCTGGTTGCCCTGTTCCTGCGGTTCTACCAGCTGGATTTAAAACTCTTTCATCACGATGAGGCTATTCACGCGTGGTTTTCGTATCGCCTGCTGACCGAAGGGGTGTACACGTATGACCCCATGTACCACGGGCCGCTGCTCTACTATACGACAGCAGGTATGTTCTCCTTCCTCGGCGACGCCGATCTCGTCGGGCGGATCATCCCATCGCTCCTCGGGCTCCTGCTCATCCCGCTCCTCTACCCGATCTACAGACTCGGGTACCTCGATACGAAGCAGACACTCATAGCAGCGCTCTTCATCGCCGTATCCCCGGATATGGTCTACTTCTCGCGGTTCCTCAGAAACGACATATTCATCGTATTCTTCACGATGGTGCTCCTCGTCGCGCTCCTCTACTACTTTGAGCGGAGGGAGACGAAGTACGCACTCATTGCAGGCGCAGCGGTAGGCCTCGGGATGTCGAGCAAGGAGAACATGCCGATCGTCGTCGTGATCTTCGGGTCGTATCTCCTGTACCTGATCGCGACCAGACGGCTTGAACTTCCGGGGAAGTGGAAGACCGATCTGCTCCTCGGCGGCCTCGTCACCGTGGGCATTATGGCTGCCCTCTACTCCTCCTTCGGAGCGCACCCGGATGTGCTCGCGGACGGATGGCTCCGGGCCATCGAACACTGGACCGCGATGCACCAGCAGGAACGGCTCGGCGGCCCGCCGTTCATGTACATCATCCTCTTCCTCCTGTACGAGGTGCCGATCTTTATTCTTGCGGTCTTCGGCACGGTTCAATTTCTGGGAGGCGACGGACGCGCCGCCAGGTTGGTGCAGAGCCTCAGGCGGCGCCTCGGACGCCCGGAAAGGCCAGAGCTCCAGAGCCTGGATGCAGTGGCGGGCACCCGCATCATCGACCGGCAGGACGAGTTCATGCGCTTCTCCGTCTACTGGCTGGTGCTCTCCCTCGCTGCCTACGCCTATATCGGCGAGAAGGTGCCGTGGCTGATCCTGCACCAGCTGCTCCCCCTGATCTTTGTGGCCGTCTACCGGATGACGACGAGGAAAGCGATCGTCGCCGTCGCACTGAGCGTCTTCCTCATCACCATGACCTGGCACGTCGCGTTCACACCCGCCGACATCAACGAACCGATCGTGCAGGTGCAGAACTCCGAAGACCTCCGCACGGTGATGGCACTGATCGACGCCTCCGACAGGGTCGCCATCGCGTCAGAGAACTACTGGCCGCTCCCCTGGTACTACCGCGGGAATGCGTCGCAGAAACTCCAGTACTACGGCGGCAAGATCGACGAGGGCTCCATCTATTCACAGAACTTCGATATGGTGATAACCTACGATCAGGACACCTATCCTGCACTCACCGGATACGAGAAGACACCGTACAAGATCAACTACTGGTTCTCGTACTATGACAACCAGGACAGACTGGCCGAGTACTACGTCACCCGCACCGGGAAACTCGGGAGCATGAACTTCGAGATCTTCACAAAACCCGGGCTTGCAGAGAACGCTGCAGGCTGATCACTCGCACTCACTTTTTTTTGGTTCTGCTCGGATAGCCATCCGCGGTGTCTTCTCAAAGACTCCCCTCTCGCGGCATTCTGATTGGGAGATTATCCCAATACTCTCTGGCAGGAGGGGGCTTGTCCCCATTAGCGCTAACCTTAAGTAAGGGGATCCAAGCGTTTTTCCCCTGATGAGGCTTGGCCCGGGGACGACCTTTTTCCCGGGCGTCTCCCCGTGCCGTGGACCGTGGCGACTATCGCCCCCGGGGTGGGGGTCTCCCCCCCTGTCTCCCGCGAAGATCCACAGACCTCATCAACCCTGCCCCTCACGGGGCGGGGGCAGTCATGACGATACCCAGGGGAAAGCCGTGCCCCGAATACCCCGGATTGCGGCCATCCGGAGCAATAAATGGGATCTCATCACGTGCCTGGACCCCGCCGATAGCAACAGGAATTTCGGTGCACCCATAGGGTACGGTAGCGTATATGGGGCTTGCCCCCTCCCGCATCCTCCCCCCCACGCGATACCCCCGGGGGTCTCCGTGCTTGCAGGTTCTGCCTCTGATGCACCTCCTTTTTCCTGATATACCCGAGAGGAATGCGCCGATCCAGATCGATCGTCCCATCCACGAATACTTGTGGGATCTGCTCTAGAAGAGCGCAATGCACGAAGAGGGTTGCCGGCACGTATCACCGGGATGAGAACGGACTGTGGAGACGGTCTCGTGAGGAACACCACGAGGTTTTTCCGTTGCCGTTATTGGGGAAGGGAGCAGAACAAAGCCATGCTGCCGGCCGGCCGGAAGAATCGCATCATATCGGCGGAGGAGGAGGTCTCCGGAGATGAGAGCGGATTCAGCAGAACTGAAGCAATGCAGGGTAGCGGCTCGACCGATGGCGATCGTTGCTCCGGTTTTTCTGGTTCCGGTGTACCATGCCTGCGTCTCTGGACGGTGACAGGATCTGCTCCGACAGTTTCGGATCCCAGACCGATACGAGAACCTTCGTGGAGGGGGACGCACACAACCCATGCGATCACCTGCACGAGGATGACCGGATGTTTCCCGGAGCAGTACCGCGATCGCCGCCCCGTGCAGATCGCGGGAAAGATTTCAGAAAAGAATAGAGGGAGTCTTCGTATTTATCCGAGTTCGTCCCACTTTCCGCGTTTGCGATAGACGAAAACAGCGCCCACGACGATCAGTACCAGGACGATGCCGGCACCGATGTAGAGGAGACTGCTCCCGAAGTTGAATGAAAACCCTTCGCCGATCTCTTTCTGCAGGGCAGTAGCGTCGTTGTACGCTTCGGTTGCTTTATTCTCTGCATCGACTGCCTTTGTCCTGGCAGCAGCATAGTTCGCCTTTCCGAGTTCGTCCGAGGCGGTGGTATAATACTGCACGGCGCTCTCCCGCTGGGTGATGATGGCAACGACCCTCGCGTCACTGCCCATCGAGCGGTTATCCTTGAAGTAGGTGATCAGTTCGTCCACCTGGCTGATCACTGCTGCAGCATCGCCGACATCCTTCTCCGCCCAGGCCTTGTCGAGCAGGGTCGTGGCTTCGTCCATATTGGTCTTGGCGGTGGCAAGAAGCGTTGCGGCCTGCGCTGCGCCTGCTACCTTGGCGCTGTCGATGGCCTGAGCCGCTTCGGTGTACTTCGCCTGGGCGGCAGAGACGTCGACGCCGTCGGCAGCCCTCTGATCGATATTTGCCTTCAGGTCAGCGAGCTGGTTCTCACGGAGCGTGAGCTGGTTCTGAACATCCGCCTGGCTGACGACGTCACGGGTAACGACGTGCGTATCCTCTACGTTGCTGCTCCTGACATGTTCAATCTTGATAACCTCCACCGTGCCGGTGGTCGTCGACGGCACGGTTCCACTGAACTGGAGGTCAAGTTCGGCATTACCCCCGTAATCGAGCTCGAACTCCGTCACCTTCGGGGCGAAGCCGCCCCGCGTGAACGAGGTTATCGCGACACCGTCACGGTAGATGGTGAACTTCCAGACCGGATTCTGGAGTTCGGTGTGGAAAACAAATTCCTCATCGTCACCACTATTGCTTCCCGTAGTGGTAAGCATTGCATAGTCGATCGTGTAGTGGGCCGTCACCTGCTGCCCCGGCTCCAGTGGACCGCTGGCGGGGGTGATCGTCTCCGTCTTGATAGTAAATGCCGATGCTGCCTGCGCGACACAGACGAGTGCCAGCAGGAGAATAATTGCTCTATGTAGTCCTCTCACACGCGTCACCTCATTCGAATAACGGTTCGATACCTTCGTCAAACATAGACGAGCGCTTATCCTTCGCTCGAATCACATCCTCTTTGGTTGCCTTTGCTATCTCCAGAAGCTCGCTGATCCTCGGGGCGTTTTCGATGGTCGCAAGGACGACCACCGCTGCAATGTAGTCGCTCGCTACCGGGTAGTCGCCGCCGCGTACCTCAACACCGGCGATGTTCTCCTCGACCCAGCTCTTCGACTTCTCAACGCCTTTCCTATCCATCTCCTGGGGAGGGCCTGCCAGAAGCACCAGCGCCCGCTCCGCAGACGAGTAGTCGCACGGCAGCGTGAGGCGTCCGAGCATGGCACGCCGCACGAGCGCGATGATCTTGGCAGACTTATCCTCGCCGGTTAAAAGCTCTTCGGACTTCTCCTTCTTCTTCATGAAACCGCCGAGGAAGCCCTGCTTCTGCTTGACACGCGGATTGATCCGCTCACTGATGGCATACCCGATGCTGCTGATGCCGCCGCCGCGCAGGGTATTGATAATCTCGCTCGAATCAACGACCATCTCACCGACCCCGGCCACGCCGACCTCGCCTGCGCGGAAGAGTACCCCGAACCGGCGCACGATCTCGTCGTTCACGCGGGCATATGCATCCTTGACACTTTCGCCCTCGTTCTTCCAGGCACTGTTGTCGAAGATGAACGTATTATCCGATTCGTTCACAAGGGTGCTGAGGCTCCTCGCGGCGTTATACGAGTACAACCGCCCCTCTTCAGGCGCCGGCAGGATGCCGATAGCATAGACCGGCTCGCGGTAGATCCGCTTGAGGTGCCGGGCAAGCACCGGCGATCCCCCGGAGCCGGTACCTCCGCCAAGACCCGCAACGATGACGAACGCATCGACATCGTGCGTGCCCCGGGAGTCGATTGCGTTGATGATGCTGTCGATCTCGTCGGCCGTCACTCTGGCACCGGTGACGTTGTCGGTGCCGACGCCGTGCCCTTTCACCACGGTCTGCCCGATCAGGAGACGATCCTTCATCTCGATGTTCTTAATACCCATCAGGTCAGTCCGCGCCGTATTTACGGCGATTCCCCGGAAACTCTGGGTAGGCATCTTTTTGTCCTGTTCCATGAACATATCGACAATTTTGCCACCGGCCTGACCGAATCCTATGAAAAAGACCCTCATCTGGTTACACACCCTCTATTCGGCTAACAGGTAATATTGACGTTTATGTATAAAGACGTTTTATATTATATACCTCAAAAACCTTCTCATGGTTTTATACATCCAGGGTGAAACATGAAGATTTGCGTGATTGGCGGAGGATTATGCGGGCTCGTGGCTGCACGGAGACTGGCCGGGAGCGCAGAGGTCGACCTCCTCGAAAGCAGACCTGACCTCGGCGGCTGTCTGGCATCATACGATATCAACGGCTACCGGATCGAACAGTACTACCACCACTGCTTTGCCGGCGATACCCGTCTCATGGCTCTCCTGGATGACCTCGGTATCGGCGATCGCCTCGAATGGCTGGCCGGAACCACCGGCTACTACGCCGACGGCACCATCTACCCGCTGACCACCCCGAAAGAGATCCTGCAGTACCCCTATCTCTCCATGCTCGACAAAGCACGGCTCGCATGGCTCACTCTCAGGTCGAAACGCTTCGATGCAGCCTCGCTCGACTCGATCACCGCCCGGGAGTTCATCCTCGAACACCTCGGTCAGGGGATCTATGCATCCTTCTTCGAACCGCTCCTGCGGAGCAAGTTCGGAGACCACCGCGACGAGGTCTCGGCGGCCTGGCTCATCTCCCGCATCGCCATCAGGTCGGACCGGGGAGCGGGGGGAGAGCGGCTCGGCTATCTCAAAGGCGGATTTCAGCTCCTCATCGACCGCCTGGAGGAGGAGATACGGCAGAAAGGCTGCACGGTCTCCACCGGCACACCGGCCGGGACTATCGAACGGCAGGGGTCGGGGTGGCTCGTGAACGGCATACCCTACGACCGCGTCCTCGCCACCATACCGCCGCAGGAGACGGCACGCATAGCAGGGCTGCCCATCGCACCGGTACCCTACCAGGGTGCGGCCTGTATAACCCTTGCTCTCGACCGGGATGTTACGAAAGGTATTTACTGGCTGAATATGAAAGACCCTGCGCCATACGGCGCCGTGGTCGCACATGCAAACTTCGCCCCGCAGGAGTGGTACAATGGCGATTGCATCATCTACCTTGCGTCCTACTTCACCGGGACCCTCCCCGGGGGCTTCGAAAAGACGATGCTGACGGATTTCTGCAGGCGATTCGGTGTCGAAGAGCGCGAAGTCCGCTGGACGCGGATGACGGTCGATCCGTTCGCAGGCCCCATCTATACGACAGGATTTGCAGACAGGCTCCCTGCTTATGAACAGCACGGACTCTTCATGGCAGGCATGTTCAGCCCTCCGAATTACCCGGAACGGAGCATGGAAGGGTCGGTGATAGCAGCCGAAGAGGTCGCAAGGCGCATGGAGAAGCGTGAATCATGAGCGAGATCGAAGTCAGCAGCGTCCTTCCCGTCTACAATGACCGCGAGGCACTCACCATTGCCATTCCCCGGTCGATCGAACATCTGGAAGCGATCGCGCCGGGCAGGTTCGAACTGATCGTCGCCGAAGACGGCAGCAGCGACGGAAGTGCAGAGTTCGTCAGGGAATGTGCAGAGAGCGATCCGCGCGTCAGGCTCATGCACGGCGACGAGCGGCTCGGACGGGGGAAAGCACTCGCCCGCGCCTTTGCCGGGGCGCACGGGCCGATCGTCTGCTACTACGACGTCGACCTCGCCACCGATATGCAGCACCTCGCCGAGCTCATTGCGGCAATCCGTGACGGCGCCGATATCGCTACCGGCTCCCGTCTGCTTCCGGAGAGCAACATCGTCCGGACCGGCGACCGGGAGATCGCAAGCAGGGGATACAACCGGCTCGTCCGGACGATCCTCAAAAGCCACCTCTACGATCACCAGTGCGGGTTCAAGGCATTCAACCGCGCCCGCCTCCTCACCCTGCTCCCGTCGGTCGAGTCGAACCACTGGTTCTGGGACACCGAGGTGCTGGTGCGTGCACAGCGAAACGGATACCGAATAAGCGAGTTTCCGGTCCGCTGGCGGCAGGGCGAGGGGACGACGGTAAAGCCGAAAGATGTCCTTGAGATGGGATCGGCGATTCTGCACCTGTGGTGGCAGCTCCATGCTGAAAAGAATTAGCGCGATAGTCCTCCCCACCCTGATTGCAGTCGGCATTCTCGCCTACATGTTCTACCGGGTCTGGGACGACCTCCTCCTCACCCTCGAGCATATCGTCCTCCCCTACCTCTTCCTCGCCATCATCGTCTGCCTGGCCGCCTGGGTTCTGCGCGGAGCGCGATACCGCTACATTCTGCAGGGGCTCAATATCGATGAAACCCTCGGGTTCTCGACCGCCTGTATCTTTGTCTCGCAGACGGCGAACCTTGTGGTTCCGGCGCGCCTCGGCGACCTCGTGCGGATGCTGATCCTCAAGCACGAGGACGATGCAACCTACTCGCAGGGCTTCTCCTCCATTGTGGTGGAGCGGATCTTCGACGTCCTGATGGTGGCGGTTCTCGGCCTGCTTGCACTGCCGTTCGTCCTCAACGTGCCGGACTGGTTCATCACCGTCATTGTGCTGCCGATCGCGGTGGGAGGGGCATTTTTCGCCTTCCTCCTCTTCTCCGGCAGGCTCAGCTCCGAGAACAAGTACCTCGGGATACTCCTGCGGATGCTCGACGAGGTGCGGACGGCGTCGCTTCACCCCAGAGCGCTCGCCGTGCTCAGCATATCGTCCCTCCTCATCTGGATCATCGACGTTCTGGTCTGCGTTGCCGTCGTGCTGATGTTTCAGGAGACCATCCCCTTTGCGGTGATCGTGCTCGCCATCGTCGTCGGGAACCTGGTCAAGGCCGTCCCTCTCACACCCGGCGGTGTCGGCACCTACGAGCTCGCGCTCGCCCTCACCTTCGAACTTGCGGGAACAGCGGCCGCAACGGCGACCCTGATTGCGGTCGTCGACCACCTGATCAAGAACATGGTCACACTGGTCGGCGGTGTTGCATCCATCTACTACTTCGGCGACTGGTCGGTGGCCCTCATGCGCAGGGCATTCCACAAAGAGATCACCGTGGAGGAGTCATTCGGTGAGTGACGCGCAGATTCTGTTTGTCCTGGCCTGGTTGATCGGGGTAAAAACCCTCCAGCTCGCGATATGGCCGGCCCTCGACCGCACGTTCGGGCGCCTGGCGCCCGCCGCCGCGTACCCGGCGGCGATCCTGCTCTTCAGCGCCGCGTCCTGGTACCTGGGTCTTGCCCACCTCCCGGTATGGCTCGCCCTCGCCCCCTTCGCAGCAATGCTCGGGCACGGCGGCTACAGGGGATTTTATACGCGGGAACGGCTGAAGAGCGGTGCGATGTGGGATCTCGTCTTTCTGATCCCGTTCCTCTTCATGCTCGAGGTGCGCTACATCAACCCGACCATCTCGTACGCCGAGAAGTTCATGGACCACGCCTTCCTCGCGTCGATCATGCGCGATCCGACGGTGCCGCCGCTCGACCCATGGTTTTCGGGCGGCTCCTTGAGCATGTATTACTATCTCGGCTACTGGATCTTCGGGGCATTCGGCATCGTCACCGCCGTCCCGTCGCCGGTGACCTTCAACCTCATCCTCCCGACGGTCTTCGGTCTTGCCGCCGTCTCCCTCTACGCGCTCGGGCACCTGATCCTGGAGCGGCACCGGTGGCTTCCGCTTCTGGTCCTCCTCATCCCGAACCCCTCCGCGATCTACCAGATCCTGATCGGCAGCACCTGGTTCGACGTTCTCTGGCAGAGCACGCGGACGATCACGAACACCATCAACGAGTACCCGATCTTCTCGATGCTCTGGGGCGACACGCATCCCCACGTCATCGGGATCTTCAACCAGATCTTCCTGCTCTTTATCCTGGTCTTCGCGCTCCTCCGGTGGGGCGATCTTGCGGCGAGGGGGAGATGGCTCGTCTGCGGCCTTGCGGCGGTGAGCCTCGGTTCGATGCCCGGGATCAACACATGGGACGTGCTGATCTACGCACCGATCACCGTCGTCTTCGGCCTGCTCATCCTGTGGCGCTACCGCGGCGATCCCTTCGGTGCGGAGCGGCCGTGGATGCTGCTCGCCGCCGTCCCGCCGCTCGCGGTGGCGCTCTACCTTCCCTACTACCTGCAGCTGCAGAGCGCCGGGATAGGCGGAATCGGGATTGTGCAGACGCCGTCCGTGCCGTCCGAGTTTCTCCTCGTCCACGGCTTCTTCCTTGCCGTTCTGATCGCCTACTGCGTCCGCGACATCTTCAAAAAGCCGCTCTACCTGCTCCTCGCCGCGGTGCCGATCCTGCTCGTAGGCTACACCGCTGCCGCCATCGCCGCGGTCCCGCTGACGTACCTCATCGCCCGCCGCCGGCACTCGGTCACGGAGGTGCTCGCCGTTCTCGGTCTTGCAATCGTCCTCATCACCGAGATCCTCTACCTCAAGGACAACATGGGCGAGACCTACTTCCGGATGAACACGATCTTCAAGTTCTATATCCCGGCCTGGATCCTGATGGGCACCGCGAGCTTCGCCATCGTCGCCGGGTGGCTGGATGCGTCGGGAATCATGGACAGGATTTCGGAGCGCTCGCGGCGGGCAATCCCGGCGATCGCCGTGGTGCTCCTGCTCGCCGCCCCGTTCGCGATCAACGTCGACTTCGGCTACGGCTCCCACACGCTCGACGGCCTCGCCTATCTCGACGAGGCGCATCCCGGAGACGCGGCGGCGGTGGCATATCTGCGCGGGCTTGACGGGGCCGTGCAGATCGTCGAGGCCGAAGGCGGAGACTACACCTACTACTCGCGCATATCCTCGTTCACCGGGATTCCGACGATCATCGGCATGCCCTTCCATGAGTATATGTGGCGCAACGACTGGGCGGTCATCAATGAACGGACCGGGGACGTCAGGGCGATATACGAGCAGCCCGCGCGTGCGACGGAGCTGATGCGAAAGTACAACGCAACGCTGCTCTACGTGGGCGATGCCGAGCGGGAGAAGTATCAGGTCTCTCTTCCGGACGAGGGACTCGAAAAGATCTACGACGAGCAGGGCGTCAGCATCTACCGGCTCGTCATCTGACGGGGCTGCCGCCGTCCCGGAAGCGTGCATGCGAAATTCCGGTGCCCGTGGATGCGGGCAATAACAAACCTTTATCCCTCTTCTCATTGAAATAATACAGCTACATTCGATCATCAGCTGATGAATGATGACGGAGAGTTACGCTCCTGAATGAGGTGAGTTATGGCAAAAGTATACGTGAAATTCGAGATTCCCGATGAGATCCAGAATAAAGCACTCGAAGCCCTCGAGATCGCCAGAGATACCGGCAAGGTCAAGAAGGGCTCCAACGAGGCCACCAAGGCAATCGAGCGCAGCGTTGCCCAGCTGGTTCTCATCGGCGCAGACGTTGAGCCCGAAGAGATTGTGATGCACCTGCCGCCGCTCTGCGACGAGAAGCAGATCCCCTACATCTACATCAGCAAGCAGAACGACATCGGCGCTGCCAGCGGCCTCGACGTCGGTTCCGCGGCTGCTGCAATCGTGAAACCCGGCAAGGCAAAGGAACTCGTTGAAGAGATTGCCAAGCAGGTCAGCGCACTGAGAGAGTGAGGTAGTTTACTATGGCAATCGACGGAACGCCCGCAGAAGTGATCGAGGTCATCGGCATCACCGGGATGCACGGTGAGGCACAGCAGGTGAAGTGCCGCATCCTCGACGGGCCGAATAAAGGGCGTATCATCACCCGCAACACGGTCGGCCCGATCCGGGAAGGCGACATCCTTTCGCTGCTCGAGACCGAGCGCGAAGCCAAGAAACTCTCGAGGCGGTGAAGAGAATGGTTGAAACGTATGTCTGCAGTTTCTGCGGCGAGCAGCTCGAACCCGGCACCGGCAAGATGTACGTCCGCCGGGACGGGACGATCTTCTACTTCTGCAGCGCCAAGTGCCAGAGCAATTACTCGCTCCGCAGGGTGCCCCGCCGGGTAGAGTGGACAGCAGCAGGCCGCAAGGCACGCGGAAAGGAGTGACCCTGCGATGGATCGCACCTTCGTCATGGTGAAACCCGACGGCGTGCAGCGCGGCCTCGTCGGAGATATCGTCTCCCGCTTTGAGGCAAAAGGCCTCAAGATGGTCGGCGCCAAGCTCGAGCTCCTCCCCGAGGAGCGCGTCACCGACCAGTACCGCGAACACCTCGAAAAGCCCTTCTTTCCGGGCCTGAAGCAGTACATCATGAGCGGACCCTGCTTCCTGATGGTCTGGGAGGGCAGGAACGTGGTGCCGATCGTCCGCACGATCGTCGGCGCTACGAACCCCGCCGAGGCGGCGCCCGGCTCCATCCGCGGCGATCTCGCACTGGATATCGGACGGAACGTGATCCACGCATCCGACTCGCCGGCAAGCGCCGACCGCGAGATCGGCATCCACTTCACCCCCGCCGAGCTGGTCGACTATACCCGGATCGACGAGAGCGTACTCTACGAGTAAGCGCATCGTCAGTCCCGCTCCGGCGGGACGTTTCCACTATTTTTCATCCCGACCGGGAATATACGTCCCTGCTCACCGCACCAATCACACCTCTCGGAGTCTGTTCACGGTACGGGAGATTCCTCAGTCCGATTGACGGTATGTGAAGCGAGAAGCCGTACCTCTCCGGCCGCCCCCGATCCGGTGACCGCAGGAGCAATCGCATGCGGGGGAGAGGGGGCAGGAGGCAGAGATGCGGCACGCCGCTGCATTCGGGCGGGGAGCTGCGCCGACACCCAGTTTTTCCCGCAGGAGACCTCGCGGAACCAAAAACCCTTTATCAAAATCTGCCGCACGTATGGATAATGGCGGATGATCTGCTGAGCTTTGTGCTCTTAAGCTTTTCTTCGATGATCATCGTCATCAATCCACTCACCGCCACGCTGATCTACGTCTCACTCACCGATACGATGGACCGGGAGAGCAGAATCCGGATTGCATGGGAATCGAGCAGGTTCGCCCTGATCGTTCTCCTCGTATTCACCATCGCAGGGGGCTGGATCCTGCAACTCTTCGGCATTACCATCGAGGCGTTCAGGATTGCCGGAGGGCTGCTGCTCTTCGGCATCGGGATGGAGATGGTCTATGCCAAAACATCCCGTACCAAGATGACGGCAACCGAGAAGTACGAAGGGCAGGAGGCGGACGACATCGCCGTCATGCCGCTGGCCATCCCCATGATCACGGGGCCCGGCGCCATCACCACCGCAATTGTCCTGATGAACGAAGCGATGGCCGCAAACCCCCTCGCACTGCTCATCGTGCCTTTCTCCGTCATCGTATCGGTTCTCATCACGTACTACATGATGAAGAACGCCGACTCCATTACCAAACACATCGGGCAGCGGGAGTACAGGGCGATCAACCGGCTGATGGGCATGCTGCTTATTGCGATTGCAGTCCAGTTCGTCATACTCGGCATCCAGACAGCCTTCCCGCTGCTCAAAGGAGGATAACACCATGGATACATCAGATCTGACAACACAGGGGGCAATACTCACCAGTCTCAGCATCATCGCCGGGGGTATCATCATCGGAGCGATGATCTTCCAGATATCCATACCCTTTGCACAGTACATCATGGTCGTGCTGGCAGGCCTCGTCGTCATCGGGGCAATCGCCCTGATCCTGGGGAGCAGGGAGTCCGAAAAAACCCCGGTACAGCGATGACGACGATCGGCATCGCCCAGATGGCAGGCCTCGGCCACAGACCGGCCGAGAACCTGCACCGGGCGGACGTGCTTGCCGGCAGGGCCGCCGACGCGGGAGCGGCGCTTGTCTGCTTCCCGGAGCAGTTCACCACCGGATGGTCGCCGCACGTGCCGTCAGGGAGCGGAGAAGGACTGGAAGGGCCGACCGTCTCCGCTCTTCGCCGGACGGCGCGCGATCACGGTATCGCCGTTCTGGGCTCGTTCCTGGAGCATACGGGCGGAAAACCCCGCAACACCGCCGTCGCGATCGATGATGCAGGCACGGTCGTTGCCACGTATGCAAAGATCCACCTCTTCTCTCCCGGCGGGGAGGACCGCTCCTGTACGCCGGGCGAGGAGACCGCCACGTTCACGGTGGACGGGATGACCTTCGGCATTGCCGTATGCTACGACCTGCGGTTCCCCGAACTCTTCCGGATCTACGCAGATGCAGGAGCGGACTGCATCCTCGTCCCGTCGGCCTGGCCGTGCAGCAGGCTCCGGCACTTCGAACTCTTCGTCACGGCGAGAGCGCTCGAGAACCAGTGTTACGTGCTCGGGATCAACGCCGCCGGCGGAGAGGAACCCGATCTGCCCTGCGGGGGATCTATCGCGGCTGATCCGGACGGCTCTATCATTGCACGCGGCGATACGAACGAGAGGCTGATCTTCACCGAGCTCGACCGGGACCGGATCCGGGCGGCACGCAGTCGCATCCCGGCCCTCAAAGACCGCAAAAGTGACCTTTATCACAGATTGCTCGTCAATAAATAGAGAGATCTATGCGGGGGGTCGAACATGTACGCATCAGCCTCTTCTCGGCCGGGGTTCTCCTGGTGCCCCAGGTGCCGACGCTTGGAATCGAGCTGACCCTCGTCAGCCTGCTCGGGGCATTCATCGGGGCTCTCGCTCCGGACGCCGATGCTGAGGATGCCGCCATCTTTCACAGCCGCATACACGGGGTTTCGGGCGTCCGCGGCCTGATCATCAACACTGCAGCCATCGTTCTCCCGATCTTCGGGTATACCATCAGGTATCTCATCTACTACCCGCTATCGCTGGTTTTTCTGGCGATCTTCGGGAAGCGCTACCGGCACCAGCACCGCGGCCTGCTCCATTCGATCACCGGGATCTGCCTGACCACCGGCATACTGCTCGCCTACATCTGGGCGCTCTTCGCGTACGTCGGGTGGGAGCCGCTCCCGGTGCTGCCCGCCTTCGGCATCGCGTTCTTCTGCGGGTGTTTCTTCCACCTTATGGAGGATACCTGCACCCCGTCCGGCGTCGCCTGGCTCTACCCCTTCAGCCGCGTGCGTGCCTGCGGGACGATCCGCACCTCGAGCAACTTCGATATCAGGCCGGGAGCATTTACCGTCCTCCTTGCCCTGACCGTGGCGGCGACGATCGCTGCAGGGCTGCTGGATCTCGTCCGGCCCGAACACCTGACACTCACCGCCGCCGCAGGGCTCATGCTCCTGTGGCTGCTCTTCCTGGCCGCCGCACGCGTCCGGTACGGCGGGGAGCGGGAAACCGCCTGATCAGCATTAGATACAGACGGGCACACACCGGCGCCCATATCTATACGTATCCCTGCGCACAACATTTCTCTATGTACCGTCTCGTCTGCGTTCACTGTGATGCAGAATATGCACCCGACCAGATCATTTATACCTGCGAGCGATGCGGCCACCTGCTGGCCGTCTCCTACGACATCGATACCATCAGCGTGAGCAGAGAGGAGTGGAACCGGCGGCCTCTCTCCGTATGGCGGTACCGCGAACTCCTCCCGGTCAGGGGTGACCCGGTCACGCTCCACGAGGGCGGGACGCCGCTGTACCACCTCAAGCGTCTCGGCGAGGAGATGGGGCTCTCCGAACTCTATGCCAAGCACGAAGGCATGAACCCGACCGGATCGTTCAAAGACCGGGGCATGACCGTCGGCGTCAGCATGGCGCTGCAGCTCGGCAAGACCAGCGTCGCCTGCGCCAGCACCGGCAATACCTCCGCGAGCCTTGCGGCCTACGCCGCGAAGGCCGGAATCCCCGCCGTCGTGCTCCTCCCCGCCGGGAAGGTGGCGCTCGGCAAAGTCGCCCAGGCGCTGATGCACGGCGGCCGGGTCATCTCCATCCGCGGCAACTTCGACCGTGCTCTCGAGATGGTGCACGACCTCTGCATCTCGCACGGGCTGTATCTCTTAAACTCGGTCAACCCGTTCCGGCTTGAAGGCCAGAAGACGATCGGGTTCGAGGTGATCGACCAGCTCCACGGGAATGTTCCCGACCGCATGGTGCTGCCCGTCGGCAACGCCGGAAACATCTCAGCCGTCCACAAGGGCCTGCAGGAACTCGTCGGCCTCGGGTTCATCGACCATCTTCCCATGATGACCGGCATCCAGGCAGAAGGGTCGCGCCCGGTCGTGAACGCCATCGAGCAGAACCTCGCCGAACTGATCCCGGAACAAAACCCCGAGACCGTCGCAACCGCCATCAGGATAGGCGCTCCCGTCAACGCTGAAAAAGCGCTCCCGGCCATCCGCCAGACCGGTGGCGCGGCGGCATCGGTGACGGACGAAGAGATCCTCGCCATGCAGCGCGACCTCGCACGCAAAGAAGGAATCGGTGTCGAGCCGGCGTCGGCGGCATCGGTTGCAGGCGTGCGCAAACTGGTCGAGAGCGGCATCATCGACCGTGACGAGCGGATCGTCTGCGTGGTCACCGGGCACCTGCTGAAAGACCCTGAAACCGTGGTGAAACAGTGCGAACCTCCCCTCGAGATCGATGCAGATCTGCAGTCCTTGCTCTCTGCATTGCACTTATAATCCTGGCCGCTCCGGCCGGCGCCCTCTCTGCGGAGTACCGGGTGCTGGAGAACGGAACCGCATACCGTGCGACCGTTGAGACCTCAGGAGATGAGTATGCGTTCTGGGGCTTCGGGACGCTCGGCGAACGCGTTCCACTCCAGGTCGAGGACGTCTCGGTGACCGGCGAGGATGGCGCCGTCGACTTCCAGCAGGCCGATGCAGGCACCATCACCTTTCCGGAGGGGAACTATACCGTCTCCTACCAGGGACTTATCCGGGACAACCACCTGCAGGCGTTCTTCAGCCAGCCATATGCCGTCACCGTCACGCTCCCTCCCGGCCTTGACGTCAGAAACCCGCTGCTCGGCATGATCAGCCCCGGCGGAGCGGTGCAGATGACAAAGAACGAGACGATCGAGGTTGTCTGGGACAGGACTACCCTTGCTGAACTGCGGTTTTACGATCCAGGACGTGAAATACTCCTCAATACCTTCGGCACCATCTGGGTGGTGATGGGGATCGTGCTGCTCTTCCCCTATCTCCTCACCCGGATACGCGAGGAGTAACGGCCGCTCCTCTCCCGGACGAAAAACAGAGAAAACAGATGGTTTCGGGGGTCGGGTATACCCCGTCACTCTTTCTTCTTGATATCGATGCCGTATTTCTCGGCATTCCGATCGGCGATCGCCTGGATCTTGGCGATCTCGGCGTCACGGCGCTGGGGTTTGAAGAGGTGGCGGAACCGCTTCTGGCGGCTCAGGTACTCCTCAACCGGCTTTCTCTTCACCTTCTTGACCTTCGTGACCTCACCGTTCTCCATCTCGAAGTTCACCCACATCCCGGTTTCGATGGCGAGCTTGCCGATGTTGAGCGTCTCGCCTGCCTCAAAGCCCCATCCGGTGCAGCAGGGTGCGTGCACCTGGATATAGCAGGGGCCAGGGGTATTGAGCGCTTTCTCCACCTTCTTCATGAAGTCCTGCGGGTAGGAGATGGACGCAGTCGCCACGTACGGCGCCCCGTGGGCGGCGAGGATCGCGGGCATGTCCTTCTTCGGCCTCTGGTTTCCGGTCGAGCACGCACCTGCAGGGCTTGTGGTGGTGCTGGCGTCGTACGGCGTCGCACCGGAGCGCTGGATACCGGTGTTCATGTAGGCCTCGTTGTCGTAGCAGATGTAGGTGATGTCGTGGCCGCGCTCGAAGGCGCCGCTGATGCAGAGCACCCCGATATCGAAGGTGGCGCCGTCGCCGCAGACACAGAGAACCTTTTCGGAGCGCCCCTGCCGTTTGAGCGACGCCTCAATGCCCGAGGCGACGGCAGCAGCATTCTCGAAGAGCGAGTGGATCCAAGGGACCTTCCACGCGGTCTCAGGATACGGCGTCGAGAAGACCTCCATACACCCGGTCGAGGCGACGACGATCGCGTTCTCGCCGGTCGCGTTCAGCAGAAGCCGGGCCGCAAGGGCAGGGCCGCAGCCGCCGCAGGCACGGTGCCCGGACTCAAAGAGTTCGCATCCCGCTACATGCTCCGCCATATCAGAGCACCTCCGTCCGCAGTCCGTAGAACATATCTCCAACTCCTTTATCTGCGAGATCGACGATCGCGGCGATGTCCCGCTTCCGCACGTCCCGGCCACCGAGGGCGATGATGTAGTCGAGCACGGTGATGCCCGAACCGGCAAGCATCGCTTTCACCTCGGTGCCGACGGCGCCGCCGCTGCCGAGCGAGATGTTCTTGTCGAGCACCGCCACCGTCGAAACACCGGCGAGCGCCCGGGTGAGTTCCTCGGTCGGGAACGGCCGGTAGGTGCGTATCTTTGCAAGGCCGACTTTCTTGCCGGCATCCCGCATCTCATCGATTGCGTCCTTGACGGTGCCGCAGATCGATCCCATGGCAATGAAGGCGATCTCGGCGTCGTCGAGCCGGTAACTCTCGACGAGCGCACTGTAGTCGCGGCCGAACTGTTCGGCGAACTCAGCTCCAGCACGCTTTATGACATCGATCGACCGCTGCATCGCCCGCTCGAGCTCGTAGCGGAACTCCATGTAGTAGTCGGGAGTCGCGTACATCCCCATGCTGATCGGATCCTTTGCATCGAGCCGGTGATACGGGGTGAACGCCGGAAGGTATGCATCCACCTCTTCCTGCGAGGGCATATCCACCGGTTCGTAGGTATGCGAGAGGATGAAACCGTCGAAGCAGACGAACGCCGGCAGAAGGACGTCGTGATCTTCGGCGACCTTATAGGCGATCATATGCAGGTCCGTCGCCTCCTGGTTATCCTCGGCGTAGAACTGCAGCCAGCCCGAGTCACGCAGCGAGATGGAGTCCTGCTGATCGTTCCAGATCGAGAGGGGGGCACCGAGCGACCGGTTGACGATCGACATCACGATCGGCTGGCGCATCCCGGCGACGTTGAAACAGACCTCGAACATCAGGGCGAGCCCCTGCGAGGTGGTAGCCGAGTAGACGCGCGAGCCTGCCGCACTCGCCCCGAGACAGGCCGAAAGCGCGGAAAATTCGCTCTCTACGGTGATGTATTCGGCATCGAGCTCACAGTTCGCCACCATATCGGCGAGCGCCTCAACGATGTGCGTCTGCGGCGTTATCGGGTATGCGGCGACGACCTGCGGGCGGCAGAACTTTGCGATCTCTGCGACTGCGTGGGAACCTTCGGTGATCTGCAGCATTTACTTCTCCTCCTGTTCCATTCTGATTCCTTTCTTCGGACAGACTTCCGCACAGATGCCGCAGCCCTTGCAGTACTCGTAGTCGGGCACAAACTCTCCCTCTTCGGTCTCAATGACGCACCCTTCCGGGCATACGAGGGCGCACATGCCGCATTTCGTGCACTGTTCAGACTCGAAGACCGGCCGGAACACCCGCCACGAACCGGTCTTGTTCTTCCGGGCCTTGCCGGGCCTGGCGGCACAACCGACGTTCAGCGCCATCAGGCACCACCTCCGATTCCGTCGTATGCACGCCGGGAGGCTGCAACATTTTTATCCGCCAGGCTCCCTGCAAACCGCTGGCGCAGAGCCTTTTCAAGGGCATCGAGCTCGATCTCGCCGCTCGCCGCGGCAAACGCACCGATCAGAGTGGTATTGGTTATCGGTACGCCGAGCACTTCAAGCGCAATCTTCGTTGCATCGAGGGTCAGCACCCTGACGTCTTCCGGAAGATTATCAGGAGCCTTTTCAGTATTGATAATGGCGATACCACCCTTTTTCAGCCCCTGAAAGACGTTTACATCCTTGATCAGGGTGCTGTCCTGTACGATGACGTAATCAGGTTCGTATACCTGGCTGCGAAGCCGGATTTTACTGTCACTGAAGCGGACAAACGCCTGAACAGGCGCTCCACGGCGCTCCACGCCAAAGGCGGGGAACGCCTGCGAGTACACGCCGCTCTCAAACGCGGCGACTGCGATCAGCTCGGCCGCTGTGACAGAGCCCTGACCACCTCTCCCATGGATACGTAGCTCTCTCAATGGAAACCCCTCATAATTTTACATGATTAATAATATAAATAATCTGCAGGCAGAGCCCTATCAGAGGGGGATAGTATAAAAAAGGCGCGGAAAGCCCCCGGCGGGGCAGATATCCGTGAAACTGCGGATAGAGCGCCTTATTCGGCCAGACTGCTGCCGGCGAGGGAGGATCCCAACCCTGCAGGCATCCACCCCGGAGAGTGCTTTGGCACCTCCACCGGAGAGAGGCCTCCCGCGAAACCCGCACAAACCCATGGTTCTGCCGGGTTTTTCCGCCCGTTCACTGTACGTTCGCCCAGCGCCCCTTGATCTCGTCGAGCGTACAGTGGCGCACCTCCATCAGGGCGGCCACGATAGCATCGGCGAAGACGAGAGCGGCGGTCTCAAAGATCGTCTCTGCAGGCGTGGTGGCAGTGGCGGAGGCAGAGCGGTACTGTCCGGTCAGCTGGCGCACCTCGAAGTCGTGCGGGACGTCCGGTCTCCGGAGATGGTTCTCTCCAAGGGTCACGACGGTGTCGGCAATGCGCCCGATGGATGATTCAGGTGTGGCGGTGACGAGGGCGATGCGCCCGCCGAGATCGTGGGCTATCTCGCACGTCTCCACCACGGACTTTGTTTCCCCGGAGCCCGAGAATGCCGCCAGCAGGTCGCCGCCCGTGAAAGCAGGGGTGATCGTCTCCCCGACGACGTACGACTCGAACCCGAGGTGCATGAGCCGCATGGCAAACGCCTTTGCTACGAGCCCCGACCGGCCGGCGCCGACGACGTAGATCCGTTTCGCCGAGATGACCTCGTCGAGAAAGCGCGCCGCCTCGTCCTGGTCTACCAATCGGGCGGTTTCTTCCACCCGCGACGCCGTGTGCAGCATAAGATCAAGAATACTGAAACAGTCCGTTTTCATGTACCCGAATCCCTGGTATTTTCATCTGTTCTTCACCTATTTACCGTCTGCGCCTCAGATAGGACATCAGAGATCGACCGGAAGACCGAGGATCTCCTTCTTCCCCCCGAAGACGTCGGCGGCGATCCTGACCAGGCCGCGTGCCGCGCACCACTCGTCGTAGACGACCACAGGCCGCCCGAGGATGTCCCGGACGCCGGGCGCGATCATCGGCCCCATCGAACCGGCAAGCGCCACCGCGGCATCGGGACTCATGAGGAGCATCGCGGCGCACTCCATCGCCGCGAACATGGCGAGCGTCCCGGTCCGGTGCTCCGGGGGGCAGGCGTAGTCCACGCCGGCACGGAGGAACGCCTCGTTTGCCGTGCATTCTCCCCGGTCGATCTTTCTGATAGCGTCGACGTCGAGAGCGCCGTGCCGGGTTCCCGGCGCGAAGACGCAGGCGTCGAACGCCCCCACGAGGCGGCCGCCGGACACGAGGAGGGTGACGGTGTTGGAACTGGTATCGCAGACCACCAGATCGCCGCCGAGGTCATGGGCGACTTCGTAGGCGATCCCGATCTTCTCCGGGCTGGCCTGGTGCGAGTATACCTTGAAGCGCGGATCGGTGGGGGATCCGCGGTGCAGGCCAGGCACAACCACCGCAGGGAGGCCTGACCGCGCGATCTCGTCGTAGACCCGCGTCCCGCCGCCGATATGCTTGCCTGCCCCCTCCCGGCTCACGATGCCCCGGTTCTCCACCTTCCGAATATCGGTGACCGCGCTGATGCCGTCACCCATGGAATAGCAGACAGCCACCCCCTCGATCTCGTCGTGGGGGCAGAACCGCGCAAGGTCCCGGTAGTCGAACGTCCGGGCATCCTCCCGCGAGATCTTGAACTCCGTCTCACCGCACGAGAACCGCATGGCTGTCGTTCCATGATCTATCCCGATGTACATAAGCAGTAATCCTATAGCATGGGAGGCATATTATTCTATGATGTTCTGTATCGTGACGGGCGGCGCCGGATTCATCGGCTCGCACATCGTAGATGCCCTGGTGGCGGACGGCCACGACGTTCTGGTGCTCGACAACTGCAGTGCCGGGACGCGGGAGAACCTCGCGCGGCACCTTGAGGACGGGCGGCTCACCTTCTGCGAGGAGAACCTGCTCCACGACGGCTGGCAGCAGCACTTCGCCGGCGCGGACCGGATCTATCACATCGCCGCAGACCCCGACGTGCGCCAGAGCGCCTTTGCACCGGAGACGCAGGTGAACAACAATATCCTGGCCACCTACCGGGTGCTTGAAGCGATGCGGGTTGCCGGGGTTCCGGAACTCGTCTTCACCTCGACCTCGACCGTCTACGGTGAAGCCGCGACCATCCCGACGCCCGAGACCTATACCCCGCTCGAACCTATCTCGGTCTACGGTGCGAGCAAGCTTGCGTGTGAGGCGCTGATCTCGTCGTACTGCCACTCGTTCGGCATGCGGGGATGGGTCTACCGGTTTGCAAACATCATCGGGGAGCGGAGCGGTCACGGGGTCATCACCGATTTCATCAGAAAACTGCGGGAGAACCCGCAGGAACTCGAGATCCTCGGCGACGGGCGGCAGACCAAGTCCTACCTGGACGTCGGCGAATGTGTCCGGGCGCTCGAGTTCGGGGTCGCCCACGCACGCGACACGGTCAATACCTTCAATATCGGATCCGAGGACTGGATCGACGTGGTCTCGATCGCCGACATTATTGTCGAGGAGATGGGGCTTGCCGGCGTGCAGTACCGGTTCACCGGCGGCAGCCGCGGGTGGGTGGGCGACGTCCCGAAGATGCAGCTCTCCATCGAGAAGATGAAGAGCATCGGCTGGAAGCCGGAGATCACGTCGTCGGAGAGCGTGCGCCGGGCGGTCCGCGCCATGCTCGCATAACGGAGAATCCATGGACGCCGTTTCCGCGCTCTTCCTGATGATCGCAAGCGCCCTGCCCTTCGTGGAGGCGCGCTACGCCATTCCCCCGGCCATCCTCTCCGGGCAGTTCACCGCACCCGAAGCCTTCCTCCTCGGGTTCATCGGCAACGTCATTCCGGTGATCGTCGTGCTGCTCCTGCTCGAGCCGGTCTCGATCTTCCTTTCCAGCCACTCGCGGCATTTCGAGCGGTTCTTTACCTGGCTCTTTGACCGGACGCGCAAACACAGCGAGCGGTTCGAGCGGTGGGGCGCCCTTGCCCTGATGCCGTTCGTCGCGGTTCCCCTGCCGGTGACCGGTGCGTGGACGGCCTGCGCCGCCGCATTCGTCTTCGGCATCCGCTTCCGCTACGCGCTGCCGACGATCGCAGCAGGCATCCTGATCGCGGCACTGATCACGACGCTCACGACCATCGGCCTTCTTGGAGGATTCGCATGAAGTACATCGTCATCCTCGGGGACGGCATGGCCGACGAGCCGCTCGCGGAGCTCGGCGGCAAGACACCGCTCGAGTACGCCCGCACGCCGAATATGGACCGGATCGCCCGCGAAGGGCGGTGCGGGATGCTCAGGACCGTTCCCGCCGGCTTCGAACCCGGGAGCGACATCGCCAACCTCTCGGTCCTCGGCTATGACCCCGCGGAGTCCTATACCGGACGCGGAGCACTCGAGGCGGCGAGCATCGGGGTCGATCTCGGCGAGGACGATGTCGCCTACCGCTGCAACCTGGTCACGGTCCGGGACGGCGTGATGGAAGACTTCAACGCCGGGCACATAGCAAGCAGCGACGGTGCCGACCTCCTCCGCACCCTCGATGCCGGACTCGAGGGTGTCCGGTTCTATCCCGGCATCAGTTACCGCAACCTCATGGTGGTGCCGGGCGGCGAGGGCGCCGCCACGACACCGCCCCACGACATCGTCGGCCGGTCGGTCGAACCGTACCTCCCGAAGGGAGCCGATGCTGACCTCCTCCTCCGGTGCATGGAGGCGAGCAGGGAGGTCTTTGCCGCCCACCCGGCGAACCGGCGCCGCGTGCAGGAGGGGAAACTGCCCGCAACGCAGATATGGCCGTGGAGCGGCGGGAAGAGACCCTACCTCCCCCTGTTCCGGGAGAAGTACGATCTTTCCGGCGGGATGATCTCGGCGGTCGATCTCCTCGCCGGCATCGCACGCCTCGCCGGGATGGAGGTGATCTCCGTCCCCGGCGCCACCGGCTACCTGGACACCGATTACGAGGCCAAGGCGCGGTACGCGGTGGACGCCCTTCAGCGTCTCGATTTTGTTTACATGCACGTCGAGGCGCCGGACGAGGCCGGGCATATGGGAAGCGTTGAAGAGAAAGTCCGCGCTATCGAGCGGCTCGACGAGGCGATAGGCCCGATCCTCGATGTGCCAGACCTCGTCGTGGCGGTGCTCCCCGACCACCCGACGCCGATCCGCACCAAAACACACAGCAGCGATCCGGTGCCGTTCGCCATCCTCGGGAAGGGAACGGACGGCACGAGGGCATTCTCAGAGAAAGAGGCAGCGCGGGGATCCTACGGCCTTCTGCAGGCGAAGAACTTCCTGGAGATGCTCTTCTCATGAAGCAGAATGCTTAATACCCCTCTCCCACGATGACTGATACAATGGAAACGATACCGGTTGCGCTGGAACGGTCCGAAGGGGTCGGATACGTCATTCCGCTGGGGGCGGTGAACCTGGTAACGGTGGTGGCGGCACGCGGCATGGTCGGCTGCGGTGCGTTCGATGTCGCCGCGCTCGACGCCTTCGGGTACCCGGCAGCCCGCGTCCGGCCCTCCCGCGGAACCTCGATTGCCACGGTGGACGATCTCCTCGACGGCACGATCAGAGAGGCGAATGCCGCAGCCGGGAAGCTCGGCGTCCGGGAAGGGATGAGCGGGAAGGAAGCGCTCGACCTGCTCTCGTGAAGCCGGATAATGCGATCGGCATGCACGGTACACATCGGGGGCACACCAGGTGACTGACAAGATACGTCCGCTGTCGTCCGGGGACCTCTCCCGGATTATTACGGACCTGGAACGGGAGGCAGGATCGCTCTCGCCGCTCCAGAAGGTGCTGCTGGGCACCGACGGCTCGGTGACGAATCTGCTTGAGATGGCGACCGGCCACCCTGTCGAAGTCGTCACCCGCGTGCAGGAGGTGAGGCCGGCGGATCCGGAGACCGCCGCTGAACTCGGGGTCGAACCGGGCGATGCGGTCAACTACCGGGTTGTGGAGCTCCGGGACACCCTGACCGGCGAAACACTCATCTATGCCGTCTCGTTCACGCCGCTGCAGCGCCTTGCGCCGGATTTCAGAGACGACCTCCTCCGGGCGGATATCCCCATCGGCAGGATCTTACGAAGGCACCGGATCGAATCGCGGCGGGAGATCACCGACGCCCGTATCGTCCCCGCCGATCCGCACCTCAGCAGCATCTTCAGGATTCACCGGCAGCAGGCGCTGCTGTCGCGGAAGTACCGCATCATCCACAACCGCCAGCCGCTGATCGCCATCGAAGAGATCTTCCCCTCCACCGCGTTCTCCGAAGAGCGGCGGGTGATCGTGAACGCACCGTCACGGATCCATATCACTCTGCTCGATATGAACGGCAGCCTCGGACGGGTGGACGGCGGGGTCGGGATCGCGCTCGACCATCCCGCCACGGTTCTCGACGCACGCAAGAGTGCCGGCATTGCCGTATACGGAGGCGACGACGAGACCAGGCTCCGCGTCGCCGAGGCTGCCCGGGCGACGGCGGATAGCCTCTCGCTGCCGGGCGGGGCGGAGATCACCGTGCACGACGCGGCCGGACAGCACGTCGGCCTCGGCAGCGGGACGGCGCTCGCACTTGCCGCGGGGAGTGCCCTCTGCAGGCTCTACGGCCGGGACGCCACGGTCCGCGACCTTGCGAAGGTCGTCGGCCGCGGCGGTACCTCCGGCATCGGCACGGCGGTCTTCGAGCAGGGCGGGTTTGTCCTCGACGGCGGACACCGGTTCGGGGTGCCCGGCGGGAAACAGGACTTCCGGCCGTCCGCCGCGTCCCGCGGCACCGAGCCTCCGCCGGTCGTAGCCCGGCACGCATTCCCCGAAGACTGGCGGATCCTGCTGGTCACGCCGCACGCCGGCACCGGCGTGCACGGGGCGACCGAGGTCGATCTCTTCCGGGCGCACTGCCCCGTGCCGCTCGGTGAGGTGCGGGAACTCTGCCACGAAGTGCTGATGCGGCTGATCCCGGGCGTAATCGAGCACGACCTGGACGCCTTCGGCACCGCCGTCAACCGGATCCAGCACCTCGGCTTCAAGAAGGTCGAAGTCGCCGCACAGCCGCCGGTTGTCCCGGCACTCCTGGAGGCTCTGGTCGACGCGGGCGCCGCAGGAGCGGGCTTGAGCTCGTTCGGGCCGACGGTCTACGCCGTCGGGGACACGGGGATGGACGGGGTCGTCGGGGCGGCGCGGGAGGTGCTCGACGGCCGGGGCGGAGGAGCCGTCATCCTCACGAGGGCGAGGAACACCGGGGCGGATGTGGCGGGGGTATGATGCAGTGGCGGGCATCGCTTAGCATATACACTGCATCAAAAGCAGAAACTGTGCGGCATACGATCCCTGCAGCATCATCCGGATGTCAGTAAACCGGGGCAGATCTCTTCAGCTGCCCTGCACTTCCATTCATGAGGTGGTGCAAGGGTGGGCATCTGCTTCCACCGTGCGGTGAACAGAGGGGATGTCACCGGAGAGCAGAGCCGCTGGGAGATATTTTACGATCTCTACAGTGGATACAACCCTGAAACATGATTTTGGCAAATGGTATTACCTCTCCATCTAGTGGAGTGTGCATTTCGCGAATGAGGGAATATCTTTTTCTAGTAGGGTGAGAGTATGGTTCACGGTCGAAATCAGGTATGTCGGATACTCCGCTGCAAATGGGCAGTTTTCACCGTTTCTGCTCTGCGCTCTTCCGAAACATGCCCCTTTACAAGTGCTGTGTGCCCATTGCAGATGCAGCTGAGTGGCTATATTTACCGGATGATGATGGAGGGAAACCCCCATCGGGTGGATGAGTATGGATGTAGGGGTTGTCGGAGTGGGGGCGATGGGAAAGATCCATGCCCACATCGATTCTGAATTGAGACCAGTCAGTTCTCGATACCTGTTCGATATGAACGCAGTTGCGGCAGCAGAGTTTGGCAGGCGTTGCGGTGCTACGAGATATACCAATCCGGATGAGGTACTGAAACTTCGTGTTAAAAAGCAGCATAATCTGAAGTTTCGGGGGTAGTGTGCCATGAAGACACTCATCCTTGCAGGAGGAAGCGGTACCCGGCTCTTCCCGCTCAGCCGCGAGCACTTCCCGAAGCAGTTCATTAAACTCTTCGATGCCGAATCGCTCTTCCAGAAGACGGTCAAGCGTTCACTGCTCTTTTCGTCCCCCCAGGATATTTATGTCGTCACCAATAAGGATCACAGGTTCCTGATCCACGCTCAGCTCGAGGAGATGGGGTGCACCTGTACCATCCTCACCGAACCCGTCGGGAAGAATACTCTTCCGGCGATCTACTACGGCGTCAAAACGATCGGCGATGAGGATGACCACGACAATATTGCCGTGGTCTCCTCCGACCACCTGATAGATACCAACACCGCATATGTCGATGCATTCCAGGCTGCCGACCGACTGGCCGAGAAGTACCTCGTTGTCTTCGGTGTGCGGCCGACCTGCCCGCATACCGGCTACGGCTACATCCGGCTTGGTGAGGGGCTTGGTGACGGTTCCCTCGTCGACACTTTCGTAGAGAAGCCGGATGCAGAAACCGCGGTGCGCTACTGTACCGGCGGCTACCTCTGGAACAGCGGGATGTTCGTCTTCTCCCCAAAACTCTTCCTGCAGGAGTGTGCATGCCATGCCGAGGATGTGGTCAGTGCATTCACCCATCCTGTTGAGCAAGCGTACGACCTGACGCCAAAGATCTCGATCGACTACGGCATCATGGAGAAGACTGATAAAGCCGCCGTGGTTCCCCTCGAGGCTGCGTGGAACGATGTCGGCAACTTCGATGCACTGTATAGCATCTTTCCCAAGAACGGCGATCAAAACGCCGTCCGCGGCGAATATATCGGCATCAACTCGCATGACAACCTGATCGTCAGCGACCGCCTGGTCGCGACGGTCGGCGTCCGCGACCTTGCTATCATCGAGACGAAGGACGCTGTTCTCGTGGCATCGCGCAGCGAAGCCCAACATGTCGGCGAGATCGCCAAACTGCTGAAAGAGAAGGGCGATCAGCGTTCAGCGTTCCACACCAAGGTGCACCGTCCATGGGGGTCGTATACAACCCTTGAGGACGGCCAGGCCTATAAGATCAAGCGGGTAACCGTCCCGCCGAAGAAGCGCCTTTCCCTCCAGATGCACCACCACAGGAGCGAGCACTGGGTAGTCGTCCGGGGGACTGCTGAGGTGACGGTCGGTGAGGAGTGCTACCTTCTCAGGAGTGGAGAGAGCACATTTGTGCCGGCGGGTACGGTGCATCGCCTGAAGAACCCCGGACTCCTGCCGCTCGAATTGATTGAGGTGCAGATCGGGGAGTACACCGGTGAAGATGATATCGTGCGGTACAAGGATGATTTTGATCGTATCTAAGGTATATGTGGTGGTTTGTAATGCCAAAAGTAGCGCATATGGATGCGGAACTGCGGCTCGGGAATCTGGATGCCATGCGGGACTGGGGATTTGCCAGCGACTATGTGCAGATAATGTGGCTGACGCACCAGCAGAGGGCTTTGGACGACTACGTCGTCGCCACCGGAGAGACCCACTCAGTGCGTGAGTTCGTGGATCTTCCATTCCGTGAGTTCGACCTGAACTACGAGGACTACATCGTGATCGATCCGAAGTTCTTCCAGCCGGCCGAGGTGAACTTCCTGCAGGGGGATGCATTCAAGGCACAGGAGACACTTAAGTGGAGTTCGGACGTTTAATTTGCAGATTTCGTGCAGATAATGGTTCGAGCAGATATACAGCGGTGTAACCATAATCGAATATAGACCAAACGGTGACCTGCTTTGAGTGTAGTGAGAGATGTTGTAAAAAATACCTTATCACTAGGTTTTGCGGAGATTGTAACGAAATTTCTGGCATTCCTGCTCATTGTCATCGTCGCACGATATCTTGGGGACGCTGAATTCGGGAAATACTCATTTGCATTTGCATTTGCACTTTTCGTCTCGATACTATCGGATCTAGGCCTCAGCTCACTTACAATCCGAGAAATCGCGAGAAGGAATGATCAAGCGGGGGAATACTTCGGGACAATTTTGATAATAAAACTTGCTTTATCTATCTTTTCCTTTACGGTTCTCATGGTCATTATCAATCTCATGGGGTATCCTTCTGACACAGGTTTAGCGGTATATCTCGCCGGGGCGTATACCATTCTCAATTCCTTTAACCAGTTTTTCCGCTCGATATTCCGTGCATTTGAAAAGATGGAGTACGAATTGATTGTCCGGATTGTAGAATACCTACTCATATTCGCTCTGGCCATGCTCTTTATCATACAGGGTTACGGGCTCATTGCCATTATCTCTGCTTTCCTGTTCGGAGAGATTGTCTGTTTTGTGCTTAGTGCTGCGCTCGTTGTAAAGAGGTTTACAAAGCCGACATTCAAGTATGATCTAGCCTTCCTTCGTTCGATCGTAACTAAAGCTCTGCCGTTTGGCCTGACGGCAATTTTTGTCGTGATCTATTTCAAGATTGACACGGTCATGCTCTCACTCATGTCCGGATATGCTGTTGTCGGGTGGTACACTGCATCCTATAATATAATTGAAGGACTGACTGCTCTAGTTGCTGGATCTGTAGCGGGTGTTTTGTACCCAATCTATTCCCGTAAATTTTTACATTCTGAAGAACATTTGAAGCGTATATACCTTCAATCCTTTCAGATCATGTTTATTGTTGGACTCCTGATCGCTCTGTTTGTCACATTCTTTTCCCAGACTATTGTCGACATCCTTTACGGCCCGGAGTATGCTCCCGCAGCGGCAACATTGAGTATCTTGATATGGGCTTTCTTTATCATCTGTATTAGTAACATGACCAGCACTTTATTGAACGCTGTGAATATGCAAAGGATCGTCGTCATCGGAACCGGCTTGGGTGCATTAGTGAATGTAACTCTCAATTTGATATTCATTCCCCAATATGGCATGGTCGGGGCGGCTTGGGCGACAGTGATCACTGAAGTTTTGGGTATTGGTTTGTATTTATACTATTCATTGCGAGTCTTGGAAATCGATCGGGCAAGCGGTTTACTCATTGGTTCAACGCTGAAAGAAAATGTCCAATTTTTACGCAATTTGATCAAGCAATAACCAATTATAGTTCTTGGCGCTACCCTTTTGAACCTTGACGATCCTCAGCCTTCATGACCGGGCGTGAACTGATCGCGATCGCGAAACACGTTCCCTACTCCGTCTTGAAGAAACGGATCAAGCACCACAAAGGGTTGCCCGAAGTGCTGCCGCGCCTTCTGTTTATCCGGCTGCGGTACAAGGGAGTGAGTGTCGTCAAAGCAGCGGATGCTGTCGGCGTCTCCGGTCAGACGGGCTACAACTGGCAGGAGCGCTGGAATGCCGAAGGGTTTGAGGGGCTTGTTCCGCGGTATGCCGGAGGGCATCCCTCCAAACTCACCGACGAGCAGAAAGCCGAATTGCTTGAGCTGTTGCGGGAGAAGGATCACTGGACGACCGTCGAAGCACAACGTCTGATCCAGTCTCACTTTGGCGTTGCGTACAGCCAGGATCAGGTCCGGCGCATTCTGAAGTCGTTCGGCATGCACTATGGAAAACCCTCTCCACGGGATTACCGCAGACCTGCGGATGCAGAGACGATTCTCAAAAAAAACTCCCGCGGATGAGCAAGCATACGGTGCTCGGGTTCCTGGATGAGTGCTCTCCACAAACGACTGCCAATACCCAGCGGATGTGGTCGTTCGACCACACGCCGCTCGTGAAGAATACGAAGAAGATCCGAGCCAACACCTTTGCCATTCTTGCCGTCAAAGGAACCTCCATCGTCACCTTCCGGGAACGCTCCAAACAGGAAGACGTCAGAGAGGTCTTGAGAGCGTATAGAAAAGCAAATCCCAAAAAACGGCTCGTCATCGTGCTCGACAACTTCAAGTCACACCACGCGATTCTCGTCAGGCAGTACGCCGCCGGCAACAACATCCGCCTCGCGTATCTTCCACCATACTCCCCGGATCTCAATCCCATCGAACAGATCTGGCGAGCGATCAAGCGAGAGGTCTCGGCGACGTTCGTCAGGGACTATGAGCACATGACTGTCACGATTGCACGAGCATTCGAGAGACTGGCGGCGAAGAGAACCTACTGGGAGAAATGGGTCCAGAAATTCCTGAGTCCAAAGTATGCTTCAAGGATGTTGAGCCAGTAACTATAACTAAACTATAACTATATTCTCCATGAGCCAATCGTGAGCAATGTTGTCGAAGCAGCCCGCAATATCCCCTTCCAGAATCCATTGGGCTGAAGTCTTTTTCGATAGGCAGTGCCGTGTTGAATAACTCTGGTCACCCGACCACAAAAGTGAAGGTGACGGCCGCCCCTGCCGCCCCTCCATGGTTAAGAACGAACGCTGGGGACGACCGTGTCCTGACACTCGCGACTGGAGTATCTATAATGAACGGCTGGTTCGGCGGGGTGAACTCTACATCGCACTTGATTTCCTCAATCGCTGGGACGACCTGCTTGCGGAGATGAATGCCGGGAAGTGTGGTCGTCCGTATAAGTATCCGGAACCGTTCATTGTGTGGATGGCCTGCATCCACATCTTTCTCCTGATGCCCTACCGCCAGATGGAGGGATTTGTCCGGAAACTCGCGGAGTTCATCCCCCGTCTCACGGCGGCGGACTACACCACGCTCTTCCGGCGGATAGAGCAGCTGGATCTCTCCCTGAAGGTCACTCCCGAGTTCCTTGCCGAGGACGTGATCATCGCGGTCGACAGCACCGCGATTACCGTCACGAACCGAGGTGAATGGATGCGGGAGAAGTGGAAAGTCCGGCGCGGGTGGATAAAAGTGCATGCGATGATCGACGTCGAGAGCAACCAGATCCTCGGCCTCGAAGTCACCGACGAGTCGGTGCAGGACGACCAGATGTTCGCTCCGCTTCTCGAGCAAGCCGTACAGAACTGCGGCGAGGAGCACCCGGTATACCTGGTGCTTGGTGACGGAGCATACGATAGAAATGAGATCTTCAACCTCCTCGAGAAACGGGGCATCCTCTCCGGGATCAAGACCCGGAACGATGCCGCAACCCACTCCACCGGGTCACCCTATCGTGCCGAATGCGTCAGAGACCGCAACAGACTGGGGGGTTATCGGATGTGGGCGCAAAAGAACAACTACGGCATGCGATGGAAGGTTGAAGGAGACTTCTCCAGTCTCAAACGGATCTTTGGCGAAGGTGTGCGCGCAACGTCACGGGAGGGCATGTTCCGCGAGATCCAGATGAAAGTGAACTGGTACAACATGCTGATTGCTGCGGTGGCCTGAGCGAAGCCGCCGCTGGATGAACGGTAGGGGAACCCTTCAGGCATTATGCAACACGGCAGGGGGGGGCTAAGTATTATAAATAAAGATTACCAAGGTGGCGTGACGTAGCTAAACTAAACGAATACAATTGGAAACCACAAGTGTATCGCTTGTTGATAGATCAAACACAATAAACAATTTCAGACAACGTATGCAAATACGGAATATCCTCACGATGAATGACTGGGACATGCGATCTACTTTCCTTGTAGTGCTTACTCTCCAAATTGCATTTACTAGTTCAATTTTCTTTGAAAACTTCGGGACATTCTTTCCCATTATTCGACAAACCGTGGGCTTTCTTTTTCTCACCTTCGTTCCGGGAATACTCTTACTACGCATCCTCCGAATTCACAAAATCGGCAATCTCAAAACCCTGGTCTATTCAGTGGGTCTCTCAATCACAATTTTGATGCTAATGGGGTTCTGTATAAGCATCATATATCCCCTCTGTGGCATATCCCGTCCAATTTCACTCTATCCTCTCCTGATTACTATCAACATTATCACTATGTTCCTCATTCCCTTGGCCTACATCAGAGACAGAACATTTGCTTCGCCTAACTATATAGAACTCCGAGAAGTTTTCGCCACACCTATTTTAGCGCTCTCGCTTCTTCCTTTCGGTGCCATTGCCGGAACGTATCTCATGAACAATTATGGCATAAATTTCCTTCTCATGATCCTACTCACCATCATATCTCTTATCCCAATAGTAATTGCATATACCAAATGGATTCCAAGGAAATACTATCCGTATGTAGTGTTTTCCGTGGCACTCACCCTGCTGTATCATACTAGCCTAATTTCGATGTACATCTGGGGCTGGGACATCCAATATGAATGCTATCTAACCAGCAATGTAATCCAGAATGGATTCTGGGATCCAACCATACAGAGCACCTGCAATGCCATGCTCAGCCTTGTAATGCTCGTACCCCTCTATTCAATTACCCTCAACTTGGCCGTTGACTGGGTCTTCAAGATCATATATCCATTTCTTTTTACCTTTGTCCCTCTGGGACTTTATGCCACATTCAGGCAGCAGACACATGAATCTATAGCCCTTTTTGGCTGTTTTTTCTTAATCTTTACTTTTGTTTATTATAATGAAATGCTCTCCCTTGCTAGGCAGGAGGTCGCTGAACTCTTTGTTGTTTTGATCATTCTTTCAACGATCGATTCTAATTTGTCCAGAAAGCAGAAGATTTTTCTTTTTTTTGCATTTAGCACCTCTCTAATAGTATCACATTACGGACTAGCGTACCTCTTTATGTACATCCTCTTTCTAACGTCGATCCTTGTAGCTCTGGGACTCAGTTTAAATATCCAGAACAATATCGATCACTATTTTAGGTGGATGCAGGGGAAGTTATACATTTTATCGGGGCTAAACTTGAACAAAATAAAATCACCCGGATATAGAATCCCACTACATGCAATTTTATTTTATGGACTATTTATTCTAATTTGGTATATTTATACATCCAGTTCGTCCTCTTTCGAAATTCTGCTAAAAATTGTACACCAGGTCAGCACAAATATGCCCTCTGGAATACTTAATCCAGATACCAGTCAAGGCCTTGCAGTCATCATCACAAATACCACTGCACCTCTCCATGAAGTAGGCAAATATCTACACGTACTGGCAATTTTATTTATAACTATCGGTTTTGTGACATCATGGTTGCGTCATAAATGGATATATTTTGATCTCCAGTTTCATCTTCTTGCACTCAGTGCTTTTAGTATCTGTTTCGGAGCACTAATCCTACCCTATTTTTCAAGCGCCATTGGCGTTTCCCGGATATATCATGTAAGCCTCATCTTTTTATCTCTATTTTGCGTCATCGGAGGGATGACCATATTTTCTAAATTTAAACGCATTCGTGAAAAACCAACCCATCCCCTAAAGTTATTCTCTATTTTTTTGGCCATTTTTTTACTGTTCAATTGCGGGTGGATCTACGAGGTTGGCCATGAAAACACGACGAACTTTGCGATCAACAGCACTGTTGACTCAACAAGTTACAATTTGCTTGAAATTCAAGGAGTGAAGTGGTTGTTAAATGTAAAAGAGGCAAACATTCTTTACGCTGACTTATATAGACAACTCCATATACACAGGATTTCTGGACAAAATACCACTTACAATTATCCTATCGATTCTAATTCCATGGATCTCCCCTCATATTCATACTTTGGTGAATATAATAAATTAAGTTTGGAATTAATCACGTATGATCGCTGGCAAGTCCTCAACTCCTATACCTATTATCCTGTAACCTCCTATGTCTCACGCTCCAATAGGATCTACGATAATGGGGGGCCAATGGTGTATTACAATGATCTTCCACCTCAACTTTCACATTAAGACTGAACACTCCAGTGGATATGAAAACCATCCAGTGTGTATGCGACGTCTCTGCCCCAGTTCTGGTTTAGGTGCCGGGAGAGGAGATACATCAGGGAAAGCAGGGGAAGATCTCTCAATATGAGTTAGGAAATATCGGATGATTTCATCATCAATCAATTATCTTACGATAGAATATATTCAATTTCTCTCCGATGCTCTCCCAATCATATTGCTCTTCAGCAAGTATTTTACCATTCTGACCAAGTGTTTTACAACACTTTTCATCACAGACTAGACACATAATTGCTTCAATGAACTCACCATCCACCCCGTCTACAATAATTGCATCCTTGCCATTCACAGCATTTATCCCCTCAATACCCTTTTTTGTTGTAACAATCGGCAAAGCTGCACCCAAGTAGTCAAGGATCTTTAGTTTAGTCCCACCTCCGCTTAGCAGAGGTACAATAGCAATGTCGGCAGTGTGTAGCAGCAAATCAAGATCCTCAACGAAACCAATCGACTTAACATTTTCCTTCTCAAATATCGGAACCCCATTTCCTGCTAATAGAAATACTACATCCGCAACCTGACATTTAATCCTTGGCGCAATTTCATTAATTATTAGGTTAAACGCCTCCCTGTTCGGAGGATAGGAATACGTACCATGAAACAGAATTACTTTTGCATTAGACAAACCTAAAGTGGCTTTCAGAACTTCCTTTCTATAATCCAGATCATGGTTGCGGATGACGGTTCCCGACGGGATGACCATAACTTTGTTTTCGTTCAAATTGTACTTTGTAATGAAGCGCAGTCGATCTTCATCACTCACAGAAATGACATAATCCGATGCAAATATTACGGTCAGCCACTCAAGGGTTGAAATATAGATTTCAAAGAAATACTGCGTCAAAAGGTTGTAATCTAGTATCCGCATCTGTTTTACGGTGTCACTCTCGACGTTGTGTGCATCATAGATTACAGGCGTTTTCTTTTTAAGCAACCACAGTAACAATTTCGTGGAAATAAAACCATATGGAAAAGAGATCTGGATAAGGTCTATTTTAGTATTCTTTACCGTGTCGTATAAGATAGATAGAAAACTCGGATTGATATCCAAAAGAAAGGACATTGGTCTCTTAAATAAATAATTTTCATGATAATACTTGACCTCAATATTTGGGTAACCTTCCGGTTTATCATGAATATACCGATCTGATTCGCATACAATTACGTCATTCCTTCGACTCAATTCTAACAATAACTTATTTTTTCTAATGTCTGCGCCCTCTTTTGGATTAAAGGTATTACCATGGTTCGAAAGAGCAAGTATCTTCATATTATCTTCCTAAAACAGTATTATATGCCGCAATGTAATCTTCAGCAATTCTGTCCCAAGACAGTCCCTCTGATTTCTTTTTTACATTCTTTTCCATCGTAATTCTGAGATCTGGATCAATCAATTCTGCTATGACAAGCAGACCTCTTTTCATTGATTTATTCCCTCTGCCTTTCAATTACTTTTTCGTATACTGTAACGTGCCTCTCAGCAATCCGATTCCAAGAATGCTGCCTCGCTTTCTTAAGAGCATTTTGCGACATGCTTTGCCTCAAGTCTTCGTTGCGTAAGATTCTGATCACTCCATTAGCAAGTGCAATCTCATCTTCAGGGGGTATTATTAAGCCTTCCTTCCCATCTTGTACCAGATTTGGAAAATCTCCTAAATTTGTTGCAACAACTGGTTTTCCAAAGGCAAATGCGACATTTACAACGCCACTATGCCCCTGGTGACGGATATATGGTAATACAACCACCTTTGCGCGTTGAAAGAGGCTGCCGACCATCTCATTAGGTATATATTCATTATGAATTTCAAATTTTGACTCATCAACAATATTCTTTCTATACTCAGAGAGATCTCCTTCTCCAGCAATGACCACTTTGAGGTTTGGAATTTCTCTGTTTATATGCGGGATCGACTTAATCAAAACATCTACACCTTTGTTATTAAGTATATAACCAAAAAAGAGAATCACCTCTTCTGACCGATAATCAGTACTCTCATCAGGATTATCGTCATTGAGTCTGTTAAATAGCGAAAATGATCCATGAGGTATTATTGCTATCTGATCTTCAATGATGCCCTTCGCGATCAAGCCTTTCTTATTATCTTCTGTGTGGACAATTAATTCTCTAAATTTAACAAACCTATTTGCCACCTCATTTAATGAGTCAATAAAGCCCATACTGAGATTAAAGTTATTAAATTGAGCATCTCTAAGTGATCTAAAGACCCCATGCACAGTACATACGATATTATAATTCTTGTCCAGTTTATAGAGGTGAGAAAAGAATGAGACTTGTGGGGATGGAATTGTAAAGTGTACGATGTCTGGGTTGACAGATTTGATGCAACGTAACTTCTTATATGATAATAACGCACGCATGTTTTTATATGATAACAGGGACACTAACGATCGGCTGGATGTCCGATCAAAATTAAACGGTTTAAATAGGTTGTACACTTGAACATCGCTCGAGAATAGGTTATCATTCTCATCCTGCGCTTTAATTACTACAACATCCTCAATTTTTGCCATTGCGTTTGCTAATTCTGCAGTATAGTGTACAATTCCACCCCAGCTCACTGGCAGTACATATACAATTTTCATAGGTTCTCTCCGAGATTTAAAGGACTTAATTTAACTTTGTAGCACCTTCTCATTACTTGATCACCAGATGTCATACCATCCTTTAATGCACTTTCAATGCCCGATTCCGTAATGTAAGCTCTCCCCCGCCCAATTTCAAACGATAAATAAGAGTTACCTCCAGCAATCATCATTTTTGAAATGTTTGTGCAAAAGCATGGGCTTGTCGGATTTTTTTTCTGCAGTTTCTCGGGCATTAAAATATTCAATGAGATCCACACACTTGATCGACTTATTAGGGAAAACAAAGCGGCAGGATGGATGAGCAAGGATGCGTATTCCCCCGGATCATGACTTTCAGTGGTCACCTCTGCAGACGTTCGTGTTTTGCCCTCCTCATTTAAGAATAACCCTGTTACGTCATCATACTCGACCTTAACCTCAGCCCCGACAATTACCTCAATGTCTCTGTTTCGGTATAGTTTGGGGGTGGCAAAGACGCCCTTTATAACATTATGATCGGTTATGGCAATGCCATCCATGTTTTTTCTTTTCGCAGTTTTGATGATTTCTGGCGACAATAATGAGTCTTGAAAATATTTTGAGTAGATGTGTAAATCATAGATCATGCAAAATCTCCCGCATTGGCTTAAAATTGAACTCTTTCAATATCCCTTCTAGCTTTTTCAGAGCGGAAGCAATTCCATAGTATGTTACAATATATCTAGGAGGTAACATCCGGACTCTTGGTGTCTCTTGATATGTTTCCCAAGGATGGACATATATTATGGCGGGTCTTTTCTCTTTATTTACGCTACGGATACCCCATTTCAAAAACATTTCTGGAAGTGCACGAATATAAAATCCTCCAGCAATTGGAATATTTTTACCCATATTAAGTACAGTTAGCGGAAACTCAATTATTGGACCCTCGGGATCGTGCAGAGCAATATTGGTCTTACAAGGTCTGTAGATGTGGACGGGAGCTTCAGGAACGCCATATAATGATGTCTTTATTGGGAAAACACTTGAATCATACAGAAAGCCCTGATCTCTTAGAATTTCCAAGGCCCATAGAGTATCATTATTCAAAGAGAATGATGGAGCTCTATACCCTATAGGGTGATATTTGCCTAAATACATCATAGCTCTTTTGAGATCCTCTTCAAAACCCATCTCACCTAGATCAACTAACGTCTTATGAGAATACCCATGACAACCAATTTCATGTCCTCGTGTATGAATATTATAAATAAGCTCCGGATACTTTTCGGCAACCATTCCCAAGACAAAGAAGGTAGCGCTCACATCATATGCATCGAGTAACTTAAGTAATGGATCTACAGATTCAGTGATTAAATCGTCTTTTTTCTTTGGAATGCAATTTTTGAGAAGTTCTATGCTCCACCAGTACTCCAAGTCAATACTCAGTCCATTTATCATATTTTATCTCCTAAAAATAAACTTCCACATATCTAGGTCAAATAAGTACCTGGCAACAGCTGTAAAAAATCCAAATGTAGGCATTGGATCTGTGAATGAGACGATATCATCTTTTATTCTGAAGTCTAGTAACTTTGGTAGATTACGTAGTTTATTTGGAGCGCTGCAAAACCACAAAATATCTCCTGGAAGCAGCCATCTGCATTTTACCCCATCTTTGTAATCTAGAACAGGTTTGACATCCCCATCAATGAATTGTTTATATAAGAGATAAGGGAAATCTACTCCTGCTTGAATAGATAGCGCCAGTGAACCCCAGAAACGAGGATTCACCTCCATTAACTTTGGAATGCCATCTCTTGAGTCTATTCGAAATTCAACCATCGCAACTCCAACCCATTTCATCGCATTCAACAACCTAAAGGCAGCATTTACAGCAATTTCAGATGTTTCTGTATGGAACGTTTCTCTAAGAGTACTTGGACCGCCTGAGATAGGATATGATCTCAATCGCTTTTGAACTGTTAATGCACAGGGTCTGGAACAGGAGTTAAACAGTGTGTAGACCCCAAATTCGCCACCATTAGGAATATATTCCTGAAGTAATATTGTATTGTAATTAGAAAGTGATCTTTCGGCTTTTTCAATCAGTTGGTCAAAAGAATTGCAAGTATCAAACCCCCTGCTGCCAAAGCTTATTGTTGGCTTTATTGTTTGAGGGTATTCCAGCAAATCCTCAATATTATATATGTCATCCAAGTGCTCAATAAAATGTGTTTTCGGACATGGGATGCTATTTCCTAATGCGATTTTCAGAGTGGTTTGCTTATCGTAGCCCTTCATGAAAGTTTCGCGTGGTGGAAGGGCAATATTGACATATTGAGATAGTTCCTTCTCATTTTCAATAATTGGTTCAAGGGTAGGATTTGCTACTGGGATAAGAAGGTCACAGGTGTTTTTTTGTAGTGTTGCAATCAAATATTCAATAAAATCTTTTTTCTGTTTGAGGGGAGGCGGATATACCACATGGTTATTACAGTACTTTGAAAAAAAACCTGTTGCAAAACGGGTTTCCTCACCAGCAGTAACTTTAAATCCCCGTTTTCCCAATGAACGAATTACTGCCAAGGAACTCCGCATTTGTGCATCTGTGACAAATATATTTGCTGTTTCATTCATTTTTATCTTCCTCGTTAGGCGTTTCGGATGCAAGTTCATCTTGTTGGTCTTACTTTTTAGTGAGCTTAAGGGGAAGGTGAAATTAGAACGTCATTAATTCAATGCTGGACGGTATATTATCAAAGAGATTTTGAGAATCTCTTGATCCTTGTCTCAAGGAACAATTGCAATCACGTTCAAATTCATGTACCTTTTGCTCATCGCATTTCATCTCCCGACTCCTCTGGCGGTGCTGGAACTGAAGACGGGGGAGCCTTCACAGTTATTGATGTCGGAGTACGCGCCATCTGAGTGTCCTGACCTCTTAGTACTTCAATGAGAGCGAAGAGAATCATCCCAGCGGTAATGAGCAGAAGGCCAAGTACGAGTGCGGACATCCCTCCGGTGAACAGAATATAATGGAACTGGTTAATCCTGTAATGCTCTGAGAATGCATAGATCTCCAACCCTACCCCAAATGCAAACAGAAGGAATCCCGGGATCCCAAAGAAGAACAGCGGCCTCCGGCAGCTGACGAGCTTCACAATGTTTATCAGCACTCCGACTCCATGCGACACGGGATGCTGCGAGGAGGTATCCTCGATATCGTAGCGCACCCTGACCGGCACCTCGGCAACCTGCAGATGGTGATCGCTGATCTGGATCAGGATCTCAGAGCCGGCAGACATACCCTCGCCACTGAGATGGATGGCATCAATTGCCCTCTTCCCGTATGCCCGAAAACCGCTCTGGGAATCGGAGACCGCAAGCCTGGTGCCGGCCATCGTGGTGGCCTTATCAAGCACCTTCATCCCGACCTTCCGGTAGGCGGGGATCCCGCCGTCGTTGCCGTCGAGGAATCGGGAGCCAATGACGACGTCGTTGCCCTTCCGGAGCTCGGCGAGAAGCTTTCCGATGTCCTCCGCGTTATGCTGGCCGTCGGAATCAATGACGACGAGCTCTTCGGCGCCTGACGCACGTGCCGCAGCAAAGATCGTCTGGAGAGCACCGCCATAGCCTCTGTTGGTCTCGTGGCGGACGACAAGAGCGCCCAGAGCCCGGGCGATGGCATCGGTGTCGTCCGTGGAGCCATCGTCGACGACAAGAACTCTGTCGGCATACGTTCGGGCGCCGACGATTGTCTTTGCAATGTACTTCTCCTCGTTATAGGCGGGCATGGCAACGAGGGTTCGACAGGATCGCTTTCTTTCGGAAACGACCCTCCCGGGTTTGTGAGAAGATCGTGAGGATGCGATCGTCGGTGTGACAATCACCAATGAATCGGCTTCCTGAGCGGCGATCCTGGCTGCGTTCATACGTGCCTCCGGAGTGTAAACAAAATCCGGGCGCCGACCCCGCTGTTCCGGTCATGGCGGAAGTGAACGATCCGGGGATCCCTTCGGACAGGCACCTCAATCCGGTCGCCGGTGCCATCCGTTGAACAGTCGGTGATGACATAGAAACGGGACACATACTCCGGGATCGTCCGGAGCGTCTCTCCAACGAGGGGTTCCTCATTGTAGGCGGGAACGACGACAGCGATCCTATGATCCCGGTACAAACCCTCACCGGAAGAAGTGCCGATATCCCGGGGCAGATCGGCAGTCTTCCCCGCATACCGGTAGACCGGCAGGGAAGCGGGCAGTGCTGCTGCCCGGACACGAAACTCACCACCCTCCGCTTCAGTTGTGGCAGAGGCACACGAACTGTCGTATTGCATGGACCCTCCTCCCCCTACGTCCGCTCATATCCGCGTGGCAGTGTGGTGAGCTCCGGTTTTTCCTATTGATGCCCAAGGGGATACTGGCTGAGATGACCCTCAATAATTATATTACTATAAATATATTTCTAGTAAAATTTAAATGCCCCCCGGCCGACCCAAAGCCTAACGTTATTGTAATACTCCCCGGAGGATCGTCCCGGGAAGGCGTAACCCGGCTCCCTCCTGCCCCGCACAAGAGAAACAGGCCTGCACGGCACACGCAGCAGGCAAATTCGCGGCCTTCGACGCACGCATCTTCCGGCATGTTCCGTTCATTCCATACTCTGGAAGCGCGCCCGACCATCGACGGGTGCCGTTGGAAAGAGACGGCTGCTGCCCGGCGCTCTGCAGCGAGGGAGAAGAGCAAAACGGATCCGGCCAGCATCAACGGCGAGCACAAACAGTGCGGCATCAGGCCCCTGCATCATCATCCGGATGTCAGTGGGGGTAACTGTCATCATCTGCCGCATGCGCCTGCCGGGTCGGACCCGGACATGGTACACATCTTTGACGGGGATCACCATTAGTCTTCAGTTTCCCGGCATGCCAGCCCACCCCGATACATTTATATATAAAATTAAAAATAAAATCCCGCGAATGGGGCTTGGCAGAAAGTACGCCGCTCTCCTCGTGCTCACCGTCTGGCTCTTTCTGGTAGTCGGAGCTATGATCCTGAACCAGTACCTGAGTGGTGAGATCTTCTTTGTCCTCTGGCTCATCGGAACCCTGGTGATCGTTGAACTCGCCACCCCGGCTTTCTCGCGGCCTGAGTATCAGTCATATCTCAGGTACGCCGTCGCCGTCGGCGTCATCCTCTTCGGGTACATCGTCGCCCTGAAGGTGCTGGAGATCCTGGGAGAATGATGCGATCTTCCGTTTCAAGCCTCGTCCTTGCGGTTCTCGCACTCGCATCAATCCTGATGCTCACCTACGCTGCAAGCACCCCGGTCTTCTTCAGCGCGGAGAACCAGAGCAAAACACTCTACCACCGGGATCTGCAGTATGAGACCGCCACAGATCCGGCGGACGCAGGCATGGTTCTCGGGCTCATGGACGGGCTCCTGCAGGATACCGCAGAGATCACCATCAGAATCAAAGCGCATGACCTTGACGGCGCAGAGGAGGACCTCAGGGCAGCGCTCGAACATGCCGAACACCTCCAGAACGTCGTGGTCGACCTTGACCTGGAAGGCAGCGATGCGGATACATTCGCCCGGGAGAACGAGCAGTGTCTCAGAGACCTGTACGAGATTGTCAATGATTCCGGACGCTTTGACGAGGTACGCTCGATCGAGATCCGCGAACACGGCCTGGATGCCAACCGGACACGCTCCATCGTCTATGAGGGGGAGGCGCTCAACCGCACGATCACCGAAGGGGTGAGCTCCGTCACAAGCAGACAGGATCGGATCGCCGCCATCGGAGAGGCATACGGCCTGAACACCACGGAATACCGGCAGAGCCTGGGGGCTCTGGAGGCGCTCCCGGCCGCAGTCGCAGCAGGGCAGCAGAGTTTAGCCGCTGCCGCAGGCACCCTTCCAGGAGCGACAATCTCGATCGGTGTCGTTCCCGGCCGGGTTACCTACAACGACACTCTCGCGATTGCAGGGACGGTGTCGAACACTTCCGGAGAAGGAAACGCCTCCGTGGAGATCATCCTCGACAGCCGGCCAGCCGGCACCGCACTGGCCGATTCGTCCGGTGCCTACCGCTACCTCCTCCCCGTCAGAGAGATCGCAAGCGGCACGCACTTTGTCTACGCAGGGGTGGGGCCAGCACTCTCCGGGGTTGCACAGTTTGCGGTTCTTCCAGAGGACACCAGCGTCACGCTCGCAGTCACGCCGTCTTCCGGCATCGAGACAGCGGGTGCCTCCTGCACAGGAAGAATTCTCACGGCAGATGGGGAACCGGTGGCGGATGCACCCGTCTCGTTTATCATCGACGGACGGACCGGAACAGAGACCGTAACCGGAGCGGACGGATGGTACCGGCATGCTATCAATCTCACCTCCGGAACCCACACCATCACCGCAGTCTTTTCGGGCGAGGGCTTCCCGCTGAACGGGTCGAGCAGCCAGCCTGTCACTATCAACCTCATCCCTGGTTTCGGATCGCCGGCAGCCCTTCTGGCAGTCGCATTCGCCGGCATCACGTCGATCGTCGGTGGAAACTGGTATATCCGGCGCTCGAGGAACAGTGTCCCGCATCCGGAAAAATCGCTGCAGACCACCTGGCGACACCAGACGAGCGCGATGCCGGAGACGGAGAGCAGGCAGGATACGGGCATGCCCGCGGACGAAGACCTGCAGGCGGTTGCAGATGCCCTGCTCTCGGCGGCCGACCCGCGGGAGGGCGTGGCGCTCCTCTACCATGCCCTCCTCGAGCGGCTCGGGCCGGTGACGCAGGCTCCGGCCCTCCGGACAGCGACCCCGCGGGAAGTTCTGAAGAACTACCATGCCAGGGAGTTTGCCCCCGATCTGGCTGCGTTCGTCGAACTGCACGAGCGGGTCTGCTACGCCGGAAGGGTTCCGGACGCCGGGGAGCGGCAACGGCTCGGGGAACTCTTCATCATGATACTGGCCTGCGCGGCGGGTGGTGGTGATGAGTAACCGGCGTATGTGGATAGTGGCAGGCGTTCTCATGCTGGCGGTCGTCGCAGTCTCGGCCCACCTCACCACGACGACGGAGGAGTACAGCAGATACAATATTCAGTGGAACGGGACGTCCGGGTGCGTCGAGCGCTTCATCAAGAGCGGTGCCGTCGAGGTGCATGAGACCGCCAGCCTTGAAGGACACCGGAATGCGCTGCTCGTCATCATTGCCCCGGCGGGATCCTACACCCCGGCAGAGATTGAGCGGTACCGGGCGTTCCTCGAGCAGGGGAACAGCATTCTCCTTGCAGACGATGACGGCAGCGGCAACCAGCTGCTCGGGGAGCTTGGAAGCAGTATCAGACTTGTGCCCGGAAACGTCTCCGGCGCCGAACGATCCTACACCGATCCCGGAGCGGTCACCGGCAGGCGGTGCAGCGACCATCCCCTCCTCACGAACTGCACCGCGCTCCAGTTCAACCACCCCGGGACGGTCACCGGCGGGACAGCGCTCATCCGGACGTCCCCGCTGAGCTGGATCGACCAAAACGGCAACGGCAGGATCGACCCGGGCGAACCACAGGGCGGTTACACCCTCTGCTCCCGTGAAAACGCAGGCAGCGGCGAGATAATCGTGCTTGCCGATCCGAGCATCTTCATCAACGCAATGCTCGCCATCGACGGAGAGGTTGACAACGCCCGGTTCCTCCGGCAGGTGACGGGAGCGTACCCGTCAGTCCTCCTCGACCAGACACGGAGCCGGACAGCCTCGGGGGGGGACGTAATCGACGGCATCAGTGCCGTCCGATCATCGCCGTGGCGTGTGCTGATCGCAGGGCTGGTGGTGCTGCCGGCGATCATCATCTTCGGCAGACGGAAAACGGAGGAGAGCGACAATGCATGAACAGAATCTTGAAGAGCGGATCGCATCGATTGCATCCGCGTACCGGCAGATCCAGGAGAACACCCACAGGTATATCGTCGGCGATCCGGCAGATCTTGAACCGATCCTGATCGGCATCTTTGCAGGCGGGAACGTCCTCATCGAGGGCGTGCCCGGGACGGCGAAGACCACTATCAGCAAGATCCTCGCCGGGCTCATCAGCTTCGATTTCAAGCGCGTGCAATGCGCGGTGGACGTACAGCCCGCCGACATCATCGGTCTGCGGATCTATGACCAGAAGACAAAGACATTCTCACTGATCCAAGGACCGATATTCTCGAACTTTCTTGTGATCGACGAGATCAACCGCCTCACACCCAGGACGCAGAGTGCATTCCTCGAAGCGATGGGCGAGGGCCAGACGACGATCGACGGCGTAACCTACCCGCTCGCCGAACCCTTCTTCACCATCGCCACACAGAACCCCTACGAGCTTGAGGGCACCTTCCCGCTCGTCGAGGCGCAGAAAGACCGGTTCATGCTCAGCACGATTGTCAGGCATCTGGACGGCGACAGCGAACTTAAGATCCTCCGGCGGAGCCAGGCAGGCGAACTCGACTGGACAGCCTATCGCGACCAGCTCACCCCTGTCATTACGACCGCAGAGATCCTCCGGATGCATGCCGCCGTCAGAGAAGTCTATGCGGATGAAGCGGTCCTGCAGTACATCAGAGACCTGGTCATCGCCTCGCGGGAGCATGAAAATGTCCGGCTGGGAGCCAGCTCCCGCGGATCCCTCGCCCTGCTGACCGGGGCAAAGGTGCGTGCCGCGTTCAGGAACCGGACATATATCATCCCCGACGACGTGAAGGCGCTCATCCTGCCGGTGCTCCAGCACAGGATCATCCTGGAACCCGAGGCAGAGATCGAGCAGGTAACAGCCGGAGAGGTGGTCGACGACATCGTCAGCACGGTCGAGGTGCCATAAACCGTGCAGCCGACACAGAATGCCCAGGGGTTTGCCATAGTAGCCCTTTTCCTCGGAGCGTTCGCCCTTTTCCTAAGCGATCTGCCGGCCATGATAGCAGCGGCGACGATCGGGCTCTTCCTCGCGTACCGGGCACTCACCTTTACCGTAGGATGCCGCAGATTCCTGGCCGGCATCACCGTCACGCGGGAGACCGACCGGCAGGTTGTCCGGCAGGGCGGCGCTATTGCGGTCGAATCGCGGATCACTGCACGGTCGCCGGATCAGATGAAGGTCACGATACGCGATCTGCTCCCCGCCCTTGCCGCCTCCGGCGATGAACCCACGTACGCCCCCTCGCCCGCAGGCGGCTGGACGGCCGGGTACCCTGTCAGGTTCATGGCCACAGGTGAAACGCGGTTCGGGGGACTTTGGGTCACCCTCACCGATCCCTTCTACCGCCAGGAGATCCGGTGTACCAGGGATGACTGCAGGGAGCCGCATGTCCAGGTCATCCCCCCGCAAACAGCCACAGCGATCGAAGGGGGGGGCAGCAGGGAAGGGGGGCGGAAAGATAGTGACTATCTCCGGGTCATGAAAGGCCAGACCGTCCGCTCTTTCCGCCCCTACCGCGCAGGGGATGATCCCCGCGACATCGACTGGAAGATGGCCGCAAAGCACGATCGCCTCTTTGCACGGGAGATGAGCGGACAGAGAGGCAGCATGCCGTGTATCATCGCGGACCTCCCGGACCTGGAGGTATCGGAAGGTTCAGCCGCCTTTGGGGCTTTTTCGGCGGCGGTGGGAGGTGCGGTGGAGGGAGCAGTCCGCAGCGCGGGGGGGTGCTGGCTGACGCTCATCTCCGGTGCGAACGTCATACGCTCCTTCACTCCTCCCGAAGTCCTGCATCAGGCGACGACGCTCCCTGCCGTCCTGCACCCGGTCGCACGCCACACCCATCTCTACCGCATGCAGAACCGCTCATCCCTGCGGGCAGCCGCCAGGCGACTTGAACGGCTGCAGCAGAACCCGCAGGCAGAATCCAGCACGTACCGGCAGGCCATGCACAGACTCTACCGTACGTTTCCGGAAGGGATCGCCCGGACTCCCTTTGAGGCACAGATCCGGCGTGCGCTCGGTGAGGCGGGGTCAGACAACGTCTACCTCTACACATGCCGGAACGGGGATACAAGCCATATCGATTGCGTCGCACGAGAAGCGGCTCTGCAGGGGAGGCATCTCTCCCTCTGGACACCAGAGAGCCGGATGCGTCGATACCGGCACACTCCACGCGGACACAGACCCCGGAAGGAGGCACCGTAATGCGGGGTGATGCGGGAGCACATCTCCTCGCTCTCGGGTTTGTGGCCCTCGCCGCCACAGGGCTGGTAATGACGGTCCAAGGCGCGATAACAGCAGGTCTGCTCGCGGCATTTCTGGCTGCATATCTTCTCACAGGAGACCGGGCTGGCCGGCCCGTCGTGCTGCTCGGGATCGGCGAGGTTGTTGCCCTGTCGACAGGGACGGAGGGATTCCCCCTCGCCCTGCAGCTGCTGCTCCTCGGATTGCTGCTCAGAGAACTGCACCTCCTTGCAGGGCGGCAGAGCATCGGCCTCTTCGCCGCCTTTGCCGTTGCGAGCATCGGGTTCGTCGCGATCCTGCAGGCAGGCACAAATCCCCTCGCAACGCTTCCGGTCATGGGTGCCGTCTTCGGAGGAGTCGTCCTCGTTGTCGCTATCGTCGAATACCGACAGCAGAAACGATTGGCAGGAGGGCTATAATGGCAGAACGATTGCAGTATAATAATCCCTATATCGCTTCCCTCATCCTGTTCGCCGCATCGGCAGGAAGCATTGGACTTGCACTGATCACCGGCCGCGGAGATATGACGAGCGCCACCCTGATACTCACCGGTGCCGTCAGCTTCATCGCAGCCGTCTTCGTCCTCACCCTCACAAAGGGAGAGCCGCTCGACCCACATCTCTTCTCCCTCCTGCCCACCCAGGGCACTATCACTATTGCCACGATCTGCGCCGACCTCGGCCTTCGCGAGGATGCCCGGTACCTCCCCCCCGACGAAGGCAGGCACTGCGTCACCCAGGTCATTCCGGCGGCTGCCGGCGCGGTCCCCCTCCCGGCAGACGACAGTTCCTTTATCGTCGGCACAGAGGCAGACGGGGTTCGGATCACCCCGACTGCCGAACCGCTGCTCCGGTGGCTGGAAGAGAAGAACGCCCTTGCCCTGCCGTCCAATGACGACGGTCTCTTCACCGCAATCAGGGAGGTCTGCGAGGACACCCTGGAGATCGCAGAACAGGTGGAGATCGATCGAACGGGAGATACCGTGAGCATCACCCTCTCGGGATTCCGGCTCATCCCCGGGTGTATTGCCGTCAGGAGTGCGTCCCCGAAATGTTGCACCATGATCGGCTGCCCGGTCTGCAGCCTCATCGCCTGCATGCTCGCGAAAGGATCGGGCAGAGCCTGCACCATTACGCAGACGCAGATCGATCCGAAACGTCAGTCCATGCGGCTGATCCTATATCATGAAAAGGCACAGGATAAGATGGAAACAAGCAATAGTGCTGCCGACATGGAGGAAGAGCAGCAGGAGAAGGGGTAGCCGGCTGCTCACGCTGGTCGAAGAAGGAAACAACATCGCCAGGGATGGGCAGCGCTCTGCCGGACACCAGCAGCACTGCTGAAGACTGTGAGCGCCTCCGGCATGACCCGCCATGGTCGACGTATTGTTACGATCGGATAGCAGCAGAAAAACAGGCAGTATATAATCCAATCGCGAAGAGAATCGATCTGCAATAAATTTTAAAGTGAAGCAATTATTGAAACAATTGGTTGAGGGCGTTCTGCACCGGGGGTCATGCTTGATGGAGGTAAAGCCGTTTTTTGACTTCAGATCCGATAGTATCCGCATCTGCCCTGTATATGATGGTTTTTACTGAATCCTGAATAGATACCACATTCTGTTAGCCCCTTTATTGTCTTGCCACCCCCCCAGATACCTTTATTGAGTTAGTAGATGATCACGCTCATCACAGCCGGAAACCCTCCACGGTTACGCGAGGGTCAGCCGGCATTCACCGTCTCCTGTCGCGTCGGATGTTACCGTGACCTCCCCGGTCCATGCGGTATCGCCCAGCTCCACAGAAACATCGGTGAGCCCGTCAGTAATCCCATAGATCTCAAACGAAAACTCATCAGGGCTCGTTCCGCTGAGCGACCCGACAGTGCCCTCCATTATCAGGTCAATCACCACCTCGGAATCGGACTGGCAGCAGGTTCCATAGAATGTCATGGAATCGGTCTCTCCTCCCGGGCAGTCAAACGAAGTAATCTCGATCTCATTTCCTTCCCTGGTGAGGTCCCGTACCATACCATCCTTCGTGACCTGAAGGCCGATTGTCGAAGCTTCGTCCGCCTCCAGCTGAATGGTCATATCCTCCATGGGGGACGGCGTCGTGAAGTTTTCCAGAGATATCTCAAAACGGCCATTTTCGCATACTGCGACTGCATTCTCAATCTCCATCCTAAACGGCATGCCCTCTTCGATCTCCGGCAGATCCTCCACATAAATGGTGTCGCCGGGATTGATGGTGCAAGTGGCATCCGTTGCCTGGCACGCCCCTGCACCCGCAACAAGCAGTGTCGCAGCCACAAGGGCGAAACCAAAGGCATAAACTATCCATCTCATTGTACGTACCTCCATTGATACGGACGCACCTCAATAAAGTAAGAACTATATAAAGATTTTTATATAAATTTTTATTAGCCAGAATACAAACTCTGCCCACTCGCCCGTATATCTAATCTTCGCTTTTCCAAGGAGAATGACAAGAGAACATTATGAATTTTGCCCTCATCCTTGGGGGCGCTGAAGTGTTCATTCCCTGAAAAGAGAATGCTCATCTCAGACCATCGGCCGCAGCGCCGGGAGATACTGCACCTTCCGGGGCTGTCAACAGGCAGCAGACGACAATACGAAGATGACCCGGCGTTCGTGCCCCATGCCAACCAGGTGAGGGACTCACCGCAATCATCTTCTCGCAGTAACGCCAAGCACGTACGCGCACCAGGTATCGCATTTGTATACATAAAGGATTATATAAGCAAAACCATATTGACGCTGCATGCGACAACTCATTTCTCTGGCGCTTATCGCCCTCATTGCCACCTTGGGGTGCGCCTCTCCCGGTACGGCGCTCTCCATCACACCACCGCCGCCGCAGGCTGCTGCGGGCGATACCATCGCCATCGAGTTTTCCGATCTGCCGGACAACGCAGTCTTCACGCTCCAGATTGGCAGCAGATTCGAGGTTGAACCGGGAGAGGCCTTTTCGTTTGAAGCGAACAGCCTTGTTCTGCCAATATCTCTCAATTCCGGAACAATTTCTGCAAGCACTGAAAATACCGCCTGGACAGGCCTAGCTGCCAGTATGGGAACCACATCAGTCAGCATCGCCGGCGATGCCGACCCGGATGGGCGCTTTTCTGCTGAAGAGGCGCTGGATATTCCGGAAGGCACCTACGAGCACCTGAAACTCGAGGGAGAGGCGGCGGATACTGCCGAAGCGGTGACAGCCAAGCTGCAGCTCGCCGGCACCAAGCAGGGCGCAGACGACGGCCGGATCTCGTTTATTATCGGAGGTATCGGGGCAGGAGAGGTCACGGTCACTGTTCTGGTCGACGGGGTCGAGCAGATGCGATCGCGTGTCGCCGTCGTCAACGAAACCGCACCAGACGGTGCGCAGCCAACAAGCCGGTCATCCGGGAATACTGCAGACAATTCATCGTGGCAATCACCCGGGATCTCCTCGGAGAGCAGCGGGCAGGAAGGGGGGAAGCATTTGACCATCACCTCACCGGACGGCAGGGTCTCTCTCACCGGAGTGACGGACGAGAATCTCGCGATTGTCGAGACCGAGATCACGAACGCTCCCGAAGACTGGGTTGCGATCGGCACCGGCTACACCATCATCCCGCCGGAGACGGGCTTCTCCCCCGCGGCTACGCTGACCATCGAGCTGCCCGGCACGGTACTCGAGAATCTCTCGCAGTACAATCTCTTCATCGCCCGGTACGAGGATGACGCATGGCGGATGACACAGAGCAGAATCGACGGCAACACTATAGCAGGCATGATCGACGCCGCCGGGACGTATGGCCTGATGACCCTGGAACAGGAGATGAACGCGGCACCGACGGCCACCCTGGCGCAACCTCCCGCGCCTGTCACCCCGGCACCGACCACACATCTCCCACCCGGATACGCATGGTATACAGCAGCCGCAATTCTCACGGGGTTTGTTCTGCTGCTGGCATATCTCAGACGCCGGTATTGACGTGCACTCAAGGCCCGGCCATCACGGCCGTGGATGCACCCGGAGAGCGGTTCGGACACAGAACCAGAGCCGTGCGGAGGAATTGTATATAAGGGAATACAATATTTATGGGAAAATATGTCAGATAAGAAGGAAGTCACCATCGGCATAACCATCAACCTCGAAAATTACGAAAACCTCCGCCTCGAGGTAGAGGGGAAAGTGGAAAGCCAGCAGGATGCCGACGACCTGATCGCCTTCCTCGACGGGATGCTCGCACGCCTCGGGCGCGGCGATGCGGCAACCGCAGATCGCATCGACGCATACCGGCGCCGCGTCCTCGCGACCGGGATCGACATCTCGAAGATGGGGGAGGCTGCCCCGCCGCCGGCTCCGAAGCAGGAGCAGAAACCGATCGTAGCAGAGGCTGCGGCAGAAGGTGAGAAGAGCGCCCCGCAGACACCGGAAGAGTGCCCGACCGGGGTGATCCAGGAGGCGATCCCGCCTGCCCCGAAGCAGCCCCACCCGCCGGTGCACCCAAAACCGCCGGAACAGAAGAAAGAAGCGGCTCCGGCGCCCGAACCGGCGAAAGAACCTACCGCCCCGGAGAGCAAACCACCTGCAGAAGAAGCCGAGGCCGTCTGTGAAGTATGTGGAGCACCGGTGGCGAAGTCGCAGGCAAAACTCGCCCAGCTCTTCACGAGCAGAACCCTCTGCAAAAAGTGCATGGAGCAGCAGTAACGCGCGCGCCCTGCATCTGCAATGCAGGATAAAACGCTGGAGGTTATATATAATCCCGTAGAGAGGATGTAGTAATGAAGAAGAACCTGCTCATGTGGGACGAGACGCTCTTTCGCGACCCGGAGGTCTTTGAGATCGACTACGTCCCGGAGCAGTTCAACCACCGCGAGGTCCAGCTGCAGGAACTTGCCTTCCAGATGCGTCCGGGACTGCGGGGCGCCCGGCCGCTGAACACCATCTGCCGCGGCCTTCCGGGAACCGGGAAGACGACCAGCGTCAAAAAGGTCTTTGCCGAGATCGAGGACGCCACCCGGAAACTGGTGCCGGTCTACATCAACTGCCAGATAGACAACACCAAATTCGCCATCTTCTCCCAGATCTACAAGCGGCTCTCCGGCCACCTGCCGCCGGCGTCGGGCACTTCGTTCAAGCAGGTCTTCGATGCGATCGGCCGCATCCTGCAGAAGGAGGAGCAGGTGCTCGTCGTCGCACTCGACGATGCGAACTATCTTCTCTACGAAAACGAGATCAACCGCGTTCTCTATGCACTGCTCCGGTCGCACGAGGCCTATCCCGGCACCCGCATCGGTGTGATCGCCATCATCAGCGATATGAGCGTCGATCTCCGCACCGCGGTTGACCCACGGGTGGCGTCGGTATTCCAGCCAACCGAGATCTACTTCCCGCCCTACAGCAGCGAAGAAGTGCATACCATCCTTGAGGAGCGGGTCATGCAGGGTCTCTACCCCGGCGTGCTCGCATCCGATATGCTGGATCTCATCGTCGACCAGACGATGCGGAGCGGCGATCTCCGGGTCGGAATCGACCTGATCAAGCGTGCTGCCCTGAACGCAGAGAGGGATGCCCGCAGGACGGTCGACAGGGAGGATGTCTGCGAGGCATACGAGGTCTCGAAGTATCTCCACCTTGCCTACTCCCTGCGGACGCTGAAGAGTGAAGAGAAGCAGCTCCTGGGAGCAATCGCCGAGATCTCCCGGGAAGAGAAAGAGATGACCGCAGGCGAGGTCTTCCGCCACGCACAGGAGACGATGCGGATCGGCTATACGAAGTTCTACGAGATCGTCACGAAGTTCGATGCGATGCGGCTCTTAAACCTCCACTACCGCCAGGGGCGGGGGAGGACCCGGCTGATCAGCCTCCGCTACGATCCAGAACGCGTCCTGGAACACCTCCGGTAACGAGCAGATCGGCCCTGCGGGCGGCCTGCTACCTTCCGGCACAGCACTGCATCTCCTGCCGTGCAGATCGGCTGACTGGAACCAGAAAGAAGATTTTTCCAAAGCCTGCCGATAACTTTATTTCATAACTCTTATCTGCTCTGCAATCTCTTGTATTCTAATGAGGTTTTCCACATGCTCAGCGTAAACGAACTTGCACTGGACATATTCGAGGAACTTGCAGAATATGCTGAAGAATATAACGCGGTCTATCACGAACTCGACAACGGGGCACGTATCGTCGACTGCGGTGTCAGCACCCCCGGCGGCTATCTGGCCGGCAAGCGGTTCACCGAGATCTGTATGGGCGGCCTGGGCGAGGTCGACATTACCATGGGCAGGATCGGGGAGCACCCGATCCCGTTCGTCGAGGTCAGCACCGACTTCCCGTCGATCGCCTGCCTCGGCGCACAGAAGGCCGGATGGACGGTCAACGTCAATAAGTACTTCGCCATGGGCAGCGGCCCGGCACGGGCACTCTCGCTCAAGCCCAAGCACACCTATGAGGTCATCGAGTACGAGGACGAGTTCGACTACGCGGTCATCGCCCTTGAGTCCGATCACCTCCCGAACGCCGGCGTGATGGAGAAGATTGCCGAGGCCTGCAACGTCGACGTGGCGAACACCTGCGCCGTCGTCGCCCCCACCGCCTCGATCGTCGGCTCCATTCAGGTCGCCGGACGCTGCGTCGAGACTGCGGTTTACAAACTCAACGAGCTCGGGTTCGACACCAAGAAGATCAGCGCAGGTATCGGCCACGCTCCGATAGCTCCCGTCAAGAAGGACGGCACGAAGGCGATGGGCAGCACCAACGATGCGACCATCTACCACGGCAGCATCTATCTGACGATGAACGCCCCCGAGATCAAGGACTATCTGGACAGGATTCCCTCAAACAAGTCCAAGGGATACGGAAAACCATTCTACGAGATCTTCAAGGAAGCGAACTTCGACTTCTACCAGATCGACACCTCGCTCTTCTCCCCTGCAGAAGTCGTCATCAACGAACTCACCGAAGGTGCGGTCTACCATGTCGGCGCGGTCAACCCCGAGGTTACCCTGAAGTCGTTCGGCTTCCTCTAACACTTTTTTTCGGGAACGTCGCCGTAGATCCCGGACAGCGGTGCCAGGCGTAGCCGTAGCGATCATATCCGGAAGGGCAGCATGGCAGGAAGACAACAACAGATTTAATACGACAACCGTCCACGTTTTAAGGCTGATCGGGCTTGTGGTCTAGCTGGTCATGACGTCGCCCTTACACGGCGAAGATCTCCGGTTCGAATCCGGACAGGCCCATCGATACGAACTTTTTTTCATCACTGTGAGCGGTCTATTCGTTAGCACAGAGTGGATTTCATCGAGGATTCCTTCACAGCGTTGCATCAGAGATGCACGATCATGTTGCACGAATGCAGGTTCGGGTTGTTCAACCGGTTGCCCAACCTCATCGCCATCAACAATCACTAAAAATGCCCGTCTGCCCAGGACCTCTGTCTCCATGATCGTCACCGTTTCCCCGATGATCCCGGAGCACGCCCGCGGAAAACGGACGAACGGATAGACGAAGTTCTTTTTCGAGCACTTCTTCTGCACTTTGGAGGTGCCGAGCCTCTGCATGACCATACCGGAAAAACGGTTCCGCTACCGGTAATGGTTACCGGAGACATTGGTCAAACCGCCACCGTGTGTCGGGATCTCCACAGGGAACGTCCCGTTCACAAACCCGGCAGCATGACGATCGCGCCTTCGGGACAGACATGGGAGCAGAGGCTGCACCCGTCACACCGGTCCAGATCGATCGCGGCACGCCGGTCCGCTATCGAGATGGCATGGTAGCCTCCGTCACGGCAGGCCGTCACACAGCGGCCGCAGGATGTACATCGTTCCGGATAGCCAATAGCCGCACGGCGATGTGCGCTTCGGGAAAGCGATGCGTGCGTCCCGATGCGGGAAAGGGCACGCCCCCTGAGCGCCCCGACATCCGGAAAGTACTTCTGTGCAAGATACCCCGACAGCCCGGCGTCCATCTCGCGGACGATACCTGCCCCTTCCCACATCACTGCGGTGCAGACCTGGACAACCGATGCCCCGGCCGCTATGTACTCGGCAGCATCCTGCCAGCGGGAGATCCCGCCGATACCCATCAGCGGGATCGAAAGTTCCCGCGCGATCTGTGCGATCATCCGGAGCCCGATGGGTTTCACCGCAGGGCCCGAATACCCGCCGTACGTGCTGGATCCGGCAACCGCGGGCTGGGGTTCAAGCGTCTCAAGGTCGATGCCCATGAGACACTGGACTGTGTTGATGGCTGAAAGGATATCGGCGCCGCCGTCCACCGCAGCATGGGCGACGGGCAGAATATCCGTCACGTTGGGCGTGAGCTTGACGATCAGGGGGACCGCTGCAACCTGCCGCACGGCACGGGTCACCTCGCCGACGAGATCGGCGTGCTGCCCGATGGCCGCACCGACCCCCCGTTCCGGCATACCGTGGGGACAGGAGACGTTCAGCTCGATCGCATCCGCCCCCGCATCCTGCACGGTGCAGGCAAGTTCCTGCCACTCAGCAGGATCGGGCGAGGCCATGATGCTCGCAATCAGAACCCGATCCGGGTGCTCTTTCCTGATGGCAGCAATCTCCGCCGCCCAGTAGGATTCATCCTTCCTGCTCAAAAGCTCGATATTCTCAAAGCCGAGAAGCCCTGAATGCTCGTCTTTCCAGGCCGCAAAACGGGGCGAGACATCCAGAATCTCCATCGTATCCGGGACGATGGTCTTGGTGACCGCACCCGCCCAGCCGAGCCGGAATGCGTGCCGGATCTGTTCGCCGGAAGCGGTCGGCGGGCCGGAGGCAAGCAGGAACGGGTTTGTGAGCGCGAGCGATCCGACGGTCGTTTCAAGGGGAAATTCAGGTGCGGCCATATGGTTTTTTCCGGACATAACCTGCGCCGGACAACCATATGGATGTTATTGCCGGAGGCATCTGCCCTCCCCGTCCAGCCACCGGTCGAGGAGTGCCCGGGAGATGCTCATCGTGGACGGCAATGGAGGGAGGGTCTCGCGGTCGAACCATTCCGCAGCCTCAATCTCGCTCGTATCGACGACGAGATCGCCGCCCGCATATTCGGCAGTAAAGCCGATCATCAGCGAATCTGGAAACGGCCAGGGCTCGCTGCCGAAGTAGCGGATGTTTTGTATGGATACCCCGACTTCTTCTCTGACTTCGCGGCGGACGGCGTGCTCGAGGTTCTCGCCCGGCTCGACGAACCCGGCGATGACGCTGTACATGCCGGGCGGGAACCGGGGCGAACGAGCAAGGAGCACCCGCTCGCCGTCACTCACGAGGACGATGACGGCGGGCGACAGCCGGGGATAGACGGTCCGGTTGCATGCAGGGCAGAATTTCGCCCGCTCGGTCATGAGCGGCCGCATCTTCGCACCGCACTGCCCGCAGTACTGCGTCGTCCGATCGTAGTCGACGATCCGAACCGCAAGGGCGGCAACGGCAAGGTCATCCTCCGGAATCCTGCCGTAGAGATCGCGCACGCCGCAGGCGTCCATACCCTCCGGCAGGGGGCTCTCTGCCGCTATTGCCACCGCATAACAGGGCGCGCTGCCGCGATGACCGAGGTACACCGTCCGTTCCACCCGGCACCCGGCAGGAACTGTCTGCAGAAAGGCCTGCGGACATGCTCCCCTCACGACGCAGATTCCCGATCCCCGGACCGGCACGAAGAGGGCTTCTCCATCCGGCGGAAAAACCGGCTCCGGGTACCGGGCCGTAAGCGTATCTGCAGAGAAAGTTCCGGTGTGAACGTATGTGTCGGGATACATGGCATCCTCCGCCGGGGAAATATGCTTCTGCCGCGCCCGGCGTCTCACCAGACCGGCATCAGGCCGCGGTGGTCGCCGGTGATGCACCGCCCGCCCCCGGGCGTCACCAGGAAGGTGTTCTCGATGCCCACCATTCCGACGCCTGCGATCCCTTTCTTCGGTTCAAGCGCGATGGTCATCCCTTCCAGAAGCGGTTCGTCAAAACCCCTCGCAATGACGGGCGTCTCGTCGACGAGCAGGCCAACCCCGTGGCCGAGGAACTTCACCTGCCGATCTCCAAAGCCCATAAAGCCCTTGAGAAACTCCGGACTTTGCCCCTCGATGATCGTATCGTATATCTCCGAAGGGGCGATCCCCGGACGGAGGAGCGACGCCATCTCATCCTGGATAGCAACGCAGACCTCATGCTGCTCGATCGCTTCGTCCGGGATTGATCTGCCGAACATGTAGGTCATCGTCTTGTCGGTATGGTACCCGGCAACCCCGCACCCGATATCGGCAAAGACCAGGTCGCCGGCCTTCAGTAGTCTCTCCCGGCTCCCGAGGAGCGGTACCGCGGGGCTCATCCCATAGTTCCCGCCCGGCCCGTCGAACGCCGTCGGGTAGATCGAACTCTCGCCGAACCCGATCTGCCCGACGGCGATCTCCGTATCGAACATGCCGAAGCGTACAATACCGTGATGCCCCTCCTCGATGAGGACGGTGTAGAGTTCCGTCACGAACGCAAGTTCGGTCATCCCCTCGCGCAGCAGGGCGGGTGCACGCTCCTCAAGCACCCGCCGGTGAATCCGCCCTGCCTGCTCCATGAGCGAGAGCTCGTATGCGCTCTTCACTTCCCGGACGCGCGCAACCGTCCTGTCGAGGGATCCGGCCTCGGTGAAGGGAAAGTGTTTCTGGAACCGCCGGAGATGCGCAAGCGGCAGAAGTTCCGTCTCCAGGTGCACGGCATCCGGACAGCGCCCGGAAGCTGCTGCCGCGTCCCGGTAACTCCGCATCGGCCGGATCTCCGGGAAGAGGGATTCATCAAGCGCCCGCTCGTAACTCCGGCGCACCCAGAAGACGGCCTCGTCGCTCCTCGGTATCAGCAACACCCCGTCCTGCATTGTGCCGGTGAAATAGAAGAGGTTGACCTTGCCGAAGAGAGCCGCAAGCTCCCACCCGGGCTGCTCCGCATCCATCCCGGCCCGGAAGCGATCCAGGCGCCCCGTCAGTTCCAGGCGAGGAACTTTTCCCTGCATACACTACGTGTGCGGGCCGGGAGTTTATACCATTTCTGAGCCGGGCAGCCAGGGTCGCCGGGGGGTGGGGGAGAATAATATATATGGCCGCATCACAGCATACCGGAGAACCACCCGGAAACGGAGAACCCGCACCATGACAGAACGGCCACGACCGGGCGACGAAGCCGTCCTCATGCGGTGGATGCGGCTTGAGATCGGCAAGATCAATGCCGGCATCGTCGCCGAACGGAAGACACTCCGCCGCCTCCTTGAGGAGGATACGCCGTCTTCGACGACCAAAGGCGGAGAGGAATACCGCTTCGATGCGTCCGTCATCGCCGATCTCGGCGAACGCCTGCCGCAGGAACTGCACCGCAGGCTTAAACTCCCGATCATCGTCTACTTCGACATGACCGTCACGGACAGCGGGTTCTTCGCCGACGAAGCGGCCGCAGAGGCGCTCCGGCACCTCGGGGCGATCAGCCATCTCCGCAGAATGCGGGAAGGAAGGCTCTGGGTTGCAAAACCCATAGTCTACGATCTTATAAACAGGTACCCGACGGTCATCCAGGCGGTGATGCGGTAGCGGCGGAGACGGTGCCCGAAACCATGAATACGGTAGCGGCACAAAGGCACCCGATTGTCCCCGGCACCGGGCGGCATGAGGGGGTATGCCATGGCAGAGGCAGCAGCAAAGACGGCGCTGGCGGGCATCGTCGTTCTCGTCCTCGTGGTCATTGCACTGGCGTACGGCGGCGGGAGTATCCAGAAACCCACGCCTGATGCCGAGTATTCCGGGCAGGATGGGAATGAAGGAGACATTATGCCGCAGAGCCGGACACAAGGGTCTTTCTCACTGACGATCTCACCCCGGACGGTGACGGCGCGTCCGGGAGAGACCATCCTCTACCGGGTGAGCGTTCAGCCGGAGGACGGATTCCGGGAGCCGGTGTACCTTGCGGTTTCGGCCACGGCACTGAACGGCGCCATCAGCCGTTCATCGAACCTCGGAACGATATCGCCGCCGTACGGTGCAGTCACCCGCGAGATCGTCATCCCGAACCTCCCGCCACTTGTCTCCGGGACAACCGTCGATGCCACTATCACCGCAGTTGGCGGCGGCACCGTCAGGACGCAGCACCTGCAACTCGTTATAGAATCCTGATCTGCAAAATACAAACGCTCGGCGGAAAGGAAGCGAGGAGCAGGTGTCCGGAGCGCCCCTTTCCCCTGCATGGACAGGAGGAAGCCCCATATAACAGACGGGTTGCGGACAGTTCCCGGATCGCACGATGGCTTTTAGCCGTTTCCCACAGGATCCAAAAACCAATAGACTGCTTGTAAGAGTATAGAGCGTATAGAAATACTATTCGCCTCTGTATACCTACAATAGAACCCCTTTGCTTCCACTGGAGAAAATAGCGATTCGATCAGATGCGGCCTCTCCGGCGTACCGTGCCGGGCATCTATTGTTCTCGGCCTGCCCCCCTATGCTCTCCGGCGAGACCGCCAGTCTGCCAAAAAAGATACGATCTTCAGTGAGGCTCGGGAATGAAGACCGGAACCCAGTGCCCGGAACCGTCTGGACTCGGTCTGGGTGTGAGATACGCTTCCATGCTGCCCGCCTCTGCGGCTAAAACCGATTCTTTCCCGGAATCGGCCCCCCAGAGCATGTACACGACACCCGTCGTCGTCCCGTCATCCTCTTTTAGCGGGGCTGCAATCGAGCAGTACACCCGGCCTTCGAACGTCACCCGGCCGGCACGAGCCGCATCGTGATCAAGCGCATCCCGACACAACCGGCAGGTCTCATCGATCATCGATGCCGGGTACACATCGGTGCATGCCCTCCCCTGCACGGTCTCCTGCCTAACCTGGAAGAGATCGGCGCCTGCCCGGTTCAGATACGTCAGCTTCAGTTCCCGGTCCATCGTTATGACCGGAATGGGAAGACGTTCAAGCGCGTGCAGCACCTGCCGTCGCAGCTGCCGCTGCACTAACTCATCTCCCATCGTCTGCGATACCAGAAAGCTCCCGACGACCATTATCATTACCTTGCCACCTCCGGTGTATACCGGAAGCTGGACACTATTGATATAATAACACTGTGGTCGGAGGGGTAGAGGAGAACGCCCTAAAAACACGCAAATTGTCAATTAGAGGCATTAAAATGCGTTTTAGAGCAAATGACACCATACCAAATTCCCAACCAGGGTTGAGGTAGCCGGGCAGTGGCCAGTTCTCCCTGAAATAGGTTATGCCTCCTGGAGCAGGGATTTCTGGATTCTGTTTGCCATATTCCAGCCAAATAGAAGATATCCGGCCAAAAAGCCATTCAGAACGGCGATTGATGGGAACCGGGGCACGACGATCGCAGCGCGCTTCACCGTCTCACAACCGACAGCGTGAAGCGGCCGGGAGAGCAGAATGGGCTTTCACTGGTTGCTTGGCGAGGAGTGATGCAGTGCAGGTGGCAAAGACTCGTGCTGGCCTTGGAAGTACCATGCATCGATCGAAAGAGTGTTGTAGAGGGAGAGCGTGTATTCGCATTTACGGAGGGATAGCATCAGCGACGTCATTGTGGCGGAGAGCCTCGAGAAACGGTTCGACGACGTCGTGGCCGTCGACCGCATCGATTTCGCGGTCAGGGAGGGAGAAATATTCGGCTTTCTTGGGCCAAACGGTGCAGGGAAGACCACGACCATGAAGATGATCCAGTGCGTCTCCCCAAAGACCGCAGGGACTCTCCGCGTCTTCGGCATGGACGTGAGCACCCGCCCACGGCAGATCAAGCAGCATCTCGGGGTCGTCCCGCAGGAGAACAACCTCGACCCCGACTTCACCGCATATCAGAACCTGACGATCTACGCACGCTATTTCGGTATCCCGCGAAAGACCGCCGAAGAGCGCGCAGAGGAACTCCTCGACTTCATGCAGCTCCGTGAGAAGAGCGACGTGCTGATCGACAAGCTCTCGGGAGGAATGAAACGCCGCCTGATCATCGCACGGGCGCTCGTCAACGACCCGGAGCTCCTTATCCTGGACGAACCGACGATCGGCCTCGACCCGCAGGCACGCCACCTGATCTGGGAGAAACTCAAAGAGATCCAGGCGCAGGGGAACACCCAGGTGATGACCACACACTACCTTGACGAGGCGGCGAGGCTCTGCGACCGCCTCGTCATCATGGATCACGGAAAGATCCTGGTGGAGGGGAGCCCCGGCAGCCTTATCAGTGAGTACGCAGGCACCGACATCGTCGAAGCAGACTCGACACCGCAGGTGATGGCGTGCCTTGATGCGATCGGAGCATCCTACGATGCCGTCGGCGATGTGGTGCAGGTCTTCACCGGCCGCCCCCATGATGTGGTCAGGGCGCTCATGGAGTCCTGCAGTCACGAAAAAGTGTTGGCACGCCCGGCGACGCTTGAAGACGTCTTCCTGAAACTGACCGGGAGGACGCTTCGGGAGTAGCAAAGGTATGGTAGATCTCGGGCTTTCACGGATCACGGGAAGTGCGCTCTACGTCTGGCGAAGGAACTGGGATGCGTTCATCAAGACCTACCGGGTCAACTTCATCCCGCCCTTCGTGGAGCCGCTGCTCTACCTCCTCGCCCTCGGCTACGGCCTCGGAGCATTCGTCGAGGCCATCGACGGGATACCCTACCCGCAGTATATCGCCCCTGCACTCGTCTCCATCTCGGTCATGTATTCCGCCTTCTTCGAGTGTACCTACTCATCCTTCGTCCGGATGTACTACCAGAAGACCTTCGATGCAATCATCGCAGCGCCGCTCTCCATCGAGGACGTGATCGCCGGCGAAATTCTCTGGGGGGCGACGCGGGGAACCATCTACGCCACGCTCATGCTCCCGGTACTCATCGCATTCGGCGTCGTCGATCTGCCCACATCGTTCCTGCTGATCCCCTTCGCCCTGCCGGCAGGGCTGCTCTTCGCCTGCATCGGGATGTGCTTCACCGCCATAACCCCGGGGATCGATGCGCTCAACTACCCGTCGTTCCTCTTCATCACCCCGATGTTTCTCTTCTCAGGGACATTCTTCCCGCTCGATATCCTGCCGGAACAGGTTCAGTACTTCGCGATCGCATTTCTGCCGCTCACACACGTGGTGAACGTCAACCGGGCGATCACGCTCACGGCCTTCTCCCCCTTCGTTCTCTTCAGCCTGGTCTGGATCGGCGTGGTGACGGTGATATTCTTCGTGATCGCGCTCCGCCTGATGCGAAGAAGGCTCATCGTCTGAAGAGGCGGCGGGAGCGCGCAACATAATCGTCCATGGAAAACTTCCGTGCAAGACCGGCAGCGCTCATATAGCGCACTTTCCCGAATATCGGGCGCTCTTTCCAGGCACGGTCGTGTTTTCCGAAGCACCAGGCAACGCCCGCGTATCCGCTCGGGTCTCTTCCGTCCAGTTCGTAGCGGTTGTTCAGATACAGGGCACGGGCATAGGCCTCCTCCGGCGTCTCCGTCCATTCAAGGATCTTCTTTCCCCAGTACATCCGCATGTAGCCGTGCATCTTGCCGGCAGCACGCATCTCCAGCTGCGCAGCGTTCCAGAACGGGTCATGCGTCCGTCCCTCCTCAAGATCACGCCGCGAGTAGAGATACTCTCGTGCATCGCCGGCATGGGCGGCGAGTGTTGCCTGCGCCCAGTCAGGGAGAGCGGCAAACGAGTCGTACAGCGGATTGTACTGGACAAAGTTGACGGCGAGTTCCCTCCGGACGATCAGCTCCTCGAGGTATGCAGGAGCGCCGCGGCTGTTTGTCGCCCGCACGGCAAGCGCGATCTCCAACGGCGAGATCTGCCCGAAGTGCAGGTACGGGCTCATCTCCGACAGCACATCGTTGCCCGGATCGTTTCGCTCCTCCGGATATCTGTCAAGCCGTTCGTGCAGAAAGACGGCCAGGCGCCGGTGCGCCTCCGCACTGCCGCCACGGAACCCGACGGACGGTTCGACGCTCCGGTCGACTGCAGGATCCACGGAACCGGGAGATGCCGAATCAAAGTCCGTCCCAGGAGAGAGAACCTTGAGTCTCCGGGGTTTTAACGGCACAAGGAAACGCTCAATCTCCCGCGAGATCCGCGGCCTGAAGGTGGCTGCCGACCATTCCTCCTTGCCGGACGCAACCGCGACCGGGACGACCACGTTGCTCTCAACCTGGACGGCGGGGCAGGAGACCTCGTCTGCGATACGTGATCGCCAGGCTTTCTGGACGCGGAGGTATCCAGCATCGGCGACAACGAGCGATGCTGCACCGGCAAGGTCGATCACTCCCTCATCAGGCTGGCCGGTGCGGACGACCATCCCGATGCCGCGTTCTTTGAGGCGCTCCTCTGTCTCCTGCAGCCCTTCAAGCATGAAACGGTAGTGACGCCCGTTCGCCTCGGGGTACGACCAGGTCAGGCCAAAGAAGACAACCAGTGGTCTTCGAAGTGCATTGGCACGCTCGACCGCATACTCCAGTGCGTGGTTCCAGTCCGCCCGCTGTGATGCCTGCATCCAGTAAAGAACATACTCTCCGTCAGGAGGCGTGGAGTGCCGGTTGAGCGAGCTGATCCGCTCTTCCTGTATCATGCCGGACGGAGAGTATAGCGTGGAAAGCGATAAAAGGCGCTGATTGCGGGTTACCAGGAACGGATGCAGCGCTTAAAAAAAAATTAGAATCTGGGTTTTCTGTGCTTGGGGAGACAGTCCCGGCAGTAGACGGGACGGCCTTCGGTCGGCTTGAAGGGGACTTCGCACTCGACGCCGCAGTCGGAGCAGACTGTTTTATGAAACTCGCGGGGACGGTCATCATACGACCGGGGACCCCGGCTCGGATATCTGTTATCCATCTAATTCACTCTCGTATAGACTGATTAATCAGCAGAGGACTTAGAACCTCGGTTTTCTGTGCTTGGGGAGACAGTCCCGGCAGTAGACGGGGCGGCCTTCGGTCGGCTTGAAGGGAACTTCACACTCGACGCCGCAGTCGGCGCAGGTTGCTTTGTGGAACTCGCGGGGACGGTCATCGTACGACCGGGGACCCCGGCTCTGATATCTGTTATCCATTTTAATTTACTCACTTTGGATGGTTTTACTCAAAAGAGGACTTAGAACCTCGGTTTTCTGTACTTGGGGAGACAGTCCCGGCAGTAGACAGGACGGCCCTCGGTGGGCTTGAAGGGGACTTCGCACTCGGCGCCGCAGTCGGAACAGACTGTTTTATGAAACTCGCGGGGGCGGTCGTTGTAAGAACGGGGACCCCGGCTCTGATATCTCTCATTCATGGATTCTACCATGCAGATGAATCTGCATACATAGAAGTACGCGCAGCTTTAAATAGATATGCTCCCGGCGGATAGACGTTTTTTCGGAGAAAAACGCGCCCATGGATCCGAAATGTCCCGGGGCGAGGACAGGGAGCCACGGATATTACGCGTATCGAACAGGTACACAGTATGGAGCGAACTTCAGCAGGGGCTTTTGGAGAGCCCCGCAATCGAACCCGGGCTCGACCGAGGAACACCGATACCCTGCTGCAGTGAAACCCTCCCTGCCGAGGTCCTTTTTCAGGAGATGTTTGCCTCAATCCACCATCAGGATCTGCATTCGAGAATGCCGGACCAATGCAGGAGTCTTCCTGGCGGGGACGCGCGCGCCTGCCGGAGGTGCGCGGGATGACTCGACGAGAATGCGTGCGATAGGCACTGCATGGCGCGTGTGACAGAGCCGAATCCGGCGGTGCTGAGCAGCGCGGCACTCCCCGGCACCGTACTGCTTTATATCCATACTCTCTGACTCATAGATCTGCAACCTATGGCTGAGATAAACCCGATTTCTTCTGGTATCCGGCAGTCTGGCGGCACTCCCCTGAAAAACCGGGTGAACCGGGGGGCGGTGCATGAATAAAGAAACACCGGTCGACGAGCCTCCCGATAGCAAACGACAGAGGCGGCGAAACAGTCGCTCGGCAGGCCCCGTCCGGAACCTCGAAGAGCATGTAAAACCGGACTGGTGGCGTGGGATATTCAATCACCTCTACCTGAAGACCGACGGCGACGTCGTTGGAGACCAACGGATTACGGAACGGGAGATCGACCGGATAACCGGCATCCTTTCCTTCTCCAGGGAAACAGAGATCCTCGACCTCTGCTGCGGCCAGGGGAGGCACACCCTGGAGCTGGTCCGCCGGGGGTATGCGGTAGAAGGACTCGACCGCTCCCACTACCTGATCCAGAAAGCACGGGCAGCGGCGAAGCGCGAAGGCCTCAGGATCCGGTTCAGAGAGGGCGACGCACGGGCACTTCCATATAAGCCCGATACGTTCGGGGCGGTGCTGATCCTGGGAAACAGCTTCGGATACTTCGATTCGGTCGAGGAGGATATCCGTGTTCTCAGCGAAGTCCGGCGCGTGCTCAAACCATGGGGCAGAATACTCCTCGATATGACCGACGGAGAGTACCTCAAGGGACACTTCCAGCCCCGCTCCTGGGAGTGGATCGATGACCGGATGTTCGTCTGCCGGGAGCGAACGCTTGCCGTCGATGAAGAACGGCTGGTTTCGCGGGAGGTCATCACGCACGTTGAAAAAGGGGTCCTTGCGGATCAGTTCTATGCCGAACGCCTCTACACCCGGCACGGGCTCACCGGCCTTCTCGAGGCCGCCGGCTTCTCCGAGATAACCTTCCACGAGATGCGGACCGAATCGGTGCGGAACCAGGACCTCGGCATGATGGAGCGCCGCTTCATCGTGACCGCCGTCATCAAAAAAGACTGGACAGCAGTGAAGGCGAAGAAAACCGGTTCGGTCAGAAACGTGACGGTGATACTCGGCGATGTGTCCAGGCCCGACCGCATCAAGCCGTCCTGCATCTTCGACGAAGACGACTTCTATACCATCGATCAGATGAGAGAGGCTCTGGCCGGACTGAAGGGATACCGCTTCACCTTCATACAGCGGCACGATGCGCTGATCCGGGATCTTGCCAGGCTGAAGGAGAAGACGGAGTATATCTTCAACCTCTGTGATGAGGGATACGACAACGAACCGCGGAAAGAACTCCACGTCCCCGCGCTCGCGGAGATCCTCGGCATCCCGTACACCGGCGCAGGGCCGCAGTCGCTTGCCTTCTGCTACGACAAATCCCTTGTCCGCGGCGCTGCACGGGAGATGGGGATTCCGGTTCCCGACGCATCGTTCATTACGTCGCGTGACCGGGTTTACAACATCGCCGTTCAGTTCCCGGTGATCGTCAAACCGAACGCAGGTGACTCGAGCTTCGGGATCACCCAGAAGAGCATCGCCCACTCCATCCAGGAACTCTCCGGCGTGATCGCCAGCATGCGGGCACATCTCGGCTACGGAACGTCGTTCCTCGTCGAGGAGTTCCTGACAGGCAACGATATCAGCGTCGGCATCATCGGCAACCCCTCCGGGACCTACACCGTGCTCCCGATTATCGAGGAAGATTACTCTGCTCTCCCTCCGGGCCTTCCCCGGATCTGCGGCTACGAGGCCAAATGGCTCCCCGAGTCCCCGTACTGGAAGATCACATCGAAACCCGCAGACCTTCCGGAGGACTCCGAGAAACTGATCATACGCTGCTGCCTTGCACTCTTCGAGCGGCTCGAATGCAGAGACTACTGCCGGTTCGACTGGAGGCTCGACGCCGCCGGAAAACCAAGACTTCTCGAAGTGAACCCGAACCCGGGTTGGTGCTGGGACGGACATCTCGCCAGGATGGCAGCACTCTCCGGCATCTCATACCAGGGGATGCTGGAACGGATCCTGCAGGCGGCGGAGGAGCGCATCGGCACAGAATCCGGACGTCGCCTGACGGCAAAGCAGCGTGCCGAAACAGGCTGAGTGCGGCTGCACACACCCATCGCTTCTCCTTTCTGCCGGGCAGGAGACCTATACGCCCGAGGCACGCGCTGATGAGGCCCCCAGCGGACCCGAGAACTGTTGCTGCATTGATGTGATCAGGCTGACTACATTGCCAGAACGGCCTCTGACCGGAGAAAACTTCATCCTGACAATCCTCTGCTTGCCGCCCCGCGATGTGAGCGTTCCGACCCGCTCCACCCCGACGATGAGGGCTTCCCGAACCGCCTTGTCGATGAACGCCCCTCCGGCAAGGCCGCTCTGGTCATGTACATGGAGCACCTCCTTCAGCGGACGCATGACGGCATGCTGCCGTTTCCATCCGGTCAGATTTTCGGCAGAAGGATTCAGGAAGAGAACCTCCCCTTTGGCGTCGGTGATGACGATGCCCTCGTCGGCGTGCATCAGCCCGCGGAGATCGCGCTCATTTCCACCCTTCGCCGATCTGTTCACCCGGAAGTTGTTGAGGGCTATCTCGATCGTGCTATAGATCTCATCTTTGGTAAACGGCTTTGTGAGATACCCGAATGGTTCGGCCACTTTAGCACGCTGGATTGTTTCATTGTCGATACTTCCGGTCAGGAAGACCACCGGGATGTTGAAGATCGTATAGAGGAACGTCCCGGTCTCGATACCATCGAGCTTGCCGTCAAGGTTCACGTCCATCAGAACGAGATCCGGCTGAGCCTCGGCGACACATGCAATTGCCTCTTCCCCGGACGAAACGCCGCCGACTACGGCATAATCAAGCTTCCTGAGCATCAGTTCAACCAGATTGCAGATGATGGAGTCATCTTCTACAACAAGGATTCGTGTTTTTGCCATGAGTTCACGCTCTTATTTTTTTCAGGGATGAGATGCGGGATCACTACCCGCTGATCTCACTCATCGAGAAGTATCCCACTTCATTGAAGTACTTCCGCGCTTCGGCAGATCGGGCAAAGGTGATGAACTCCAGCACCGCAGGGGACGCGGTGCCGTTCGAAATGTAATTGAGAGGACGGGTCAGCCGTTCGATGTACAGGTCGTCCTGTCCGTTTTGCAGGGAAAGCTCCTGCCAGATTGCATCCCGGAACGTCGTGATGCCGTCAGGCAGTGCAGTCGCCGCTCCTGCATTCCTGATCCGCAGGATCTTCACCCCGGTATCGCCCTCCGCATACCCGAAGTCGACAAATCCAATGGCATCGGGATTCTCTTTGACCGCATTGAGCACCCCGAGATTTCCATTCGCGCCGATGTGGCGAATAGGGCCCCCGGTTCCGGTATCGGTGACGTTGAGTGCCGGATTCACGTTCTTGACACCACCCCCGAAGAGCCACTGTGCAAAAGTCTCTTCGGTGCCCGAAGAGTCACTCCGCTGCACGACAGTCCGGATCCCGGCTACCTGCGGCATTTCAGAGACGTTGTCGGAGAGATCGTCATACAGAGCAGCGACTTCATCGAAGGACACCTCATCAGCGGGGTACTCATGGCTCACGATCAGGACGACGCCGCTCCCGCCAATCTGATGCACCCGCAACCAGGGGTACGCCGACAGCTCGTCCGCTTCGAGTGCCCGGGAGGCAGCGCCGATATCAATCTCTCCGGCAGCAACACGCCGTATTCCGGCGCTTGAACCGCCGCCCTCAACCATGACCCGCACATCAGGGTGGTATTTCATGTACACCGTCGACAGAATCTCAGAAACCGGCTGTATCGTCGTTGAACCGGCAATAGTGATCTGCACCTCCGGGCCGCCCACCTGAACCGGCCCCGGATCCTGCTTCCCGGAGAAGGGCAGGCCGACCATGACGATGACGACCACCCCTGCAAGAAACAGGACGACGATAAGTGCGATGATCTGAACCTGAGTGATCCCTTCATCGCGTCTTCTGCTTTCATCCGACCGCATCGCTCAACCTCCACAGGGGCAGAAGGCACTCCGGCGATGCGGGAGCACCCTGCAGAGGAATTAACGCTAGAGAACATATATTTTACCGCAATAGACAGTATACAGAACATATTGAATGGAGCAATATATATAATCAGAAAGGGATCTTTCTGATCTCTGTGAGATCTGCACCAATTAAATATGTGTGAAACAGAATATTGTTTTAGTGAAAGATCACTATATTTTTCCCCCGGTGAGGCGAGAGAAAACACATTCCCGGCGTACCCGCCACACACCATCGGGAAGGCAGGTTTCTCCGGATCATTCAGGCATCTCACTCAGAACAAAGACATTTGCCATCATTACCATCACCTTCCTCATCCTCATTGCCGTTCTGTTTCTCCTCTCCCAGATGATCGTTCTCGGGGGATTTACCGAGCTCGAATCCGATACCACCGCCCAGAATGTCCACCGGGCGCTGAATGCAATCAACAGCGATATTGCCAAGCTCGATGCCATCGCCTACGCCTGGGGAAGCGCAGAGGAGACCGTTGCTTTCGTTGAAAAGGGGGAATCGGGATACATCACAACCAATTTTCCCGATGAAAAGTTCGCCGGGTCGAATCTGAACATATTGATGATCACCAATGATAAAGGACAGATTCTGGATCACAAATACGTCAATCTCGACTACCAGCACCAGATGCCGACACCAAAGAGTCTCCTCACCCAGCTCTCCAGCAGCGAACTTGCCAGAAACCCTGAAGCGGATTCCGAAGGCGGGCTTTCCGGGATTGTCCAGCTCAGCTCCGGGCCGATGCTCATCGCCTCGCGCCCCATTACCTCAGGCAACAACGCGGGCACCATCGGAACCATCATTGTCGGCCGGTACCTCGATGGGCGCGAACTTGAAGAGCTCTCAGAAAGAACGGAACTCACCCTCAGAATTGCCGAACTCTCCGCACCGTTCATACCGGATGATTACACTGCAGCAAACAGGATTCTACTCGACAGTGAGGATGAGGTCGTCGTCAGTCCGCTCTCAGGGGAGACCGTTGCCGGGTATGCACTCCTCCATGACATCTCCGGCGATCCCATCCTGACGCTGAAGGCAGGTATGCCGCGGGATATTTACCAGCGGGGGATGGCGGTGATGCAGTACCCCCTGATATCGCTCCTCCTGATCGTTGTGGTCTTCGGCGCGGTCACCATGCTTCTCCTCGAAAAAACAATACTCTCCCGCCTGACGCTCCTGAACGCCAGGATCATGCAGATCGGGGACGAAGGCGAACTCTCGGCACGGGTGCCCCTGGACGGAGACGACGAAATAACATCGGTCGCTGCCGCAGTCAACAGCATGCTCGACTCGCTGATGCAATCGAGGAAACGCCTGGCAACCAGCGAAGAACGGTATAGCCGGCTTGTAGAGGACGCAAAAGACCTCATCTTCACGATCAGCTTCAGCGGCAGGATCACTGCCGCAAACCGGATGGTCGAACAGATTACGGGTTACACCCGCGATGAACTGATGGGAATGCCGATCACCAGGCTCATCCCCCCGCATTTTCTTCCCGAGATCAAGGCGAAATTTTCAGATCGGCCGGAGAACGATGAGAGAGTCACCCTTGAGACGGAGATCATCGGAAAAGATGGAGATCGCCGCATCCTCGAGGTGAGCACACAGGTCCAGCGGGAGGACGGAACACCAACAGGCATCTTTGCGATCGCACGCGACATCACCGATCGAAAACGGGCGGAGGAGGAACTCGAGCGCCACCGCAACCACCTTGAGGAACTCGTCGACCAGCGGACAGAAGCGCTCTCAGCCGCAAACGACCACCTCCTTCAGGAGATCCGGGATCGGCGGCTGGTTGAAGAACGCCTCGCCGAAGAGAAAGAGAGACTCGCCGTGACGCTCGCATCGATCGCAGACGGTGTTATCGCAACCGACACCCGCGGAAACGTAGTGCTCATCAACAGCCTTGCAGCACGGGACACCGGTTGGCCGGAACTGGATGCGATCGGGCAAAGCCTCCGTACGGTTCTCCGGCTCATCCACACCCAGAGCCGCGATCCGATCGATGACCCGGCAGAGCGTGTCCTCCGGGAAGACCGGGTCATCGATCTTGCAAACCAGATTGTCCTGGTCGCCAGAAATGGTGAAGAACACCCGGTCGTCCTCTCCGCAGCGCCGATACGCGATCGCGGGAAAAAGCCCATCGGCACGGTCATCGTCTTCCGGGACATCTCAGAGCGGCTCCGGTGGGAAGAAGAGATCCTGCGGACGCAGAAACTCGAATCTGTTGGCGTGCTCGCGGGTGGCATTGCCCATGACTTCAATAACATTCTCACTGCCATCACCGGCAACATTACGATCGCCAGGATGATGATGGAAGAGGAGGATCCCATTCAGGAACGGCTGGCCGAGGCTGAAGAGGCCACCCTCCGCGCCCGGCAGATCACCCGCCAGCTCATCACCTTCTCCAAAGGGGGGGCTCCGGTGAAGCAGACCGCCAAAATCGGAGAACTCATCCGGGAAACAACGGAATTCGTTCTGAGAGGAACAAAATCACGCCCCGAGATATCCATCGCGTCCGACCTTCACCCCGTCGACGTCGATGAGGGGCAGATCAGTCAGGTCATCCAGAACCTCGTCATCAACGGCGATCAGGCAATGCCGGAAGGAGGTGTCATCAGTGTGACGGCAGAGAACGTCGACCTTGCCCATGCTCTGTGGGGACTGGCTCCCGGCCGGTGCATCAGGATCACGATCCGCGACCAGGGCACCGGGATCTCACGCGAGAACCTCTCAAAGATCTTTGATCCCTACTTCACCACCAAGAAAACCGGGAACGGTCTCGGCCTCGCCTCCACTCTCTCCATCATAAAACGCCACGGCGGGGCACTCGACGTGGAATCAGAAGTGGGTACTGGCACGGCATTTTCCATCTACCTTCCGGCATCCGAAAAAGCGCCTGTCACAGAAAAAGAGGTTGAATCAAGCCGGATAACCGGCACGGGCAGGATCCTCCTGATGGATGACGACGAGGGGATTTTACAGGTCATACCGGAGCTGCTCAGAAAGTACGGCTTTTCCGTAGAAGTAACCCGTGACGGTGCGGAGATGGTCGCCCGGTACCGGGAAGCCATGAATGCGGGAATACCCTTTGACGTGGTGATTGCAGACCTCACAGTCCCGGGCGGAATGGGCGGAAAAGAAGCGGTTGCAGAGATCCGCGAGTTCTCTCCGGGCATATCGGCGATTGCCTCGAGTGGGTACAGCAACGATCCGGTGATGGCCGAACACACCGCATTCGGTTTTACCGACGTGCTGCCCAAGCCCTACCGCATCGAAGACCTGGCAAGACTCATCGCCAGAGTGATCGCGGATCGGACCGGAGGCACGGGCACATGAACTTCCTGCAGAGTGGGATCGCCGGTGCGGGCGTGCCCCCAAAACCTCCCTGCACACTGCATCCCCGAAGAAAAAACGTTCAACCGTCGGAGGATGGAGCCTCAAGGACAGGTGATAAATATCCTTCAGGACACCATTCTTTATTACAGGTGATACCGCTGCCGAACAGGGAAATAACTGAGAGGCATCTGAGGGAACTTGAAAACCTACGCAGCAATGTTCGGGAGGAGATTGCTCGCGAAGAACAGAAGCAGAACAGCCTTCTGGCATACAATGAGAAGCTTCACTGGACAGGCCTGTTTATCCTTGCAGCAGTCCTCGGCAACGTTGTCTTCCTGCTGTTTCTCCCGCAGTACATGCTCTACTGGATCATCTCGAGTTTCATCCTCTATATGGTGAATCCGTTCATCCTGATGATCCCGACGGAGCGTTCGAAGATGAGCGTCCCGGACCCCGGCGCGATCACCGAGTTCGTCGGCCTTCTCCGGGATATCGGGATAGCAAAAGACTCACGTTCGGATCAGACGAAGACGATCGGAAAGGTACTCTGGGACGTATTCTTCATCAACAGCCAGCCGCTTGCCATTGGATTCGGCCTCATCTACGGCATCAACATCCTCTTCTCGCTCTACAGCGGATTCATCGCAGGTTCACTCGAGCCGGGCGCCGCCATTCTGATAACGCTGCAGTCACTGGCGATCATCGTCTTTTACGCAGCAATATGGCATATGAAGCCCTATCACAGCCGGTTCTCAAAGTCCATCATCGGCATGAGCCAGGATGCCCGGAAGAAGATCCGGACGGGGTGGCGTGCCGGACTGCGGGTGGTCCTGCTGGTCGGAGCACTCGGGGCACTCTCCGGGATCCTGGTCATATCCGCGATGCTTCTCCCCGGCATGACGCTGAACAACTTCCTCGACTCGATCGATTACTCGCTCGGGTGGAATATCCTGCCCACCGCTCTGATCTTCCTCTCCCAGGTGATCATCGCCCGGTACCTGCAGGGAGCCTACAGCAAGCAGCTCCTCCTGCAGATCGGCGACGACAAGATCCAGACGCTCAGAGACCATCTCCTCACGCGTCTTGACGGCCTTGCAGCGTCGGTGCAGGGGAGCGGCGGGGCGGATGACAGCATCGCCGCCGACATCAGAGCCATGAGCGTTGGATACCTCCGCCTCCGTGTCTACAAGACGGAGTATCACGACCTCTTCGGGTTCTTCCCGGTGTACCTCGTCGTACCGGATCTGCAGATCATCCTCGACCGGAACACCGCTGCCGTCCGGAAGGCTGATCGCGATGCCGGCATCCTGGAACTGACACACGAACGGGCAGAACAGCCGCCGGCACGTACGAACCAGTGAGCAGGCCGCGGGAACAGTGCCGGATCCCAAATACTATTTTACCCTTCAGTGGGAATAGTGTACCATACATGGCTGCCGAAGAAGAAAATCCCACTACCCTGATCAACGGCAGGGAGGTTCCGTACGACCCGGAGCAGATGCGCAAGATCGCCGAACATCCCTGCTATTCTGAAAAGGCGTGCCACGCCTTCGGCAGGTGCCATCTTCCGGTTGCCCCGAAATGCAATATCCAGTGCAACTACTGCGTCCGGGACTACGACTGCGTCAACGAGAGCCGCCCGGGTGTGACCAGCAGGGTGCTCACACCGGAGGAGGCTCTGTATCTTGTCCGGCGCGTCGTGAAGGAATACCCGTACGTCAAGGTCATCGGCATTGCCGGGCCGGGAGAGCCGCTCGCAAACAAAGAGACATTCGAGGCGCTGAGGCTGGTGCATGAGGAGTTCCCGAAGCTCATCATGTGCATCAGCACAAACGGCCTTCTGCTCCCCGAGTCGATCGAGGAACTCGACCGCTACGGCGTCGGCAACGTGACCGTGACCCTCAACGCCGTCGACCCGGAGATCGGGGAGAAGATCGTCTCGCATGTCACCTACCAGGGGAAGACGTACCACGGCCGGGAGGCTGCAGATATCCTCCTCTCCCAGCAGCTGAAGGGCATCGAGATGGCGGTCGCAAAGAAGATGTTCGTCAAGATCAACACGGTGTACATCCCGGGGATCAACGACGACCACATCGTGGAGATCGCAAAGAGGGTGAGCGAGATGGGTGCGTATACCTTCAACGTCATCCCGCTCATCCCGCAGTACAAGTTCGCCGACATCACCCCGCCGACACCGAAGGAGAAGCGGGAGATGCAGGATGCCTGCGCTCCCTACATCAAGCAGATGCGGCATTGCGCCCGCTGCCGGTCGGACGCGATCGGCAAGCTCGGCCAGGACGTGCAGTCCTGCCTCTACCGAAGCGAAAAAACCGAAGAGTGATCTCTTTCGCCCCATACTCTTTTACCGCCCGGTCACGAAACGCGACAGGGCTCTCACGACACCATGACGACGATCAGACTCCGCCCGGACCAGCCGTTCGATCTCGAGCGGACGCTCTCCTGCGGCCAGGCGTTCCGCTGGGAGCTGCGTGCGGGGTGGTGGCAGGGCATCGTCGGCGATACGGCGATCCGGATACGGCAGGACGGCAGCAGCCTGACGTTCCACGGTGGGGACGAAGCGCGTATTCGGGACTACTTCCGGCTCGACCAGGACCTTCCCGCCATCCTCGCCTCGATCGATCGCGACCCGGCCATCCATGACGCGATCCGGTGCTGCTGCGGCCTTCGGATAGTCCGCCAGCAGCCGTGGGAGTGCCTCGTCTCCTATATCTGCGCCACGAACACCAATATCCCGGCGGTAAAACGGCGGGTCTTCCTGATGGCGGAACGTTACGGCACCCCGATCGAAGGCCCGTTCGGCACCGCATATACGTTCCCGGCGCCGGAAGCGCTCGCCGGCGTCTGCCACACCGACCTGTGGGACTGCAAGCTCGGCTACCGGACGAGCGCCGTCTGCGAAGCTGCGGCGTTCGCCGTCCGGCACCCGGACTGGGCTGAAACCATCGCATCGCTGCCGTTTGAGGAGGCCCGAACGGAACTGATGCGGCTTCGCGGTGTCGGACCAAAGGCGGCGGACTGTGTCCTCCTCTTTGCGTTCGGGTTCTTCGAGGCGTTCCCGGTCGATGTCTGGATACGGCGGATCGTGGCGCAGACATACCTGCCGGACCTCCAGGGCACAGCGTGCACCCCGAAGGAGTACGACCGGATCCGGCGGTTTGCACGGGAGTACTTCGGTGAGTACGCTGGTTACGCCCAGGAGTATCTCTACTGCGTCCGGGAGGGGTGAGGAGGAGGAAGGAAACTTCAGTAGCTGTTTCCGGCATCATGCTGGCATTCGCAGGCAAAACTCGCGATAAACGCGTTCTCACGCGACTGCAGCACCTCATCGGGCGTTCCCTCCAGGACCACTTTTCCCGCTTCGAGAAGACAGACGCGATCGCCGAGTTCAAGAGCGTCTTTGAGGTTATGAGTGACAATGATACAGGGAATACCGGCCTGCCGGATCCGGTTTCGAAGCTCGCGGCGCATCCCGCCCTGAGCCCGGACGTCGACGGCTGCGAGCGGTTCGTCGAGGAGCAGCAGGTCGGGCTGCAGGACGAGCGAGCGGGCGAGGGCCACCCGCTGGCGCTGCCCGCCCGAGAGCCTGCCGACATTGACGTCCGCAAGGTCGGCAAGGTGCAGCGCCGCGAGCTGCCCGGCGACACGCTCGGCGATCTCGGCTTTCGGGATCTTCCGGCACCGGAGACCGAAGGCAATGTTCTCAAAGACCGACAGGTGCGGGAAGAGAGCATAGGACTGGAAAAGATGGCCGATCTTCCGCTCCTCGGTCGGCATATCGATCCCGAGCCTGTCGGAGAAGAGCGTCCGCCCGGCGAGCGTTATCTCCCCGCGGTCAGGAGAGAGGATACCCGAGATGAGGTTCAGGACAGTTGACTTGCCCGCCCCGTTCTCCCCGATGAGAACGAGCGTCTCACGTTCACGAATGGTGAGGGAGAGCTCAAGAGAGAAGTCACGGAGTTGTTTTCCGGCATCGACAGAGAGCATCAGGTCTTCCTCCGGGTAACGAACTTGACCGCCAGGATAACGGCGAACGAGATGATCACGAGAAGAATCGCAAGGCTGATGGCGTCGTAGATGTTCCCCTGCATCGTCGTGTAGATCGCAAGCGGCATCGTCTGCGTCCTGCCCTGGTAGTTGCCGGCGAACATGATCGTCGCACCGAACTCACCGAGCGCCCTGGCAAAGGTCAGGATGGCTCCGGAGACGAGACCGGCCCAGGCGATGGGCACGGTGACGCGGAGGAGCACCCGCAGCCGGGACGCCCCGAGTGTCCGGGCAGCATCCTCGTAGATCCGATCGACCGCCTCGAAGCTCGCCCGTGCCTGCCGGATATAGAAGGGTGAGGCGACGAAGACCTGCGCTAAGATAACAGCAAACGTGGTAAACGCGATCTGGATCCCGAAGGCGTCGAGATACTCCCCGACAACGCCCCGCCGCCCGAAGGCCATCAGGAGGGCGATGCCGGCCACCGCGGGCGGGAGGACGATCGGAAGGTCGGTGAGGGTATCGACGAGCTCCTTGCCTCTGTACTCCCTCCGTGCGTTGATGTAGGAGAGCGGCGTTCCGAAGAGGATGACGATCACCGTGCTGATCGCTGCGGTGAGGAGCGAGAGCGCCAGGGCGTCGAGCACCACCGGTTCCGCAAGCGATCTGAAGAACGCCTCGGGAGTGATCCGGAGGAAGAGCGAGGCTATTGGTACCGTGACGAAGAGGAGAAATAAGGCCAGAAGGAGAATGAGGAGAAGGGTGAGCCCTGTTCGGCGCACCTGCCTCCAGGAGATATCCCTGACGAAGTTACTGGCCTTGCGGTATCGGATCGAATCCATACTCTGTCAGGATGCCACTGCCGTCAGTGCCGCGCACGAACGCAACGAACGCTGCCGCGGCGTCTTTCTGCTGTGACTCGGCAAGGATTCCGAGCGGATACTGTGCGACGACGTTATACTCGGCCGGGATGTCTATCCGGGTGAGTTCGTCGCGGTATTCCTGCTTGATATCGGATTTGTAGACGAAGGCGGCATCCGCTTCGCCAAGCGTCAGCTTCGGCACGACGGAGCTCACCGCCGTCTCCTCGGAGATAACGTTGCCCATCACGGCCTCTCTGTACTCGGCACCGTAGGCGGAGCTGTTCGCCATCTTATCGAGCACCTGGCGGGTGTACGAGCCGAACGGCACGTCTTTGGTGCCGATGACAAGCTTCACGCCGGGGTTTGCGAGGTCGGTAAGGGTCGTGATGTTCGCCGGATTGTCAACGGGGACGATGACCGCCACGGAGTTTTCAACGAAGAGCTCCACGGTTTCGTTGTCCATGAACCCGGCGACCTCGAGCGCCTTCATGTGCTTGACGTTCGCCGAGACGAAGACGTCAGGAGATGCTCCCTGCTCGATCTGCGTTCGAAGCGCCTGCGAGCCATCGAAGACGAGATCGATCTTCAGACCCGGATTCTGAGACTCGTAAGCCTTTCCGATATCGGTAAAGGCACCGGTCAGGGATGCGGCGGTAAAAACAGTCAGTGTCGTCTGTTCTTCGGAGGGCGGCGCCTCCGTCGTGCCGGTGCAGCCTGCAGCCATGAGTGCGGCTACGATCAGGAGGGCCGACACCAGCAGTATACTGTTACCATGAAACTTCATAGGAGACCCCTCTTTTCTGTGTATACCAGATAGGTGTCAATTGATATTATTTAAATAACTATACATTGAGAGTTAGTTAATGAAATAATCTTTACTTCGGACGGCGCCCCTTTCGCAATTCCGCCGTATTAATGAAATCTGATTAATGAGGATGGGGGGCTGTGCAGTCGCGATTCAGTGCAGACGCAGACATGAACCCGGCGCTTCCGCCTGGACTGCAACGAGCTGTTTCAAAAGAAAAAATATGAGAAATACGGACATCCGGGAACATTATGTCCCGATGTCCCAGCTGGTCATGTAGTGCTCCTGCTCGGCTGTCAGGGTGTCGATGGTGATGCCGAGGGATGCCAGTTTCAGTCCCGCGATCATCTCGTCGAGCTCGGCGGGAACGTCGTAGACACCGCCTGGAAGCATCTCCCCGACACGGGCGATGTACTCGGAGCTGAGCGCCTGGACCGCGAAACTTAAGAGAATTGCGATTAACCCTCTCTTCCATCAAGGATTTGCTCTTTCGTTCCGCCACTGCTGAGCCGCTTTCTTCCTGAACTCTTGCCTTTAGGGGTTCTTTTGGATTTTCTCGAGAGCTACCGCTCGG